>JAEUGY010000078.1 GCA_016794625.1 Opitutaceae bacterium
GAGGCCGAACCCAGCCAGCTCGATGTGCTCAAGTCCGGCTTCGCCGGCCGCGCCTCCTTCGACTGCGGCCGCCGCCCCGTCGCCTACGTTCTCTTCCACGACTTCATCAACTTCCTGCGCCTGCGCTTCACGTAAGCGGTGCTCTTTCTTTTCACTCACGGATGGAACTGGATCTCTCTCGACTTGAACGCCTGCCGGAATCGGCACGGCGATCCCTTTCCGACCCAGCCATGTTCCGCTTCGTTTCCTTTTTCCGCTGCGCCCTGCTTGTCGGTGGTTTCCTGAGCGTCACGCTTGGTGTGCAAGCCCAGGCCGGCACGGCGTCGAACGCGTTCAACGCCGTCGGCCGCGGCTCGCTCCGATCCATTCTGGCGCCCCGCGAGGACATCAAACTCCCCTCCCGCGCGGCTGGAATTGTCGAAAAACTGCATGTCCCGGAAGGCTCCCGCGTCGCCGCCGGCGATGCCCTCTTCAGCCTCGATGCGCAGCAGGAGACCGCCGAAGTGGCCCAAGCCCAAGCCACCCTGCGGGGCATTGAGGCCGAGTATGATCGCGCCGCCTCCGAACTGACCCGGGCCGAGGCGCTCTTTCGCGACAAGATTCTCGCCGACAAACAGTATGAAGAGTACCGCAGCAATGCGCTCGTGCTCCAAAGCCGCCGCGATCAGGCCAAGGCGGCCCTCGACCTCGCCCAGGCGCGCCTCGACAACCGCACCCTGCGTTCCCCGATCAACGGCATCTTCCTCAAAACCAGCAAATCGATCGGAGAAGCGGTCGAACGCTTTGAAACGGTCGCCCTGGTGGTCGACGCCTCCGTGCTTTCACTCGTCGCCTACTGCGACGCATCCCATCTCGGCCTTTTCAAGGAAGGCCAGTCGGTGCCCGTGCAGGTCCTCGCCCTGGGGGAACAGCAGCTCACCGTGACCGGAACGGTCCGGCATGTGGATCCGATCATTGACGCCACCTTCGGCACGTTTCGTGTCGTGGTGGAAGTGACTCCCACGGACAAAGTCGTCGCCGGGCTGCCCGGCGTGCTGATCGCGCCCCGTCCGCTCCCGAGCACCGCGACCGCCGACCGCCGCTGATCCAGGGCGCACAAGCCGTGAGCACGCTGGACAACGCCAAACTCTTCGATCTTCCGGAGGCCGTGCGCCAGCGGGAGACCTTGCGCGCCGCGGGTCAACGCGTGGTCCTGACCAATGGCGTGTTCGACCTGCTCCACACGGGGCACCTGTACTACCTGCAAAAAGCCCGCAGCCTGGGCGACGCCCTCTTCATTGCCCTGAATGCTGATTCCAGCGTGCGAGCCCTGAAAGGACCGCTCCGCCCGATTCAAACCGAACTCGAACGCGCCTACGCGCTGGCCGCGCTCAGTTGTGTCACCGCGATCATCATCTTCCGCACCCCGCGCCTGACCGCGGAAATCGAAGCCCTCCGCCCGGATGTTTATACCAAAGCCGGTGACTACACACTGGAGAAACTGGACGCCGGGGAACGCGAGGCCCTCCAACGCGCCGGCGCGGCCATCACCTTCCTCCCTTTCCTGACTGGCTTCAGCACCACGCAATTGATCGCCAAGATCAAAGCGGCGGGCGAAGTGTGACCCAACCCCTTTTGTGTCCATGCGCGTGGTGATTCTCGGTTCCGGTCGCGGCTCCAACGCCGAGGCCATCCTACAGGCGGAAAAAGACGGCCGACTCGGACAGGCCCACGTCGTGGCCCTGTTTTCCGACCGCGCGGACGCGGGCCTGCTCGCGTTGGGACCGCGCTTCGGCGTGCCCGCGCATTTCATCGACCCGGCTCCCTTCAAAACGAAACTCGAAGGCGAAGGCGAAGCGCGCGCGATCGCGGCCCTCTCTGCCACACGCCCCGACCTCATTGTGCTCGCCGGCTTCATGCGCGTGCTCAAGCCCGGTTTCCTCAACGCGTTTGCAGGAAAAGTCATTAATCTGCACCCCAGCCTCCTGCCCAGTTTCCCAGGTTTGGACGGGATCGGTCAGGCGTTCCGACGCGGCGTCAAGATCACCGGCTGCACCGTTCACGTCGTCACCCCGGAGGTCGACGGAGGACCCATCCTCGATCAGATGGCGGTGCGCATTGAACCCGGGGACACCCTGGAGACGCTGGCGGCCAAAATCCATGCCGCCGAGCACATCTTGCTGCCGGCCACGATTGCCCGACTCAGTGGTGGTCAGAATCCCGCTGCTTGACGCACGGGCTGCAGAGACACACCAGAGCGACCAGGACCAACGGAGCCACTCCGATCAGCAAAGCGATCTGAGAGTCGCCCTCCATCGAGGCCACACCAACGGCAATCACCGCAAACACCACCGCGACGGCCACGATAAAACGCCAACGAGCGGATTTGCGGCACGGTACAGCGGAAGGGGTAACAGCTGGATTGGCCACGCAGGGTCCACCGTGAAAAGCCAGAGACAGGACCTCAAGCCCGAAGTGCGACAAATTGGGATACAAATTTTTGAACGAAACACGCCGGCGCGGAAACATATTCAGCCGAGAGCGCAAGGCATGAAAATGCCAGACCTTATAGTTATAACATGGAGCTACTTACGTCATTTTTTACCAAGAAATGCGGAGAAATTTTCACGTATCCATGAAACCAAACGTCACCGCCCCGGGGTCGATGCTACGCGGTCCCACGTGGGGTGAACTACGCATGACCGGACGATGGCGGCGACGGTCTGGCCGTGGGGCGGAGGAGGTCCGATGGGCGACCGATGGACTTTGCCGTTGTTATTGAACCGACGACCCGGCAGCGTTCCCCGCAAAAATGAGAGCGGTTCCCCCCCAGGCATTTCGCCGTTTGCTGGATGAGATGGGCCCGGTTGACGCCGTGGGCGTGGAAGAGCGGGTGGCGAAGTATGGCACCCGGTCCATCAAGAAGGCCGCCAAGCTCTTCGGGTTGAAGCTCGCCGTTTCGATGGTCGATCTCACGACGCTGGAGGGCAAGGACACCCCGGGAAAAGTGGCCGCGCTGTGTGTAAAAGCCCGGACCCCGCACGAGATCGCGGGAGGAGACCCGGCACAGATTCCAATGGTGGCCGCGGTCTGCGTTTATCCGGCGATGGTCCGACACGCCCGACGGGCGCTGGGTGCATCGTCGTCGGTCAAGATCGCCTCCGTTGCCACGGCCTTCCCCAGTGGGCAGGCCCCCCTCCGCACCCGCCTGGCCGAAGTGCGGGCGGCGGTGGCTGACGGGGCCGACGAAGTGGACATGGTGATCAACCGCGGAGCGTTTCTCGCGGGCGAGTTTGGCCGCGTGCAGGACGAAATCGCGGCGGTCCTCGAGGCGTGCGGACCGGCCGCGCTCAAGGTCATCTTTGAAACGAGCGAGCTCGAGACGTACGACAACATCCGCCTGGCCTCCTTTCTCGCCCTGCGCCTGCTCCGGCCGGGGGATTTCATCAAGACCAGCACGGGCAAGACCTCCTCCAACGCCACCCTCGGCAACAACCAGGTGATGATCGAAGCGATTCGTGATCACTACCTGCAGACCGGCGTGGCGATCGGCATGAAGCCGGCGGGCGGCATCCGGACGGCAAAACAGGCGCTGACCTTCTTGGTCGCAGTCAAAGAAACCCTCGGCGACGCCTGGTTGACCAACCGACGCTACCGCTTCGGCGCGTCCTCGCTCCTGAACGACCTGCTCCGCCAGTTGGAGAAGGAGCGAACCGGTGCCTATCAGGCCCCGTATGCCTTTAGCGAGGCCACCGAAAGCTATTGAACGCCACGCCGCGCCTCCCACCCAGGCCCAGTCCACCTTCCTCCATGCCCGCCGCCCCTGCCGCGAAGAAGTCACGCCGCCCGTCGCGCCCCGCGCCCGAACTCATCTTCGGCGACCTGTGGGAATTTGATCCCGCGCCGGAGACCGCCGATCCCAAACTGAAGCCGCGTTATGACCTGTTCATCGGCGGAGCCTTTGTCGCTCCCGCGGCGGGACGCTACTTCGACTCGATCAATCCGGCCAACGAACAGAAGCTCGCGGAGATCGCGGTGGCGGACGAGCGCGATGTCGACGCCGCCTACGCCGCCGCGCGTCGCGCCCAGCCCGGCTGGGAGCGGCTCTCCGGGGCGGAGCGCGGCAAATATCTCTACCGCCTGGCCCGCCTCCTGCAGGACCGGGCCCGCGAGTTCGCGGTGGCGGAGACGCTCGACGGCGGCAAACCGATCAAGGAATCTCGCGACTTCGACGTGCCGATGTCCGCCGCCCACTTTTTCTATCACGCCGGCTGGGCGGACAAACTCGACTATGCGTTCCCCGGCGCCCGGTCGATCTCCGCCCATGGTGTCGTGGGACAAGTGATACCGTGGAATTTCCCCCTGCTCATGCTCGCCTGGAAACTGGCCCCGGCGCTGGCGACCGGCAACACGGTGGTGCTGAAGCCGGCCGAGACCACCTCGATCACCGCCCTCAAGCTGGCCGAAATCCTCCAGGAGGCCGAACTACCCCCGGGCGTGGTCAACTTCGTGACCGGAGCCGGTGAAACCGGAGCTGCCGTCGTCGCCCATCCCGCCGCGGCCAAGATCGCATTCACCGGGTCGACCGAGGTCGGCCGCCGGATCATGCGGGCCACCGCCGGCACCGGCAAGAAGCTGACCCTTGAGCTGGGCGGCAAGGCGGCCAACATCGTCTTCGACGACGCCCCGCTCGACCAGGCGGTCGAGGGCATCGTCAACGGCATCTTCTTCAACCAGGGCCATGTGTGCTGCGCAGGCTCGCGGCTGCTCGTCCAGGAAGGCGTGGCCGACACCGTCATCGCCAAACTGAAGCAGCGCATCCGCGTGCTACGGGTGGGCGACCCGATCGACAAGAACACCGACATCGGCGCGATCAATTCGCGCGAGCAGCTCGAACGCATCCGCCGCCTGGTCGACGCCGGCGTGAAGGAAGGCGCGACGCTGCACCAGCCCCCGTGCCGGCTCCCGGCCAAGGGTTTTTATTTCCAGCCCTCGCTCTTCACCGACGTGCAGCAAAGCCACCGCATCGCGCGCGAGGAGATCTTCGGCCCCGTGCTGTCCATCCTCACCTTCCGCACCGTGGACGAGGCGATCGAGAAGGCGAACAACACCGCCTACGGACTGAGCGCCGGCGTCTGGACGGACAAGGGCTCGCGTATCCTGAAAATGAGCACGGAACTCAAGGCGGGGGTGGTCTGGGCCAACACCTACAACAAGTTCGATCCCGCCTCCCCGTTTGGCGGCTACAAGGAGTCCGGGTTCGGTCGCGAGGGCGGCCGCCACGGTCTCGCGGACTATGTCAAACTTGGATGATCCCATGACCCGTCTCCCCATCACCAAGACCCCCAAGGTCTACGTCGGCGGCGCCTTCATCCGGTCGGAGAGTGGACGCACCTTTCCCTTCAAGGACGCGCGCGGCGCGTTCGTCGGGCATATTCCGCAGTGCACCCGCAAGGACCTGCGCAATGCCGTCGAGGCCGCGGCCAAGGCGGGGCCGGGCTGGGCCCGGCGCACGGCCTACAACCGGGGCCAGATCCTCTACCGCCTCGCCGAGATGATCGAAGCCCGCACCGGCGAACTGGCGGCGGCGCTCACGCCGGGACAACCCAAGGGTGTGGCCGCCGCGACCCGTGAGATCGGAGCCTGCGTCGACCGGATGATCCACTACGCCGGCTGGGCCGACAAATACGAGCAACTGCTCGGCAGTGTGAACCCGGTGGCCGCACCCTACTTCAACTTCACCGTGACCGAGCCGATGGGCGTGGTCGGCATCCTGGCTCCGGCGGAAGCGCCCCTGCTGGCGCTGCTCTCGCTCATCGCTCCCGCCATCGTCAGCGGCAACACCGTGGTCGCCCTCGCCTCCGAACCCAATCCGTACCCCGCGACGGTCCTCGGCGAAGTCCTGGCCACGAGCGATCTGCCCGCCGGGGTCGTCAACCTGCTGACCGGTTTCCGCAAGGAGCTCATTCCGACTTTTGCGACCCACGCCCACCTGCGCGCACTCAGCGGCGTGACCTCCGCAGAGGAGACCAAGGCCCTGCAGATCGGCGCGGCCGACTCCATCAAGCGACTTCACCTGCAGCCCGCAGAGTCACCGATCGATTGGTACGACCCTCGGGTCCAGGGCCTCTATCCGATCCGCAATCTGGTCGAATTCAAGACCACCTGGCATCCGGTGGGAGCCTGACCCGGCATGATCGTTGCGCAGGCCCTAACCAAGACATTTCAGGACAAGAAGCGGGGCGAGATCCTGGCGGTGCAGGACGTCTCCTTCACGTGTCAGCCCGGGCAGATTTACGGCCTGCTCGGGGCCAACGGCGCCGGCAAGACCACGACGCTGCGCATGCTGGCCACCCTGTTCAAACCCACCCGTGGAACCGCCACCGTGGCCGGCCTCTCGGTCACCGAACGTCCGGCGGAGGTGCGCGCGCAGGTGGGTTTTCTTGCCGCCAGCACCGCCCTCTACGCGCGCCTCACCGCGCGGGAGACCCTCGCCTACTTCGGCCGCCTGAACGGTTTGCCGCCCGGGGAAATCGCGGCCCGCACCCAGCGCCTCGCGGACGATCTGGAAATGCACGAGTTCCTCGACCGGCGCGTGGACAAATTCTCCACCGGCATGAAGCAGAAGACCTCGATCGCGCGGACGCTGATCCACGATCCCGCGGTGATCATTTTCGACGAGCCTACCCTCGGACTCGATGTCATGGCAGCCCGCACCATCCTGCGTTTTGTCCGAGACTGCCGGGCGCGGGGCAAAACCGTGATCTATTCGACCCACATCATGAGCGAGGTGGAAAAACTCTGCGATACGATCGGCATCATCCACGGGGGCCGGCTGCTCGCCGAGGGCACCTTGGCGGACCTGCGCGCGCGGTTCGGTGAAACGGACATGGAAGAGATCTTCATCAAGGCCATCGGCGCCACGGGGGCTGCATGAACGTCCACCAGATCGTCACCGTTTACCTGAAGGAATTGCGCGACGCCCTGCGCGACCGGCGCACCCTCATCTCGATGTTTGTGGTGCCGACCCTGGTGATTCCCCTCATCATCCTGGGCTTCGGCCTCGTCACGGCCAAGATCGTGCGCAAGGCCCGGGCCGAGACGCCGGCCGTGATGGTGCTCGGCGGAAAGGACTCCCCCCAGGTGCAGGCGGCCCTCGCGGCCCATCCGCGCTTCCGCGTCGTGCCTGCTCGCGAGGATTTCCGCACCGCGATCTCGAACAAGACCCTGCGTGCGGCGGTCGAACTGCCGGATGACTTTGACGCGGCGCTGGCCGAGAGCCGCGCCACCACCGTCCGGCTCTACACCTACGACGGCGAATTCAAGTCGGGGTTCGCGACCAGCGAACTGGATCGCTTCTTCCGGGACTACCGTGAGCGTACGATCCAGACCCGTCTCGCGGAGCGCGGGCTCCCGCCCGCCCTCGTCAAACCCTTCGACATCACGCGTCAGAATGTGGCCCCGCCGGAAAAAGTGGGCGGGAATCTCATCGGCGGAATCATTCCCTACCTCGTCATCCTGCTCTGTTTCACCGGCGCCATGTATCCAGCGATGGATATCACAGCAGGTGAAAAAGAACGCGGCACCCTTGAGACCCTGCTCTGCAGTCCGGTCGGGCGCACGGAAATCGTGCTGGGAAAGTTCCTGGTCGTGCTCACCTCGGCGCTGTCCACGGTGGTCTTCGCCGGTATCTCGGCTCTGGTGACGTTTCCGCTCGGAGCCTGGCTGTTTGCCCCGGAAGTCGCGCCGGTGCGGGCGGCCGCGGCCGCGGCGGCGGCGCGCACGCCCATGCCTCAGATTGATCCCCTGGGGTTTCTTGCCTCCCTCGCCATGGTCGTGCCGATTGCCGTGCTCTTTTCGGCCGGACTGCTCGCCCTGTCCCTGTTTGCGAAGAGCTACAAGGAGGCGCAAAGTTATGTCTCTCCGCTGATTGTGGTCATCATTCTGCCGGCCCTCGCGGCGATGCTGCCGGGGGTGGAGCTGACCTTCTCCCTGTCGCTCATTCCCATCCTGAACGTCTCGCTCGTGTGCAAGGAACTGGTTTCCGGAGTCTTCAACTGGGCTCACCTGGTCCTGATTTTCGGCTCCTCCTGCGTTTATGCCGGAATAGCGATCCTGCTGGCTGTCCGCATGTTCAACCGCGAGAGCGTCCTCTTTCGGACCTAGAAAACGGACACCGGCCTGTAAAGGGACCGTCAAAAGGCCGACTAGGGGGTCTACGGGGTGGCGACGGGGGGGGCTTTGGCGCAGATTAGGGGCCGAAGCCCGAGCTCCGTTCCGCCATGAATCTGGTCAAGAAAGTCCTGATCGCCCACAGCGATCCCAAGCTGAAGCGCAAACTCGTGCTTCTGCTGGCGGACGCCGGGTACGATGTGCGGGCGCATGTTAATCCCGAGGAATCACTGGAAACGGCGCGCACGGAGTGGTTCGACCTCGCACTCGTCGGCGAGCTGCTCAACGGCATGACCGGTCTGCAACTCGCGGAGGAACTGAAGCGCGTGCAACCCACGGTGCCCGTCGCCCTGCTGGCGAACCAGCCTGAACTGGCCCTGGTGGTGAAAGGAATCCGCCTCGGTCTGGCGGATGTGCTTCCGCTCGGCGAGGACCTGCGACCACTCCTCCAGCGCATCACCGACCTGCTCAATCCCGGCCGCCCTCCGCCCCTGCCCGAGGTGGCGGCACCCGCCGGAGTGACAGCCGCCGACCTGGCGGAGGTGGAGACCGCGCTCGCCCGCATCAATCACAGCCCGGCCCCCACGCCGGAACCGGCCACCGGGGTCTCCCCCAGCGTCGTCCACGAGGAACTGCTGCGTTCCACCCGCGAACGCGCGGAGCTCGAGGCCAAGGTTCAGCGGCTGCAACACGAGAAGGCCGCGCTCGAGGCCGAGCTGCGGATGCTGCTCACCCAGAATTCCGACGCCGCCGCGCTCCAGCAGGAGCTGGCGGACCTGCGCAACCAGCGTGACATGGCCGCCGCCGCGGAGGCGACGATCGACGCGAAGGCGCGCGCCCTGAGCGAGCAGCGCGACGAGATCACCCGTGAACGCAGCGTGATCGAGAACGAGCGCCTGCGTGTATCCGAACTTCATCCTACACTGCCCGAATGGGCGGCCAGCGCGCAGGAAGTGGCCGCGATGCGCGACCGCGTTCAGGCCGAGGCGGACCGCCAGCGGCAGGCGGCGATGGAGTTGCAGCGGGAGGCGGCCCAGATCGCCCGTGAACGCCGGCGCTGGCACGACGACCTCGACCTGCTGCGCGAGCAGGAGAACAACCTGCGTGAATACGAGTCCCGACTGCGGAAGGTCCAGGCCCAGCTCGAGGCCGATCGCGTGCTCTGGTTCAGCACCACGGCGCGACCCGAGAACCAATCCCCCTTCGAAGACGGTTCGCTCCGCGAGGCCTGGCAGAAACTCCAGCGGGCGAGCGAACTGCTGGAGACCGAGCGCGCCCACGTGCGCGACGACCGCCTCTTCACCAAGGAGCAGGAGCTGGCCTTGCAACGGCGCGAGCAAGCCCTCGCCGCCCGCGAAGCCAAAGTGGTCGAGGTCGAGCGTCGCTACGCCCTGCACCTCGCCCAGCAGCCGGCCAGCGTCGTCACCACCTCCCCCTCCTCCTCCATGCGCTCGCTCGCCCGGGCTCCGTTCGAGATGGCGCGGTCGGTCTTTGGCAGTGTGAAAAAGTGACCGCGCGCCGTGCGTGCGGCGCAGTGACCGGAATTTTCCGCTTGCCGCCGCGCATCCAGCTGGCCATCACCCAGCGCATGTTCGCCGCCTCCCAGGTCCACGCCGCCGTTTCCATCGCCAAAGCGATGGTGCGTGCTCGCGCCTCCTGGCGAGCGAAGGCTTGGCGATGGTGTTGCGCATAGCGCAATCCGGTCCGCGACCGGTCTCCTTCACACCGCCAAGCCCGACACAAATCTGTCGGGCTTTTTTCATGCCCGAATTTTCCCTCACACCGCCCGTGCCTCGCCGAACCTCTGCTGCTGAACCTCATGACCACGCTCACGCTTCCTCCACCTTCGCTGCTTCCGCCCCCGCTCTCGAGCGGGTTCGCGGAACCAACGCCGTGTTCCCTGCCTTTCTACGGCCGCTCCCTCGCTGAATACACCGCGTCCTTCGACCTCGACCTGACGGCCCTGCGCCATCAGGCCGTGCTTGATGTCGGCGCGGGTCCCTCCTCCTTTGCCGTCGAGGCGAACCGTCGCGGCGTGGACGTGGTCGCCGTGGATCCCTTGTACGGTTGTCCCATGACCACCCTGGCGACCTACGTCCAGCTCGACTACGCGCGTGTGGCCGTGGAAGGCACGCGCCGCCTGTCCGGCGCGCCGCTCGCCCGGAGAGAAGCGCTGGAGCAGGATCGCCGCACCGCCGCCCAGCGTTTCCTGGCCGACTACGAGAGCGGTTTCCTGCACAATCGCTACCTCGGCGCCGCCCTGCCGCATCTTCCCTTTCTGGATGGTGCCTTTGATGTGGTGCTCTGCGGCCATGTGCTCTTCAGCCCGCCGGCGCCCCTTGATCCCGAAAGGCTCGTGGCTGCCTGCGTGGAGCTGGTCCGCGTTTCCACCGGTAGCGTACGCGTCGCACCCCTGACCGGTCTCACCCCGGCGTTGGCCGACCACCTGACCCGCGCCCTTGCAGCACGGGGTATCGTGCTGGAGTGCAGGCCGGGGCAAGGGGGCCGCACCGCACGCTGCTCCCTGGGGTTGCTCCGTCGGCTCCGTTAGGTGCCACCGGCCTTCCCAGACCGGGCGCAAGGTCGTGTGAGTCATTGCGCCCGCCCGAGGGAACCGTTGGGATTCTCCCCATGTCGCTCTTTCCCCAACACATCATCGCCCGCAAGCGCGATGGACACCGCCTGCAGGCCGAGGAAATCGCCGCCTTTGTGCGTGGCGCGACGGATGGCAGCTGGGCTGACTATCAGCTCTCGGCGTTGCTCATGGCGATTTTCCTGCGTGGCATGACGGCGGAGGAGACGGCCCAGCTGACCGACGCGATGATGCGCTCGGGCGTGGTCGCGGATCTCAGCCACGTCCCGGGCATCAAGGTCGACAAACATTCGACCGGAGGGGTCGGAGACAAAGTCTCGCTGCCTCTCGCACCGATGGTCGTGGCGTGCGGCGTTCCGGTTCCGATGATCAGCGGGCGCGGGCTTGGGCACTCCGGCGGCACGCTGGACAAACTGGAATCGATTCCCGGTTTTCAAACCGGACTCAGCCTCGATGCGTACCGCGCCCAGGTGAAGCGGATCGGCTGCGCCTTGATCGGTCAGACCAAGGACCTGGCACCGGCGGACCGGACGCTCTATGCGCTGCGCGACGTAACGGCCACGGTCGAGTGCATTCCCCTCATCTGCGCGTCCATCCTTTCGAAGAAGCTGGCGGAGGGCATCGATGCTCTCGTGCTCGATGTGAAGTTCGGCCGGGGCGCCTTCATGAAAACCCTGCCGGAGGCGAAACGCCTGGCCGAGGCGCTGGTCGCCGTCGGACGAGCCGGCGGCAAACAGGTGCGGGCGCTGCTCACCGCGATGGACGAGCCACTCGGCCGCGCCGTCGGCAACGCCGTGGAGGTCGCGGAGTCCATCGCCTGTCTCCGAGGCGTAGGCCCGGCCGACCTGATGGAGGTCACGTATGCCTTGGGCGCACACATGTTGATTCTCGGCGGAGTCGCCCAAACGACGGACGAGGCGCGATCCCGTCTGGAGGCAAGCGTGCGCGACGGTTCGGCGCTGGCGTGTTTTCGCGAGATCGTGACGGCACAGGGCGGGGACGCTCGCGTGGTGGACGAACCGGAGCGCCTGCCGGCGGCGACCTGGCAGGTTCCGCTCGTGGCGGAATCCACGGGTTTTGTCGGGGATGTCGACGCCATGGCCGTGGCCCTCGCGGCGCTGGGACTGGGTGCCGGCCGGACCCGAGCCGCCGACCGGATCGACCCGGCGGTGGGGGTCACCGCGCTCGTCAAACGCGGCGAACGAGTGGAGCGCGGCGCGCCCCTCTGCGTCATCCACGCCAACGACCCCACGGCCCTGGCCAAGGCGAAAGCCGCGCTCGCGCGGGCGATCGTGGTGACGGACGAGCCGCCCACGCTCCCGCCGCTGATCGCGGAGGTCCTGCTTTAGCCTGTATTGCCCGGCGGGCGAGACGCCTTCCAGGCGGCCAGCACCTCCGCCTCGCGCGGCGCGCTCAGACCGGACCGTAGTTTGGAGCGACGCGGTTCGGGCAAGGCCTGATACCAAGCGAGGGTGTCGGCCGCCGTCTGCCGGAGCGGACGATAGGTCAGCCCCGCCGCCTGGCACCTCGCCGTGCTCATCCGGGCGAAGCCAGCCGTGTCCCCTTCTCCTGGCACCCACGCCGGCAAGTCCCGCCACGGGGCCACTTTCTGGGCCGCGAGAAACGACGTTGGGAGGTAGACGAACCGGGCATCGCCTCCCACCCCCGCCTTCACTTCAGATGCCAAATAGGCAAACGACCGCTCGGTCGCCGGTCCTGCCGCATTGAAGATGCCGACTGTGCGCTGTTCCGCCAGGCGGATGGTCCACTCCGCCAGATCGCGCGCATCAATGACCTGAAACGGATCCCGTCCGTCTTCACTGGGGACCAACACCTCCCCACCGCGGGCAATGCGCACCGGCCAGTAAGTGAAGCGATCCGTTTCATCCCCGGGACCCACAATAAGGGTGGGACGCACGACGGTCGTGATGCCTGGGAACCACTTTTCGGCCTCCACTTCGCACAACGCCTTCAGTGGTCCATACAATCTCATGTCGGCCTGCACGGCGGCCATGGTTTCACGCATGGCATCCTGCCCTGAATAAACGGCGGTGGGCGTCGTCTCGTCCATGCCCGGACGCGACGTGTCCGCGTAGACCGAAAGCGTGGAGATGAAGACGAAGTGTTTGACCTTGCCCGCCAGCACCCGGCCGGCGTCCCGCACCCAGAACGGGAGGGTGGTGGGATTGTCGATGCACACATCCCACTCCCGCCCCTCCAGCGATTTGAGATCCCCCTTGTCCCGATCGCCGGTCAACTCCTCCACCTCACCCGGCCAGTCCTGCGGCCGACGACCCCGGTTGAAGAGGGTCACGTGATGACCACGCGACAAGGCGTAGCGCACCTGGTGCGGTCCGGTGAAGCCCGTGCCACCGAGGATAAGAAGGCGAAGCGGTCGGGGAGGCGTGCTTCCGGCGGAGAACGCTGCGGGGACGAGGGCGGTGGCAAGGCCGGTGGCCGCGCCGGCCTTGACGAATTCGCGACGGGTCATCCGGCCGTTTTGAGCGGATCCGAAGATTCTGGCAACAAGCGAGTCGAAGCGCCCCCGGCGACGGACTCCGGGTCCGGCCGCTGTTCTAACCGTTAGACGTCGCGGCGGACTCCACCCCGGCGCGCAGGGTCGGGCCCTCGCACCACGTGGCTTCCAGTGTGATGGTCTGCGGACGTTCCGGCACCCCGCGCTCCTGTCGGTGCAACATGCCCACGACCATTTCGATCGCGACGGCCCCCAGCTTCCGTGGCTCCAGATCCAATCCGGCGCACGGTCCGGTCCGCTCGGTCAGGTTGAGATTGAGGAAACCGACGTCCCCCGGGACATTGATCCCCTCCTCCGCCAGCCAGGAGACCATGGCCTGCACATGCCCGATGATGGCGTCCGGCCGCTGCCTCCGGAACCAGTCCAAGAACAACTCGCGCGTCAAAACGGGCACCATCAGCGGCGGTACCAGGCCGTTGCCATACGCGAGGTAACCGGCGCTCCATTTCCTCTTAACCCGCAAATCTTTACGATCCTCCAGACACAGTCCGATCCGCCGGTGCCCTCGGAGCGCCAGGCGCTCGAGCACCCGGACCATTGATACATAGTGGTCCGGTTGGACGGTGTGGAGCAGCGGCTGGAGCACCGAGTGGTCCATCTGCACCGCAGCGATCCGCGTGAAGTCGAAGTCGGAAAAATCGCGCGCTGTATTGAAAGGAAGCAGCACCGCCCCGGGGATGCCGCGGGCGCGGACCATGCCGGAAAGCCGGCGGTGAGAGAGCTGAGTCGGTCCCTCTCCCAGCCAGAAGAGCTCCGTCTGAAACCCCAGCTCCTGCGCCCGCTTTTCGGCACCGGCGGCGATTTCCCGGTGAAAGGTCAGGTAGTGGGCTGGTTCGCGCTCGATGGCGTCGATCAGCGCCAGGGTGCCCCGGTAGTGCTGGTGCCGTCCCCGCCGCACGGCCGAGAGCGCGGCGCCCAGCAGCGGATTCGGCGTGTATCCCACTCGGGCGGCGGCCCGCTGGACCCGTTCGCGGGTGGCGGCCTTGACCCGCGGAGCGTTGCGGAGCGCCTCGGAGACCGTCGCGACGGAGAGCCGGAGACGGCGGGCCAGACTGCGAATGGTGGGGACGCGCGCCATGTAATCTAACAATTAGAAAACGTGGGCGTCGCGGGCCGCAATCGAAAATCCGAACCTGTTCCCGGTTCGTTTTCCCCCCTCAACCCCATGAACTTCGTGCACTGCATTCGACCCTCACGATCGCTCGCGTCCGCTCTGCTCCTCCTCGCTCCGTTCGCTCTTTCCGCCCAGACGCCCGCCGGCCGTCCGGCGGCGGATGACGTCATCCAGCTGGAAGAGTTCAACGTTTCAGATTCCACCGCTTCCGGCTACCGCGCCACCAACTCCATCACCGCGACCGGCATCGGCACCAAGATCAGCGAGATTCCGATTCCGATCAGCGTGGTGACGGGCGAGCTGATCCGCGACGTGTCCGCGGACACGCTCTCCGACGCGCTCAAGTACGTGCCCGGGCTCGGCACCAGCCCGCGCAACGAGTCCACCTTCATCGTCCGCGGTTTCAGCGGCCTGATTTCGTACCGTAACGGCCAATACCGCCGGCAGCTCTTCACCACCTACAACGTCGAGCGCGTCGAGGTGGCCAAGGGAGCCGCGGGCATCTTCTTCGGCACGGTGCGTCCCGGCGGCGTCATCAACTACATCACCGCGCGGCCCAAGTTTGACCGCACCTTCACCGATGCCAAGGTGACGGCCGGAGACGACTCCTACTACAAGTTCGAACTGACCCACAACCAGCCGCTGAGCAAGAACCTCGCAGTGCTGGCCAACGTCGCCGTGCTCGATGCGGGCGGCGATCAGCAGTTCGAGTTCCTGCGCGAAACGTACGGCAACGTGGCGCTTATGTGGAAGCCCCGCCCGAACCAAAGCCTCACCTTTGAGGTCGAAGGCATCAATCGTTCGCGCTTTTACCTCAGCTCCTACGGCAGCCGGGCCATCACCAACTCGCGCTACCTCTTCAACACCGCGGTCCCGGCGGCGAACCAGACGACCACCACCGCCGCCACGCACATGCGGAACTGGCTGAACAGCCAGGGCTTCTCGGCGAACCCGACCGCGGCCAACTTCGTGCCGACCTTCGACATGTTCGCGCCCGTCTACGGGCCGAAGGATCCGTTGGGCCGCACCATCTCGCTCACCACCGACGCCCGTCAGACCCAGAAGTCGCGGACGATCGACTTGGGCTACCTGGTCAAGATCACCGACTCCCTCGTCTGGCAGACCGATCTCAACCAGGCCTACGACAATACCACGGGACTGCAGCCCAGCACCGGGGACACCAACCCCTACAATGACGGCTCCCTCCGCTTCAATTTCGAGCACTTCATCAACATCCGCGACTCGTGGAACGCCGACTCGAAGCTCAACTGGCGTTTTGATGCCCTCGGCGGCAAACACACCTGGCAGCTCGGATACGAGTTTCAGAAGGTCAACTTCCTGCGCCCCGGTTACCTCGACGCCCAGAACCGCTACAACAATTCGCCGATGGGCGCGTTCATCTACAACTTCCGCGCCGGGGTGAGCGCGCCGGTCAGCACCACCGCCGGCATGACCGCCAGCGGTCAAGACTTCAACATCCGCCGGACCTCCTACGATGAGAACACCTCCTATTTCTTTGCCGGCCAGAGCCGCTTTCTGCAGGACCGTCTGCACCTCGTGTATGGCACCCGGTATAACGAGTTTTCCAATACCACCCACTTCAGCAAGCCGGTGACCAACACAGGACTGACCCCCGGCGTGCTTTCTACCTACGACGAGGGCCGCGCCGATCCAGGCTGGACTCCCCAGGGTGCCGTGCTCTTCAAGATCTTCCCGGAGGTTTCGATCTTTGCCAACGCCAGCCAGGCCGTGGAACCGAATTTCGCGATCGACGCGGACGGCAATGCGTCCGAACCCATCGAAAGCAGCAGCACGGACTTCGGCATCAAGACCGAGCTCTTCGGCGGGCGCCTCGTGTCCACGCTCACCTACTACGACCTCGAACGCGGCAATCTGGCCTTCCGCGATTCGACGCGAGAAGCGTCCACCGGCAAATCGCCCTACTTTGTCTACGGCAACACCGAAAGCTCCAAGGGCTTCGAGGGCGAAATCAACTGGTCTCCCAATGACCAGTATCAGCTGATCTTCGCAATCAACCACTTCAGCGAAGCAAAGGTGACCAAGTCGAACGACGTCACCCGGATTGGCGCGCCCCTGAACTACAACCCCGACACCAGCTACACCCTGTGGAATCGTTATGAGTTCCGCAACGGACCGCTCAAGGGCATGACGGTGGGAGCAGGCCTGCGCCACAGCGACGCCGCCCGGCTTTCCGGTGACCCGCTGAACGTGATCATCATGCCGTCCTTCACCACGGTCGACTTCATGATCTCGCACCGGTTCACGGTGGCCAAGCGCGTCTACCGGGCGCAGCTCAACATCAAGAACCTCACCGACAAACTGTACCGCGACGGCACCGATGGCTATTTCGCCGATTTGCGCCGTATCTCGTTGAGCGTCGGCACCCGGTTTTGACCCAAGCGGGGCATTGCCCCGCCACGACTTCCACGCACGGGAATGGTGGACGCTACAGGACTCGAACCTGTGACCCCGTGCGTGTGAAGCACGTGCTCTAACCAACTGAGCTAAGCGTCCAAAACAGAGGGAAGAACGTGGAGAGCGGCCGGATTCGATGCAATCCTGATTTCAGCAGCGACGGCATAAAATCTTCCACGAGACCTGTTTCCTCCACTCTGACGGCCCCCCCACGAGCCGAGGGTTGGTGATCTCCTGACCGACCGTTTCAGCCAACCCTCCCCTCCGTCCTAGCGCCGAGGGGCGTTTGTGGAAAAGCGATACACCGTTGAGGTGCGGTAGGTTTCGCCCGGGCGCAGAATGGTGCTCGGAAACGCCGGCTGATTGGGAGAATCGGGAAAGTGCTGCGTCTCCAGGCAGAATCCGTGCCGATGCTGGTAAGGCTGCCCGCGCTTGCCGATGTTGGAACCGTCGAGAAAGTTGCCGCCGTAAAACTGGACTCCGGGTTCCTCGGTTAGCACCTCCAACCGTCGACCGCTTTCCGGTTCATCCACGGTGGCAGCGAGAGCCATCCGACCCGAGGTCTTGTCCAGCACCCAGGTATGGTCGTAGCCGCGGCCGAATCGGAGCTGTTCATGGGAATCGTTGACGCGCTCGCCGATGATGCGCGGCCGCGTGAAGTCGAGCGGCGTGCCCGTCACCGGCAACAGCCGGCCCGTGGGGATCATGCCGGCGTTCACTTCGGCGACCTGGGCTCCGTGAATCGTCATGACATGACCCAGAACATCCCCCCGCCCTTCCCCTTTCAGATTGAAGTACGAGTGCTGGGTCAGGTTGACCGGAGTCGGCTTGTCCGTGGTGGCTCGATAGTCGATCCGAAGCGCATGGTCGTCGTCCAGGGTATAGGTGACCGTGACGTCGAGGTTTCCCGGATACCCCTCTTCGCCATCCTTGCTCACGTACTGCAGCACCAGACTCTGCCTCGGGCCGGCGGGCGAGGGCCGGACCGTCCAGAGCACCTTGTCGAAGCCCACCGTACCACCATGCAGGTGGCACGGAACGCCACCCGGTTTGTCATTGATGACGAGTGGATAGGTCCGGCCATCGAGAGTAAACCGACCGTGCGCGATGCGATTGCCGTAGCGCCCGACCACGGCACCGAAGTACGGCGTCGCGTGGACATAGTCTTCCACGCGATTGTAACCCAGCACCACATCGTCAAGCCGGCCCTCCCGGTCCGGCACCAGCAGACGAACCACAATCGCCCCATAGTCGCAGATGTCGGCTCGCGCCCCATGGGCGTTGACGAGCGAATAAAGCGTGGTCTTGCGACCGTCGGGGAGGGTGCCGAAATGCGTCATCGCCGGTGATGAAACTCCGCCCTTCGCGCCAAAGGCAACGCTGAGAACGCACCGTCCCAAGATCCAACAAGCAACTAGGCCGGGGGACGCGCCCCTCCCGGTCCCCCGACGCGACTGAGCGGGGACCAGTCGCGCGGATCGACCGCGAAGGCCTGCCCGAACCCCACCACCAGCCGGCCACGCTCCGCGAAGAGTCGGACCAGCTGAAAGTCCGGGAGCGCTTCCAGTTCCTCCATGATTCGACCGAACGTGACCCGGAAACCCGACATTGCGGCGGCATGGGCAGGCGTGTCCCGAGGGACGTGCTCGGCGCGACAGACCAATGTCAGCCGCCGTCTCGCCAGCACCTGCGTGGCATTGCCCTCGTCCTCAATCACGAGCACGCTGGCCCGCCGGGTTTGCAGCAAATTGCGGGTATGCAGGGCGAGCGAGCTGACATAGACCAGGATCGAACCATCGGCGTCGAGCCAGGCCGGAGAAACCGATGCGTCCGGTTCCCCTTCCGCCGAGCAGGTGCCAAGAATCACCGTGCGGAGGTTACGCCGGAACGCGTCCGCCGTTTCTTTCGCGCGGGTTAGCCCGTGAGCGTGGGGATCCATCGGGGAAGAAGGCGTCTGGGATGAGCCGGGGGGAGGAACCTCCATGATTCCAAAACGATGCCGAAACTCGCACTCCGGCGCGATGGCGAAACGCGGCGGGAAGCACCCGCCCCCGGCACGCCGCTACCCCGGGAAGGACGCGCTCGGGGCCCGAACAACTACTTCTTGGTCACCACCGGACGGGACCGGCGCGGAAACAGGGTCCGGCAAAGCTCGCAGACCGTGCCGTCGCAACCGTGTGCGGTGCAGTGTTCGCGTCCGTAGAAAATGATGCGCAAATGCAGCGCGTTCCAATGTGCTTCCGGAAAGAGCCGCTTCAGGTCCTGCTCGGTCTGTTCCACGCTCCGGCCGCTGGTCAGCTTCCAGCGCTGTGCCAGGCGATGAATGTGCGTGTCGACCGGAAATGCCGGCACGCCAAACGCTTGCGCCATCACTACCGATGCCGTCTTGTGGCCCACGCCGGGCAACGCCTCCAACTCGGCAAAGGTGCGCGGCACCTGGCCTTGATGATCGCGCAAGAGAAGAACGGATAAACCGTGGATCGCCTGCGCTTTGCGTGGCGAGAGTCCGCAGGGCCGAACAATCGCGTCAATGGCCTCAATCGATAGCTTTACCATCGCTTCCGGCGTATCGGCCAAGGCAAAAAGGGCCGGGGTGGTCAGATTGACCCGTTTGTCGGTGCACTGGGCGGACAACAGGACGGCAATCAGCAAGGTGTAGGGATCGCGATGATCCAAGGGAACCGGGGTTTCCGGGTAGAGCTCCTCCAACCGACGGTCGATATACGACGCCCTGCCGGCGCGGCTGGTGAACGACGGCTCGGCTTTGTCACGCCGGGAGTTAACTGCGGTCATGCCCCAGAACTAGGGCGGCCCATCCCGCGGACACAACGGTAGACCGCGATGGGGAAAGCGGCTGCTGATCGGCGTTTCGACCTATACGACGGGGAAACGGCAAAACCCTGTTGCGCGACTTTTTCCAGCCGGTCACTTTCTGGTTTCCTTCCATGCCCTTCGCGACCCCTGCCGTGCCCTCCGGTCCGTTTTCCGATGTGATCCGTGCCAGCGACGACTTCGCCCGTCGCCACCATGGTGGAGCCAGCGATCCCGCGCCTCTGCTGTCCGCGCTGCAGCAACCCACCCTCGACGCTCTGACCGAGGCGGCCGTACCCGCGTCCATCCGTCTGCCGTCCCCACTTTCCCTGCCTCCTCCACTCGGTGAGAGTGCGGCGCTCGCCGAACTCAAGAGCATCGCGTCGCTCAATCAAATGTTCCGCAGCTACCTGGGCCAGGGCTACTACGATACCTTCACCCCGCCGGTCATCCAGCGCACCATTTTGGAGAATCCAGGCTGGTACACTGCCTATACTCCATATCAGGCGGAGATTTCGCAGGGTCGCATGGAAGCCCTGCTCAACTTTCAAACCCTGGTGGTGGAACTTACCGGTCTGGAAATCGCCAACGCGTCGATGCTCGACGAAGCCACGGCGGCGGCCGAGGCCATGACCCTCGCCTTTCGTTCCGTGGCGGACGCCCGACGCAAACGATTCTTCGCCTCCCGCCTCTGCCACCCTCAGACGTTGAGCGTCGTTGTTACCCGGGCCCAGCCGCTCGGGATTGATGTAGTGGTGGGCGACCATGCCGCGGCGACCTTTGATTCGACCTATTTCGGAGCGCTCCTCCAATATCCGGATACCTTCGGCCTGGTTCATCCCTATGATGATGTGGTCGCCCGAATGCACGCGGCGGGCGGCCTCGTGGTGGTTGCCACCGATCTGCTCGCCCTCACACTCCTCCGCCCACCCGGCGAATTCGGAGCGGACGTCGCGGTCGGCTCGGCCCAGCGCCTGGGTGTGCCCATGGGATACGGCGGACCTCACGCGGGATTCATGGCCACCCGGGATGCGCTCAAACGCCAGATGCCCGGACGGCTGATCGGCGTTTCGAAGGACGCGCAGGGCAACCCCGCGTTGCGCATGGCGCTGGGCACGCGGGAGCAACACATCCGTCGCGACAAGGCGACCTCCAACATCTGCACCGCGCAAGTGCTCCTCGCGGTCATGGCGTCGATGTACGCGGTGTACCATGGACCCGATGGGCTTCGCCGCATCGCGCGACGGATCAAGTTCTTGACCGAATGGCTGGCGGCAGGGCTGCGCGGTCTGGGCGCGGGGGTGAGCGAAGGTCCGTTCTTCGACACCCTCGTGGTGCACAACGTGTCCGCCTCACGGGTACACGCGGCGGCGCATGCGAAGCGGCTGAATCTGCGACCCGTGGATGATACCTCCGTCGCCCTTTCCCTGGATGAGACCACCACGGGAGAGGACCTCCAGGTCCTGCTTGGGCTCTTCCGCGAATCGGCCACGCTGCCTGACCCCGGCTCCCTCAACGCAGAATTTCCGGCCCCGCACGCACGGCGCAGCGATTTCCTGCGACACGCGGTGTTCCACCGCCACCACACCGAGCATGAAATGCTGCGCTACATCAAGCGACTCGAGGCGAAGGACCTTTCGCTCTGTCACTCGATGATTTCGCTTGGGTCGTGCACCATGAAGTTAAACGCAGCCAGCGAAATGCTTCCGGTCACCTGGCCGGAGTTCGGTCGCCTGCACCCCTACGCGCCGGTGGAACAAGCGCGCGGCTATACGCAGCTCTTCCGTGACCTCAAGACCTGGCTGGCCGAAATCACCGGTTTCTCCGCAGTTTCGCTTCAGCCCAACGCCGGCTCCCAAGGCGAGTATGCCGGACTCCTGGCCATCCGCGCGTATCACCTTTCCCGAGGCGAAGGCCACCGCACCGTGTGTCTCATCCCCACGAGCGCGCACGGAACCAATCCGGCGAGCGCCGTCATGTGCGGCATGCAGGTCGTGCCGGTCGCCTGCGACGTGCAGGGAAACATCGATCTTGCCGACCTGCAGAACAAAGCCGATCTCCACGCGGCCTCCCTTGCCGCCTTGATGGTAACCTATCCCTCGACGCACGGTGTCTTTGAGGGATCGATTCGCGACATCTGCGCTCTGATCCACGCCCGCGGAGGTCAGGTCTATATGGATGGGGCCAACATGAACGCACAGGTCGGATTGACCTCGCCCGGTTTCGTGGGGGCCGATGTGTGCCATCTCAACCTGCACAAGACGTTTTGCATTCCCCATGGCGGGGGCGGACCCGGCATGGGGCCGATCGGGGTGGCCGCCCACCTCGCTCCATTCCTGCCGGGTAATCCAGGAATGGATGCGAACCACGGCTATACCTCCGGTGCCGTTTCCGCCGCGCCCTTCGGGTCCGCTTCGATCCTGGTGATTTCCTGGATGTACATTCGGATGATGGGGGCGCGCGGGCTGACCGAAGCGACCCAACGGGCCATCCTCAACGCCAACTACGTCGCTCGCCGTCTCGACCCCTATTTTCCTGTCCTGTACCGGGGAACGGGCGGTTGGGTGGCCCATGAGTGCATCATCGATTTGCGCGCCTGGAAGAAGGAAGGCATCGAAGTCGAAGACGTCGCCAAACGTTTGATGGACTATGGTTACCATGCACCGACCATGAGCTGGCCCGTAGCCGGCACGCTCATGATCGAGCCGACCGAAAGTGAGTCCCAGACGGAGTTGGACCGCTTCTGCGACACCCTCATTGCGATCCACGGGGAGATGGACCGGATCGCCAAGGGGCAATTGGACCGCGTCAACAATCCCCTCAAACACGCTCCGCATACCGCATCGGTGGTCACGGCGGACGGTTGGAATCGGCCTTACTCCAGAGAACTGGCCGCCTTCCCCACCCCCTGGGTGCGCGCAAACAAGTTCTGGCCCAGCGTGGGACGGGTCGACAATGTCTATGGCGACCGCAACCTCGTTTGCTCCTGCGTCGGGATGGACGCCTATTCAACGACTCCCGAGACAGCACAACTTCAAGGAAGTCAATAATTTGACCCAATTGCAACATGGCGGGCTTGTCCAGTGAGGCCCATGCTGTCTTAACACCGCCATGAATAACTACATCAGGTCTTGGATGGCCGCACTCGCGTCGATCCTCGCGGTCACCGGACAGGCGTCCGAAGACATCAAGGGCTTTGCGCCGGTCTCCGTATCGGCGGCCAACTACCGGACCACCGAGCGGGCGGAATTGGTCCGCAAAGTTTCGGAAAAGAACCAAGTGAACCCGGTTTTGGCGAAATCCGTGCCGCGCAGCACTCCCGCCCACTACATCTTCATGCCGGGCGAGATCTATGAGTCGGATCTGACCTACGAGCAACTGTGCAAACTCCTGACGCCGGCGCTGGCTTCGAAGGGGTTTATCAATGGTTCCGATGATCAGGGCATCATCCGTGAGCCGGATCGCGTCGAACTCATCCTCAAGGTCAATTACGGCACCAGGCCCTGGCGTCGCCCGGTGGTCCGGACAGAGCAACTCACTTGGCGCGACGGGCTGGAAGCCCGACCCACGGGCCGCGGGCTGCAAAACCTCGGGGGCGATCGACTCTGGGACAGTCGCGCCGGCGGCAATGACGATGCCCTGACGGCAGCGCGAGAGAATCAGTCCTCGGGCTCCGCCTGGAGCAAAGGCGGCGGCAAAGCGGGAGCGGGAGCCGGTCCTGACTCCGGAGGTGCGCCGAGCGCCGGTGTGCCTGTGGTGAATACCGGTGCCCTCGGGCTCTCGAGCTTGACGGGCTACGAGGTCACCCGCGATTTCCACCTGATTGTGATTGATGCCTTTGACTACGCCGAGGTGAAGAAGGACGGAAAGACGGCAAAGCGCATCTGGACCACGTTCGTCGCGGCGCCGAAGGATCCCAAACAGCCCTTTTCCGAGATGGTCTCCGCTCTGATCCGCAACGCCACGCCCTTCTTCGGTGAGACCAGCAGCGGACTCCAAGTCTATACCGACGCTCGCGCCGAAGTGAAGATTGGCGAGTCGGTGGTGGTACCGGAGTAATCCGCGCTCGATCCAACGCTCCTGTCATCCCAACACAGTAAAGCCCGTCGGAGCCTGCGCTCCGACGGGCTTTTTTCTGACCACTGCGACCGACGGTCAGCGTCGGACCGGTGGACTGCGCCTTAGCTTCTCGGCTTGGCCGGCAACTCGATGACCTTGGTCGGACCAATGT
>JAEUGY010000083.1 GCA_016794625.1 Opitutaceae bacterium
GTCTATCTCTCAGTTGCCGGCACGTCTGCCGTCACTCCCAACTCACTCCTCTGATATGAAAGCGTTTAAGTACATCCTCCTCGCGTTTGCCTTGATTACACCGGTCGTCCTTCCCGCCGTTCAGGCGCAGGACAAACCCAAGGGTGAAGGCAAGGGCATGCGGGTCGATCGCCTCAAGATGATGCAGGAAGAACTCGCTCTGACCGAAGACCAGGTGGCCAAGATCAAGCCCATCGTCGCGGCGGAAGGCAAAGCCATGGCTGCTCTGCGCGATGACACGTCCATCGCCCAGGAAGACAAACGCGGCAAGGTGCGCGAAATCCGCCAGGCGCATGCCTCACAGATCCGCGCGGTTTTGACCCCGGAACAACAGGCTAAGTTTGACGCCATGGGCCCCGGCGGCGGCAAGGGCAAAGGAAAAGGCAAAGACAAGAGCCAGCCCTGACGTTAGCGTTCGTTCTCTTTCCCGTCCGATCCTCACCCGCCGATGCGACCCGCATCGGCGGTTTTCTTTGGGGGGGGTCTCGCTCCGATTCGGTCCCTCCCACCGTTGGTCTGCCGCGTGGGTCGACATCCCCCGTCCCACCTGACTCACTGACCGGATGAGTTCACCCACCGTGTTGGTCGTTGGAGGAGGAGCGGCCGGCTACTTCTCCGCCATCGCCGCGGCCGAAACGGGCCGTGGGCGGGTGATTCTGTGCGAGGCCACTGCCCAGCCACTGGCCAAGGTTCGTATTTCCGGCGGCGGCCGCTGCAATGTCACCCACGCCTGTCCCGAGCCGCGGGAGCTGGTCAAACGGTACCCGCGCGGCGGGAGGGAATTGCTAGGAGCGTTTCATCGGTTTGGACCCCGGGACACGATCGCCTGGTTCGCCGAGCGGGGCGTGGAGCTGAAGACGGAACCGGACGGACGCATGTTTCCGACCACCAATACGTCCAGCACCATCGTGGATTGCCTGCAGGGCGCCGCCGCCCGGGCCGGCGTCGAGGTGAGAACCCGCTGTGGCGTCACGGCCGTGACGCGCCTGACCGGGGAAGGCGGATTTGAGGTCACGCTCTCCACCGGGGTCACTGAACGGGTGGACCGACTGATCCTGGCCCAAGGCGGGCCAAAGACGGCTCCGGGCCGGTCGCTGGCCGAGTCCTTGGGTCACACCCTCGAACCGTCGGTCCCTTCACTTTTCACGTTTCACATCGACGACCCTCGGCTGAAGGACCTTTCCGGACTGTCGGTCGAAGACGTGGCGTCGTCGGTGCAGGGCACCCCGCTGCGCGAACGCGGCCCCGTGCTGATCACCCACTGGGGATTGAGTGGCCCGGCGGTGCTGAAGCTCTCGGCATGGGGCGCGCGCGAGCTGGCGGCCTGCAACTACCAGTTCACCCTCGGCGTAAACTTCTCCCCGGCCCACTCCCGCGACCAGGCGCGCGCCGCGCTCGCGACCCATCGCGGCCAGCACCCGAAGCGACAGGTCAGCAATGGCGGGCCGTTCACCCTGCCGAGCCGTCTATGGGAGCGCTTGGTCGCCGCGGCGGGGATTGGTCCGACCACGCCGTGGGCGCAGACATCCAACGATGCCCTTCAGGCGCTGGCCGGTCAGGTCGCGGCCGCCGCTTTTACCGTCACAGGCAAGAGCACCAACAAGGAGGAGTTTGTCACCTGCGGCGGCGTCAAACTGACCGAAGTCGACTTCCGCACCCTGGAAAGCCGCAAGGTTCCCGGGCTGTTTTTTGCCGGAGAGATGCTCGATATCGACGGGATCACGGGCGGTTTCAACTTTCAGGCGGCCTGGACCACCGGCTGGCTCGCCGGTCGGGCCGCCGCGGCCGGGCCACCCTCCCCCGCGGACGCGCTCAAGCCTGGACCGTGAGTTCACGGAGGGGTGAGTTTCGAGGTTTGCTCCCTCGCGCGCTTCTGTCGTCGTTGGCCCTATGCCGTCCTATTGGCAACTGCTGCTGCTCATCCTGCCGGTCTTCGCGCTGATTGGGGTCGGCGCGGGGTTGCGTCGGGTCGGTTGGCTCACGGCCGAAGCCGACGCCAGCCTGCTCAAGGTCGTGGTCAACTTCCTCTACCCCACGCTGATTTTTGACAGCGTGCTCGGCAACGCCGCCCTGCAGCAACCGGGCAACCTGCTTTACGCCCCCATTGTGGGCTTCGTGACCATGGCCGGCGGAATCGGCCTGTCCCTTCTCGCTGGCCGCGCCGTCGGGCTGACCACCGGACACGGCCTGCGGACCTTCGCCTTCGCGGTGGGGATCTACAACTACGGCTACATTCCCATCCCGCTGATGACCAATCTCTTTGGAAAAGAGAGTCTCGGGGTGCTGATGGTGCACAACGTGGGTTGCGAGGCGGCCATCTGGACGGTCGGCATCCTCGTTTTGTCGGGCTTGTCGCTCAAGGAAGGCTGGCGCAAACTGTTCAATCCGCCGGTGGCGGCACTGGCGATCGCCATCACGGTCAATCTCCTGCATCTCACCGACTATGTGCCCGGAGTGGTCCGCGATGTGGTACGCCTGTGCGCGGCGTGCGCGGTTCCTTTGGCGCTGCTGCTGATCGGGGCGTCGGTCTGGGAATATGTTTCGCGACCACGGGCGCTGATCGACGCCCGAATCACGCCCTACGCCTGCGCGCTGCGGTTGTGTCTCTTTCCCCTGGTCTTCTTGGTGGCGGCGAAATTCCTCCCCTTCCCGATCGAATTGAAACGGGTCATGGTGGTGGAGGCCGCGATGCCGGCGGGGATCTTGTCCCTCGTCATCGCCAAACACTACGGAGGGCAGCCGGTGACGGCGGTCCAGGTGGTGGTCGGGACCACCGTGGCCGGGTTGGTGGTCATTCCGTGGTGGCTCAAGCTCGGGCTTGCCTGGGTGCTCCCGGCGTAAGTTGCGCGCCCCCCGTCCCGGACATTGACCCACGGCGCTGCTTCTGGCTGGGTGTTGCCCCTTTACCATGGAATTCCTCGCTGACCCACAGGTCTGGATTTCGCTCCTCACACTCACGGCCCTCGAGATCGTGCTCGGGATCGACAACATCATCTTCATCTCGATCCTCGCCGGCAAGCTGCCCAAGGAGCAGCAGGCCAAGGCCCGCCAGCTCGGTCTGTCGTTGGCGCTGGTCACGCGACTTCTGCTGCTCGCGGGCATCGCCTGGATCGCGAAACTCACCACCCCTCTTTTCACCGTATTCGATTTTTCCATTTCTGGACGTGACCTCATCCTGCTGATCGGAGGCCTCTTCCTGATCGCCAAGAGCACCTTTGAGATTCACGAAAAACTGGAGGGCGAGGAATCCCACGGCACGCCGAAAGCGGCGGCTTCGTTCACGTCGGTGATCATCCAGATCCTGCTGCTCGACATTGTCTTCTCGCTCGACTCCGTCATCACGGCCGTCGGCATGGCCAGCCAGCTCTGGATCATGATCACCGCGGTGATCATCGCCATGGGCGTGATGCTGATGTTCGCCGGCGCGATCAGTGACTTCGTGCACAAGCACCCGACCTTGAAGATGCTGGCGCTAAGTTTCCTCATCCTGATCGGCGTCTCCCTCATGGCCGAGGGACTGCACCAGCACATTCCAAAGGGCTACATCTACTTCTCGATGGCGTTCTCGTGTGCCGTTGAGTTCATCAATCTCAAGCTCCGCTCGAAGGCCAGCAAGCCGGTGGTGCTGCGCGAATCGATCAAGCAGTAAGCGCCCGGCCGGACCTCCCGTCCTGCTGCCCCGATCCGACCCGCATGGCTGAGCGTATCGCAATTTTGGGTGCGGGCGCGATCGGGCTCTTTTACGGAGCCCGGCTTGCCGTCTCCGGGCAGGAGGTGCACTTCCTCGTGCGCAGCGAACTCGAGGCCGTGCGATCCCGAGGCATCACGCTGCAGTCGAAAGAAGGGAGCGAGACCCTCTCCCCTGTCCAGGTTCACGCGACGGCTGAGTCGATCGGCCCGGTGGACCTGGTCTTTGTCACCCTCAAGGCCACCGCCAACGACCAACTGGCGCAGCTATTGCCTCCGCTTCTGGGGCCGCAGACTGCGGTGGTGACCCTGCAGAACGGACTCGGCAACGAGGAGGTGCTCGCCCAGTGGGTCGATCGCGCGCAGATTTTGGGGGGACTGTGTTTCATCGCCTGCATGCGCGTGGCGCCCGGCGTGGTGAGCTGTCTGCACCGGGGGTCGATCACGCTGGGTGAATACGGACGCCCCGCCTCGGACCGCACCCGCCACGTGGCCGCCCTGCTGGAGCAGGCCGGGGTGCCCTGCCGGTGCGTCGACAGTCTGGCGGAGGCGCGCTGGCGGAAGCTCGTCTGGAACATTCCATTCAACGGCCTGAGCGTGGCCGCGGGCGGCATCACCACCGATGTGATCTGCGCCGACCCCGCCCTCGCCGCCGAGGTGCGCGCATTGATGGAGGAGGTGCGAACCGCCGCGCATGCGCTCGGGTACGACGTGCCGGCGGCGTTTGCCCAGAAGCAGTTCGACGTCACCCCGCCCATGGGGCCCTATCAGCCCTCCAGCCTAGTCGATTTCAAGGCCAGTCGTCCCCTGGAAGTCGAAGCCATCTGGGGAGAACCCCTCCGCCGCGCCGTCGCGGCCGGAGTGGCGACCCCCCGGCTCGCGCTGCTCTACGCCCTCCTCCGCCGCCTGACCAAGGCCTGACCGCCCCCTCCCGCGGTCAGTCGGCGCTACTCGTTGCGCAGCGCTTCCACGGGATTCACCCGAGTGGCCCGGTGCGCCGGAACCCAGCTGGCCAGCAACCCGATCACGATCATCACGACTGCAACCGTGCCGAGGTTGAACGGATCGAGCGGAGAAACGCCATACAGCACACTTTCCATCAAGCGTCCCAGCCCGACACACGCCAGCAGGCCGACGCCCAGGCCGACCAGGGCAACGCGCAACCCCTCCCCCAGCATGAGCTGCCGCACCGACTGGACGGTGGCACCGAGCGCCATGCGTATTCCGATCTCCCGGGTGCGCTGACCCACAATGTAACTGAGCACTCCATACAACCCCACCGAGGCGAGCAGCAGCGCCACGCCGGCGAAGACGGACAGGATGGTCAGCATGATGCGCTGATTGGTGACGGACGTCGTGAAGAGCTCCTCCAGCGTGACGATCGCGTACACCGGGAGCGTCGGCTCGACCGCGCGCAGGGTGGTGCGCACCAGGGGAGTCAGGGCGGCCGGGTCCTGGCCGGTGCGCAGCACAAATGACACCTGGGTCGGAATCACCTGCGTGTAGGGGCTGTACAACTGCACCCGTGTCTGCTGCCCGATGCCGTAATTCTGCACATGCCCCACCACCCCGATAATGGTGGCATAGGTGGGCGTGCCGGACGGTCCCCCAAACCGGACCCGTCGCCCGATCGGATCCTGCCCCGCGAAGTGGGTCTCCATGAACCGTTGGTCAATGAGACACACCCGGTCCTCGTTGGGCTTTTCCGCGCCGGTGAACATCCGTCCGCGTAGCAACGGGATGCGCACCGCCTCAAAGTAATCGCGGCTCGCGATGTTGTTCTCGGTCGAGAACCACTTCCCCGGACCGGGGTCGTCCATGCCCTCGATGAGGTAGCTGGTTTGGTTGCCGCCCCCGCTGAGCGGCAGTGGATTGGTCAGACCCACCTGACTCACCCCGGGCAAGGCCCGCAGCTGCTCCAGCGCCCGATCCAGAACCTGGCGCCGTCGATCCGCATCCTGCCAGTAGCGCCCCGACATGCTATAGCCGAAGGTCAGCGTATGGTCGGTGTTCAAACCCAGGTCGGCGGCATAGAGATGCCGCAAGGTCTGGAGCATCAGCCCGGAACCAAAGAGGAGCACCAACGTCAGTGCGAACTCCGCGACCACCAACACCGTGCGCCAGCGGGCACCCACGTGTCCACCTCCTGATCGTCCTCCGGCGGCGAGGGCTTCATTAAGGTTAACCCGGGAGCCCAGGAGGGCGGGAACCAAACCGAATAGGAGCGTGACCCCCACGCCGATTCCAATCGTGAAGAGCAAGACCGTGACATCCATGGTCGTCTGGAGCGCGATGGGAGAGTTGGCCGGGATCAGCGCCTTGATGCCCTGCATGGTGCCATAGCCCACCAACAACCCTAGCCCCGTGCCGGCGAGACCAAGCATCCCACTCTCCATCAATACAATGCGCACAAGCTGGACGCGACTCGCCCCCAACGCCGTACGCACCGCGAACTCCTTGCTGCGCGCCGCCGCGCGGGCCAGCAGCAGGCTGGCCACGTTGGCGCAGGCGATCAGCAGCACTCCCACCGCCGCAGCAAACGAGATCCAGACTGCGGAGCGCTGCTGGCCCACGGCACGATCCGCGAGCGTTTGCACAGCGACCGAGTTTCCGGTGTTGGTCGCGGGATGTTCCTTCTCCAGCTGCTGAGCGATGGCAACGAGGTCCGCCCGCGCCCCCTCCACGGTCGAGTCGGGCTTGAGGCGACCGATACAGTAGAGTCCGGGATGATTCCCGCGGTTCATGTTCTGGTCGCCAAAAAGGCCCCACGGTACCCAGACCTCGGTCAAATTGTTCGGAAAACGGATCGTCGAAGGCATCACTCCAATGATGGTGTACACCTCGCCACTCAGGATCAGCGTTTGATTCAAGGCCTCCGGCCGGCCGCCAAACCGTCGCGTCCAGAGCCCCTCGCTGATCAGGACCGTCCGGTCCGCTCCCGGCCGGTCGTCGGCGGCGGCAAAGGCACGCCCCAAGAGTGGCTGCACCCCCAACGCGGGCAAAATATCATGGGAAATCAATCCGCCGATCACCCGCTCCGTCTCCTGCGCACCCACCAGATTGAAACTCTGACTCCGAAAAATGCCCAGGTGCGTGAAGTGTTTCTGCCGCTCCCTCCAGTCGAGGAAGTTGGGATAGGCGACGGACATGTTCGGCACCTGACGGGAGGCCTCCCCGATGAACAGCAAACGATCCGACTCGGGGTAAGGCAGCGGGCGCAGCAGAATGGTGTTGAGAAAGCTGAAGATGCCGGCGTTGGCGCCAATGCCCAGCGCCAGAATGAGGATGGCCACCAAGGCGAATCCCGGGGACTTGAGGAGCGAACGAAAGGCAAACCGGAGGTCAGAATACACGAGCAAGGGTGTTGAAGGTTCAATCCACCGCCGACTCGCACGCCCAAGCCCAGAAAACCGGGATCCAACCCGGGCGCACAGCGGAGGCCAGAGAGAGAACCCGAATCGCCGAAAAGAGTTACGCTCTTTTGCAAAACCGCGGGAAAAAGCGCCTGTCCTCCCCGGGTCCCGCTTTCCCCATGCTCGGATTCGGGCCCAAAAAAGGCCCGGATTGCTCCGGGCCTCGACTGCTGTGGGTTTTACGCTGACCAGCCTTGGAGTTGCTCGATTGCAACCGCCAACGGCTTACTTGGCAGAAGCGCGACGCGACACCGTACGGTAGTCGCCAATCGCCAGGGCCAAGATGGTCAGAACGGTTCCATAGCCAAAGAGCGCGGCTACGCTCCCCGGTTGGACATTGAGGTTGGAAGTCACCGTCACCAGCGCGGCAATCGCGAGGACTGCCAGGACGGTGAGGAGGCTACGTGAGGATTTCATGGTTATTTGCTTTCTTAGGTTAACACCCCTTGCGAGGTGGGGCACCCATCGCTGAGTGCTTGGGACCATCATACCTTAGCTTTTCAATAGGGGAAATAATTGGTACCTATGTAAACCATAGGCCCATCCTATGGAACTTCACCAAATCAGGTACTTTCTTGCCGTCGCCGAGTCCGAGAACTTCACCCGCGCGGCGGAACGCGCGCATGTGAGCCAGCCGTCGCTCAGCCAACAGGTCATCAACCTGGAAAAGGAACTCGGCCATAAGCTCTTTCACCGCCTGGGTCGTCGGGCGGTCCTGACCGAGGCCGGCGCCACCTTCCTGAGTCGGGCCAAGCGCATCCTTGCGGAGATCGACGATGCCGCCCGGGAGCTGAGCGACGCCCCGGAGTTGGATCGGAGGATCGTCGTCGGCGCCACGCCGACCGTGGCGCCTTACCTGCTGCCTCAGTTGATCGGCCGCTGCCGGACCGAGTTTCCCCGTCTCCTCATCCATGCTCGGGAAGACTTTCGAACCCATCTGGTTCGATCCGTGATTGAAGGTGAGCTCGATCTCGCCCTGACCTCGCTGCCGGTCAAGGACCCCCGGCTCTCGGTCGAGCCCATCTTCAAGGAACCTCTGCTCTTGGTCGTGGGCCGGCAACACCCGCTGGCCAAACGTCCCTCCGTCACCGCCACTGATCTGGCGGAACACACCTTTATCCTCCTCGGCGACTCCAGCAGCCTGACTCTCCAGGTTCAGCGTTTCTGCGGCGACCATGCATTCGAGCCCAAGATCGGCTATCGCTGTTCCCAAGTCGCCACGGTGAAAGAGCTGGTCAGCCTTGGGGTTGGCATCTCAATTCTGCCTCAGGTTTGCCGGGTGAAGGATGATCGCAACTCGCTGGTTTACAAGCGGATGACTGGACGGGAACCCGAACGGGAAGTCGCAGTGATCCGCCACCTGCTCCGGTACCAAAGTCGCGGGGCGGAACAGTTCCTCGGAGCCTTGCGCGAGTGGCTTAAGTGATCCGCTGTGCGGCCTTGCCGCCGGGTCTGTCTGGTTGGGTCTGACCCGCCCCGCGATCGGAGGACGGGACTTTTTTTGGCACACGCGAGCCTCTGGGTTGCAGATCCGGTTCAATCCTCGACAGTGCGGTATGGAGGTTTCGTCGGGGCCGAACCGGCCGATCAATGAGCGGATGCTGCTGGCGATGCTCGCCGCGGTGCAGTTCACGCACGTCATGGACTTTATGATCATGATGCCGCTCGGGTCGCAGCTGATGCGGGTGTTCGATATGTCTCCGGCTCAGTTTTCTCACCTGGTGGCCTCATACGGCCTTTCGGCGGCCGTGAGTGGCCTGCTCGGGGGCTTCTTCCTCGACCGGTTTGACCGCCGACCCGCCCTGCTCTTCCTCTATTCGGGTTTTGCGCTCGCCACCCTCGCCTGTGCCCTGGCGCCGACTTTCAATTTGCTTCTGGCGGCCCGGCTCATCGCGGGCGCATTCGGCGGAGTCGCCGGCTCGGTGGTGGTGTCCATGGTCGGAGACGTGGTGCCTCCCGAACGACGCGGGCGGGCCATGGGGGTGGTCATGTCTGCGTTTCCGCTCGCCTCGGTGCTCGGGGTGCCGGCGGGGTTGACGCTCGCGGCCCGCTACGAGTGGCATGCCCCGTTCTTCCTGCTCGCCGGGCTCAGCGCCATCATTCTCGGCCTTGCCTTTCGTACGCTGCCGTCTCTCCGGTCGTCGCATCCGGCGGTTCATCCCGTCGAACAAATGATCTCAATTGTCACTCATCCAATTCATATAAAAGGATTTATGATGAGTGCGATGCTGGTCTTCGCCGGAGGCTGCGTCATTCCATTCATGGCGCCAGCGATGGTGGCCAACGTCGGGCTGACGGAGGCCCAACTCCCGCTCATTTACCTGGCCGGGGGAGCCGTCACGTTCTTTACCACGCCTTGGTTTGGGCGGCTCTCGGATCGTCACGACAAATTGCAGGTTCTTTTCTGGCTCTCGATCTGCGCCGCCGTGGTGGTCATGGTGGTCACGAGCCTGCCACGCGTTTCCATCTTCGTCGCCATGGCACTGACGGCCTTGTTCATGGTGGCGATGTCGGGTCGTTTTTCACCGGCCATGGCGATGCTGACCAACGCAGTGGACGGACGTTACCGGGGCGGCTTCATGAGTGTGAACTCGGCGGTGCAGCAAGCCGCCAGCGGCTGTGCCAATGTGGTGGCGGGGTATTTGGTGACCCGGAGTGCGACGGGTCAGCTGGTGGGTTACCCGCGGGTCGGTTTGCTTTCCGTCTGCTGTTTCGGACTCACGGTCTACCTCGCGGCTCGATTGCGGGCCGCCGCGCCTCACGCGTCGCGACCCGGACAAAGGCAGCCGCCGGAGACCGCGGTCGCCGAGTAGACGCCGACCACCCGGACCGTTTGCCGGAGGCCCCGGAGGAGCAGACCGGGACGAAGAATTGCATCACCAGAACGGAAATTGACGGCTTTCCCGTTGCCGGCCGCGGAAGCCGTGACATCGTTGCCGACATGATCGACGTCATCAAAAAAACCCTGCTCGCAGGCGTAGGTGCTGCGGTCGTCACCAAGGAGAAGGCGGAAGCCGCTCTCGAAGACTTCGTTCGGCAAGGCAAGGTCAGCTCGGCCGATGCCCGGATCATGGCTGAGAAAATCGCCGAACAAGGCCGTCGCGAGTTTGACGAGATGAGCCAGACCCTCGGCGCAAAGATCAAGAGCATGCTCGACCGGTCCGACGCGGCCACCACGGCGCGGCTGGCGGCGCTCGAGCAACGTGTGCTCGCCCTCGAATCCCAGCTCACCCCGCCGCCCTCGCGCGCCGGCGAGCCGTGAAACCGTTTGATCTCTTCAGCAACGCGGTCCGGGCGAAGGAGATCTTCACCGTTTTAGCCCGGCACGGATTCGCCGATCTGCTCAATCAAATCGAGCTGCCGAAGGCGATCTGGTCTCGCTTCGTTCCCAAATCCACTCCCCCGCGGACGTTCTTTGAGCGGGTCCGGCTCGCCGCGGAAGAACTGGGGCCTACCTTCGTCAAGGCCGGCCAGTTGCTCAGCATGCGGCCGGATTTGCTCCCCCATGCGCTGGTGCTGGAGCTGCGCAAGCTGCAGAATGAAGTGCATCCCCTGCCCTTCAACGAACTGAAGCCCGTCCTGATCGAGGAGCTGGGCTGCGAGCTTTCCGACTTGTTCGCTTCCTTCGAGGAAACCCCCGCCGCCACGGCCTCGCTCGCGCAGGTCCATTTCGCCCGCCTGCACGATGGTCGTGAGGTCGCGGTGAAAATCCAAAAACCGGATCTTGAGAAGAAAGTGCTCGCGGACTTCGACCTGCTCGCCTGGCTGGCGGCCCAGGTGCACCAGCGTGTTGAGCGAGTCGCCCCGTACAATCTGCCCGCGGTCGTGGCGGAGTTGCGCGCCGGCATCCTGCGCGAACTGGATTTTCGAAATGAGGCGCGTAATCAACAGTACTTCAACGCCCTCAATCCTCACCCGGACCGCGTCTTCGCTCCGACCGTGCTCGATGAGCTGTGCTCGGAGCGGGTGCTCGTCACCGAACGCATCAACGGGCGCTCGGTCGACGATGTTCAGCTGGCCCCGGAACAGGCGCGTTCCATCGCCGCGCACGGAGCCGAATCCCTGCTGCATCAGGTGCTGATCGCCGGCTTTTTTCATGCCGATCCCCATGCCGGCAACGTGCTCGTGCTCGCGGATGGACGGCTCTGCCTGCTCGACTGGGGCCTCGCCGGCAACCTGACGCGCCGGCTGCGACTCGCACTCGCAGACTTGTTTCTCGCCTCGGTCGAACAGGACGCAGAACGGATCGTGGAAATCGCCGCCGATATCGGCGCTCCGGCCGGAGGGGTCGATTTGCGCAGCATGGAACGGGATGTGACGCTGGCGTTGCGCGAGGACTTCAATCCCAAGATTGGACGGGAACAAACGGGACGAGCCCTGCTCAAGCTGCTCTACATTTTCGGTCAGAACGGAATCAACATCACCCAAGACTACTCCCTGATGGCGAAGGCGGTGCTTTCCATCGAGGAAGTCGGCCGGCGACTCGATCCTTCGTTCGATCTGCGCAAGCACGCCCGCCCGGTCTTGATCGAGTTGCAGCGCACCCGAACCCGGCCCCGGGCCTTGTGGCGCGACGCCCGGGATGTGCTGCGCTCCACGTTGATTGGCGTGAAGGAACTGCCCGGTGAATTGCGTCGTATCGTCCGGCGCCTGGAACGGGACGACCTGACGATCAAGTTTCAACATCAGGGCTTGGAAGAGTTGGACGACGCACTGAAGACCGCGTCGAACCGCATCACCCTGGGCGTGATCATCGGCTCCCTCATCGTCGGCTCATCCCTGATCGTCACGACGCGCATTCCGCCC
>JAEUGY010000005.1 GCA_016794625.1 Opitutaceae bacterium
CTACCAACGTCTTCGCGCCAACGGAAAGCCTGCCAAGGTCTGCTTGGTTGCCGTCATGCGCAAGATGGCCTGTCTGATGAACAGGATGCTTCAAGAACCTGATTTTGTCCTTGCCTAAAACCACCGCTGCTCAGCGAGGCCGCCTCCAACAGGCACCCGCATGGACCACGGATGGAGGGCGTCGCTCCGTCGACGCCGCGGGGACGCGCACCGCACTCCTTCGCCGGTACATTTGTCCCTCAATGCGTTGGGACACCTTGCGCCGGGAGGGGTCGCCACGCGCAACCGGCGCCTCCGGAGCGGCGCCCTCCATTTCAGCACCCGTCCCGTTCTCCACCGCGGCCTCAGCGAGGCCGCCTCCAACAGGGGACGAGCCCTTCCGTTGGAGGTGGGGTCGCCGACCCCGCGGAGATCGGCGTCGCGTGAAGAATCCAGACCACGGAGGCGGGCCCGAGGGTCCCGTGGCGGCCTCAGCGAGGCCGCCTCCATCGGGCACCCGCAGGGTCCACGGGTGGACGGCGTCGCTCCGTCGACGCCGCGGGCACGCGCACCGCACTCGCGTCGCCAACCCCACTCAGGCCGTTCGCAGGGGCAGCGTCGTGCGATGAACAGGTCGCGGGGCGTACACCCGGCTGGCGGCCGGACCGGTTTCTCCCCGGAGACGCCGGCGCACGATGTCCACCGCGCCGAGCATCAGTTCTTTCCAGGGAATCGCCACGGTCGTCAGATGGAGGTCCTCCGCCACGGGTGCGTCATCAAACCCCACCACCGCCGGCCGGGCCACCGCCGCGGCGGCATAGGCCGCCAGCAGGGCCTCCGCGAGGCGGTCGTTGCAACAAAAGACGCCTGCGTATCCACGCCGCACGAGTCGCGGCGCCACGCGTCGCGCATCCTCCGCGAACCAGCCGTCCGCCCAGACGATGTCCGCCTTGCGCACCAGGCTTTGGAAACCCTCGACGCGTCGGAGGCAGCGGGGATCGTCCCGCGGCCCCGCCAGCACCGCCAGTCGTCGCGCCGGCGCCACCGCGTGCAAGAGCTCCCCGGCCACCACACCGCCCGAATAGTCGTCGGTCGACACGCTGTCGATGTAGCTGGCAGCGATCCCCGGCGGCGGGCGGTCATTCAGCAAAATCGAGAAACGCCGCTCACGCGCCGCCGCCACCGCGAGGTCAGGCACTTCCCAGACCACGGGCAACCAATCGGGGTCCGGCGCGGTCTCACCGGCCCAAACCATCCGGACCGGAATGGATCCGGCGTCGAGCTCGCGGCGCAAACCGTCCAAAAGCCGGGCGCCAAAGCTGCCTTCCCGGCGGGCCCGGGCATGAAAGACGAGCTCGACCCCGCGCAACGAACGGAGCGTGCCCGCCACATAGGTGCCCGCCGCCGGACGGCGCTGGAGCCAGCCCTCCCGCTCCAACTCGGCATTGAGGCGGTGCGCCGTCTGGTAGCTCAAGCCAAAGTGCTCGGCCAGCGCCCGGTTGGAAAAGAAACGCTGGCCGGGCGGGTGGCCGCCTTGTTGCAGGCGCGCAATCAGCTTCTCCTTCACGAGGGCGACGGCAGCGCTGCGGGGGCGGGGCATGGTGGGTACATTATCATATCAGTTTCTCCCCAAGTCGATCTCGTAATGGTTGGCAGCGCGCCCGCCCGCGGATCTGCTGTCACCATGACCCAGCCGTCTCTTGCCGGAAAAGTCATTGTCGTGATGGGTGGCACCACGGGTCTCGGACTCTCGGCCGCCCGCGCCTTTGTCTCCGCCGGCGCCCGGGTCGTGCTCAACGGGCGCTCGCCCGACAGCGCCGCCGCCGCCGGGGCCGAGTTGGGTGGCGCGGCCGCGGTGGTGGTGGGCGACGCCTCGCTCTCCGCCACCGCCGACGCCGCCATCGCCTGCGCCGTCACCACGTTTGGCCGGCTGGACGGTCTCTACCATGTGGCGGGGGGCAGCGGGCGGCGGCTGGGCGATGGACCACTCCACGAACTGACCGACGACGGGTGGCGCGCCACGGTGGACTTGAACCTCAGTTCGCTCGTCTTTTCCAATCGCGCCGCGGTGCGGCAGTTTCTCGCCCAGGGAGGCGGCGGCGCCATCCTCAACATGGGCTCGGTGCTGGGCTCGTCGCCTTCGCCGCGGTTTTTCAGCACGCACGCCTACGCCGCGACCAAGTCCGCCGTCATCGGTTTCACCCGTTCGATCGCCTCGTACTACGCGTCCGCCAACATCCGCGCCAATGTGCTCGCGCCGGCCTTGGTCGAGACGCCGATGTCGAAACGCGCCGCGGGCGACCCGGCCATCGTCTCCTTCGTCCGCACCAAACAGCCGCTGGACGGCGGGCGCATCGGCCGGCCGGGCGACTGCGACGGCGCCGCCGTGTATTTCCTTTCCGACGCCGCCGCCTTTGTCACCGGTCAGGTCCTCGCCGTCGACGGCGGCTGGTCTGTATCCGAAGGTCAGATTCCATGAGCTCCGGTAGTCCACCGTATCTCATCGGCATCGATCTCGGGGGCACCCGGATCAAGGCCCTCGCCCTGTCGCCCGACGGCACCGAGCTGGCGCGTCGCCTCACGGGTTCCGACGGACCGGACTGGGCCGCGCGGGTGAAAACGGTGGTGGACGGCCTGCACGCCGAGCTCGGACCTTCTCTCGGCATCGGCCTCGCCGCCCCCGGTCTGGCCGCCTCGGACGGGCGCTCCATTCGTCATCTGCCGGGCCGTCTGCCGGGGCTGGAGGGACTCGATTGGACGCGCCACCTTGGCGCGAATCACCCGGTCCCGGTGCTGAACGACGCCCAGGCCGCCCTGCTCGGTGAAGTCTGGCGCGGAGCCGCGCGGGGCGGGCGCAATGTGCTGCTGCTCACCCTGGGCACGGGGGTCGGCGGGGCCATCCTGTGCGATGGACGCCTGCTGCGGGGTCACCTGGGTCGGGCCGGGCATCTCGGTCACATCACGGTCGACGCCGGTGGTGCGCCCGACATCGTCAACACCCCGGGCAGTCTGGAAGACGCGATCGGCAACCACACGCTCGGTCGGCGTTCGGCGGGGCTCTACGACGACACAGCACGGTTGGTCGCCGACGTCGTGCGCGGGGTCCCTCGGGCCGTTGAGGTGTGGCAGCGTTCCGTCCGCGATCTCGCCGCGGGTCTGGCGTCGTTGATCAACGTGGTCGACCCGGAGCTGATCCTCCTCGGCGGCGGCATCGCGCAGGCCAACGACGCCCTGCTTCGCCCGCTCCAGGCGGAGCTCGATCGCTTCGAGTGGCGCCCAGCGGGACACCAGGTCCGCCTCGCCGCCACCGAACTGGGCGACCTCGCCGGGGCCTACGGTGCCGCCCGCAAGGCCCAGCTGCTCCTTTCCTCTTCATGAACTCCCCCACGAACGACTACCTTTCCCGGTGTCGAGAGTTGATCGACGTCGTCGCCTCCCAATCGAGCGCCCTCACCACCGCCGCGGACTGGTTCACCGCCACGATCCTGGCCGGCCGCATGGTGCATGTCTTTGGTTCGGGCCATTCCCGGATCATGGTCGAGGAGATGTGGCCGCGCTATGGCTCGTTCCCCGGTTTCAATCCCATCGTCGAGCTCTCGCTCTCGTTCCACAATCTGGTCGTCGGCGCCAACGGCCAGCGGCAAGCCATGTTCCTCGAGAATGTCACGGGACTCGCGCCGCGGATTCTGCGCAACTTCGACCTCTCCCCCACCGACACCGCCCTTATCATTTCTTCGAGCGGCTGCAATGTGGTGCCGATTGAAATGGCCGAGGGCTTCCGCGAGCGGGGCATCAAAGTCGTGGCCATCGTCAGCCGCCGCCACCTCGAGGCCTCGACCTCGCGCCACGCCCGGGGACTCAAACTCTCCGACCTGGCCGATATTGTATTGGATACCGGGGCGCCGGTCGGAGACGCCATGGTCCACGTCCCCGGCCTCGACACCGCCGTCGCCCCGGGCTCCACCGTCGGCGGCTGCCTACTGGTCAACTCCCTCAAAGCCGAGGTCGCCGCCCGCCTCACCGCCGCCGGCCACCCTCCCAAAGTCCTGAGCAGCGCCGCCACCGTAGGCAGCGCCCGCGCCACCACCCTCTTCGAGTCCGCCTACGACGAACACGCCCACCGCCTCGCCCGCCTCTACGCCAACGTCGGCCCCACCCCCCAAGTCGCGCCAGGCCAGTGACCATTCGTCATTAGTCATTCGTCATTCCACCCCACCACACCCATCCCCGCGGGGCCCACGACCCCACCTCCACCGATCCTCATTCGTCAATCGTCATTAGTCATTCGTCATTAGTCATTCCCCCCTCCCCATGCCCCTCCTGGTCCCCGCCCACCTTCCCTCTCTGCCTCCGGCCGACCTGCTGGTCGTCGGCGGCGGCACGGCGGGATGTTGCGCGGCCCTGGCGGCCCGGGAGTCCGCGGGGGCGACGGTGCTGTTGATCGAGCGCCAGGGATTTCTGGGCGGCACGAGCACCGGAGTGTTGGATACCTTCTACGGGTTTTTCACCCCGGGTGCCCATCCGCGGAAGGTGGTCGGGGGCGTTCCCGACCGGGTGGTGGACGCCCTTGACCGCGTGGGGGCCGTTTTCCTGCGACCCAACACCTACGGCGCCGGCACGGGGGTGAACTACAATCCGGAGCGACTGAAACGGGTCTGGGACGAGCTGCTGGCGCGGGCCGGCGTGCGTGTGCTGCTGCACGCCATCCTGGTCGATGTCCTCACTGAGGGCTCCGGCCGGATCACAGGGGTCGTTCTGCTGACCCGCCAGGGCTTCGTGCAGGTGTCCGCCCGGCGCTTCATCGATGCGTCGGGCGACGCCGTGCTCTGCCACCACGCCGGGATCGACTCGGAACGGGCGGGCGACCTGGAGCCGGCCCAGACCCTGACCACCACGTTCCGTCTCGCCGCGGTCGACCTCGACGCCTACGAGCGCGCCGGGGGCAAGTCCCTACTCATGGCGAAAATGGCGGAGGCCGTCGACCGCGGCACGCATGCGCTGCCGCGCAAGGCCGGCAGCCTGCACCGCATGAACGTGTCCGGCTGTGTATCGACCGTCTGCGTACGCGTGGCCGGGCTGGACCCGAACGACTCGGAACAGCTCACCACGGCGGAGCAGGAGGGGCGCCGGCAGGCCTTCATCTATGAGGATTTTCTGCGCGACTGCATCCCGGGCTTCGGCGACGCCCGCATCATCGGCCTTTCCCACCAGATCGGCATTCGCGAAACCCGGCGGGTTTATGGCGAATACCGCCTCACCCGCGCCGACTGCCTGGGGGCGACCCGGTTCCCCGACTGCGTGGCACTCTGCGGCGCGCCGATCGAGGACCATCGCGCCGGTCCGGACGGCACGGAGGAGACCGCGTGGGCCTACGTGCCGGACAACCAGGTTTACGACGTTCCCTACCGCACGCTGGTGCCGCGGGGTCGCGACGAGCTCTGGGTCGCGGGTCGCTGCTTCAGCGCCACCCACGACGCCCATGCTTCGTGCCGGTCCATGGGCCAGACCATGAGTCTGGGCGCCGCCGCCGGCTTCGCCGCCTCCCTCTCCCTCGAGTCCGGGCTCGGCGCCCGCACGTTGTCCGTGCCCGACCTGCAGGAGCGTCTGCGCCGGAGCGGCACACCGCTGGTCTTTCCCGAACGCGGCGCCTTCACCCAGGCCGGCGACTGGGCGCGCAATCGCTCGGGTTGAGCTCCGTTTTTCTGCTTTCCACGTCTCCCTGTTACCCTGCCTTCCGCCATGAATGACCTCCCTCGCCCGGAACTCTCCCGCCGTCGTTTCCTGACTCAAACCAGCCTCGGTCTGGCCGCCGTGTCCACGTTGAGCGGCACCTTGGCCCGGGGCTCGGCCGCCAACTCGCGCCTTCGGCTGGGCCTGGTTGGCTGCGGGGGTCGCGGCGCCTGGATTGCCGACCTTTTTGCCGAACACGGCGGTTATGAAATCGCGGCGGTGGCGGACTACTTCCAGGACAAGGTGGAGAAGGTGGCGCAAAAGTTCCAGGTGCCCGTCCAACGGCAGTTCACCGGCCTGAAGTGCGCCGAAAAGATGATCTCCCAGGGAGGGATCGACGCCGTCGCCATCATCAGTCCGCCCTATTTTCATCCCGCCCAGGCCAAGGCCGCAGTCGATGCCGGGCTGCACGTTTACCTCGCCAAACCGGTCGCGGTCGATGTGCCGGGCTGCCTCTCCATCCGGCACTCGGGGGCTGAGGCGCGCCGGAAGGGACAGGTCTTTCTCGTCGATTTTCAGACACGCACCAATGAGTTCTACATCGAGGCCGTGCGCCGGGTGCACGCCGGCGCCATCGGCGACTTTTGTTTTGGTGAGGCCATCTACCACGACGGTCGGCTGAACCGGAAGGCGGACCCCGGCCCGCCGGAGGCCCGGCTGCGCAACTGGGTGTTTGATCGGGCGCTCTCGGGCGACATCATCGTGGAACAGAACATCCACACGCTCGACGTCATGAGCTGGCTTTTCCGCGAAACCCCTCCGCTGCACTGCACGGGCACCGGCGGGCGCCGGGTGCGGGTCGATGTCGGCGACGCCTGGGACCACTTCGCCCTGACCTACGAATACGCCGGTCACGTCGGTGTCACCTTCAGCTCCCGCCAGTTCAACGCGCACGGCGAGCCGGATGGGATCCTCAACCGGATGTTTGGCACCAAGGGCGTATTCAACAGCAAATACGGTGGGCTCGTCATGCTGCGCGGCGCCGGGGAATCCTACTACCGCGGCGGCGAGACCCGCGCCATCTACAAGGAGGGCGCGGTCGCCAACATCCTGGCGTTTCACCAGCAGGTCACCGGCCGCATCACCACCAACGCCACGGTCGAGCCGAGCGTGACCAGCAACCTCGTGGCCCTGCTCGGACGCACCGCCGCGTATGAACATCGTCAGGTGACCTGGAAGGAGCTGATGGCCTCCCGCCAGGAGCTTCAGCCCGATTTCTCCGGGCTGACCGAGTAACCCGGGCCCTTGCACCACCGCCTCCCATGCATCCTCTCTCCCGCCGCTCGTTTCTCAAAGCCTCTGCCCACGGCGCGGCGGCGCTGTCCCTCTCCCGCGCCGGACTCGCCGCCGCCCCGGCCGGCAAACCGGGGTTCCGCCTGTTTGCCTGCGACTGGACGATGAAGAAAACGTCCGATCCGGGGTCCTTCGCCCTCGCGAAGTCCCTGGGGCTCGACGGGGTGCAGGTGGACTTTGGCCGTCTGGCCCCGGGGGAATCGCGCCCGCCCCTGCTCGCCCCCGCACACCAGGACCGGATCCTCGCCGCGTCGCGGGAAACCGGCGTGGCCATCGCCTCCCTCGCCTTCGGCGTGCTGAACTCGATTCCCTACAAGTCCGCTCCGGAAACGGAGTCGTGGGTGCTCGATGGATTGCCGGTGGCGAAAAAACTCGGGGTGTCGGTCATTCTGCTGGCGTTCTTTTCCAAGAATGACCTGGTCGACGATCCCGCGGGTATCCAGGAGACCATTCGGCGTCTGAAGCGGATCGCCCCGCGCGCCGCGGACCTCGGCGTCACGCTCGGCCTGGAGTCCTGGCTGAAGGTGGACGCCCTCGAGCCCATCCTCGCCGCGGTGAACTCGCCGGCGGTGCAGGTCTACTACGATGTGGGCAACCTGCACAAGGTGGGCGAGGACTACGGCGCCGCCATCCGCCGTCTCGGACGCGAGCGCATCTGCGAGATTCATCTCAAGGACTACGACAATCTCTACGGCAAGGGCTCGATTGACTTCCCGGCGGTGCGCGCCGCCTGCGATGCCATCGGCTACCGCGGCTGGCTCGGCATCGAGGGCACCCAGCTTCCGCTCGGCCTCGAGGCGAGCTTGAAGTACGACGTCGACTACCTCCGTCCTCTGTTTCCACCGACGCTGCCGTCATGAAGCCGTTCGTGCGCACCGTCCTCGGGGACCTTCCGGCCGCTTCGCTGGGGGTGACCTATGCGCATGAGCATCTGATCATCGATCCGAGCTTCACGACCCAGGTGACGCCGGACTTTGAACTCTCCGACGTCGACCGTGGCGTGGAGGAGCTGCTCCGTTTCCGCGCCGCTGGCGGGCAGGCCATGGTTGATTCCATGCCCTGCGATGCCGGGCGCAATGTCGTCAAACTTGCCGCGCTCTCCCGGCAGGCTGGCGTGCACATCATCGCTCCGACCGGTCTTCATCTCGCCAAGTACTATCCACCGGGACACTGGAGCGGGACGTACGATCAGGAGACCCTGACCGAACTCTTCGTCGCCGACGTCACCGAGGGCATCGACGCCCATGACTACAACGGCCCCGTGGTGCAGCGCACCGCGCACCGCGCCGGTGTGATCAAGATCGCGACCGACACCCGCTTCCACGACCGAGAGCGCCGCCTCTTCGCCGCCGCTGCCGCCACGCATCGCCGGACCGGGGCGCCGGTGCTCACGCATACGGAACAGGGCACCCTCGGCCTCGAGCAGGTCGATCTCCTCCGCGCGCTCGGCGTGGACCTCCGCCACGTCGTGCTTTCGCACCTCGACCGCCAACCCGATCCCGCCTACCACCGCGCCATCCTCGCCAGCGGCGTGCGGGTCGAGTACGACAGCGCCTTCCGCTGGAAACCCGGCGCGGGCAACCCCACCCTCGATCTGGTCATCGAACTGCTGCGCGACTTTCCCGATCAGATCATGCTGGGCATGGATGCCGCCCGCCGGAGTTATTGGACCAGCTACGGGGGGTCTCCCGGGCTCACTTATCTCCTCACCCACCTCGCCCCGCAGCTGCGGTCCGCCGGCCTCACCGAGCCGGACCTGCACCGGATCTTTGTCACCACCCCCGCCGACGCCTACGCCTTTGCCCCGTCGCAAGGGGGTTCGTAACCTCACCTTCATCTCACCCCGCTCCTATGAAACGCTGGAAAATCGCCGGGATCAATTTCGACCACATGCACATGGGCGACCTGCTGCGGCAGGCGCGCGAGCATCCCCAGGTCGACCTCGTGGGCATCTGCGACGAGAAACCCGCGCGCATGGCGCGGGCGCAGGCGGATCTGGCGATCCCGCCGGACCGCGTCTTCACCGACTACCGGGCCTGCCTGGAGAAGTCCAAACCTGATCTGGTGCTGCTCTGCCCCGCCACGGCGGAACATGCGCTCTGGACGGAACGGGTCGCCCCCTACCGCACGCACGTCCTGGTGGAGAAACCGTTTGCCGCAACCCTCGCGCAGGCCGATGCCATGATCGCCGCCCTCGCGCGGACGCGCCGCCAGCTCATCATCAACTGGCCGCTGCGTTGGTATCCGTCCCATGTGACGGCCAAGCGTCTGGTCGACGAGGGCCTCATCGGCGAGGTGCTGCAGATCCACTACTACGACGGCAATCGTGGTCCCCTGCGGCATGGGGCAGGCAAGATTGAAACCAAGCCGGGGAAAAAAGCGGCCAGCTGGTTCTATCAGCGGCGGGCCGGGGGCGGGTCCCTGCTCGACTACCTGGGCTACGGCACCACGCTGGGCACCTGGTACCTCAATGGCCGCAAGCCGATCGAAGTCACTTCGGTGGTGGACCAGCCAGCCGGGCTGGAAGTGGACGAACACAGCGTCACCGTCGCACGCTACGCCACCGGTCTCTCCAAATTCGAGACCCGCTGGGGCACGTTTTCCGACCCCTGGCACCTGCAACCCCAGCCCAAGTGCGGCTTTGTCATCGTCGGTCGGCGCGGAACGATCTCCAGTTACGACTTCGAGAGCACGATCCGGGTGCAAACGGAGGCGAAACCCGAAGGCGAGTCGGTGCCGGTTGACGTCTTGAGCCATCCACACCACAACCCCATCGCGTATGTCCTCGACTGCCTGGAGCACGATCGCAAGGTCGACGGCCCGCTTTCGCCGAAGATCGCCCGGATCGGCCAGCAGATCGTGGACAGCGCCGTGCGCAGCGCCCGGCTGCGCCGGACCGTGCCCTTGATCGACTGACCCCGGTTCTGTCCATGTCCTCCAACTACGAATTGAAACCGGCCGGCGTCGACCACGTGGCCGCTCCCGCGCTGGACTACCGCCCCCCGCAGCCACGCAGCACCCAGCACCGTCTCGGCTTGATCGGCTGCGGTGGCATCACCGAGCACCACCTGAAGGCCGCCCGCGCGATGGGTGTCGAAGTCGTCGCCTTCGCCGACTTGAACTTGTCATCCGCCGAGAAGCGCCGGGCCGAGTTTTACCCGCAGGCCGACGTTTACACCGACTACCGGCGGTTGCTCGAGCGAAGCGACATCGACGTGGTCGACATCGCCACGCATCCCGCGGTGCGCGTCCCGATCATCGAGCATGCCCTGCTGGCGGGAAAACACGTGCTCTCGCAAAAGCCGTTTGTGCTTTCGCTGGCCGACGGGGTGCGCCTCGCCGATCTGGCGGAACGTGTGGGGCGGAGGCTGGCGGTGAATCAGAACGGCCGGTGGGCGCCGTATTTTTCTTATCTGCTGCAGGCGGTGCGCACGGGCTTGCTGGGACCCCTGCACACCCTCGATCTCACCGTGAACTGGGATCACACCTGGTGTCGCGGCACCCCCTTTGAGTCGATTCCACACCTGGTGCTCTACGACTTCGCCATCCATTGGTTCGACATCGTCAGCTGTGCCTTCGCCGGTCGGCGTGCACAACGGGTGTTCGCGCAAACAGCGTATGCACCAGGTCAGGACATGAAACCGCCGATGCTGGCGCACGCGGTCGTCGGGTTTGGGGACGGACTCGCCACGCTCGGCTTCAGCGCGCACTCCCGCCACGGTCCCTTGGAGAAACTTACGGCTGTCGGCGGGGCGGGCACCATCCACGGCGCGGGTCCGATCTGCGGCTTGAACCGTCTCGCCGTGCACACCGCCGCCGGGCAGAGCGAAGCCGTGCTGGAAGGCAGCTGGTTTCCGGATGGTTTTCGCGGCACCCTGGGCGAGCTGCTCTGCGCGATCGAGGAGAACCGCGAGCCGCGTCACTCCGCGCGGAACAATCTTGCCAGCCTAGCCCTTTGCTTCGCCGCCTTGAAGAGTGCGGACTCGGGCCTGCCGGTCACGCCGGAGTCTGCCTGACGGCGCCGAACTCCTCCTGGCGCTCGGATTCGGGGGCGGGCGCCGGCCCGTCGATGGGCAGGTGGAGTCGCACCGCCGCATCCCAGAAAGGGAAGAATCCCCGCCGGGCCGCGGGGAACAGCGTCGTGTCCCACTCGCGCCGGTACCATCGCAGCGCGATTCCGGCCCGGCGGAGCGAAGCCTCCATCTCCGTCGCCATGTCCAACCAGGGGCCCACCATCGGCCGCAGCGCGATCACCGTGCGCAGGCCGAGCCCGCGCGCCCAGGCCACCGCTGCTTCGCCGGGCTCCGCGGTACGTTCGGCCCGGCATTCGGTGTCCCAGGCCAGAGCCGCCCGCGACGCGCCGTCTGAAAGGGCCGCCTGCGTGAACGTCACCACAGGACCCGCCCACTGTTGGGTCGACGCCAGCTCCTCCGGCCAGAGTGCGAGGACGCCGGCGGGCGTCAGGCCGCCGAGGTTGGCCGTCTCCACACTGAGATCCTCCGGGTGCAGCCACAGTCCAACTGGTCCCTCCGGAGCCACGCGCGGGTCTTCCGCAGTCCAGAGTTTGCCCGGCTCCTCCAGGGGCGGCTCCACCACCGCCTGGGCCGTTGTCGCCAGAAGCCCTTCGGGGCAGTAGCGGCCCTCGGTGTAGCGCGCGATGTTGTCCGCACGAGCCAGATACAGTTTGCCGGGGGTGTGCAGGCCGGCGACCCAGCGCCACGAGAGCGTGTTCGCCGCGGCATCGCCGTCGAGCAGGTGACGCCAGAAAAAGTCCGCCCCCAGCTCCCACGGAAGCCGGAGCGTGAAGATCCAGATACTCGCGAACCACATGCGGGCGTGGTTGTGCAGCCAGCCGGTGCGCACCAGCTCGCGCGCCCAGTCGTCAAAGCCCGGGATGCCCGTCTCGCCCCGGACGGCCGCGGCATAGCCCGCCGGCGGCGACTCGAGCAGGCGCGTCACCGCTTCCCCATAGCGCCGCCACACGCCCGGACGATGCTCCAGCCACCCTTTCCAATACGTCCGCCAAGCCACTTCCTGCAGGTACTTTTCCGCCTGATTCCACGGGTGGGTCGCGCGCACGGCCGCACAGGTCTCCTCCTCGGTGATGAGCCTTCGCTGCAGCCACGGGGACAATCGGGAAACGGTGGGCACACCGGGGCGGTCATAATTTCGTTCCTCCGCGTAGCGCGACGCCCGCGGCACAAACGCATGCAGGCGACTCAAGCCTGCCTCTCGCGTGGGTACGAAGTCTGACATGCAAGACCTTACACACCGTACGCCGAGGCGCAAATCCACCGTCGCGTTGCGCCCCGTGCTCCCCTCTCCCCACCTCCGCACCCGGCCCGGCAACCGAAATGCGCGAATTAGGGACAGGTCAATTGAACGAAATAAGGGACAGGCAAAATTAAACACCTCACAAACAGTTGGTTATGTGACGGCGAGCTGGTTCCTCGCCTGACGCTCTCGCTCGGGCGAAGGTGCCTTCCTCCGGGTCCCCGCCCGTCCTTGACCCGGTTTCTCGGATTGCCCCGCCGTCACTTCCAGACCAGGCTCGCCGCGCTCTTTGTTTCCCCGGGCCTGTGCCCCTCCTGGCCGGTCACGCACCCTTTTCTCATGCCCTCCCGAAACCTCGTATCCACCCTGCTTCGTACCCTCCCCCTGACCGGTCTGCTCGGCAGTTTGCTCGTCGCCGCAGAGCCGGCGAATCCTCTGCTCGACCGCTGGGCCCTGAGCCTGCCCAACAACGGCGCCGGCTGGCTGCAGTTGAAACAGGAGAAAGGCTGGCTCGACGGTTCCATCCTCTGGGGCGGTGGCAGTGTCCTCCCGCTCTCGAGCGTCACCCTCGACGGCGGTTCCGCCGTCCTCACCCGCACGCGGGAGATCGAGCGCAAGGACGCGGACGGCAAGGTGGTCCGGAAACAGGTCCTGACGGAGACCCTCACCGCGCGGGCGGATGGCGATGTGCTTCGGATCACCCGCGTGGCGCCACGTCCCGACGGCTCGGGTTTTGACCGGGTGGAGCTCACCGGCAAGCGTATCCCCGCCCTGCCGGCTCGTCCGAATCTGGCCGCCGTCAAATTCGGAGCGCCGATCACCCTGCTGCAAGCCAACGCCCTCACCGGCTGGCGCCTGATCGAACCCGCCGCGGAGAATGGTTGGTCCCTCAGCAACGGCGTGCTCAACAACCGTCCGCTTGAGGCCGCGCCCGGCCAGCCCAAACGGCGGTTCGGCAACCTGCGCACCGACCAGGAATTCGAGGACTTCACCCTCTCGCTCGAGGTCAATGTGCCGAAAGGCAGCAACAGCGGCGTGTACTTGCGCGGCATTTACGAGGTGCAGGTCTTCGATTCCGCCGGCAAACCGCTCGACGCGCACAACATGGGCGCCATCTACAGCCGGATCGCGCCGGTGGTATCCGCGGAAAAACCCGCCGGAGAATGGCAGTCGCTCGTCATGACCTTGGTCGACCGGCACGTGACCGTGGTGTTGAACGGCAAGACGATCATCGACAATCAGCCGGTCGACGGCTGCACGGGCGGCGCTCTCTGGGCCGATCAGTTCCGTCCGGGTCCCATCTACCTGCAGGGCGACCACGGTCCGGTCAGCTACCGCAACATGGTCCTGCGCCCCGTCGTAAAATAACCGTATCCCTTCCGAGGTAGGCGGCCTCGCTGAGGCCGCAGGGCTTGGCGTCGCACAAGCGAGGTGTGCGTTTAGTTGGAGGTGGCCTCGCTGAGGCCGCGACGGGACCGCCAAGCCCCGCCTCCGTCGTGCGGTTTCTTCGTGCGACGCGAATCCCCGCGGGGTCGACGACCCCACCTCCAACGGATGCCTGCTCGACTGCTAGAGGTGGATTCTCATGATCGTCGCAGGCCGACCCTGCGACGACCCCTTCGCCGTCACCGCGAAACTTTTCCGCGTCTGTGCCGTCATTAGGACAACTCCCCTCCTCACCGTGCCCTCCCACGACCCGCATTCCGGCCACGCTCACTCCTCCCCTCCCTGCTGCGGCGTCTCGACCAACATCGAGGATTACTTGCTGAGTCGCCGGCAGTTCCTCAGCCGCGTCGGCATGGGCTTCGGCGCCCTGGGTCTCGCCTCGGTGCTCGATCCCAGCCACTTGATCGGCGCACCCGCGGGTAAAGCCGGTGATTTGCCTCCGGTCGGGCCGCTAATGCCGAAGTCTCCCCACTTCGCCGGCAAGGCCCGGGCCGTCATCCACATTTTCGCCCAAGGCGCGCCGTCTCATGTCGACACCTGGGACCCGAAGGCGGCACTCACAAAGATGGACGGGAAATCGATCGGCAGCGACGGCGGTGTCGCCATGGCCTCGCCCTTCGCCTTCAAACGCTACGGGAAGTCCGGCATCGAAGTGAGCGACCTCTTCGCCAAAACGGCCGCCCATGTCGACGACATGGCGGTGATCCGGTCGATGTACACCGACATCCCGGCCCACGATGTCGCGACGGTGTTTATGAATACAGGGTCGGTCCGCATCACCAAACCCAGTCTGGGTTCCTGGGTGGTCTACGGGCTCGGCACCGAAAACCAGAATCTGCCCGGGTTCATCTCGCTGCGCGGAAACCGCATTCCCACCGGGGGCGCCACCACCTTCGGTTCCGCGTTCCTGCCCGGTGTCTATCAGGGCACGAGCGTCAATACGACCGCGGCGAGCGTGCAGCAGATGATCCAGAACATCCGCAACGCCTACGTGACGAAGGCGGAACAGCGCCGCCAGCTCGACTTTGTCCACCAGCTGAACGAGCTGCACTCCCAGAACCTCGCCCGCGACGCCGCCCTCGAATCGCGTCTCGAGACCTACGAGATCGCCTTCCGCATGCAAACGGAGGCGACCGATGTCTTCGACATCAACAAGGAGCCCGCCGATGTGCGCGCCGCGTACGGTGCGACCCAGCAGGGCAAACAACTGCTCATCGCCCGCCGTCTGGTCGAGCGCGGTGTGCGTTTCGTCCAGGTCTGGCACGACGGTTGGGACCACCATCAGGACCTCGAGGATCGCATCACGACCAAGGCCGGCGAAATCGACCAACCGCTCGCCGCGCTTATGGCCGACCTCAAGCAGCGCGGATTGCTCGACTCCACCCTTGTGGTGTGGGGCGGTGAATTCGGCCGCAAGCCCACCCGCGACCGCAACGGCGGCGACAACCCGGGCCGCGATCACAACGCCAAGGCCTTCAGCATCTGGATGGCCGGCGGCGGGGTGAAGGGCGGTACGGTCCACGGAGCCACCGACGAATTCGGCGGCGCCGCCGTAAAGGACAAGGTCCACGTGCACGACCTGCACGCCACCATTCTCCATTGTCTCGGCTTTGATCACAAGAAACTCACCTACCGCTACAACGGTCGCGATTTCCGGCTGACCGACGTCGCGGGCAACCTCGTCCGTCCGGTGCTCGCATGAAACCCGCGACCTTCCGCCTTGGCGCCGCGGGCTCCACCCGCCGGCCTCTGCTGCCGGTGCTGATGCTGTCATTCCTCCCCGCGCTCACCCTCGTGCGCGCGGCGGAACCCCCAATCACGGCCGCCGATGTGCAGTTTTTCGAAACGCGGGTGCGTCCCGTGCTGAGCGAGCACTGCTACCAGTGTCACAGTCACTCCGCCGACAAAATCAAGGGAGGCCTGATGGTCGACAGCCGCGCCGGCCTGCGGCAGGGGGGCAACTCCGGCCCCGCCGTCGTGCCGGGCGACCCCGACAAGAGCACGCTCATCCAAGCCATCCGCTACAACGACCCGGACCTGCAGATGCCGCCGGAGGCGCACGGAGGCAAGCTGTCCGACCGGCAGATCGCCGACCTGACCGAATGGGTGCGCCGCGGCGCGCCGGATCCGCGGGTGCCGACGGCCTCCGCCGGCGGCTCCGCCTACGGGGGCGTCGGCCGGCAGCACTGGGCGTTTCAGCCGGTCCGGAAGCCCACCGTGCCGACGTTATCCAATTCTTGGATTCAATCGCCCGTCGACTCCTTTGTCCTCGCCCGGCTCCAGGAAGCCGGCCTCACCCCCAACCCCATCGCCGACAAACGCACCCTCATCCGCCGGGCCACCTTCGACCTGACCGGCCTGCCCCCGAGCGAATCGGACATCCAGGCCTTCCTCGCCGACACCAGCCCCCAGGCATTCGCCCGGGTGGTCGACCGGCTGCTCGCCTCGCCCCACTATGGTGAACGCTGGGCGCGCATCTGGATGGATGTTGCCCGGTACTCGGACACGAAGGGCGACGCCCCGCGGCGCGACGACCCGCGCTTCCCTCATGCCTGGACCTACCGCGACTACCTGATCGACGCCTTCAACTCCGACAAACCGTATTCAGTCTTCGTGACCGAACAGATCGCCGCCGACCTCCTCGTGAAACAGGAAATTGAGGCCGCCAAGCTGAAGCGCCAGGACGCTCCGACGGACCAGAGCAAACTCGCCGCGCTCGGTTTCCTCACCCTCGGCAATCGGCACGACGGCCGGCGCAATGACATCATCGACGACCAGATCGACGTCATCTCCAAGGGGTTTCTCGGCCTGACCGTCTCCTGCGCGCGCTGCCACGACCACAAATTCGACCCCATTCCCACCAAGGATTACTACTCGCTCTATGGCGTGCTCGCGAACACGATCGAGCCGGCCTCCGTGTTCAAAGAGCCCACGCTGCACACCAAGGTGCGCAAGACCCCGGAGCTCGACGAGTACGTGACCAAGGTCGCGGAACTGTCCAAACGCGCGGCCGACCTGCAGGCCGAGGCTCAGGAGATGCGCCGCGCGCGCAATCGCGATCCCCAGAAACGCCGGGAACTGATCCGCGCCGAGGGACAACTGCAGCGCGAGATCGCCACCCTCGAGATGACCCACCCCGGCGCCCCGGCGCGGGCGCACGCGCTGACCGACACTCCCACGGTGAAGGACTACCCCGTGCTGCTGCGCGGTGAGGCGCAGAATGTGGGCGAAGTCGTGCCCCGCCGCTTTCTCGAGATCCTCAGTCCCGACCCCAAGAAGCGCCCAGTCTGGAAAAAAGGATCCGGACGGCTGGAGCTGGCCCAGGCCATCACCGATCCGGCCAATCCGATGACCCCGCGCGTCCTCGTGAACCGGATCTGGCAGCACCACTTCGGTCGCGGCTTTATCGCGACGCCCGACGATCTCGGCAACATGGGAGGCAGCCCCACCCACCCCGAACTGCTCGACTGGCTGGCCTCCGGCTTCGTTGAGAGCGGTGGCTCGATCAAGCAGCTCCATCGCACCCTGCTGCTCAGCAGCACCTATCAGCAAAGCAGCACGCCCAATCCGGCCGGCGTTGCCGCCGATCCCGACAACAAGCTGCTCTGGCATGCGAGCCTGCGCCGGTTGGATTTCGAATCGGTCTACGACTCGCTGCTCGCGATTTCCGGCAGTCTGGAACCCACGATCGGCGGCAAATCCATCACGCTGAACAGCGAAGGCTTTGGCAAACGGCGCGCGCTCTACTTCTTCATCGACCGGCGCAATCCGCCCGAGCTGCTGACCCAGTTTGACTTTCCCAACCCGGACGTGCCCTCCGGCCGGCGCTACGATACCACCGTGCCTCAGCAGTCCTTGTTCCTCATGAACAGTCCGCTGGTGATCGAGACGGCAAGAAAGCTGACCCATCGTCCCGAATTCGCCGCCTTGAAGCGGGATGAGGACCGGGTGAAGTCGCTTTACCTCGCGGTCTTTCAGCGCGAACCCAATGCGCAGGAACTGTCACTCGGCCTCAGCTACATCCGCGCCAATCCCACCGGCACCGGCCTCGAGGTCAAGGAACCGCCCGGGATGAAGAGTGCGCGCGAGCGTCGCCAGGAAGAGCGCCGCGCCCCCCGTGCCGCCGCGGCGGCCGGCACCAAGAACGCGGAAAACCGCCCCATCGGCGCCCTCGTGGAACACGGCGGCCCCATGGACGCCTGGACCAAACTCGCCCACGCCCTGTTTCAGACCAACGAGGCCGTCTACGTGAACTGATCGCGGGGCCGGCGGCCGACCGAAGTGAGTGAAGGTCGCCTTCCGTGTAGGGCTGCCCCTTGCGGGCACGCCAGGCGTTGCGGACCGAGAGCCGTCGCGTCGGCCCGCGGCTCCAGGATCTTGGAAGGGTGCAATCTTGGTGGCACGGAGCGGTTGTAGTTTTCGACGCGGCCTCAGCGAGACCGCCTACAACAGAGATGTTATGGAGGGCGCCGCTCCGTCGGCGCCGCGGGGACGCGCACCTTGTCACCTCGCCGACTCGTTTGTCCTTGAGGCGCAATAACACCTTGGGCCGCTTGGGATCGCCACGCGCAACCGGCGCCGACGGAGCGGTGCCCTCCATGGTTACGACCTTCGGTGACAGAACGTTGAGCCCCTCCCCCGCTACTTCGCCAACAAGCGGGCAACCTGGGCCTCCAAGGCCGGTCCCCGCGCGCTGGTCGTGACAATGCGCCCGTTCTGGTCGATGAGGAACATGGCCGGAATGCCCCGGATGCCGTACTTCACCGCATATTCGTTCTGCCAATACTTTCCATCATAGTGCTGCGGCCAGGGCATTTCCTCCTTGGCGACAAAATCCAGCAGCTTTTGCCGGTCGGTCGCGCGATCGAGGGAGATGCCGACGATTTCGAAGCCCTTGTCGTGGTACTTGGAGTACACCGCCTTGACGTTGGGCAGCTCGGCGATGCAGGGCCCGCACCACGTCGCCCAGAAGTCCACCAGCACGACCTTGCCGCGCAGCGCCTTCATGTCCACCGCACGACCGTCCACCGCCGTGAAGGCCAGATCGACCGGCTGGCGCAGGAGCTCAATCCTCGCGAGCTGGGCACTGGCTTGGGCGCGCAGCGCCTCGCTCGGCGTCGTTGCCTTGAGATGGGCCCACTCCGCCTCCGCGGCGCCGGGGACATTTCGCTCCAAAGCGCCGAGGTAGTCGTCCGCCCGCCGGGTGGCCGTATCCAGCTGCAGGTACTTCGCCACGTGGGCGTCGAACCGTGGCCGGAAGGCCGCCCAATCCACGGGTTTGCCGTTCTTTAGTTCCTGCGTTGCGGCGCGGAAGGACTTGGCAAAGGCGGCCCAGTCCATGGCCTCCCGCGGCACCGGCGGGACATCCGTGGCGGCGGCCATCGCTTGCTGCAGCGCTTCGTTCTTCGCCTGCCAGGCGGCTTTGGCCGCTTCGTCGATCTTCATCGCCGAGGTCTCTCCCACAAAGTCTTGGATGAAAATTGGCGTGGTGGTGCTCAACGCCTGCACCACGTCCCAGCGCCGGGGATCCGCCGGGTTCGCCTCATAAAAGTCGAGGCCGGCCTTCACGATCGCCTTCAGCTGCTCGTCCCTCAACAGCATCATTTTCCTCCGGTCCATGCCCTCGGTGGGCGGACTCGCCTTGCGCAAGTCCTGGAACGCCGCAAATGCGGCGTCCGCCGGAGTGAGGGCGGCCGCCACCGCCGGAGCGGGAGCAGCGGCCGGTTGCTGGGCTGAGGCCAAGGCCTGCAAGCCACAGGCGAGGCCCGCGGCGATGAAAGAGCGGAAGGGAGAAGTCATAATATCCATCTCCACCTCACACCAACCCGTCCGTGGGGTCGATCCGAAAGCTGCCGGCGTGTTCCCGGCGGCGCCACGGAACCAGGGATGCTGCGGTCAATCAGCTGTTTTCTGCGTCCGTTTCCACGCGCCGCGATCGGTAAAGGAAACGGATACGGGCGTCGCCGGCGTATGCGTCTTCGTCCAAAGCAGAATGGTCCGGCGGCGCGCCGTTTCCGGAGCGAGGGTGCTCGCCAGCAATTTGGCCACATCCTCCCGCTTCAACTCGTTCAGCGCCGCGAGTCCGGTCTGCCGGCGGTCCCACTCCGCCCCGAAACTGTAGGCACTGGCAAAAAACTGCTCCGCCTTGTCTGCGATCGATTTTGGTTTTTCCTCATAGGCGGACCGCGCCCCGGCGACCAGCGTTTCCCACTGCTCGGTCGTGAGCGCCGCAAATTGCGCGGGCAGGGTGGCCAGAAAGGCTTCCGACCGGCGCTGGAGCTCATCGGGCGCATAGCCGCTGGACTGGAGAGTGAACGAGAGGTAGCGCTGGCGGAGCGATCCGCCTGCGCCGGAACCCACAATGTAGCCCAGTTGCTGACGGGTCCGGAGCTCGGTGTAGTAGGGTTCGCTCATGAAATTGCCAATGACAATGCCCGCCGCCCGCGTCTGCGGCGAATCGTCCGGCAGCAGATAATCGCTCAAATAGGCAGAATTGGCTCCCGCAATTTCACCCGCATCGACGAGCGGTTGCCCGGGCGGCAGGTGCAGATGCCGGCGGCGAAGCAGGGACTCGGCCGGGAGCGACTTGGCCGCGATTTGCGAGGCCACGGTACGGGTCGCCTCCACCGCTGCCTCGGGGGAGAGATGTCCATGCACGACCGCCTCCAGCTTTCCGCGCGCAAAGAAGGTGCCCGCAAAGGCCTTCATCTGCTCGCGGGTGGCGGCGGCGACGCGCTCCGCCTGTTCGTCAGGCAGGAAGTGCAACTCGCGCGCCAGGGCATCGCGCCGGTCTCGCGCCAAGAGATAGGCTTCGGTCTGAGGATAGCTGCGCAATCCGCGCAGCGTCACTTCCTTGAGCGCCTCGAACCGGGTCGCACTCAGCTCGAAAGTCCGCAGGCGGGAGCTCAGAAACGTGGCGAAGCGGACCGCGGAGTCGCCAAAACCCGTCACCGTGAACTTGTAGCCCTCCAGCGAAGCATCCGCGGTGAACTCCACCCCGGCCAGGGTCGCCTCCCCGAGGGCGGCGTCGAGGCTGTCGCGCAGGCAGGCGTCGTAGAGACGGAGCATCGCCGCAGTGTCGGCCGTGCCGAGCTCGCGGGCCGGCACGAAGCGGAAGATCAGCGTGCTCTGGGGACGCTGGAACTCGGTGTCGGGGGCATAGTAGAGGGTCACTCCAGGCTCATCGATCAGCGACAGGGGGCGCTCCGCCAGCAGGCGGGTCTTTTCCGGAAGAAACCGGTTGGACCCGGGCAGCGCGAAGGCGGCGATGCGCTCCGGCGCGAGCAGCGCGCGATACGCGGTGCCTGCGTCTTCACTGTACGAATACGCGGTGCCGTAAATGCGCTCCTTCCGGTCGGTCGGCACGCCCTTGGCCATGAGGGACACCAGCAGATTATCGGGCGTCAGCACGCCAAGCAGGCGCCGGTACGCCGCCTCGTCGGGCTCGCCCCAGGCATCCGTCGCCCGCTCCGCCACGTCGAGGGGATAGAAGAGGGCCTGGTTCGCGAGTTTGGTCGCAAGATCCGCCCCCTCACCGCGGTCCCGATAGGTCTCATTCAGGGCGGCAATGCGGGCCCGCTCGCGATGAAACGCCTCAGGGAACGGGGCGCGCCGGAGGTGGTCGAGGTAGGAAAAAATCAGCCCGAGCACCCGGGCGTGCTGCTCCTGCCCCGCCGGGGTCAGCGACACCTGTATCTGGAGCGAACCATACGATTCCGTGCGCTCCCAGATGTAGGCCACCACGCCGTTGGCCAGACCCTCGTGCTTCAGCCAGGCAAGCAGACCGCCTTCCCCCGGATAGCTGATCAACTGCGTCAGGAGCTGATCGGGCTTGGAGACGAAGTCGGGACGCGTGGGCGGCACGACAAACTCCAGCGTGATCTGGCGGAGTTCCTTCACCGGCTCGATCCGCGCCAGGCGCAACGCCTCCTTTTTCGGAAGGAACACCGCGCTGCGGGACACCGGCGGCAGATCGCGACGCGGCACCGCGGCGAACAGGGTGCGGGCGAGTTTCTCCAGTTCGTCGAGCGACGCCTTGCCGGCGAGGGCCAGCGCCATGCGGTCGGCCGAGTAGTGGCTCTCGTAGAACGTCCGCACCATGGCCGGCGTCGTGCCCGTCAGGGTGTCCTTGTTGCCGGTGGAGAACTTGCTCTCCCCGCTGCCCGGTGCATAGAGCTCGCGCGAGACGCCGATCATGCGCCGGAAGTCATTCTGCAGGTGTCGCATCGCCTCATTGTGCACCGCAAAAATCTCGCGCGCCGTGAATTCGGGGTTGAAACGCGGGGCGATGAAAAACTGCGCGAACCGGTCGAGTGCATCCGCGAACGCCTCGTGGCGGACTTCGAACTGGTAGTTCGTGTGGTCGGTCGTCGTGTAGGCGTTGTTGTAGCCGCCGTTGGCCTTGATGAAATTGCCGTAGTCGGCAACGTCCGGATACTTCTCGGTGCCGAGAAAGAGCATGTGCTCCAGAAAGTGCGCCATGCCCTCGCGGTCCGCCGGGTCGTCGATCTGGCCCGTGTTCGTCACCAGCGACGCCCCGGACTTGTTGAACTTGGGGTCGGAGACGAGCAGGACCCGCATCCCATTCTCGAGGGTGAATCGGCGGAAGACCGCCGTGTCGGTCGGTGCCGTCACCTTGGGTGGAAGCACGGGCGCCGCCGTCACCGGCAAAAGAGCCGCCGCCACGAGAAAGGTCGCCAGGACCAAAGAGCCGTTTCGCATGCCGAAAACCGTGTCCACTTACCCCACCCGAGCAAGCCCGGCCGCACCGCACCGGTCTCTCTTCCCGCCTCCACCTGCAATCGGCCGTCGGTTTCGACACCCCCGCCCCCCTTCCCCTCCCCGAGCCCACTGTCATCCCGCAAATGACACTCCCCCTTCGGCGGTCGCGGGTCGCGTCAGGGAAGTGTCATCCCGCCGATGACACTTGGCCGGCACCCTCACCGGGCGTGCGGCCCAGCCATGCTGGACAACTTAGTGGGGCTGTCGCGCTCCGCCTCGCCCCGTCCGGAGCCAGACCAGAAGCTGGAGCGTCCGTTCCGCGTCCGGACAGGCGGATCTTGCCACGAAGAGGAGGTGCACGCGTTGTCGCGGTACTCCCAGCATTCTCGCCAATCGCGCTTTGTCTCCATAGCGCGTCAGTTGATTCGCACAGGTCTCCGCGAGGATGCTCCATAACGGAGTATCTTCGCCCACGACCGGTCGCATGCCCGGCCGGCGCCGCGGCCGGCGGCGGTACCGCTTCCTTGCTTCGGCGGCAGCAGCATCAGCCGCATCCGCTATCAAGTCGATCAACAGGTCAAACTGCCGCATTCGCGGGGGGAAGGGTCGGTCCATGCTTCAAGCCATTGGATCCGCCACCCTCCTGTCACTTCAGCTTTTGCCCCAATTCAGGACCTCGGCAGCCCTGATCAGGTGTCATTCGGCAGATGACACTGGGCCCGGTTGGGTAGAGGGAAGTGTCATCGGCGGGATGACACGGGGTTGGGGGTGGGCGGCATGTGATCTGCTCGGGCGGGGGGATGTGCGTTTGCTTTTTTTGGCGGGTGGTGGTGGCGGCGGTCGGGGTTTGGGGACTCCTCGCGTCGGCTCGGGCCGAGGAGACTTTGTTTCGGGGGGCCACGCTGTTCACGTTGGTGGACGGCGAAACCGCCGCGCGGAACGACGGTTTTCTGCTCGTTTCCGAGGAGGGGACGATTGAGGCGGTGGGCGCAGGGGATCCGTCGGCCGACCCGGTGGTGAAGGGGCGGCTGACCGCTGGGACCGCGACCGTCGATTTAAAAGGCAAGATCGTCATGCCGGGGTTTGTCTCGGGGCACAGTCACCTCTGGCAAAGTGTGTTTCGCGGGATCGCGCCGGACGGCGAGCTCCACCCGTGGCTGCGGGCGCTGCACTGGCGCTATGGCTCCTTTCTGGAAGACGGTGATTTTGGAGCGTTCACGCGCCACGGCGCGTATGACCAGCTGCGTCACGGCATCACCACGACCTACAACCACAGTCACTGGTTGGGCAAAAGCTACCCCCGCTACCTGGAACAGTGGCAGGCTGAACTCAACCTGCCCCAGCGCTTCGTTTTCGCCTGGGTCAATGAGGCGGGAGTGACGGATGCGGTCTGGGAAGAGCGGCTCCGGACCGTCCAGGCGCAGCTGAAACCCGGCCCGAGATCGTCGTTCCTCGGCCTCTCGATCAACCCCCGCGGCGCGCACATGGGCGGCGACATGCTCACCCGCGAGATCGCCCTGGCGCGAAAACTCGGCCTGACCCTCCAGCTGCACTACCTCGAACCTCTGGCCGAAGCGCCCCAAGACCGGGCCCAGTGGCCCCGGCTGAAGGAGGCGGGCGTGCTCGGGCGCGATGTCTCCTTCGCACACTTCATTCATCCCGACGCGGCCATGCTGGCGGAGGTCGCCAAGGCCGGTAATGCCATGATCTGGAATCCATTGTCAAACGGCCGTCTCGGTTCCGGACTCCCCGATATCCGCGGTTACCTGGCCGCCGGGCTACGGGTGGGCATGGGGGTCGACGGCCAGGCGAGTGCGGACATTTCCGACCCCTTTGAGAACGTGCGACTCGGACTCTATTCCCTGCGCATGCGCCAGCAGAACGCGGGCGGCCTCCAGCCGGTGGACATGCTGCGATTGCACACGTTGCGCACCGCAGAGGTGCTGGGAGTGGAGCGGTGGGTGGGCAGCCTGGCTCCGGGCAAGTTCGCGGATTTTCTCGTCATTGATCCGCAGCACCCGGGCACCGGACCGGTTTGGGATGCCGCGGCCACGCTCGTGTTTGCGTGCAGCAGCCGCAATGTCGCCGCGGTCTACATCGGTGGCCGCAAGGTCGTGGCAGGTGGGAAGATTGAAGGCGAAGACACCGGCTTGACCGCGGACGTCGAACGCCGGGTGGCACGGATTCAAGCACGCGCCGCCGCGGCGCCGAAGCCGTAGGCCGTGCCCAGCCGGTGGGATCGGGCCGCGCGGCATGTCATATCCTTTTGGTTACAGCGGATCGGCCGGTCCGACCGCCAGGTCCACAAGGAGGAGCCATCCCCCGGATCGAGTTTCCTCCACGAATTTCTGTGGGCAAGACAACACCCGTCCGCCACAGTACCGGAAACATCGCCCCATGGCCCTCCGGACCCTTCTCCTCCTTACACTCTCGAGCGTAACGGCTTTCTCTCAGTCCGCCCCGCCCCCCGCCGCCACCGGTGCCCACGCCGTGGCCCGGGGGGATGCCGCCGTGGCGGGCGGGGAGCATGCGATCGCGACCGGGAACAACGCCACCGCCAACAACTATTACGCCAAGGCCACGGGATGGTTTGCGACGGCGTCCGGGGGCTATGCGATCGCCTCGGGTTTCGCGTCCACCGCCTCGGCCGATTATGCGATCGCGGCCGGCTACGCCGCAATTGCCTCCAGCGGATTCGCGTTCGCGCCGGGCTACTTCTCGGCAGCCACCGGGTGGTATTCGACCGCCGAGGGTGACTACACGTTCGCCTCCGGACACTATTCCCGCGCCGCCGGCTATGCCGGCGTGGCCGGCACGCCCGGACACTTTTCCACCATCGCCGGCGACACCGCCACTCCGTATCGAACGATCAACGACGGCGCGCCGGAGGTCGACCTGCGGGCCTATTACGCCCCCGGGGACCAGGTGCAGCTCGCTCCCGCGGCCAACGGCTACGACTTCGTGCCCACCCCGGATGCGGCCGGCAAGGCGCGACTGCCGGAGATCTTCACCGTGAAGGACGTCACCCCCGGGACCCTCACCTTCACCCGCGAACCCGGGGCCGGCTGGCCACGGGCCTTCCTCAGCAACCTCAGCCGGGGCATGCACCAGGAGACACGCGGCGCCGGCACCTTCGACAACAACGACCGCGCCGGCGACGCCCAGGCGAGTCGGTATGTGCTGAGGGGTGTGACCCTGGACGCGTCGCCCACCCGCCTGACCGCCAATGGACTGGAGGAGGCCAGCGACAACCGGATCCGCCTCAAGTGGGGCCAGACCTCGGCCTTCGACATCCGAGTGGTGGCGCAACGCGACACAGGCGAGGTGGCAGCCTATGCCCGCCGCGTCCTGATCAAATGCAGCCCGACTGGAACCACCACCCTGGTCGGGGCGGTGCAAACTCCCTCCCCCGACCTGGCCGACGAAGGCGCCGCCGCCTGGTCCGTCACCCTCGAGCCCGACGACATCCACGACGCCCTCGTGGTCCGCGTCACGGGAGCCGAAGGCCACTCCGTCCGCTGGGTCGCCAGCCTCTCGGCCGTCGAAGTGGCATGGTTCCCCAAGCGTTAGGAGCGGCGGTGCGACGGCGCGGAACCTCCAAGGGTCACCTCATCGCGTCATGATTGGTGTCCTGCGTCGGATGGCCATCGGTGGACGAGGCCTCATCGGCGTCGAGCTCGACGCCGGCTTGGAGGAGGGTGCGACGCAGGGGCGTGACGAAGCGGCTGGTCAATTCAGACAGGTCGAACCGGAGTTCGGAAAAGTCGCCGTCGACCGCGAACGCAATGGCGTCGCTCATCAGCAACACATCGTGATCGCCAAAATGCTCCTCAATCATCGACTGGCGTCCATCGAGGGACACCAACGTGGGCCAGGTGCGCTCCTCCGCGGCATCGGCCTGGCTGAGCAGGACGGGCCCTTGCAGGCGCGCCTGGTCCAGACGCCGGGCCAGATCGGCAAAGGTCCGATAGCAGTAGGCGAGATTGGCCAGATAAACCTGGCGCTGAAGCGTCTGACGGGAGGCGAGAAGGTTCGTAAGTTTCATACGCATGGCATGAGGCTCCTAACTTCGGTGCCCGTGCACCTTTGGATTGAGGGTGAAGAACGTTGGCATGAGGCGGCGGACGTCGAAACCGGGACGCAGGTCCTGATTCCGGGCGAAACCTGACCCTGGCGGCGGGCGACGGAAAACCGAGGCCCACTCACGAATCTGATCCAAACGGCTGGCGATGCTGACGACTGAGATCTTCGAAACCGAGCAACTCAACGACTAGCTATCCAGACACGGCCAACATCGGCCGGATTCACTCCAGCGCAAGGGATATTTTTGGAACGGCCCCCTCCGCCCGCCCCGCGCACCGGCGCCGGTGATGCAAAAACCCGGGAGTACGGAGGTTCCGGGACCGGCCGGAGGCGGGGCGCCGGGGGTCCGGTCAGGAAACCACCGGGGTTTTTCGCAGCGTGACGATGCACTCGAGGTGCCGCGTCTGGGGGAACAGGTCGAACGGCTGCACGGCCTCCAGCTCGTAGCCGGCGGCGATGAAGGCCCGCAGGTCGCGCATCTGGGTGGCGGGGTCGCAGGAGACGTAGACCACGGCGCGCGGTCCGTAGCTGAAAAGTTGTGACAAAAAGAGCTCGTCGCAGCCCTTGCGCGGCGGATCGATGACGACGACGGTCTCGGCGGCGGGGCAGGTCAGCCCGGCGAAGATCCGCGACGCGTCGCCCGCCTCGAAGCGGGCGTTGGTGATGCCGTTGGCGGCGGCGTTCTCGCGGGCGAAGGCCACGCTGGTCGCGCTGATCTCCACCCCGACCACCTGCTCGAACGCGGCGGCGGAGCTGAGCGCGAACAGGCCGCTGCCACAGTAGGCATCCACCAGATACCGGGCGCCGCTGGCGGCGGCGCGGGCGCGCACGGCGGCGGTGAAATCCGGGAGAATGAAGGGGTTGTTCTGGAAGAAATCCCGGGCGAGGAACCGCAGGCGGAGCGGGCCGACGGTCTCGACGATGACGGCGTCGTAGTCGGTGGTGACCTCGCCCGAGGCCTCGCGCAGCAGCAGGGTCGCGCCCCGGACGTATCCACCGGCCTCCGCCTTCGCGCGGACCTCCGCGCGCACGGACGTGAGGCGCTCGTTGATGGCGTCGGTTGCGATCAGGCAGCGCGGCACGTCGACGATGTCGAAACGCGTGCCCTGGCGCAGAAAGCCGATCGGCAGCGGCGAACGCGGGGCGGCGAAGTGCGGGGTGATCTTGGAGCGGTAGCCCCATTCCCGCGGCGAGCCGTGCACCGGGGAGACGGGAAAAACGATGCCGGCGAGGTGCTCCAGCAACTCGGCCACCTGCCGGCGCTTCCATTCCAGCTGCTGGGCGTAGGCCAGGTGCTGGTACTGGCACCCGCCGCAGCGGCCAAACAGCGGGCACGGAGGCTCGGTGCGGTGCGGCGACCGGGTCAGCACCTCGACCACATCGGCTTCGGAGTAGTTCTTGTGGTTGCGGAAAACCCGGGCCCGGACGCGCTCGCCCGGCAGGGTGAACGGCACCATCACCACCCAGTTTTCGACCGGCTCGGTCCCTCCGGCGCGCGTATAGCGGGCCAGGCCGACCCCGTGGTTGGTCAGCGTGGCGATCTCCAGTTCGACCTCCTCGTGATAGGCGAACGGATGGTCGTTGAAGGTTTTCTTGTGTTTGCCCACCCGTCCACGTTCGAACGCCGGAAGGATTTCACAAATCAAATTCTCGGTTCGCCTTCCCGGCTGGGCGGCTCTTGCGTCTTTGCCTTCCGCCGCCCGACCCCGCAGCTTCGCTCCCGTGGACCACACCGCCGAAAAGATCTCCAGCCTGCAGAATCCGAGAATCAAGCAGCTCGTGAAACTGCGCGACCGGCGCCCCCGCGACGAAGCGGGTGTCTTTCTGGTGGAAGGCTACCGGGAAATCCGGCGCGCCCTGGAAAAGGGGATCGCCTTGGAAGAGGTGTACTTCGCACCCGAATGGTTCTTGGGCGAAAACGAACCCGCGCTGCTAGCCGAAGCCCGGACGGCGGGCGCGCGATTGTTCGAGCTCTCGCGCGAAGCGTTTGCCAAGGTCGCCTACCGGGAGCGCCCGGATGGCCTGCTGGCGGTGGCTCCGCAGTGGAAACGGACGCTGGCCGACATGGCGCTTTCCGCCACGCCGTTTCTCCTCGTGGTCGAATCGATCGAAAAGCCCGGCAACCTCGGCACGATTCTGCGCAGTGCGGATGCGGCCGGGTGCGACGCCGTGATCGTCTGCGATCCGGTGACCGACCTGTTCAACCCCAATGTGGTCCGGGCCTCGACAGGCGTGCTCTTCTCGGTGCCGTGCGTCGTGGCCGGCAGTGAGGAGGTGCAAGGATGGTTGAAGGAACGCGGCATCCGCACGATCGCCACGACACCCGCCGCGCAGGTTCTTTATTCCGATGCCGATCTGCGGGGTCCACTCGCCGTGGTGATGGGAAGCGAGCAGTACGGGCTGAGTGAGTTCTGGCTGGCGAAGGCGGATCTGCCCGTCCGCATTCCCATGGCCGGACAAGCCGACTCGCTCAATGTCGCCATGGCGACGATCATCACCCTGTTTGAAGCGGTGCGACAGCGCGGCCAACCGCGGGCGTGAGCGTTGGACGTGGAGCGGACGGAAAGAGGCGGGACCGGGGGTCCCGTCGCGGCCTCAGCGAGGCCACCTACAGCAGGCACCCGCGGGGTTCACTTATGGAGGGCGTCGCTCCGTCGACGCTGCGGGAACGCACACCGGCGCTTCCTCGCCGGCTCGCTTGTCCTCCATGCGCTGGGAAATCTTGGGCCGGAAGGGGTCGCCACGCGCAACCGGCGCCGACGGAGCGGCGCCCTCCAGGGGTGCGCCAGGCGGTGGGCAAAGCGGTGACCGAAGTCAGGGCTTGGAGAGCTGGAAACCCGCGCGGCGGAGGACGCGCCGGAGTTCGCGGACGTGGGCGTGGTCGCGGGTTTCCACGGTGCAGACGCAGCGCACGGCGGCGACATCCGGGCCGCTGAACGCTCGGTCGTGAAAGATGTCCTTGATGCTCGCACCGCACTCGGCCACGACGCGCGACAAAGCGGCGAGACCACCGGGACGGTCGCTGATCACGGCCGTGAACCGAGCGATACGCCCGTCGGCGACCAGTCCGATCTCAATGACCCGGCTGAGCACGGCCGGATCGATGTTGCCGCCACAGACCACGAGCGCGACCCGCTTTCCGGCCAATTCGGGCAGCTTTCCGGCCAAAAACGCGGCCAAAGGCGCGGCGGCGGCCCCTTCCACCACCGTTTTCTCCAATTCCGCCATGCGCAAGATCGCCAACGCGATCGCGTCCTCCCGCACTGTCACCACCCGATCAAGCCGCGTGCGCGCCAGGGCGAAGGAATTCTCGCCCACCTTCAACACGGCCAGACCGTCGGCCAGCGTCGATTGTCGGGGAATCGCCACCGGCCGACCCGCCTTGAGGGCTGCGGTGAAACTGGCAGTCACGTGGCTCTCGACCCCGATGACCTTCACCTTTGGTTTGAGCGCCTTGACCGCGACAGCCAGGCCGGCAATCAATCCAGCGCCGCCAATCGGACACACAATCGCGTCCAGATTAGGCACTTGAGAGATAATTTCCAAACCGATCGTGCCTTGGCCGGCAATGATGTCGGGGTCATCGAACCCATGCACATAGGTCAGGCCTTCGCTCGCCACCAAGCGGTCCGCCGCCGCCCGGGCTTCGGCGAAATCGCGTCCCTGCAGGAGCACGCGTGCGCCGAGTCGCGCACAGGTGGTGCGCTTGATCAGGGGAGCGTAGTCCGGCATCACCACCGTCACCGGAACCCCCAGCAGGCGACCGTGGTAAGCCAGGCCCAGGGCATGATTGCCGGCACTGGCGGCGATCACCCCCCGTTGCCTCCGTTCCGGGTCGAGACAGAGCAGGGCGTTGCGCGCCCCTCGCTCCTTGAACGATCCCGTACGTTGCAGGTTGTCCAATTTGCAGAAAATCTGGGCCCCGGTGATCTCGCCGAGCGGAATGGACTCCGGGCATGGGGAAACCACCACGCCTGAAGCAATCCGCCTGGCCGCTTCCTGAATCCGTTTCAAGGTCATCGTCGCAGCAACCGGGGTAAGCGAAGTCGACATGCCGCCAATCTACGCCTTTCGCGCGGAATGACGAACCCCGAATGAGGGGCGCCTCCCCGTGAAGCCCGTGGAAAAGCATTGCTGGTGATCCACCAAAACCAGAGTCTGCGCACCCCAGACCACCTCGGTCCCACGCCCAGACCGGGTCTGGTCCGTCCCGCGCCATGTTCCAAGTCACCTTTTCCGAACAAGCGATGCGCGAGCTCAACAAGCTCGACAAGCTCGCCCAACTGTCGGCCGTCGAGCCCATCAGCACGTTGAAGCTGAGTGATTTGGAAAAACCACGCGAACCCCTGGGCCGGTTTCAGCGCTCCGGACAAACCCTCTACCGCCTGCGCGCGGGCGAACACCGTTTTTATTTCGAGGTGCGCGGTGATACCTTGCTGGTGGTCTACATCCTGCACCAGAACTCGTTGGAGGACTTTTTACTGCGCAACAAGCTGCCGGTTTCAGAAACCCAGCTGGCCGAGCAGCATTCCAAGTTTTGGCGGTATCTCGAATCCCTGACCAAGAAGTGACCGCGCCCATGGACAACGAAGAAACGAAGAAGACGACGCTGTCGCCGGACGCGGCGACGCCTCCGGGTGCGGACGACCGTGAGAATCCGTATTCCGTCACGGCAGCCAGCCGCATCTATTTTCTTCCGAATCTGATGACGGCGGGAAATCTCTTTTGCGGTTTCGTCGCCGTCATCCGGTGCATTCAGGCGAACTACGAAATGAAGCAAGCGGCGCTGATCACCGCGGCTTCGATCGATCTCTACAAGCAGGCCATCTGGCTGATTTTCGGCGCCGCGGCGTTCGACATGCTCGACGGGCGTCTGGCCCGCATGGGCGGGCGCGAGTCCCTCTTCGGGGCGGAGTTCGATTCGCTCGCCGATGTCATCTCCTTCGGCATCGCGCCGGCCTTGCTGGTGTTTTTCCTGATTCTCTCGCCGACCCAGGGCTACCCCGTTTTCCGGGAGATCGGCTGGTTCTTCGCGTTCATCTACCTGCTGTGTGCAGCCATCCGCCTGGCGCGATTCAATGTCATTACGAATCCCCTGCTTTTCCGGGCCAAGAAAGAATCGCACAAGGACTTTGTCGGTCTGCCGGTGCCCGCCGCCGCCATCACCGTAGCCTCCCTCGTCCTCTTTCTCCTCAGCCTGGCGGAAGGAGACCGGTCGTTGCACCGCTGGGCGATGGTGCTGCCCGTGCTCATGGCGCTGGTGGCCGTGCTCATGATCAGCACCGTCCGCTACCCCAGCGGCAAACACGTGGATTTGCAGACCAAGACCCGGGTCACGACGTTTGTGCCCGTGTTCATCTGCGTCGCCGGCATCGTCCTCTTCAAGGAGGTCGGATTGCTCACGATTGCACTCGCCTACATTGGCTTCGGACTTGTGCGCCATGTGCGTCGCGTGGCCGTGTCGCGAGGCGGCTCTCCGGATCCCTCCAGCCCATGAGAATCGTCTGTGAACAACCTGCCGGGCGCACGCGAGCAACTTTGGGCGTGCGAACAACTCCCCCCTTTTCGGGACAAGTCCGGCGAGTTCTTCACGGCTTTTTGCGGGGTCAAACCGGTTCGTCGTCAGAGGGCAATCGGGGTCATCAGGCCAGGTTATTGATGATCTTCGCACCCCATAATAAGACTGCTCTTAATTACTTATTGAATTAGGTATCACTTAGACTTTGTTAACTTCTTCGAAACAGCGCCGCGCGCCCCATGAAATTCAAAATTAACCGCGACCACTTCAGCAACGGCCTCGCCCAGGTCCTCAACGTCGTGGGTTCGAAGACCACGATGCCCATCCTGAGCAACGTGCTGATCGAGGCGGACAAGGACTTCATTTCGCTGACCACGACCAACCTCGACCTCGGCATTCGCTGCAAGATCAAGGCGGACGTGAAGGAAGGCGGAGCGGTGACCCTGCCGGTCAAGCGTCTGGCCACGATCGTGCGCGAACTGCCGAATCTGGACGTGGTGTTTGACGCCTCGCCGAATCATCAGGTGAAGCTGGCCTCAGGCGGGTCGAACTTCCGCATCATGGGCATCGGCAAGGAAGAGTTTCCCCCGCTGCCGGAGTTTGGGGACGAAAAGTCGTTCACCCTCGACCAGCCGGAGCTGGTTTCGATGCTCAAGAGTGTCTCGTATGCACAAAGTTCCGACGAGACGCGGTACATCCTGAACGGCGTGTATTTCAGCTTCCGCGAAGGTCGACTCTCCCTGGTGGCGACCGACGGGCGGCGTCTGGCGCTCATCGCCAAGGAGATGGAGATCCCGACGGACAGCGCGGGGTCGATCATCCTGCCCGCCAAGACGGTCAGCGAGCTGCTGCGCATGCTCGACAAGGGAGAAAAGGTGAAGATCGACTTCAGCGAGCGCCGCTGTTCGTTCCAGATCGGCACGGACAAGGACGGGAGCGGACTCGTCGATTCCATCTATCTTTATTCGAAGGTCGTCGAGGGCAACTATCCGAATTACCAGCAGGTGATTCCCAAGGAGACCCACCAGCGGATCAAGCTGGAGCGCGAGCTTCTGCTGCAGTGCATCCACCGTGCGGCGCTGGTGACGAACGAGAAGGCCAACTCGGTCAAACTCAAGTTGAGCAGCAATCTGCTGGAAATCACGGCCCAGAGCCCGGACTTCGGCGAGGCGCACGAATCGATGGCCATCTCCTACAGCGGCCCGGACCTGCAGGCGGCGTTCAACCCGACCTTTCTGATGGATCCCCTGAAGGCGTTGTCGAAGGACGAGGTGTTTTTCGAGATCAAGGACGAGGTCAGTCCCGGTGTCTTCAAGACCTTGGAAAACTTTATCTGTGTGATCATGCCTGTTCGTTTGAGCTGACGACCGGGTCGCCCTCCCGCGCCGGTTTCGCGCCGGAGCATCACGCTCGATCGGGGGTGGAGGATCCGCGCAAGGTTCTGGCCTGTGACTTCCGACTTCCCCTCCCCCATGTTGGCGGCGTACGTCCTGTTTGGAGCGATCGTGCTTTCGTTCGTGCTGAGCCATGTCAACCAGCGTTTTTCGTCGCCGGTGATCGCCATTTTCAATCGCTGGCTGCGATGGGGCATCTTTTCGCTCGGTGCGGCCAAGATCTGCTCGGACTTCGAACTCATCGACCGCCCCTTGTGGGTGCTCATTACGAGCTTCTTTCTCATCTATTTCCTGATTGAGACCTCCTATCGCTGGCTGGAGATCCATGCGCTGAGCGTCAGCCCCATACCCCTGTTTCCTCGCTTCCAGGTCAACGCCAGCGGGGAAGAGTGGCCCACCCATCCCCGGCTCCTGAAAGTCCGGGATTGGCTGCGCGGGCAGGGTTTCAAGCAGGTCCAGGCCCTGAAGGCGGAAGTCGGTGGCGGCATTTACCTGCGAACCTCGGTTTATCAGGACAGTCTGGCACAACTGCGCATCCAAATCACGTTCCTGCCGCAGGCCAATGGCGGTATCTCGGTGTGTTACACGCTGTCGTCGCAAACCGCGTCCGGCTATCGCTACCTCACCGATAACCTGTACCTGCCATTTGGCGGCTTCTACCCGGAGAACTGGCTGGTGGAGCGCAACCCCTGGCGTCGCTCCTTGGCCCAGCTGGTCGCGCGACACCGGAACCGGATCGCCCGAGCGAATGAATTGCTGGTGCCCTGGACCGTGGAGCCGCTGGGCGACCTCAACACCCAGCAGCGCGAGCTGGAGCAGGTGAACACCGAGCTCGGCTTCCTCTTTCCGTACGGCGACCGCGAGGATCACGGACAAATCACCTACGAAGGCCGTTTTCGCGTCTGGAAAGAGCTGTGGCTGCTCAACTATTTCGGTGTGTCGGCGCGCTATTGAGACCGTGGCGGAGGGCGCGCGGTTTGTGACGTTGCCATGGCGCCGGGCCGGGGCAGGCTTGCCCGCATGGACGCCCTGCGCCCGCAGCTGAAGAAGCCCAGTTTTCCCATCAGCGAGGGATTGCGCGCCTACCTTCGACGCTATCGCCGCGAGCGCGCGCTGCCCATCACCTACGAGCGCCTGCGGCGCTTCAGCGAGGCGGCCCCGCTGGTGGATGCCTCCGGCAAGACGACCCTGTGGGAATCGGTGGTTTATGACCGGCTCGACATGGAGTCGCTCAACGAGGACCTCAAGCAGGTCTATGCCTCCATCCGCGTCGACGGAGACCTCTCCGTCATGCGGCACCTTTACGTCGACCGCGTCGACTTCTGCGCCTTCGGCAACTCGGCGCCGTTTCGTATTCGTATTGTCAATGCCTTCAACGACAACGCCGACTACTACTACGTCAAGCGGGCCGACGCCTCGCGCGTCTACGGCCTCGAGCTCGAGCACCTGCTCTCCCCCAACCGCCTCAACTACCTGACCTGCGGATCGACGCTGGTCGAGGAGCACATCGCGGGGCTGCCGGGCGACGTCTTCATCAACCGCTGGCTCGACAACCCCGAGCTCCGCCCGATCCGCATCGCCAAGGAGCTGGTCAAGTTCAACGAGCGCTGCTTCGTGCGGCTGCTCGGCGACATGCGCAGCTACAATTTCGTGGTGGTGGTGACGCCCGACTTCGAGAGCGCGCAGGTGCGTATCCGGGCGATGGATTTCGACCAGCAGAGCTATGAGGGCCGGATGAACTTCTACCGTCCGCAGTTCTTCCTCGACAACCAGCCGCTCGCGCTGTTCTGCATGCAGCACCTCAATGTCGACAGCGCCCGCCAGTACCAGCGGGAGGAGCAGGTGCTCATGCTGCAGCGGGCGGCGATCATCGAGGACCGGCTGGCGATGCTGCTCGACGCGATGTCGGGCGACGCGCTCGCGCCGGAGGAGAACGTCATGGTGCTGCGCGAGTCGCTCGCGGCGCACTACGACCGGCGTGAGTTTCTGCGCTGCGGGTCGATGGGGGCGCTGGTGCGCGAGAGCCTGGCCACGCTGCGGGTGCGCATGAACGGCCAGCCTCGGGTCGATGCCGAGGCGCTTGAGTGACCGGGCGGATACCCGGCCCGCTCAGTTGTCGCCGACCCCGAACGGAAGGTATTTCTCCTTCTTGGCGCCGGCCCCGACGAGTTCAAACGCCTCGTCCTCCTCCTCCGCCGGCGGGAGTTCGTCCAACGGGGCGAAGCGCTCCGAGGTGAAGCCGAGCTCCTGCTTGCCCTGATGGAACGGATCCGGAGGATTCTTCAATTCGTGCAGCAACAGTCCCACGGTGGCGGTGTCGCCGCCCTTCACCACCTTCTCGCGCCCGAGAAACACCTCGCGAATGGTGTAGGTGTTGCCCTTGACCGGCAGCTCCTTGTAGAGCGCGCGGATAAAGGCCGGAAACGTATCATTTGTGCAGACGACTTTCTGTCCTTTGACCATGGTGGGGATGTGTCGGCAGTTAAGCCGATGCCGGACCGGGCGTCACGACGAGAGTTTTCTCATCGCGAACCTCAACGCCACGAGTGAATTGCACCACACCGCCGGCGATGGCGAAGGACTGCGCCGCTCATTCGATCCGCCCCTCGTCGAAGTCGATCAGGTCGGGCACGGTGCGAATCTGGCCGATGCGATCCTCGCAGCCCATCGCCTTGAGGGCGGTGGCGAGGAACTCCTGCCCGGCCTCGGTCAGGCCCTTCTGCACCAGTTCGCGGTTCCACTTGTGGGCGCGGACATCAGCCGGCAGCAGGCGGCGGAGACGGACGGCCAGCTCCTCGTCGGTCGCTGTTTCGAACACCGCCTTTTCCACGTCGGCGGGATCGATGCCGAGATGGAGACAGAGAAAACGGTCGAGGCCGCGCTTGAAGTTCTTCGCGTAGCTGGCGGGAAGCGCGCCGTGTTCCTTGACGTAGCGACACTTGGCCAGAAACCGCGGCAGGTAGAGCAGGCCCGTCGCCGGATCCGGCAGATACGGCGACGGCAGGCAGGTCAGCACCTCGCCGGTGGAGCCGGGGATGGGTTTGGAGGGCATGGATCGATGGATACCTGCGGCTCACGCCATGACCGGCACCCGGGCGGCGTCGAACGTATAGACCGCCTTCGGGGTGTCCGGCGAGGGCGGATGCGGGACCACCTTCCAGAATGCGCCCACCGTCTCGGCCCAGGTGTCGAGCAGCGCCTTGGCGTGGGGGCTGGAGGTCAGGGCGTGGTGCACGGCGACGAGACGACGCAGGCTCTCGCTTTCCTCCGGCAGGGTGACCCGCTCCAGACCGATCATGGCCGGGTTGATCCGCCGGGCGAAGACGTCGGTGGGGTCATGAACAAAGGCCAGGCCTCCGCTCATGCCTGCGCCGAAATTCTTGCCGGTCGGACCGAGCACGACGACCAGGCCGCCGGTCATGTATTCGCATCCGTGATCGCCCACGCCCTCCACGACGGCGATGGCGCCGGAGTTGCGCACGGCGAACCGCTCACCGGCGCGGCCGGCGGCAAAGAGGCCGCCGCCCGTGGCCCCGTAGAGGCAGGTGTTGCCGGCGATCGACTGCAGATGCCAGGCGAAGGTCTCCGCGGGCCGCGGACGGATGATGATTTCGCCCCCGTTCATGCCCTTGCCGACGTAGTCATTGGCCTCGCCGACGAGCGTCAGCCGGACCCCCTGCACCAGGAACGTGCCAAACGACTGTCCGGCCGAACCGGTGAAGGTAAGGTCAATGGTCGCCTTGGGCAAACCCTTGTTGCCCAATTGATAGGCGATCTGACCGGAGAGGTGGGTGCCGACGTCGCGGTTGACGTTGGTGATCTTGTACCGGGCGACCAGGCGCGAGGCTTTGCCGAGGATGACGTCGCGCGCCTCCTGCAGGATCGCCTCGTCGAGTGACCCTTCGTTGCCGAAACGCTCATTGCGTTCCCGCGTGTGGTAGCGGTCCATCTCCCCGCTCGGATCCGGGTTGTGCAGCAGGCCGGCGAGGTTGACCAGACGCGTCTTGGGGTTGAGCGGATCGTCGATCTGCTCGAGCAGGTCGGTCCGGCCGATGATCTCGTTGATCGAGCGCACGCCCAGACGGGCGAGGTACTGGCGCACGTCCTCGGCGACGGCGTTGAAGTAGTTGATGATGTTCTCCGGCTTGCCGCGGAACTTGGCCCGCAGGTCCTCGCGCTGGGTGGCGACGCCGACCGGACACGTATTTAGATGGCAGACACGGAACATGGCACAGCCCCCGGCGATGAGCGCGGCGGTGCCGAAGTTGAACTCCTCGGCGCCGAGCAGCGCGGCGATGACGATGTCGCGGCCCGTCTTCATGCCACCGTCGGTCCGGAGGACGACGCGTCCGCGCAGGCCGTTCATCATCAGCACCTGGTGGGCCTCCGCGACCCCGATTTCCCAGGCCGAGCCGGCGTTCTTGATCGAGGCGAGCGGCGAGGCGCCGGTGCCGCCTTCGTGGCCGGACACGAGCACGACGTCGGCGTAGGCCTTGGCCACGCCGGCGGCGACCGTGCCCACGCCCGAACACGACACCAGTTTCACGCAGACCTTGGCGCGCGGGTTGACCTCCTTGAGGTCGAAGATGAGCTGCGCCAGATCCTCGATCGAGTAGATGTCGTGGTGCGGCGGCGGTGAAATGAGGGTGACACCCGGCACGGAGTGCCGGAGCCGCGCGATCAGGGCGGTGACCTTGCCTCCGGGTAGCTGGCCCCCCTCGCCTGGTTTGGCCCCCTGGGCCATCTTGATCTCAATCTCCCTCGCGTTGGCGAGGTATTCGGCGGTGACGCCAAAGCGGCCGGAGGCGACCTGCTTGATCGCGCTGTTGGCCGAGTCGCCATTTTCCCGATGCGAGAAACGGGCCGGATCCTCGCCGCCCTCGCCGGAGTTCGACTTGCCGCCGATCCGGTTCATGGCGATGGCGAGCGCCTCGTGCATCTCCGGTGACAGCGCGCCGAGCGACATGCCGGCGGTGGTGAAGCGCTTGCGGATGTCCTCGATCGGTTCGACCTCGTCGAGGTCGACGGCCGTGCGACCCGAAAAGCGGATACGCAGCAGATCCTTGATCGCGACCGGCGGATGTTCGTCGGCGTTGGACCGCCACTCCTGGTAGGCTTCGGGTGTGCCGGCCCGGACGAACTTGTTCATCGAGGAGACGACCTTCGGATTCCAACCGTGGAACTCCCCCTCCCCCTTCTTGTTCACGCGGTAATAGCCCTCGTTGTGCAGACTGGGCGCGGTGGTCTGACCGACCGCGTCCGGATCGGCGGAATCGAGCGCGGGGTGGGCGCGTTCGTGCCGCGCCAGTGCTTCCTCGGCAATCTGGGTGTAGGCGATGCCCCCGATGGGACACGGCGTGCCGAAGAAACAGTCCTCCACCACCTGGTGGGCGATGCCGATGGCCTCGAAGATCTGAGCCCCCCGGTAGCTGTGCAGCGTCGAGATGCCCATCTTGGCCATGATCTTGAGCAGACCGGCGTCGACGGTGTCGCGGTAGTTGCGCCGCGCCTGGTCGGCGGTGACCGGCTTCGAGGTCTTGCCGGTGGCGGCGAGCTCCGAGACGAGGTCCAGGGCGAGGTAGGGATGGACCGCGTTGACGCCGAAGCCGAGCAAGGTCGCGAGATGGTGGACGTCGCGCGCCTCACCAGTTTCCGCGACCAGATCGCAGCTCACGCGCAGGCCCGCGCGCACGAGGTGTTGGTGAACGGCGCCGGCGGCCAGCAACATCGGGATGGCGGCTTGTTCGCGCGACAGCCCGCGGTCGCTCAGGATGATGATCTTCGCCTGCTGTTCCTCGACCGCGGTCTGTGCGCGGCGCGCGAGGGACTTGATGGCCGGTTCGAGACCGGCCGCGCCTTGGGCGGCGGGAAAGGTGGCGTCGAGCCGGACGACACGACCCTGCAGGAAGGGCACGTCGAAAAGTGCGGCCACTTCGGACGCGTCGAGGATGGGTGTTTCCAGTTCGGCGAAGCCCGTGGTTTTGGGAAATTCCTCAAACAGACTCAGGCGTCCGCCGAGGAACATGCCGAGCGACATGACCGCTTTTTCGCGGATGGAATCGATCGGCGGGTTGGTGACCTGGGCGAAGAGCTGCTTGAAGTACTGGTAGAGCAGCCGGGGCCGGCGGGAGAGGATGGCCAGAGGCGTGTCGTCGCCCATCGACCCGGTCGGTTCCAGACCTTCGGCCAGCGGAGTGAGGACCAGTTCCAGTTCGTCCAGGTCGTACCCAAAGGCCAGCTGCGCGGTCAGGGAGGCGGACGATCCGGTGGTTTCGGCAGGGCGACGTTGGGCGGCGAACGAGTGCAGATGGACCAGGTGCTCGTCGCACCACTCGCGGTAGTGCGGATCGCTGGTGAAACGCGCCTTGATTTCTTCGTCGTGCAGGAAGGTGTGGGACCCGCTGAAATCGACGGCGATCATGCGACCCGGCCCGAGCCGTCCTGACTCGACCACCTTGCCGGGGAAGTCGTGGACCAGGCCGGCTTCGCTCGCGAGCATGACATAGCCGTCGTCGAAGATCTTGTAGCGTGCCGGTCGCAGACCATTGCGATCGAGGGCGGCGCCCACCATGCGACCGTCGGTGAAGACGATGGCGGCGGGACCGTCCCACGGTTCGATCATGGCCGCATGGTAGCGGAAGAAGGCGCGAGTTTCGGGTGAGAGCCCCTTGTCCTTTTCCCAGGCCATCGGCATCATCATCATGCACGCATGTTGCGGATCCCGACCGCCCAAGGTCAGCAGCTGGAGGGCGTTGTCGAAGGACGCCGAATCGCTCATACTGCTTTGCACCAACGGTTTCAGATCGGAGAACCGATCTCCCCAAACCCCGTGGGCGGCGCTGCGTTCGCGGGCCCGCATGAGGTTGCGGTTGCCGCGGATGGTATTGATTTCGCCGTTGTGCGCCATCATCCGGAACGGATGGGCGAGGTGCCAGGTGGGGAAGGTGTTGGTGGAGTACCGCTGATGGAAGATCGCGAAGGCCGAGAGAAACTTCGGGGACTTGAGGTCCAGGTAAAACTTCCGCAGCTGCGACGGCGTGAGCAGACCCTTGTAGACAATGGTCCGGGAGGAGAACGAGCAGATGTAGAAACCGTCGATTTTGGCTTCGATCACCTTCCGTTCGATCGTCTTCTGGGCGAGGAACAACTTGCGTTCGAACTCGTCGTCTGATGACTCATCTTTCCTGGCCACAAGGGCTTGCAGAATCAGAGGCTGGGTTTCGAGCGCCTTGCGACCCAGCCCGGCGGCGTCCACCGGCACCTCGCGCCAGAGCAGCCAGGCCAGACCCTCGGCCTTGATGGCCTGTTCGACGATCTTCTTGCAATGGGCCTGGGCGTATTCGTCCTCGCGGGGCAGGAAGAGCATGCCGACGCCCAAATCCTGATCGCGAAAGAGCTTCTTCTTTTTCTTTTCCAGGACTTCGCGCAGCAACTCGATCGGGATCTGGGTGAGCAGACCCGCGCCGTCGCCCGTGACGGCATCCGCGTCGATGGCTCCCCGATGGGCCAGCGCTTTGAGGGCCATGATCGCTTTATGGACGACGTCGGCGGAGCGCTCGCCGGAGAGTTTGGCGATGAAACCTACGCCGCAGGCATCATGTTCCTGGTCAAATGAATAGAGCGGTGATGGGACGATCTTGGCCATGGGAAGCGGAGAAGAGGGAAGAGTCGAAAAAAAGCGGCCGTGGCGTGGAGATGCAGGAACCGAGCCGACGGGTGCGGACGGCCGTGGTCTGGGCAGAATTGCGTGGAACTAGAGGTGGTTGGGAGCGTAGCGGCGAGCGAATTTGTGGCAGGCGGCGGTGCGGGCCGGTGAGAGAGGGTCAGCGGTGGGGATGACTCCGGACGGGGACTACACCCAACCGCGAACACCGCGAAACGAGGGCTGGGGGTGGAGGCTTCGTGTTGGCAATTCCCAGCAAAGACAAACACCAGCCAACAAGGCGCCTCCGCCCTCAGCCCTCGTTTCGCTCCGGCAAGGGGACACTTGCGCCCCTGTAGGCGGCCTCGTTGAGGCCGCGACGGGACCCGCGGTCCCGCTTGGTTGGTCCGTTTTCGGGTTGCGAAGCAAATCCCGCGGGGTCGGCGACCCCACCTCCACCGGCAAGGGGACACTTGCTCCGATGGAGGTGGCCTCGCTGAGGCCGCGACGGGACCTGCGTTCCCGCCTGGTTGGTCCGTTTTCGGGTTGCGAAGCCAATCCCCGCGGGGTCGGCGACCCCACCTCCAACGGAAAGGCTCGGGCCCGGCTACACGTAGGATCGGTACTCGGGGACGAACATCCGCTGCTGGATGTCGTCCTTGAGCTGGAGAGGACGGGAGCGACGGGCGAGCCCGGACACATAGGCGTCCTCGGCCACCGCGGTGGCGATGGCGAGCGAGACCTCGCGGATGCGGGTCAGCGAGGGAAACACACGGCCCTGGGCCAGGTCGTCGGAAGTCACGAGACCGGCCAGTGTGCGCGCGGCCTTGAGGAACATCGAATCGGTCACTTCCGACGCGTCCGCGCAGAGCGCGCCCAAGCCGATGCCGGGGAAGATATAGACGTTGTTGCCCTGCCCGGGCACGTAGGTGCGACCGTTCAGGACCACCGGGGCGAAAGGACTGCCGCTGGCGAAAATGGCCGAGCCCTTGCTCCAGGTATAGGCCTGCTCGGCCGTGCACTCGGCCTTTGAGGTGGGGTTGGAGAGGGCGAACACCACGGGGTGCGTGTTGAATTCGGCCATACGCTGAACGATCGGCTGCGTGAACGCCTGCGCGCTGCCTGACACGCCGATCAAGGCGGTCGGGCGGAGGGCTTCGACCGCCTCGGCGAGCGTCGCCACCGGCGCATGCTCGTGGGCGTAGTGCACCTTGTGCTCGGCCAGGGTCGCGAGCCGCGACTTCACCACCAGCCCCTGGGAATCGACGAACCAGCAGCGGGCGCGGGCCTCCTCCACGGACAGACCCTCGTCGCGCGCGGCCGCCACGAACAGGTCGGCGATACCCGTGCCTGCCTCGCCGGCACCCAGGAAAAGGATACGCTGATCCTGCAGCCGGTGGCCGCTGATGCGCAGGCTGCCGATCAGCCCGGCAAGCGCCACCGCAGCCGTCCCCTGAATGTCATCGTTGAAGCTGCACAGTTTGCTCCGGTAGTGGTTCAGCAGGCGAAACGCGTTCGTATTCCCGAAGTCCTCCCACTGCAGCAACGCCCGGGGAAAGTGGCGGGCGACGGCGGTGACGAACTCTTCCAGGAACTCGTCATACACCGCCCCCCGCGCCCGCGGTTGATTGATGCCAATGTAGAACGGATCGGACCGCAGCGCCTCGTTGTTGGTGCCCACATCGAGCGTGATGGGCAGCGTGTAGCGCGGGTGCACGCCGGCGCAGGCCGTGTAGAGGGAAAGTTTGCCGATGGGGATGCCCATGCCGAGCGCTCCGAGGTCGCCCAGACCGAGGATGCGTTCGCCATCCGTCACCACGATCATGCGGACATCATGGATCGGCCAGTGGGAGAGCATCTCGGCGATGTGGCCCTTGTCGCGGATACTGAGGTACAGGCCCCGCGGCCGGCGAAAGATGGCTCCGAACTCGAGGCAGGCCTGACCGACCGTGGGCGTGTAGATGATCGGGATCATCTCCTCCAGATTTTCGGCCACGACCCGGTAAAACAGCGTCTCGTTCCGGTTCTGCAGCGTGGTCAGGAAGATGTACTTTTCCAACGCACTGTCCTTGCGCCGGAAGTTGCCCATGACGCGTTCAACCTGTTCCTCGATCGAAAAGACCCGTGGCGGCAGAAGGCCTCGCAATCCGAGTGTGTCGCGCTCCACTTCGGTGAAGGCGGTGCCCTTGTTGAGCAAGGGGTCGTTCAACAACGCGCTTCCGCGGGGCAGAGGCGATCCGCCCTGTGAATTCAAACCGCCATCCTGTGACGTCATGGCGAAAGTATGCACACCCGAGGCCGGACCGGCTCCCTAGATCTTGGCTGGCTTTGCGCATTTCCGGATGGGGGCGGAAAAAGGGCGCGAATGGAGGGATCCCGGCTCAGGGAGGTGCTGTCTGTGACGATGAAGAGGACAGAGGCACGCCACTGTCATGAGCCGCCGTCATGGATACGCCTTTGTGGAGCGCTGGGCGATCACCGAATCCGCCAAGGTCACCGCCCGACTCGAGGTGTGTCGCCATCCGCAAGGGGGCTGGACCGTGCGCGAGACCATGAGCAACACCTCCATCAGCCTTTACCGCGGATCGTTTGCCACCCGGATGGCTGCAAATCAGGAACTTCATGCCATCCAGCAGCATCGACTGCAGGAGCTGCTGCACTCCCACACCCGAATACGGATCCGCACGGAGGATGAGGTCCGCGAGCAGCAGTTGGCATTGCCCGGACTCGGATGAGGGTTGGGGCGCGGGGGGGTGCCGGCCTGCGCGGGGATAAAGGTCCGCGACGGTTGGAGGCGGGTCGCTGAGCCCTAGTGTCTAACTTGCGACGCAGGTGGAGTCCTTAGTTCAACTGAAGCTACGCCGACTAGGCTCGGGTGGAGGGCGTCGCTCCGTCGACGCCGGGGCACGAACCACGCAACCCTGCGTCCGTACGTTCTGGGTGAACGCAACGCGCACCCGGCGCCGCCGGCGCGACGCCCTCCATCGATCCTACGCTCCCCGAGGTAGTCTCCGCCGCGGCCTCAACGAGGCCGCCTACAACGGGAGCAGCTACAACGGGCACGCTGCGGGTTCCGGCGTTCGATCTTCCCGCTGCCGCGCTGGCGCCGGTTCGGGAACCGGCGCCCGGGGACTAGGCGAGGTCGGTCGAACCCATCAGGTAGCGGTCGCACTCGCGGGCGGCGCCGCGACCTTCGTTGATGGCCCAGACGACCAGGCTTTGGCCGCGGCGGCAGTCCCCCGCGGCGAAGACACCCTTGATGTTGGTGAGGTACTTCTCGTGCTCGGCGCGGATGTTGGAGCGTGGATCGGTCTCGAGCCCCATCTCCTTGAGCAGCGCCTGTTCCGGTCCGAGAAAGCCCAGGGCGAGCAAGGCGAGTTGTGCGGGCCGGGTCTTCTCTGTGCCTGGAACTTCCTTGGGCACGAACTGACCCTTGTCGTTTTTCTCCCACTTGATTTCCACCGTGACGACTTCCTTGAGCTGACCGGCTTCGTCCCCGATGAACCGCTTCACCGTCGTCAGATAGACGCGAGGATCGCTGCCAAAACGCGTGGCCGCCTCCTCCTGACCGTAGTCGAGCTTGTACACCTTGGGCCATTCCGGCCAGGGATTGTCGGCGGCGCGTTCGGTCGGGGGCTTGGGCAGAATTTCGATCTGCACCAGACTCTTGCAGCCGTGGCGCATCGACGTGCCGACACAGTCCGTGCCGGTGTCGCCGCCGCCGATGACGATGACGTCCTTGCCCTTGGCATTGATCGGGGCGGTGGTGCCATTGAGGACCGCCTTCGTATTGGCGGTGAGGAACTCCATGGCGAAGTGCACGCCCTTGAGCGAACGACCCTCGATCGTGAGATCGCGCGGCTGGGTGGCACCGGTGCAGATGACGGTGGCGTCGAATTCCTTCAGGAAAATCTGAGGTTCGACGTTCTCGCCGACATTGGCGTTGCAGATGAACTTGATGCCCTCGTCCTCGAGCAGCTTGATGCGCCGGAGCACGACCTCCTGCTTGTCCAGCTTCATGTTCGGGATGCCGTACATGAGCAGGCCGCCCGGACGGTCCGCCCGCTCATAGACGGTCACGAGGTGACCGGCCCGGTTGAGTTGGGCGGCGGCGGAAAGGCCGGCGGGGCCTGAGCCGATGACGGCGACCCGTTTGCCCGTGCGCTGTTTCGGCGGTTCGGGCAGGACCCAACCCTCTTCCCAGCCGTGATCGATGATCGAGGCCTCGATGTTTTTGATCGTGACCGGAGGCGCGTTGATGCCGAGGACGCAGGAGCCCTCGCAGGGCGCCGGGCAGACGCGCCCGGTGAACTCCGGGAAGTTGTTCGTCTTGTGCAGCCGGTCGAGGGCCTCCTTCCACAGGCCCCGGTAGACAAGGTCATTCCATTCGGGGATCAGGTTGTTGATCGGGCAGCCCGAGGCCATGCCGCTGATCAGTTTTCCCGTATGGCAGAAGGGGATACCGCAGTCCATGCAGCGCGCCCCCTGCTGGCGGAGCTTCTTCTCCTCCATGTGGTGGTGGAACTCCTTCCAGTCGCGCACCCGCTCCGACGGGGTGCGGTCGACAGGCAGTTCGCGCAGGTACTCGATGAATCCAGTTGGCTTTCCCATGGGGATTTGAAATTTGAAATTTGAGATCTGAGATTTGCGCGTGGCGCCGGCGGGTCAGTTGCCGCCGACGCGAGAGGTGTCGCGGGCGTTTTCCTCGAACGCGGCCATGATGGCCTCGTCTCCGGTCAGACCCTGGGCCTGGGCCCGGTCGATGCAGGCGAGCATGCGCTGATAGTCCTTGGGCATGACGCGCACGAACTTCGGCAGGAAGGCATCCCACTCGCGCAGGATGCGTCCGGCCTTCTCGCTCCGGGTGTAGGTGTGGTGCTTCTCGATGGCGCCGCGCAGCTCGGCGATGTCCTTGGCGGACTCAACCTTGCCGATGCCGACCATCTGGAGGTTCACCCGCCGGGCGAAGTCGCCCGACTCGTCGAGGACGAACGCGACGCCGCCGGACATGCCGGCGCCGAAGTTGCGTCCGGCCGGCCCGATGATGACGACGCGACCGCCGGTCATGTATTCGCAGCCATTGTCACCGATGGCCTCGACCACGGCGTTGACGCCCGAGTTGCGCACGGCGAAACGCTCGCCCGCCATGCCGCGGATGTAGATCTCGCCGGAGGTGGCCCCGTAGAGGGCGACATTGCCGACGATCATGTTGTCCTCGGCCTGGAAGCGCGCGGCGGACGACGGGTAGACGATGATCTTGCCGCCGGACAGACCCTTGCCGATGTAGTCGTTGGCGTCGCCCTCGAGCGAGAACGTCATGCCCCGCGTCATGAAGGCGCCGAAGCTCTGGCCGGCCGAGCCCTTGAAGTGCAGCCGGATCGTGTCCTCCGGCAGCCCCTTGGCGCCGTGCTTGCGGGTGATTTCGCCGCTGGTGATGGTGCCGGTGACGCGGTTGACGTTCCGGATCGGCAATTCGGCGATGACCTTCTCGCCGCGTTCGATCGCCGGCTCGCAGAGGGCGAGCAGCGTGGTGACGTCGAGCGAGCGGTCGATGCCGTGGTCCTGCTTCACCTGGCAGAAGCGGCCGACCTCCGGTCCCACGTCCGGTTGGTAGAGGATGCTGGAGAAGTCCAGGCCCTTTGCCTTCCAGTGGGTGACGGCCTTGCGGGCCTCGAGCTTGTCGGTGCGGCCGACCATTTCCTCGATCGTGCGGAAGCCGAGCTGGGCCATGATTTCGCGCAGGTCCTCGGCGATGAAGCGCATGAAGTTGACCACGTGCTCCGGCTTGCCGCTGTATTTGGCGCGCAACTGCGGATCCTGCGTGGCGACGCCCGCGGGGCAGGTGTTCAGATGGCAGACGCGCATCATGATGCAGCCCGTGGCGACGAGCGGCGCGGTGGCGAACCCGAACTCCTCGGCCCCGAGCAGGGCGGCGATGGCGACGTCGCGGCCCGTCTTGAGCTGGCCGTCCGTCTCGACCGCGATGCGGGAGCGCAGGTTGTTGAGCACGAGCGTCTGGTGGGTCTCGGCCAGGCCGAGCTCCCAGGGCAGGCCGGCGTGCTGGAGCGAGGTCTGCGGCGAGGCGCCGGTGCCGCCGTCGTATCCAGAAATCAGGACAACATCGGCGTGGGCCTTGGCGACGCCGGCGGCGATGGTGCCGACGCCGACCTCGGCCACCAGCTTCACGCTGACGCGCGCGTGGCGGTTGCCGTTCTTGAGGTCGTGGATCAGCTCGGCCAGATCCTCGATCGAGTAGATGTCGTGGTGCGGCGGCGGGGAGATCAGGCCGACGCCGGCGGTGGTGTGCCGCGTCTTGGCGACCCAGGGATAGACCTTGGAGCCGGGCAGCTGGCCGCCCTCTCCGGGCTTGGCGCCCTGGGCCATCTTGATCTGGAGCTCCTTGGCGTTGACCAGGTATTCGCTCGTGACGCCGAAGCGGCCGGAGGCGACCTGCTTGATGGCGGAGTTCTTGGAGTCGCCGTTCGGGAGGGGCTGGAACCGTTCCGGGTCCTCCCCGCCCTCGCCCGTGTTGGACTTGCCGCCGATGCGGTTCATGGCGATGGCGAGGGTCTCGTGCGCCTCCTTTGAGATCGAGCCGTAGGACATGGCGCCCGTCTTGAAGCGCTTCATGATGGCCTCGGCCGGTTCCACCTCGGACAGCGGGATCGGCGTGCCGACCTTGAAGTCGAGCAGACTGCGCAGCGTGCAGAGGCTCTTCGACTGGTCGTTGATCAGGCTCGCGTACTCCTTGTAGGCGCTGACCTGGCCGGTGCGAACCGCCTTCTGCAGCTTGTGGATCGATTCCGGGGTGAAGAGATGGGCCTCACCGTTGGCGCGCCACTGGTAGAGCCCGCCGCCGGGCAGCGTGTGACTGTTCGCGGCGCGTTCGGAGTAGGCGGCGCGGTGGCGCAGCAGCACCTCCTGGGCGATGACATCGAGCCCGATGCCGCCGACCCGGGACGGAGTCCAGGTGAAGTAGTGGTCGACGACATCCTGGCGGAGGCCGAGGGCCTCGAACACCTGGGCGCCGCGGTAGCTCTGGATGGCGGAGATGCCCATCTTGGACATGACCTTGATCACGCCCTTGGAGGCGGCCTTGACCATGTTCTTGCACGCCGTCTTGTGGTCGATGCCGGTGAGATGACCCTCGCGGATCATGTCATCGATCGTCTCGAAGGCGAGGTACGGATTGATGGCGGAGCAGCCGTATCCAATCAGCAAGGCGAAGTGATGGACCTCGCGGGCCTCGCCGGTCTCGAGCACGAGGCTGACGCGGGTGCGCAGACCCTCGCGGATCAGGTAGTGGTGCAGGCCGGCGATGGCGAGCAGGGCGGGGATCGGAGCGGTGTCGCGGGTGACGCCGCGATCGCTCAGCACGATGACATTGATCTCCTCCTCCTCGATCATGCGCCGGGCCATGATGGAGAGCTCCTCCATCGACTTGGCCAGACCCCGTTCGCCGCGGGTGACGCGGAAGAGGATCGGAAGCACGCCGACGCGCAGGCCGGGCAGCTGGGTGCGGCGGATCTTGGCGAAGTCCTCGTTGGTGAGGATCGGCCACTTCAGTTCGACGCGACGGCAGGCGGACGGCTGCGGGTTGAGCAGGTTGCCCTCGGAGCCGAGGCGGGTTTCGGCGGAGGTCACGATTTCCTCGCGGATCGAATCGATCGGCGGGTTGGTGACCTGGGCGAAGAGCTGCTTGAAGTAGTCGTAGAGCAGCCGGGGCTTGTTGGAGAGCACGGCGAGGGCCGCGTCGTTGCCCATCGAGCCGATGGCCTCCACGCCGTCGCGCGCCATGGGGGTGAGGATGATGCGTTCATCCTCGTGGGTGTAGCCGAAGGCGATCTGACGCTGCAGCAGGGTCTCGTGATCGGGGGTTTCGACGGCGGGTGCTTCCGGCAGGTCGCTGAGGTGGACGAGGTGTTCGTTGAGCCACTGACGGTAGGGGCGGGCACTGCAGATCTCGCGCTTGATCTCCTCGTCCTCGATGATGCGGCCCTGGGTGGTATCGATCAGGAACATACGACCCGGCTGGAGCCGGCCCTTGGTCACGATGTCCTCGGGGGCGATGTCGAGCACGCCGGCTTCGGACGCCATGACGACCAGTCCGTCCTTGGTCACATAGTAGCGGGAGGGGCGCAGCCCGTTGCGGTCGAGGATGGCGCCGATCTGGCGACCGTCGGTGAACGCGATCGAGGCGGGGCCGTCCCATGGCTCCATCAGACAGGAGTGGTACTGATAGAAGGCGCGGCGCTCGTCGTCCATGGACTCGTGGTTGGACCACGGTTCCGGGATCATCATCATCATGGCGTGGGCGAGCGGCCGTCCGGCGAGGACGAGCAGCTCCAGCGTATTGTCGAACATCGACGAATCGCTGCCATTGGGGTTGATGATCGGGAGGATCTTCTGGATGTCGTCGCCGAAGAGTTCGCTGTCGAAGAGCGCCTGGCGGGCGTGCATCCAGTTGATGTTGCCGCGCAGCGTGTTGATTTCGCCGTTGTGGGCCAGGTAACGGTAGGGATGGGCGCGTTCCCAGCTCGGGAAGGTGTTGGTGCTGAAGCGGGAATGGACGAGCGCGAGGGCCGTCTCCATCAGCGGATTCTTGAGGTCCGGGAAGTACTGGTCGACCTGTTCGGTCGTGAGCATGCCCTTGTAGACCAGCGTCTTCATCGAGAGACTGGCGATGTACCAGTATTCGGCGCCGGCGAGGGTGGAGGTGCGGATCTCCGTGTAGGCGCGCTTCCGGATGATGTAGAGCTTGCGTTCGAACGTGGCGTCATCGGTCACGTCGGCGCCACGGCCGATGAAGACCTGACGCATGAAGGGCTCGCAGGAGAGGGCGGTGTCGCCGAGCGGCGCGCTATTGGTGGGCACGGTGCGCCAGCCGAGGAAGACCTGGCCCTCGGATTGCACGACCTGCTCGAACTTCTCCTCGATCTTGCGGCGCACCGTCGGATTGCGCGGCAGATAGACAAGGCCGCAGCCGTACTCGCCGGCGGCAGGCAGGGTGATGCGGGAGTTTTTGCAGACCTCCTGAAAGAACCCGTGCGGCATCTGCAGCAGAATACCCGCGCCGTCGCCGGTGTTGATTTCGCTGCCGCTGGCGCCGCGGTGGTCGAGGTTGCGCAGCACTTGCAAGCCCTGCTCGAGAATGCGGTGGGATTTACGCCCGTGCATGTCCACCACGAACCCGACGCCGCAGGCGTCGTGTTCAAACCAGGGATCGTAGAGGCCCTGCTTCTTGGGCAGGCCGAGTACGGGGGAGGACGAGGGGGAGTTGGCAGGACGGCTGTTCATTGAGCGAGATCCGCGCGCAGGCACGGGGCAGAAAGGAGGGGCGGAGGGAGGTAGGTCAGTTGGGTCCGGAACGTCGGTCGAGCCGGGATTTAGGCAAAAAAAGGGCCGGTCACGCAGTGCGCGAATCCGGCCCGGCAGAGGGAAACGGGTTGGCGAAGCGCGAGGTCAGAAGAAGCGGATCGTTTTCGTGGCCATCTTGGCGTGTTCTTCGTCGGAGCAACCGGCGTTGGTGGGGGCCTCGGTCGAGCGGTCGGTCGGGGTAACCAACTGGTTGGAAAGAAGATAGTTCTCAACCTCTTCGCCCGAAATGTCGGAAAGCATCACCCCGTCGATCTCCACGCAGGGAGAGAGCGGTTGGCCCGACTTTTGGACCATCTCCGCGTAGTTTGCGCGGTCATTGATGATGTCAATATCTGCAAACGGCAGGCTATATTTGCGAAAAATGGCACGTACACCATTGGACCAGCCGCAGTGCGGTTTGAGATAGGCTTTGATCTTCATGTGGTAAGCGTGTGGTGAGACCAGCAACGCGCAACTGTGGAGACCGGGAATTCCGGCGGCAAGCGGAAGTTTACAACTTCCTGTCGCGATTGTAGCCGCAAGGGGGGTCAATCGTGAGAGGGTGACACGTTTTTCCGCTAGCGGGAGGCTTCCGTTTCACCTAGACGCGACACATGAAAGTCCTCGTTACGGGTGCCGCCGGCTTCATCGGCTACCATGTTTGCCGTCGTTTGGCGGAGTCCCGACGCTGCGAGGTGGTGGGGATCGACAGTCTGAGCGACTACTATTCGGTGGAGCTCAAACGGGCCCGTTTAGCGGAACTTTCTGCTTTTAAGGATTTTAGGTTCCTGCAATTGGATTTCTCCGATGCTGCCCGGCTTCAGGGGCTGTGGGGTCAGTTTCGGCCGGACTATGTGGTCCATCTCGGCGCCCAGGCCAATGTCCGCCATAGCGTGAACCATCCGGCCGCCTATGTGCAGAGCAATCTGGTGGGCTTCTTCAATGTTCTGGAGGCGGCGCGCGCCCACCCTCCGAAACACCTGGTCTTTGCCTCCTCCAGCAGTGTTTACGGGTCCCGGCTCGACACACCGTTCCGGGAGTCCGACGACACCAGCCGCCCCTTGTCCTTTTATGGGGCGACGAAGAAGAGCAACGAAGTGATGGCCCACAGCTATGCGCATCTTTACCAGCTGCGGATGACGGGGTTGCGTTTTTTTAATGTCTACGGACCCTGGGGTCGCCCGGATACGGCGCCCACGCTGTTTGCCCAACGGATCTTTGCCGAGGAACCCATCGATTTGTTCGCGGAAGGGCTGAATCGACGCGATTTCACGTACATCGACGATGTTACGGATGGATTGATGAAGGTGCTGCTGTACCCACCGACGACGGTGCCTTCCCCACCCTATCGCATTTTCAATCTCGGCCATCATCGCCCGGTCGAAGTGCGGCTGTTTGTCGACATGCTCGCGGCAATGATTGGCAAGAAGCCTAAAATCAACCTCTTGCCCGCGCAGGCGGCTGATGTGCCGGAGACGAGTGCGAGTTTGGACGAAGTGCACGAGGCCTATGGTTATGCCCCCAAGACCTCCCTGGAGGAAGGACTGCGCGCGTTTGTTGCGTGGTACCGTCGCTATTATGCGCCCGAGGGGCCGAAGTCGGATGGAGTGGCATGACGACGATGCAGCTCGTCACCGCGGCGCTTTCCGTCCTCACCCTCGTGGGGGTGGCGGTGGGGCGTTACCCGGCGCTCAAGATGAACCGGGCCACCATTGCGCTGGTCGGGGCGACGCTGCTGATCGCCGTCGGGTCGTTGACGCTTGAGCAGGCGTACCGGGCGGTGGATTGGAATACGATCCTGCTGCTGTTTGGCATGATGGTGCTCAATGTGAACCTGCGTTTGGCGGGTTTTTTTCAGTACGTTACGGCCACGGTGGTGGTCTGGGCCCGTACCCCGCGCCGGCTGCTGGCGCTGATCATCGGGGTGTCGGGCTTGTTTTCGGCGGTGTTTCTCAACGATACCATTGTCCTGGTCTTCACGCCGTTGGTGCTCGATCTGACGGCGTCGCTCCGGCGCAATCCCCTGCCCTACCTCGTGGGCTTGGTCACCGCGGCGAACATTGGATCCGTGGCCACCATCACGGGCAACCCGCAGAACATGCTGGTGGGATTGTCCTCCGGCATTGGCTTTGTGGACTTCACGCTCGCGTTGGCGCCCATTGCGGTGGTCGGGCTCGCGGTGGCGTGGGCGGTGTTGGTGGTCGTTTACCGAGGGGAGTTTCGGGCGGAGCTCCTCGGAGCAGCCGGGCCGATCACGGGGGTGAGTGACCGCCGGCTCCTCCGCAAATCCCTCGTTGCCACGGCGGTGATGATCGGAGGGTTGCTCGCGGGCATGCCGGTGCCCCTCGCGGCGGCGCTGGCGGCGGCGGTGTTGCTGGTGACGCGACGCACCGAGCCCGAGCGCGTGTTTCAAGAGATTGACTGGAGCCTCCTCGTGTTCTTTTGCGGACTCTTTGTGGTGACGGGCGCGATCGAAGTGTCCGGGCTCGGCGAGCGACTGTTTGCCTGGTTGAGGCCCCTGGCCGACGGCGGGGCGCTGCCGCTGACCGGCGTTTCCCTGGTGTTGAGCAACCTGGTTTCCAACGTGCCGGCGGTGATGCTCTTCCGGCCCTTGGTCCCCACGCTCGCGGATCCGCAAACGGCCTGGCTGACCCTGGCGATGGCGACCACGCTCGCGGGCAACCTGACCCTGCTGGGGTCCGTGGCGAACCTCATTGTGGCGGAACTCGCGCGCAAGCGTGGAGTGAACCTCTCGTTCACCGAGTACCTCAAGGCGGGCACCCTGATCGCCGTGCTCACCCTGGGGTTGGGCGTGCTCTGGCTCAGCCGCTAGTGCGGAGGGAGTTCGGGCAGGGGATCCGGGTCGGGCAGTGACGGCGGGGGCGGCTCGACGGCGGGCACTTCGAGGAAAACGACCGTCCGGTCGCCGAGCCGGGTCCAGGCCAGCGGGTCCGGCGGCACGTCCACCACCCGCACGTCCGGGTCGGCGAGCGCGCGCAGCCTGGCATCGAAGAGCATGAGCCCGATCTCCTCCGCTGCCCCGGTCGGAACCCGCACGGCGATGACCGCGTCGATGCCGGTGCTCGGAAACGGGCGGAGCGCCCGTTTCCCGTGGATGACGGCGAGGGCGCGCTGGTCCACGCTGGCGGGCATCTGTCGTTGCACGACCACCGGGCGCCCGACCCGGCCGGGTGGAACCTCCCAGGCGAGCAACGGACCGCGCAGCCGGCGGCCGAACCCGTCGTTGATTTCCTCATACACACCAGGGGCCGATCCCGGCGGGGGCGTGACTGATGCGATCCGCGCGCCGGGGCCGGGGGGGGGCGCCTTCTCTCCGGCCGGCGGGGCGGAGGGGGCCGCCAGGGCGGTCCCGCCGTCCGAATCCGAACCGCCTCCCGAGGTGACGAGATGGACCAGGCCGAAGAGGACGACGAGCAGACCGGCCGCGGCGCTGCCCCAGAGACCGGCGAAACGAGGCTGGGGCGGCAGCGGGCCGGGGCGCGGATCGAGGGGAAGGTCCGCCATCTCGCGCACGAGGGCGTGAAAACGGGCGACCAGGGAGGCGAGGTCGTTCGTGCCGGCGTCGGAGGGACGCACCCGGGCGGCCTCGGCCTTGCCGCGGCCGGCGTGGTCGGCCCAGGTCCAGGGGCGGGCGTCCGGATCGCAGCGGCGCACCAGGCGGGCGATGTGGACCTGGGCCAGCGCGCGCAGTGCAAGCATGCCGGCCAGCGCCACGAGCGGGACCAAGGTGTCGTGGGTTCTGAAATACATGATCGCGGCGAACGCGACCCAGGCCGGCGCGATCAGCCACCAGGGAAGAAAGAGCCACGGTGCGGCGGCGAGCGTGCGGCGCAGCCCGAGCCAGAAGACGAAGGCGGCGAGCTGGTGGCCCTGGCGGCCCAGCTCCGTGTAACGCTCGAGGTTGCGCTCCGCGTGGCTGACGTAGAGGAACTCCGCGGCATGGTCGCCGGTGTGGATCACGAGCAGGAGTTTCCACCGCTCCGGCTTGGGGGCGTTGAAGTATCCGCTGAGCACCGGCGTGCGGGTGGTGGCGTAGCGGCGCTGCAGGTCATGCCACCGCGCCTCGAGGTCGCGCGCCGGCTGCACGGCCAGGCGGAAAATGCCGGCGTGCACGGCGTGGTCGTCGGCCTTGATCCATCCTTCGCGGACGCCGTGCGCGATCGCCTCGCGTGCGCCCTGTGCCAGCAGGCTGAGCGAGCGGGCGGCCTCGCCGTCGAGCGTCTCGACCAGGTCGATGTAGGGCTGCGCCGTGAGGGCGTGGAAGAGCGGGGTGAGCTCGACCGCGGCGTCGCTGTTCACCCAGGACTGGATGCCGATCCAGTCTAGGCGGCGGCCCTTCAGCCGGAGCGAGGCGGGCGTGCCGTTGTCGGCGCAGACACACCACGCGGCGGCCGCGAGGGCGGTGCGGCGGGCGGAGACCGGGAGGTCCTGCCAGGCCGGCAGGTCGGATTTGGCCAGCACGGCTTCGAGTCGCTCCGCGAGGGCGCTGTGCACCCGCTCGTTGCGAATGAAGGAGAGCAGGGTGGTTTTATCCGTGGGGGGCGAAAAGAGATTGGCCTCGCCTTCGTCCCAGTTGGATTCCTGGGCAAAGTAGTCGGCCGCTTCCGCGATGCTGTAGGCCTGACCGCGCCACGTAAAGAGACGGGCGTTGCGCGGCAGGGAGTAGCGGTCGCGCACCGGCCGGCCATGGCTCCAGCTTTCCACCTCCGCCGCCTTCCAGCGGCCATCGCGGGAGGCGGTCAGCAGTCCACGGAGGAGTTGCTCCACCGACGGATCCAGGCCCTTCATCAGTTCGACCCCACCGGCGCGCACTCCGGCCGGTTCCCGTTCGAAGAGCATCGCTTCGGCGCGCTGGCTGAGCTCGGCTGCGGTGCGGCTGAGGTCCCGGGTCAGGTGGTGGCCGATGATGTGTCGTCCCTGGACGTATTCCTGGATGACGCGTCCCAGCGACCACCAATCCCAGGCGAACAGTCCGGCTCCCGGTTCGTGGCGGAAGAGACCAGCCGCTTCCGGCGGCGCGTAGAACGGGTCGACCGTCGCATCGATCAGTTGGTCCTGCGCCACAGGCACGGCTTCGGGCAGGCCTCCCAGCGAAAAGGTGGGTCCATCGAGACCGGGAGTTACATAAATGGTTTCCGGCCTGATGTTAAGGTGGGCAACGCCCCGACTATGCAGTCCGGAGAGCACCGGGGCCAACTGGCGCACCAGGCGTTCGACCGTCGCCTTGTCGGCCGGGTGTTCCACCAGCCAGTCGCGCAGGTCCTGAAGCGGCGGAGCCGCGGTGACTTCGATGCGCAGGCCTTCTTCTTCCGCGTCTTCGAGCAAGGCGAGGACGTTGTCGCGTGGGAGATCCTGCAGGAGAACCCAGACCTGCCGCCGCAGTTCAAGGGTCGACGTGAGGGGTCCGACCGTGAGGATGACCGGCTCCATCGACCCGATATCGACGGCGCGAAACCGTTCGGGCGTCCCGTTCCCAATGGACTCCCCGATCTGGAAGGCACGCCACCGCTGACCCGGGTGGAATCGGGAGCCCGTCGGCTCCACGGACGCGGGCCCGGCCTCGGGAGCCGGATCAACCGGAAAGGGATCCGGCCCGGGTGGAGGATCAAGCGGATCGGCCATGAGTGCGGGTGTTCGCGGCTAGTTTCGGCCGGATCGGGGCTGAATGTAGAGGTACTGGTGGGTTCGCTCAGGTCTTGGGTCGATTGCGATATTCGTCAGACGCCTTGAGGGTTTCGCGCACCCGCTGGTCGGTCCAACCCTTCTTTCGGATGAATCCAGTATAAGTTTCTAATCCGGAGGGATCTGGATCTCTTCCGAGGAGTTCGCGATAAGCCCGGGTCACGATCTCCCGAGCCAGGCGGTCCTTGGCTTCGTCGCTTCGACGAAGCTCGGCGCGTAAGTCATTTTCCGACCAGCCTTCTTTCAACCGTTCGCGATAGGTGGCGAGGCCGGAAGGGTCGGGGTCGCGGGCCAGGATCTCTTGGAAGACCTTGCGGACCACCGCGTCGAAATCGCGGGACCTGAATTCGTGGCTATCGCGCAAGGTGGCACGGAGCCGTGCCTCGGACCAGCCTTGGTCGAGCAGCCGCCGGCGGTAGTTTTGCAGACCGTCGTAGTCCGGTTCCCGGCCCAGCAGGTCCTGAAACGCGGCACGGATGGCGCGGTCGGCCTCACGTTGGTTGCGAAACTCCGCCGGGCGCCCGTCCGGGGTACCGGGACCAGCGTCGAGCCATTCGACTTTGAGCGACGAGATCCGATCGTCCCAGGACTCCAACTTGGAGGGTCCGTGGGGCTGCTGGGTCAGATCAGATTGATCGCGACGCAATTCCAGCCGTTCGCCTTTGAACTGGGCGTCGGCATAGACGACCAGACGCACCGGGCCGTCGAAGCGGATCGAGGAGATGCTGTCATTCCACCGCTTCCGATTGGATTGCCGATGGTAATGAAGGTTGTCGATCGACTCGCCGGCGTGCAGGACCAGCGGTTCGCCCCGGAATCCGGGGTCGGGGAAGAGAAGCACCCGGGGAGGAGGAGGTTGGGCGAGCCCGAAGGCCGGCAGAAAGAGAAGGAGAAGCAACCCAGGCAGAGTTCGAAAAAGCATGGTGGGCGAAGGACTACGAAGGCCCGCGGGGACTTGGCCTGCGAACGTGATGTCAGATTCTGAGCGAGGATGCACGCCAGCTGTGACGTTCCCGCGCGGCTGCCTATTCTCGGCTGGTCGCGGGCCGGACGAGGTGCTTTGGTCGTGGCATGCGTCCGGCAGGTTTTCTGCCGCTGTCCTGTTGCACCCCGCGCGCACCCTGTCCATCCTGATGGTTTTCCGCCCACCCACCTCCCTTATGCACCTGCGTACCTTGTTTGCGACCCTTACCCCGATGGCCCTGGTTCTGAGTTTGTCGGCCCAAACCCCGGCGGCTCCGAAACTGGAGTTTCCCCAAGCCAGCCCCTCCACGGTGATCAAGCAGCGGGTTGGCATCACCGACATCGAAGTCAACTTTGCCCGACCGAGCAAAAAAGGCCGCGTCATCTTCGGCGGCCTCGTGCCGTACGATCAGCGCTGGCGCACAGGGGCAAACAATGCGACGAAGCTGACCTTCAGCACGGCGGTGAAGATCAATGGAGCCGCCATTCCGGCGGGCACCTATGAGCTCTTCACCATCCCCGGCAAAGCCGAGTGGACGATCATCATCCACAAGAACATGTCGCAATGGGGTGACTATCAGTACGATGAGAAGAACGACGTCGTGCGCTTCAAAGCCAAGCCCGTCGCCCTGCCCACCACGATGGAGACCTTTGCGATCGGTTTCTCCGATTTGCGTGACAGTTCAGCCACGTTCTATCTCGCCTGGGAGAATGTGCGGGTGCCGATGAAGCTCGAGGTCGACGTCGTCGGCATGCTCGTCCCGCAGATTGAAGCGGCGATGGCGGCTGAAGGCGGCAAGAAGCCGTATGTGCCGGCCGCGATGTTCTACTTTGAGAACAACCTCGATCTGAAGAAAGCGATCGCGTGGATGGACGCCGGGCTGGCGGAAAACCCGAAGGCGTTTTGGTTCATTTATCGTAAAGGCCTCATTTTGCAGAAGATGGGTGACAAGGCGGGCGCGCTGGCCGCGGCTCAGCAGTCGATGGCCCTCGCCTCGCAGGCGCAGGGAGCGATCAAGGATGAGTATGTGCGGCTCAATCAGGCGCTGATCGACAGTTTGAAGTAGTCCGCGCCCCGAGGACGGTGCGGTCGTGAGTTTGCCCTCAGGTGGACTGAGCCGTTCCGGACCAGGCCTGAGGGATGAGATGAGCCGCGAAACCTGCTACCGTTGTTTTTGGCCACAGACGCTGTGCTGGTGTCCTTCGATTCAACCGATGGACACCCACACGCGTTTTGTCTTCTTGATGCACCCCAAGGAGTTCAAACAGGAGAAGGCCGGCACCGGGCGATTGACCCACCTGTCGTTGGTGCAGAGCGAACTGCACATGGGAATCGGGTTTGATGACCATCCTCGGGTGCAGGCGTTGCTGGCGGATCCGGCGAACTTTCCCGTCCTGCTCTATCCGGGCGCGGGGGCGCGCAACCTGTCGGTGGGTGGGTTGACCGCCGCGGACCTGGGTGGCCGGCGGCTGGTGGTCTTTCTCCTCGATGGCACGTGGGCGTGTGCGCGGAAAATGCTCCGCCTGAGCCCCAGTTTGCAGCGCCTGCCGCGGGTCATGTTCACGGCCGAGACGGCGGTGAGTCGCTATGTGATCAAGCAGCAGCCGCAGGACGGATGCCTTTCCACTTTGGAGGCGACGCACGAAGTCCTGCTCGCGTTGGAGCGTTCCGGACTGGATCGCTACCCGCGCCCCGATCAGTTGCTGGAACTGTTTCAGCGTATGCAGGCCTTTCAGTTGAAGTGTGCGTCGGATCCGGCGCGGACCGGTTACCGCCGGACCGAGTACCGGCCGCCGGCCGAGCGGGTCCGGCCCCAGGGAAAGAGCGGACAACGTCGAACGCGCTACGTGCCGAAGCCTTGAGCGCGGGCGACGGTGGCACTGGGACCGGGAAGATGGGCCGTCGCGTCTTCTGTTTTTCCTGCCACGCGGAACTTGCTTCTGCGCGGTGCAGCGTTTCACGTCGTACCTCCTCGGTGGTGTCGCGCGGAATCCCCCGCGGCACCTCACCGCGGTCTCCGTTCGACGCTCCTCGTTTCCTTTTTTCCAACATGTCCAAGGCCGCTCCTACCACCAAAGCCTCTTCCACCCCGGTTGCCACCGCCGCCACCGGCGGTGTCGTCGCCGTGCCCGCCGAGTCCCGTAAAAATGTCGAACTCGCCATCAGTTCGATCACGAAGCAGTTCGGTGAAGGCTCGATCATGCGATTGGGCGAAAACTCGAAGATGAAGGTCGAGACCCTCTCGACCGGCTCGCTCGCGATCGATCTGGCTTTGGGCGTGGGCGGACTGCCCCGCGGACGCATCATCGAAATCTACGGACCGGAGTCCTCCGGTAAGACGACCTTTTGTTTGAGTGTCATCGCCGAAGCCCAAAAGCGGGGCGGCCTCGCCGCGTTCATCGATGTCGAACACGCGCTGGATCCGAAGTACGCCCGCGTGGTCGGTGTGAATCTGGACGACTTGCTGGTCTCCCAACCCGACTCGGGTGAGGACGCGTTGAACATCACGGAGACGCTCATTCGCTCCAACGCCATCGACGTCATTGTCATCGACTCCGTGGCCGCCCTGATTTCCAAGCAGGAACTCGATGGTCAGATGGGTGATGCCACGGTCGGCTCCCAGGCCCGGCTGATGTCGCAGGCCATGCGCCGCCTGACCGCGGTGGTGAGCAAGACCAAGTGCATCTGTATCTTCACCAATCAGATTCGCGAAAAGATTGGCGTCATGTTCGGCAATCCGGAGACCACCCCGGGCGGCCGGGCCTTGAAGTTCTTCTCCTCGATTCGCATCGACATCCGGCGCAAGGACCAGATCAAGACGCCGGATGGCAAGGTCATCGGCAACCGCACCAAGATCAAGGTCGTGAAGAACAAGGTCGCGCCGCCCTTCACCGAGTGCGAATTCGACATCATGTACGACGAGGGCATCTCCAAGACGGGTTCGATTCTGGATCTGGGTCTGGAGCACAAGATCCTCGAAAAGAAGGGCGCTTGGATCGCCTACCAGGGTGAACTCGTCGGTCAGGGTCGCGACGCGGCGAAATTGACCTTCAAGGAAAAGCCCGAGTTGGCGGAGAAGATCATGAAGGCGGTGATGGAGAAGGTCACCGTCACGGGTGGCACGGCGGTGACGGGCAGCGGCGACGCCGAATAACGGAAGGTTTGTTCTCGCGTTGCAGGCGGCCTCGCTGAGGCCGCCGCGGGCGCCATCGCGGCGCGGCGCCTTTCCTCTCGCCTCGGAGAAGGGGCCGGCGTACCGGTGGGAAGCCCCATGCAGCGCTCATGAGCCGCTTTTCCGCTTTTCTGACCAGGGGATTCCGGGCCGGTCTTCTTCTCCTGGCCGGCGTGGTGCGTGTCTCCGCCACGTTCACCGACGTGGCCACGTCGGCGGGGTTGAATGTCATCGCGCCACCGCCGGTCGAGGATCCCTTTCCTGTCGGCATCGATCGCTACACGTCCGGTTATGCCACCTGTGCGGTCGATCTCGACCGCGACGGCTGGACGGACCTGATCCTCGCGCAGAATCCGCGCCGGTGCCTCGTGTTCATGAACAACCGGAACGGCACCTTCCGCGAGGAGGGCGTGGCGCGCGGCTTCGAAACCGCCGTCGACATCGGCGGGGTGGTGGCGGGTGATTTTTCAAATACGGGGCGGACGGACGTCTTCATGGTCCCGCGCAACGGCCCGCGGTACCAGCTGTTCGTGAATGACGGCACCGGGCGGTTCACCGAGCAGGCGGTGGCGCGTGGGGCGGACTCCACTGTGACGGGTGAGGTCCACCGTGGTCAGAGCATCGGTCTGGTCGACTTCGACCGCGATGGCTACCTCGACCTTCATGTCACCGAGTGGGGCGTCACCTCATCCGCCGATGACGCGCGCTACTCCGTGCTCCTCCGCAACCGCGGCCCGTCCGCGCCCGGCTTTTTTGAAAACGTCACCAATCGCTCCGGCCTGCGGCAGCCGCGGATCGGGTCGGTCATGCATGGATACTCGAGCGCGTGGGCCGATTTTGATGGTGACGGCTACCCCGATCTCTCGCTCATCAGCGATTTTGGCAAGAGCCAGATGTGGTGGAACAATGGCAATGGCACCTTCACCGAGGGCCGCCAGGAGGCGCGGGTCGGCACCGACCAGAACGGCATGGGAGTGGCGGTGGCGGACTTTGACCGCGATGGCCGGCTCGACTTCATCGTCAGCTCCTTCGACTTCGGCACCGGTGAGACCGTGCGCACGCCCTTTGGCGCCAACCGCCTCTATCGCAACCTCGGCGGACGCAGGTTCGAGGATGTCAGCTCGCAGTTCGGCGGAGTGGATGGCAGCTGGGCCTGGGGCACGGCGTTTCTCGACGCGAACAACGACACCCGGGCCGACCTGCTCATCACCAACGGATACTTCTACGAGGGACCGCCGGTCACCACCCAGCGCCCTTACCTCATCGCCAATGCCAAGACGGACCGCACGCGGTTCTATCTCGGCAATGAATTCGGTTTCAACGAGGTCGGCGAGAGCTGGGGCGTGGTCGATCGCGGCTATGGCCGCAGCGTCGCGATCCTCGATTACGACAACGACGGCGACGAGGATGCGCTCATCTCGACGCTGTACGGGCCGTGGATCCTCTATCGCAATGACTCCCCCGCCCCGGCGAACCGCTGGCTCCGGCTCGCGTTTCGCGGCACCGTGTCGAATCGGGATGGATACGGCACCGTGGTCCGGGCGACGGCGGGCGGCGTTACCCAGACCGCCCTCTACGCCCCGACCAACGCCTACCTCGCGCAGCGCGAGCCCTACCTCCACCTCGGACTCGGCACGGCCGCAGCCGTCGAGACCCTCGTGATCGAGTGGCCCAACGGGGCGGTGCAGACCCTCGCTTCGGTGCCGACGAACCAGGTCCTCACCCTCGTCGAGCCTTCGGTCACGACCAACACCCCGCCCCTGCTGACCCTGCTGCCGGTGGGCGGAGTGTTTGTGAAGGACGCCGAGGTCGTGCTCCGCGCCGCGGCTTCCGGCACGCCGGATCCGGTGTTCAGCTGGTACAAGGACGGAGTCCTCGTGCCGGGTGCGAACAGGCCGACGCTCACCTTCAAGCGGATCCAGCCCTCTGACGCCGGCGTGTACCAGGTGGTCGCGGGCAACCCGCTGGGCAGTGCCCCCTCGCCTTCGGTGGTGGTGCAGGTGACGGCGGATCTCGCGCGGCATTCGACGGCGCGCTGGTGGAACGAGGCCCTGCTCGACGGTATCCGAAAAGATACTCCAAATCCACCCGTGCATGCGCGCAACCTCTACCACCTCTCCGCCGCCCTGTGGGACGCGTACTGGGCGTACGAGCCCGACGCCCGTGCGGCAGTGGGGGAGGTCTACCGCCGTGAGTCCGTGGCGCCGGCGGATTTCCTGCCAACGCGGACGGAGGCCCAGCGCCGGGCGATGAGCCACGCGGCCTACCGGGTGATCGCGGCCCGGTTCGCGCGCAGCCCGGGTGCGAGCCGCACGCTCGCGGGCATCCGCTGGCTGATGGAGCTCCACGGTTACAATCCCGAAGACACCGGTGTGACGGGTGCGACGCCCGCGGCGGTGGGCAACCGCATCGGCCAGGCCGTGCTCGCCGCCACCCTCGGTGACGGCGCGAACGAGGCGGGTGGATACGCCGATGCCACCTCCTATTCATCGGTGAATCCTCCGCTGGTGGTGGGACTGCCCGGCACGACGATGGCGGATCCCAACCGCTGGCAGCCCTTGTCGCTCAGCTTCTCCGTCACCCAGAACGGCATCGTGCTGCCGACCGGTTTGCAGTCGTTTGTCGGGGTCAACGCCCGCCTGACCGAACCGTTTGCCCTGGTGCGCACCGGGCCGGAAACGATCTTCTTGGATCCCGGTCCCCCACCCCGGCTGGGTGGCGAGCGCTCGGCCGAGTTTGTGCAGGAAGTGGTGGAGGTGCTGCAGTATTCGTCGTGGCTGGATCCGGCGGATCCGACCCGCGTCGACATTTCACCGCGTTCGAGTCTGAACCATCCGCTGGGCACGAATGCCGGGCGGGGCTACCCGTTGAATCCGGTGACCGGTGGGCCCTACGCGCCTCAGGTTGTTCCTCGCGCCGACTTTGGACGCATCCTGGCCGAGTATTGGGCGGACGGACCCAATTCGGAGACTCCCCCGGGACACTGGAATGTTATTTTCAACGAGATCAGCGACGATCCGGCCTCCACCTACCAGTATGGGGGCGTCGGAGCGGCACTGAGCCGGCTCGAATGGGATGTGCGCGGCTACCTCGCCCTGAATGGGGCGTTGCATGATGCCGCGTGCGCGGCGTGGACGATCAAGCGCCAGTACGACGGTGCGAGGCCGATTTCGATGATTCGATATCAAGGCGGGCTGGGCCAGTCCACGGATCCGCTCCGGCCCTCGTTTCATCGGAATGGGCTGCCCTTGGTGCCCGATCTGATTGAACTCACTACGGCGGAGACGGTCGCTCCCGGGGGCCGGCATGCCGCCCTGTTGCAGCGTCGCGACACCGCCCAAGACCTGGTGGGCAAGGTCGTGGTGCGAGCCTGGCAGGGCAACCCACCCGATCCGGCCAGCCAGGTCGGGGGCGTGGGCTGGGTGCTGGCCACCCGTTGGGTCCCCTATCAGATGAGCACCTTTGTGACGCCGGCCTTTCCGGGCTACGTGTCGGGACACAGCACGTTCAGCCGAACGGCGGCTGAAGTGTTGACGCTCCTGCGCGGCAGCCCCTTTTACCCGGGTGGACTTTCCACGTATCGCTTCGAAAAGGACGCTTATCTGACGTTTGAAGTCGGCCCCAGCGAAGCCATTTCCCTCCAGTGGGCCACGTTCTACGATGCGGCGGACCAAGCCGGGTTGTCGCGGCTCTTTGGCGGCATCCACGTGTCGACGGATGACCTGACCGGTCGCCAGCTCGGATCGCGGCTCGGACTCGAGGGCTTTCTCAAAGCCCATGCCATGCGGCGGTCCGCCGCCACCGGCGGCCCTGCGGAAGGGTTGGTGAATGTCGCGACCCGGGGTGTGTCGGGAGACGGTGAACGCGTCTTGATTGCCGGCTTTGTCGTTGCGCCGGGTCCCGCCCAGGACGTGTTGGTCCGATCGGTGGGACCCACACTCGCGGACTTTGGCCTGCCGCGAGAGCGCTGTGCGCCCGACCCCAACCTGAGTGTGTTTCGTGCTTCGGAGCCGCTGCAGCCCGTGCTGACCAATGATCAGTGGGGAGACAGCGTGCGCGCCGTGACGCTGGCCGCCACCGCCCGCGCGGTGGGAGCGTTTCCGCTGCCCGCGGGAAGCCGGGACGCAGCCGAGCTCCTCGCCACCAGCTCCGGTGCCTACACCCTGACGGCGCGGTCGGGGGCGGCGCAGGGGTTGCCGATCCAACTAGTTGAAGCGTATGGACAAAGATTAATGAACGTGTCCACCCGCGGGTATGTAGGCGCGGGTGATGGCGCGTTGATCGCCGGATTTACCCTGACCGGCACCGAGCCCACCGCCCTGCTCGTGCGCGGCGTCGGTCCGGCGCTGGCCCCGCTCGGAGTGGTCGGAGTGCTGGTGGACCCCGTGATCCGCATCCATCGCCTCGGTGCGGGAGGCACAGCGGAGTTGGTGGCGGAAAATGATGATTGGTCGATGGATGCCCGTTCGTCCCTCGCCATTTCGGCGGCGGCGAAAGCCGGGGCGTTTCCCCTTTCGACCGGGTCGCGCGATGCCGCGCTCTTTTTCCAACTCATGCCCGGAAGTTATACCGTGACCCTGGCGGGAAAAGCCGGTTCGGAGGGCGTGGGGCTGGTGGAAGTTTATCATATTAAGTGAGTTGAGTTCGGGGATGTTTTTTGGAAGAAATCGGGTGGAACCTCCGCCGCCGCCGCAAGACGATGAAGCCATGCCAGCCCCAAAGACCCCCCAACACCGGTGCACGCCCATGAGCCGTCTGCAGCACACCAGCCTGGTCGTTCTTTGCGCAGGGCTTCCGTGGTTCGGCTCGCCCGCCCTCCGTGCGCAGGTGGATCGCCCGCCCGAGTTGATTTCGAAGACCGGAGGAGCGGGAGCGCTCTGGACGTCCGTCGCCGAGTTGGCGGCCGCGGCCAGGGCCGGCAACCCCAAGGCCATGGCGCAGTATGGCGAACTACAACTCGCTGGAGATCAGGTACCAAAGAATGTACCGGCCGCACTCGACCTGCTCCGGGCAGCAGCGCGCAAAGGAGAGGCGTCGGCGGTGTTTCGTCTGGGGCGACTCTACGATGAGGGTAGCGTCCTGCCTCTGGACCGCGCACGGGCCCTGGTGTATTTCCGGGCGGCGGCGGCGGGCGGCATACCCGAAGCTTTGTACAATCTGGGGGCGTCCTATGCCAGCGGTCGTGGGGTCAAACGTGATTATGCGGAGGGCTTGGCCTGGATGATTCTGGCAACCCAGGCGGGCATCAAGGCGGACGGGGAGAAACAGCTGCGCGGACGGATCGAATCCTTGCGCCGTCCCGATTGGATTCAAGCCGCGCAGCGACGCGCTCCGGAATTGGCCAAGGAGCTCGCGAGCAAAACGGTCTTGGAATGGGTGGACTCTATTGATGCGCCGGCGGCCAAGGCTGTCCCCCCTCCCGCGGTGGCCGAACCGGTGGCGCCAAAAATCACCGCCCCGGTGGTTCCCGTGTCGCCCCCGGCCCTGGCTCCGGGTTTGCCGGCCCCGGGGCTGCCCAGGCCGGAAGGCATCCAGTTGCCCGAGCCCCTCCCGCCGAAACCGGTTGCCCCGTAACCAGCCGGCGGACGGGCGATCCGTCTGGCGGGAAGCCAGTCGGCCCCCCGTGCGTTTTGGACATTGAGCGGTTGAGGCAAGCCGGGTTGAGTGCGAGGATTGTCCTCCATGAATCCGCCGCCCTCCCGGTCCCCGGCTCTGGAGCCTCAGGCTGCCACGGCCGCCCGCGTGTTCGCCGTGCGCGGACTGAGCAAGACCTATGGCGTGGGCGAAGCGGCGGTGCATGCGCTGGCCGGAGTCGATCTGGATTTGTTTTCCGGTGAGCTCATCGTGCTGCTCGGTCCCTCGGGGAGCGGCAAGTCCACACTCCTCAACCTGTTGGGAGGATTGGATGTGCCCACGGGGGGAATCCTCCGTTACCGGGATTGGGACCTGGGCGGGGCGGATGAAGAGGAGCTGACCCAGTATCGGCGCGATGCGGTCGGGTTTGTCTTTCAGGCCTACAATCTCATTCCGAGTCTGACTGCGCGGGAAAATGTGGGCCTCATCGCGGAGCTGGCGGCGGATCCCATGAACCCGGAGGATGCCCTGCACCTGGTGGGTCTGGGGGCGCGTCTCGATCACTTTCCGGCCCAACTCTCGGGCGGCGAGCAGCAGCGGGTGGCGATTGCCCGTGCGATCGCAAAGAAACCCCAGGTGCTGTTGTGCGACGAGCCGACGGGAGCGCTGGATGTGCGGACCGGTGTGCTGGTGCTGGAGGCGATCGAACGCATCAACCGCGAGCTCGGCACCCTCACCGCGATCATCACCCACAACGCCGTCATGGCCGGCATGGCCGACCGCGTGTTTTCGCTCTCGGACGGGCGCATTGTGCACGCACAGGTCAACGCCCGCCGGGCGCCGGCCAGCGGACTTGAGTGGTAGTGGAGAATTGATTACACGGCCCGCTCCCTCCGCCGCAGAAACCACCCGTGTCACTCCTCGACAAAAAACTGCTGCGGGATCTGCGTTCGCTGAAATCGCAGGCGCTGGCCGTCGCGCTGGTCATGGCCTGCGGGCTCGCGATGATGGTGATGACCCGCAGCCTGATCCTCTCCCTCGATTCGGCGCGCACGGCGTACTACGAGGTCTACCGGTTCGGGGAGGTCTTTGCGCGGCTCAAGCGCGCGCCGCTCGAGGTGGCGAGGCGGGCGGCGGAGATCCCCGGAGTGGCGGCGGTGCAGCCCTCGATTGCGCGGATGGTGACCCTGGATGTGCCGTCGCTGCCCGAGCCGGCGACGGCGCTGATCAACTCGGTGCCCGAACGCGGCGAGGCGGTGCTCAACCGCCTGCACCTGCGGGCCGGACGGCTGCTGTCCCCGGGATCGCGCGGCGAAATCCTCGTCAGCGAGGCGTTTTCGGATGCGCACCACCTGAAGCCGGGCGACCGGTTGTCGGCCATTTTGAACGGACGCAAGGTGGCCCTGCGCATCGCAGGCATCGTGCTGTCGCCGGAATTTGTTTTCGAAGCCCCGCCGGGGGCGGCCTTGCCGGACAACCGGACCTTTGCCGTGCTCTGGATGAACTACGAGGAGCTCGCCCAGGCCTACAGCCTGGACGGGGCGTTCAACCAGCTTTCCCTCGCCCTCCAGCCGGGGGCGTCGGTCAGCGCGGTCATCGCCTCGCTCGACCGCCTGCTCGTGCCCTACGGCGGACTGCGGGCGTATGGACGAATCCACCACGCCTCCAACCTGCGCGTCAATGACGAGATCCGCGTCCTCCAGGGACTGGCGGTGGGTTTCCCGCTCGTCTTCCTGGCCGTGGGGGCGTTCATGACCCACGCGGTCATGAGCCGGCAGATCACGCTGCAGCGTGAGCAGATCGCCATGTTGAAGGCCTGCGGCTTCGGTGCGCGGGAAATTGGCAGTCACTACCTCAAGTTCGCCCTGGTCATTGTGGGCGTCGGTGCGGTGCTGGGCGTGATCGGCGGGGTGGTGTTGGGCCATCGCCTGGTCGACCTCTACCACCGGTTTTTCCGGTTCCCCGACCTGCATTTCCAGCTGGCCTCGGGAGCGCTGATCGTGGCGGTGATCGCGAGCGCCCTCGCGGCGATGGTCGGCGTCTGGGGTGCCGTGCGCCGGGCCATGCGCCTAGCGCCGGCGGAGGCGATGCGACCCGAACCGCCAGCGCGTTTTAGTGCCTCGCTCGTGGAACGCGCCGGACTCGGACACTGGTTCAGCGCGTCCATGCGCATGGCGTTTCGCAACCTCGAGCGCAAACCGGTGCAGGCGTTTCTCACCAGTGCGGCGCTGGCGCTGGCGACGGCCATCCTGATCATTCCCAATGCGTTCCGTGACGGGATTTCCTACGTCCTGGATTTCCAGTGGGACATCGTGCAACGCCAGACCGTGTCGATGGGTCTGGTGGAACCTGGCCCGGCCCGGGCGCTGGCGGATTTTCGGCACCTGCCCGGCGTGGTGTCGGCCGAGCCGTTCCGGGCCACGCCCGTGGAGCTGCGTTCGGGTCCCCGCGCGCGCCGGCTCAGCATCATTGGCCTCGCTCCGCACGGACAGTTGAACCGGGTGGTGGATGCGGATCTCCGCCAAATGGTGCTGCCCCCGCAGGGACTCGTGCTTTCGTCTAAATTGGGCCAGGTCCTGGGCGTGCGGGTGGGGGATGCGCTCTGGGTTCGTTCCCTCGAAGGCAGACGGGTGGAAAAGTCGGTGCCGGTGGCGGGCTTTTCCGAGGACTTTGCCGGTGTGTCGGCGTTCATGGATCTCGGCGCGCTCAACCGACTGCTCCTGGAGGGGGATGTGATCAGCGGCGCGTACCTCGCGGTCGACCGCAGCCGCTGGGCGGAGTTTCTCGCCGCGGTCAAGGAGACCCCGCGGGCGGCTTCGGTTGTGGTGAAGGATGCGATGCGAGAAAGTTTTCGAAAAACCACGGCGGAAAGCATCGGGGTGTTGCAGACGATGTATCTGACCTTTGCGACGCTCGTGGCGTTTGGCATCGTCTACAACAGCGCCCGGATCTCCCTTTCGGAACGCGCCCGCGAGCTGGCGACCCTGCGCGTGCTGGGATTCACCCGCGGTGAAGTTGGCGCGGTGCTGGTGGGAGAACTCTCGGTCCTGGCCCTGGTCGCGGTGCCGGTGGGACTCTGGCTCGGGGGTAAACTGGCGGGAATCCTGCTGCTTTCGATCAACACCGAGACCGTGCGCCTGCCCTTGGTGCTGACCGCGGCGAACTACAGCTTTGCGGCCTCAGTCATCACGGTGGCGACCACGCTCTCCCTGCTGCTGGCGGCCCGCCGGATCAAGGAGCTCGATCTGGTGGGCGTGTTGAAAGTCCGCGACTGATGGCTGCCCTGGCCGACTTCCCTTTTCATGAGTGATCCTGTCAATACGCCCTCCCTCCCCTTCCCCGGCCGGCGGGGTGGACAACGCAAACGCCGCTGGCTGCCGTTCGCGGCCGGCGGGCTGCTGGTGGTGCTGCTGGTGGCCGGTCTTTGGCCGCGCCCCCAGCCGGTGGAGATCGCGCCCGTTACGCGCGGGGCTTTGCGCGTGATGGTGGAAGATGAAGGCATGACGCGGGTGGTGAACCGGTACGTCGTGGCGGCCCCCGTGGCCGGACAGCTGCGACGCGTGGAGTGGAAGGCGGGCGCGCCCGTGGAGGCGGGCAAGACCGTGCTCGCGGTGCTGGAAACCGGGGCCGCGGATCTCCTGGACGCCAGCCGGCTGGCGCAGGCGGAGGCGCGTCTGGGTGGAGCGGTGGCGGCGTTGGAGGCCGCGGCGGCGCAGGTGCTGCGGTCGCAGGCCGCCCACGCCCTGGCCAAGATCGACCGCGAGCGGGTGCGCAGCCTGTGGACCTCGAACACCGTTTCGCGTCAGGAAATGGATACGGCCGACATGCGCGAACAGGTGGCGGCGCAGGAAAAGCGGGCCGCCGAGTTCGGGCTCAAGGTGGCGGAGTACGAGCGGCAGCAGGCGGAGGCGGTGTTGCAGCGTGGTCGTACCGGCGGTGCGGTCCCGGCGGATCCCGGGGTGCCGGTGGTTTCGCCCATCACCGGCCGGGTGCTGCGGGTGTTCCAGGAAAGCACCCGCATGGTGGCGGCCGGTGCTCCGGTGATGGAGCTGGGAGATCCGACCGACCTCGAAGTGCGGGTGGAAGTGCTTTCGCGTGACGCCGTGGTGGTGAAGCCCGGGGCGCGGGTGCTGCTGGAGCAGTGGGGTGGCGCGGAGCCCCTGGAGGCGCGCGTCCGCTGGGTCGAGCCTTCCGGATATACGAAGATTTCCGCCCTCGGCGTGGAGGAGCAGCGGGTGAATGTGATCTGCGATCTTGTCAGCCCGGTTGAAGCCCGGCCAACACTGGGCGATGCGTACCGCGTCGAAGCGCGCATTGTGGTCTGGGAGAATCCCGACGTGCTGCTCGTGCCGGCGGGTGCGATTTACCAGCGCGACGGACAGGCGCGGACGTTTGTGGTGCAGGGCGGCAAGGCGATCGAGCGCAAGGTCACGGCCGGGCGGAGCAATGGAGTGATGACCGAGATTGTGGACGGCTTGACGGTGGATGAGCAGGTCGTCGTGTATCCAGGCGATAAAGTCGTTGATGGAAAACGGGTGAAACCGTTGGAAATCAGCACGCGTTGAACTGCAGCGGTGGCACCGCCGGGCCCGGGCAGACGGAAATATGCTGCGCTGGGGATGCCGCGGACACCGCGTTTTCACGAAACGCGGGCTGATCCAGATCCGACGCTTCCGAGCTGACGCACCCTTGTAGACGGCTTCGCTGAGGGCGCGACGGGACCAACGGTCCCGCCTGTTTCATCGGTCATGTCGTGGAGGGCGTCGCTCCGTCGACGCCGGGGCACGGTTCCCGTACCACCACGCCCGACCGTTTGGGTGAATGCGACGCGCAACCGGCGTCGACGGAGCGACGCCCTCCACCCGAGTCCAATCCAATCAGGAATGTACCTGGGCACGGTGCCGACCCAACAGATGGCGAAAGCGGGAAGCAGGCTTTCCGGTCGGTCCCCTCCCCTGCCCTTCCGATCGTTTTTGGCTTTTCGCGTTTTCGTCGGCGACAATTCCCTGCCTGCATGAAGGCAATGAATCAGCACGAGGCGACGATTGTGGCGTTGGCGACTCCGGCGGGGACCGCTGCGATTTCGATGGTACGGGTCAGTGGGGCCTTGTGCCGGGTTTGGGCGGAAGGAGCTCTGTTTGGACGCCACCTGCCAGACCGACGGGCTTGTCACGTCGATTACCGATCCCTGGACGGACAGCTGGTGGATGATGTCGTGGTCGTGTCGTACCGCGCGCCGGCCAGTTATACCGGCGAGGATGCGCTCGAGATCAGCTGCCATGGCAATCCCTTCATTGTCCGCCGCCTGGTGGAGGACCTCGGTGCGCGCGGAGCGCGCCCTGCCCTGCCCGGAGAGTTCACCCAGCGTGCATTTCTCTCCGGACGACTCGATCTCAGCCAGGCGGAGGCGGTCATGGATCTCATTCAGGCGCGGAGCGATCGTTCGCTAGCGGTTGCACAACAACAACTAAAGGGGGCGCTTGGGCGCCACCTGGCCCCCCTGCAAAGCCAGCTCCTCGACACCGCGGCGAGCGTGGAGGCGTACATTGACTTTCCGGATGAAGATCTGCCCCCGGAAGACCGCGAACGCATCACCACCCAGCTCGACACCGTTCTACGTGGAACACGACGCCTCCTGGCGACGCGGCATTACGGTCAGGTTTTGCGCGAAGGCCTACGTACGGTGATTGCCGGGGCGCCGAATGCCGGCAAGAGCTCCTTGCTCAATCGTCTGGTCGGGTTCGATCGAGCGCTGGTCTCGCCCGAACCCGGCACCACCCGTGACTTCCTCGAAGAGACCGTCCGCGTGGGTCCTCATGCCCTGCGTTTGATTGACACGGCTGGACTTAACCAATTGCCCGGAAATGAGTTAGAGAAGCGCGGGATCCGTTTGACCCAAGAGCGCCTGCAAGAGGCGGATCTCATTCTCTGGACCGTTGATCTGACGGAGTTGACCCACTCCCCTGCCCTCGCTGCGACCGGAACGAGCTTCGATGAGATGCGCCGTTGGCCTCGAGAAAAGGTCCTGCTCTTGGGCAACAAGGTGGATCAATTGGCTGATCCCTCGCAGGCGCGTGCCCGGTTGTCCGAGCTGTGGCGACACGTTTTTGCGGACGCAGGAGACGATCGCCAGGTCATCCTGTCGGCGGTTACCGGTGAAGGTTTGGATCGGCTCGTGACCACGATCGTCCGTCTGGCGGATGGCTTTCAGCCCGATCTTGGCGGTGAGGAGATGATTGCCGTGAGCCTCCGCCACGCCCAGGCGCTGGAACGGGCGCAGACGGGCCTGGAACGTGCCCTCCAGTTGATGACTCCCCCGGACGGAACCCCGCCGGCGAGTGAGCTTGTGGCCAGCGAGATTCGGGGTGCGTTGGAGGCGCTCGGTGAGATTCTGGGCAAGTACGATCATGAGCGCATGCTCGACCGGCTTTTTGCCGCGTTTTGTATTGGGAAATAGCAGACGACTGGGTGAAGGTGCCCGTCTTTTCCCATGAGCGAACATTTCCAGGCCGGGTACGACGTGATTGTGTGTGGCGCCGGGCATGCGGGCTGCGAAGCCGCCTTGGCGGCCGCGCGCATGGGGGCCTCTACCCTCCTCCTGACCGGCAACCTCGATACGGTGGCCCAAATGAGTTGCAATCCAGCGATTGGAGGCCAGGCCAAAGGACAGATTGTCCGGGAGATCGATGCGCTGGGCGGTGAAATGGCCATCAATACCGATGCCACGGGGATCCAATTCCGACTTCTCAATGAATCCAAAGGCCTCGCGGTCCAGTCGCCCCGTGCCCAATGCGACAAAAAGGCCTATCAGTTTCGCCTCAAGCACACCTTGGAGTTGCAGCCCGGCCTAAGGATCTTCCAGGCCACCGTAACCGGCCTGATCTTTGAAACCGGCCGCGTCGTGGGCGTGCGGACCAACCTCGATCTCGAGTTCTGCGGCAAAACCGTCGTCGTGACCACGGGAACCTTCCTCCGTGGCCTCATGCACATCGGCCAGAACAAGAATGAAGGCGGCCGATTGGGTGATTTCAGTGCCAAAACGCTTTCCGCGAGTTTCCTGGAGGCCGGAATCGAACTCCGCCGATTGAAAACCGGCACGCCACCTCGAATCCTCGGGCGAAGTCTCGATTTTTCGAAAATGCAGGAACAGAAAGGTGATGCCAGTCCCACGCTCTTTGCGTTCTACGATACCCGCGATCCTCAGGAAATGTTCCACGTGGAACAATCAACGGAACGGAAGCTGGGTTGGGTTCCGGGGTCGGACCAGGTGTCGTGTTGGATGACGTACACGACGGATGAGACGGCCCGGCTGGTACGGGACAATCTGCATCGGTCGGCCATGTATTCGGGTGAAATTGAAGGGATCGGGCCGCGGTACTGTCCGAGCATTGAGGATAAGTTCGTCCGTTTTGCCGATAAACCGCGGCATTTGCTGTTCCTGGAGCCGGAGGGGCGTTCGACGAACGAATTCTACATCAATGGGCTGTCGACGTCGCTGCCGTTTGAGGTGCAGCTGGCTATGGTGCGGAGCATTCCGGGGTTGGAGCGGGCAGAGCTTCTGCGTCCAGCCTACGCAGTGGAGTATGACTTCGCACCACCGACGCAGCTGTTTCCGTCGTTGGAATCAAAGAAGGTCGAGGGGTTGTTCTTCGCGGGTCAAATCAATGGCACTTCGGGGTACGAGGAGGCGGCGTGCCAAGGGTTGTTGGCCGGCGTCAATGCGGTCAACCGGGTGAGGGGACGGGATCCTTTGTTGATCGGGCGGCATGAGGCCTACATGGGGGTCCTGATCGATGATTTGGTCACGAAGGGGACGGATGAACCGTATCGGATGTTCACGAGCCGGGCTGAGTACCGGCTGCTCTTCAATCACGGGAGTGCGGAGTTTCGGCTGGCCCATCACGCGCGGGCGCATGGGTTGTTGTCCGAGTCGCGGTTGGCGCGGATCGACGGCAAGCGGAAGCAGCTCGACCATTGGGTCGGTTGGTTTGAGCGGGAGCGTCCGGGCGGAGGGCAGGGGACGTGGGGCGATTGGATTCGGCGGGCGGTGACCGGAGGTGGAGCTGCGGTCAATTACCCGGAGGAGTTCAATCAACTTCCGGACACGGTTCGCGACGAGGTCATCTATCGGGTCAGTTATGCCGGTTATCTCTCGCGGGAGGAGCGGCAGATTGCGAAGCTCGCGCACATCGAGAAAATCCGAATCCCAGGCGACTTGGATTACAGCACGGTTCGCGGTTTACGTCGGGAGTGTGCGCTCAAGCTGGCCTCGATCCGGCCCTATACGTTGGGCCAGGCAAGTCGCGTGAGCGGGGTCAATCCCGCCGATATCAGCATCCTTATGGTACTCATCCAGGCTCGCCAAGGTGGCGCAAAGTCGCAGGCGGAGAGCCCGCCGGACGCTTGACGGATGGAGGTCAACGGGAACGGAACAGGCGAGGGCGAGAGGGGGTCTGTGGGCGGAAAAGGGGACCACGGAGGGGGCGTGGTGTTGCTTTCACGCTTGAGTACGTCATCGACGCCCGGGTTAAATTAGCTGATAACTCTTTATTAATCAGAGATATACCGAATGACCGTGGGGCTTGTCCCCAATCGGGAGCGGGGCCCGGTTCCGGTCGGGTTTGAGGGGTGACGACGGGGTGGCGCTGTAACATTTGTGAAACGAACCGGGTTTCGCCTCGGACGTATTCCCGGCTTGGGCTAGGGTGGGAGGCATGACAGAGCTCAAGCCCAAGAAGATTCTGATCGTGGATGACGAGTCGGACGTCACCGACCTGGTGGCCTACCATCTCAAGGCCAAGGGCTTTATCGTTGAGGCCTTGAACGATCCCAACGGTAGCATTGGCGCGGCGCGGTCTTTTCTGCCCGACCTCGTCATTCTTGATGTCATGATGCCGGATCTCAATGGCATCCAGATCTGCCGTATGCTGCGGGCGGATCCGAAACTGAAGCGAGTGCCGGTGATCTTTCTCACGGCCAAAGCCGAGGAGAACGACCGCATCCAGGGTCTGGAGATCGGGGCGGATGATTATATTCCTAAACCTTTTAGCATTAAAGAGTTAATCCTACGTGTGCAGTCTGTTTTGCGTCGCTTGAGCGAGGGGGGGCCGGTCGAGATCAAGAAACTGGAGATCGGCGGCATCCTGCTGGATATCGAACGTCACGAGGTGTTCATCGGGGGTCGGGCGATCGATTTGACGGCGACGGAATTCAAGTTGCTGAAGCTGTTGATGGAACGGCGGGGGAGGGTGCAAACCCGTGAACACCTGCTGATTCACGTTTGGAATTACGAGACGGAGATTGAAACTCGAACGGTCGACACCCACGTCCGACGGTTGCGGGAAAAGCTAGGCACGGAGGCCGACTGGATCGAAACCATCCGTGGCGTCGGCTACCGCATGGCGGAGCGGAGGGCCCAGGAGGCGTCCACCTGAAGCGGTGGGACCTGTAGATTCAGAAGCGGAGGGACGGGCGGGGCGGGTGGGTGGTGTCGTTTCGGCGACGCGCGCGCTGGCTTAGGTTCCGCCGGTCCTGGCGGTTGCGTTCCCACCTTGGGTTGATCAGCTAGTGACTCTCCCATGTACCCTTTCGTCATCGTCCTTCTGCTCGTTGTCGTGGGCGTGGCCGGGGTGAAGCTGTGGAATCACCGTCGGGCTCTGCGCCGTTTAAATCGGGCCATCCTCGGTCGTCAGTCCCTCCTGCGCGAAGATCTGCCGGGCGCCTCGGGACAGGATTGGGACGATCTTTGCCATCAAACCAATGAGCTGATCGGCGAGGTGAACCGGCTGCAGCAGCAACGCACCGGGCAGCTCGCCCAACTGGAAGCCACGCTCGGGAGCCTGCAGGAGGCGGTGCTCATCGTGGATTCCAAGAACTATATCCTGCTGGCCAACAAGGCACTGCAGGCAATTTTCCCCCGCGCCAAAAACATTCTCGGACAGCGCCTGGAGTTGGTCCTGCAGAGCGTCGAGTTTCTCAATTACGTGGATGCGGTGCGCAAGAATCAGGCGGCACCGCAGTACGAAATCGAGTTTCTGGAAAGTGGCCGCACCATCTGGGTCGAGCTTACGGGGGCCATGATCCCGTCGCTGCAAGCGGACCAAGGGGCCTGGGTGCTGTTTGTCCTGCATGACATCACCAAACAGAAGAAACTCGAACTCGTGCGGAAGGAGTTCGTCGCCAATGTCTCCCACGAGCTCAGGACGCCGTTGAGCGTCATCAAGGGTTATGTAGAAACCCTGGTCGACGGTCATCAGGAGATCCCCGTGGAAGATCGGGAGAAATTCCTGCGCACGATCCAGCGGCACACGGATCGGCTAAATTCGCTGCTCGAGGATCTTTTGACCCTCTCGCGGCTGGAATCGACGCAACCAGGGATGAAACCTGAACCGGTGGTGTTGGTGGACTTGGTGCGGAGTGTGGTCGAGGACTACCGGAGCCGCCCCACGTCGGCCGACCATCCGATCGCGCTTCACGCTGACGGGTCGATTGGTTCGCTTCCGGTCGATCCGCTCAAGATCACACAAGTGCTTAGCAATCTGCTTGATAACGCGATCAAGTACACGCCGAAGGGCTCGAAGCTGGAGGTGCGGATGGGAGTGCGGGGATCGGACGTCGAAATCTGTGTGCGCGATGATGGCCCGGGCATCCCGGCCGAGGACCTGCCGCACCTGTTCGAACGGTTTTATCGCGTCGACAAAGGGCGTTCCCGGGAAAAGGGAGGCACCGGACTCGGTCTCTCGATCGTCAAACACATCGTGCAGCTGCACGGCGGACGCGTATGGGTAGAGAGCACCCTCGGGCGAGGCGCGGCGTTCTACTTCACGCTTCCGCTCCGGCGCTAAGTTCGAGCCAGCCCACAATGGGATGCGGCCTCAGCGAGGCCGCCTACAAAAGGGAGGGGCGTATCGCAGCTGGTTGCGATGACGCGGCGCGAACCTCACCGCCGCGGAAACGGGATTGAAGGCGGCTGACCGGTCTCAATGGTCTTCTGTTCCCTCTCGATGCCCGAACGACCCTCCCATGACTACCAGGCGGTGCAGGCCACGCGCCGCGCGGAAATCCTCGCCCGGCTGGAGCCCGCCCTCGGCGGCCACCCGCTCCTGACGCTGGAAATCGGCAGCGGGCACGGGCACTTTCTCAATGCGTATGCGACGGCGCATCCCGAGCGGCATTGCCTCGGCATCGACATCATGAGCGATCGGGTGCGCCGTGGCCTGCGCAAGCGCGATCGTGCGGGTTTGACGAACCTGTCGTTCCTGCACGCGGATGCCTGGGACCTGCTCGCCGTGCTGCCGGCGCGGGTGCGCCTCGAGGCGGTCTTCGTGCTCTTTCCCGACCCCTGGCCGAAGCGCCGCCACTGGAAGAACCGGATCCTGCAGCCGGCCTTCCTGACCACCCTGGCGGAAAAATCAACCCCGGCCGCCCCGTTGTACTTCCGTACCGACTACGAACCTTACTTTGTCGAGGCGCGCGAGGTCGTCGCCTCCCATGAGGCTTGGGAGTTGCGTCCGAATTTGCCCTGGCCGTTTGAATACACGACGGTCTTCCAGGCGCGCGCGCCCGTCTACCACTCGCTCATTGCGGTCCGGCGCTGACCGTGCCCTCCGAAGGTAGGGCCGCCCCTCGCGGGCGCACCTCGTGCTGCGAACCCGGTCTCGCTCCGACTCACCCCCGCGGGTTGACCCACGAAGGCACGGCCAGTTCGGTCATCAGCCGCAACCCGGGCGCGCCGCCGAGCAGGCGCGGGACGATGTTGATCAGCGAGGCAACCGTGGCCGAATCGCCCGCGACGCCTCCCGCCAGCGTGAGGTGGAGGTTGGGATCCCCCTTGATCACCACGGTGTCGTGGGGGTTCGGCGCATCGAGGAACATCTGTAGATCAAGGACGAGCTTGGCCTGGCCATCCACCCGGCCGATGGCGTGCTGGTGCAGGCCGCAAGTTTGTCCGCGGGCGACGTTGAAGAACTGCGTGACGATGGGAGCCGGAGCTAGCACGGGCTCGCAGGTCTCCTCGATCGATTCGAGGGTCCAACCCATGGCATGGGCCAGCAGCGCCAGCGATTGCTGGAATCCAGCGTGACCCGCCTTGCCCGCCTTGAACTTGGCCCGGAAATCATCCGGTGCCTGGCCGCTGCCAATCTTCGCCTGCAGCGGCTGGCGACGGGTGGAGGCATTCACCACGCGCTCCACGTAGATCGAATCAACCCGCCTCGTCACACCGGTCAGGCAGATCGGCAGGATATCCATGACAAAACCCGGGTTCACCCCCGTGCCGACGACCCGTGCGCCCGTGCGACGACAGAGTGCGTCATACTCGGCGGCGATTTCCGGGGTCTTCAGCCGCGGGAAAATCAGCTCCTCGCAGGTCGAGGCGATGCTGATCCCTGCTTCCAGGGCGTCGCGCACCTGGGCCAGCGAGGCCGCCGCGCTCGATGATGCGGTGTGCAGGATCACGTCCGGTTTGCCCGCCGCCTGACAAAGCTCGGAAATGGATCCGTGGACCCGGGCCCGCTCGAGCCCGGAGACGCCGGTCAATTCGCCCAGGGTGCGGCCGATCTTGGCCGGGTCGATGTCGACGCCTCCCAGGACCTCCAGCCACGACTGTGCCGCGGCCAGCTTGAGCGACTCGATACCAATGGGACCCAGACCGAATTGGGCGACTTTGATTTTTTGCATGACGGAATGTGGATTCATCTCATTGCACGTGTGATGCCAATCCGTCCAGTCCGCTCCGGTCGCCTCTGAAGATTCCTTCCCCCCCGGTGGCCCGCCCCAGTGCGAGAGGGAAGGGGAGGACAAAACAGCAACAACGTCCGTTGCCCGCCGGTTCCACTTCCGGGGGGGAGGATTCGGGCGCGAGGCGCGGACCGCGACGCGGGCGCGATAGGGACAGGCGAATTTCGTCTGTTGTCAAAACGCTACACTCGTTGCTAAATTAACAACGCATTCGACGGATTTAGGGCCCACTGATGCGCACTTCTCACCTTGAGGTGAAAGCGGGTACCGCTGGCATAACGAGTGCTTTCGCTGGCGGGCGTGTCACGTCCTACGTCCAATCCCCTCGGAATCCTTCACCTTGATGCCCCGATCCGGTGGCCGGGTGGCGGGTGTGGAGCCGGCCGATGGAAGAGGTGGCAATTTTGGATGAGGCGACTTTGTTGTCCCGGTGTGATATCCCGCCGATCTCATCCCCTGTGTTTCCGGTTTTTCGCCCCATGATGCCCCTGAACCTCCGCCGTGCCGGTTCGCTGGTGCTGGTCCTGGTGGCCGGCGTGCTCCGCGCCGAGCCCTTCGACCTGGTCATTCGCGGCGCGCGGGTCATCGACGGCACGGGTGCGCCGTGGATCTATGCGGACGTTGCGGTCAAGGACGGGCGTATTGTCCACCTGGGCCGTCTCGGAAAGGATGTGCGCGGGACACGGGATGTGGACGCCGCGGGCCTGTATCTTGCACCTGGATTCATCGATCCCCACTCCCACGCCGGTCCGGCCCTGGGGCGCGGGGCGCTGGCGGGGGCGGAACCCTTGCTCACGCAGGGCATCACGACGGTTTTCATCAATCCGGACGGCGGAGGCCCGGTCGATCTCGCCGCCCAACGTCGCCGGCTGGAGCAGCAGCGGCCGGCGGTCCATGTGGCGCAGTTGATCGGGCACAACTCGATACGAACCGAGGTCATGGGCCTCGCCGATCGTGAACCGACCCCGGACGAGCTGGAGCGCATGAAGGCGCTGGTGCGCGTGGCGATGGAGCAGGGGGCGTTCGGCCTGTCGGCCGGTCCCTTCTACACCCCGGGAAACTTCTCCAAGACGTCCGAGCATGTGGTCCTGGCCGAGGTCGCGGCCGGGTTTGAAGGGGTTTATCAGAGCCATATCCGGGATGAGGGCGATTATTCGATCGGTCTGGTGGCCGCCGTGGAGGAGGTCATCACCGTCTCCCGTTCCGCTCGCCTGCCGGGCATTGTCACCCACATCAAGGCGCTCGGCCCGCGGGTCTGGGGACAGTCCACCGAGGTCGTCCGTCGCATCGACCGGGCTCGGTCGGAAGGCGTGGAAGTGTTTGCTGACCAGTACCCCTATGAAGCTTCTTCGACCTCGCTCAGTGCCGCCCTGCTGCCTCCCTGGTCGATGGAAGGAGGAGTCGGTGCGCTGCAAAAACGGCTGGCAGACCGAGAAGCGCTGCCGCTGATCCGCACGACGATGCTGGAGAATCTGGAACGTCGCGGCGGACCGAACGCCATCCAGCTCCGCAACCACCGGGAGGACACCACGGTGGAAGGAAAGCGACTCGACGAGGTGGCGCGGGCGAGGGGAGTCGAGCCCGTGGATGCGGCCATCGCGCTGATCCGGGCGGGCGGCGCGGATATCGTGTCCTTCAACATGCACGAAGACGACATTCGTCGCTTCATGGTTCAACCCTGGACGATGACCTGCTCCGATGGCGACCTGGTGGCCGTGGGCGACGGCGTCCCGCATCCCCGTTCCTATGGCCCATTCCCCCGGAAACTACGACGCTACGCGGTGGATACGCCACTCCTGACCCTGGAACGGGCTGTTCACTCCATGACCGGTTTGACGGCCACCGTGATGCGCGTGCGGGACCGAGGGGTCATCCGCCCCGGCGCCTGGGCGGATCTCGTGCTCTTTGACCTGGCGACCCTGGCCGACCGCGCCACGTATGAAAATCCACATCAGCTCTCCACCGGCATGCGCCACGTCTTTGTTAACGGCGTGGAGGCGCTGACGGACGGCCGGGTGACCGACCTCCGCGCCGGCCGCGTGCTCTCCCGGCTCAGCGCGCCCTGAGTGGCAGCAGATCCGCTTTTCAACGACCACGATTCACCCCATCAGAACGACACCCGACACCACCATGAACCCGTCACCCAAACCCAACCTCCACGCTCCCGCCCGGCACCGTGCGCCATTCGCCCGGACTGCGCTGGTTGCCGCCCTGCTCCCCGTTGCCGCGTTCGCCCAGGCGACGCCGCCCACGCCCCCGGCCCAGCCGCCGGAGGAGGCCGTGACCCTCGAGGCGTTCACGGTCACCGGCTCCAACATCCGCCGCGTCGACGAGGAGAAGATCCTGCCGGTCACCGTGATCGACATGGAGGACCTCGCCGTGCGCGGAACGCCGACTCCGGCCGAGCTGCTGGAGCTGCTCCCGAGTGGTGGCGTCATCAGCCTCGGCGAGACCAACGTGCTTGGAGCGGACGCCCGCGGTGACAACGTGGCGCTGAATCTCCGCGGTATCGGGTCGGGCAACACCCTCGTGCTCGTCAACGGACGACGCATGGCGCCGCACCCGATCAGCCAGTCCGAGGGCGGCGTGCCTTCGCTGGCGGTGAACGTCAACCAGCTCCCCGGTGCCGCGATCCAACGGGTCGAGGTGCTGCGCGACGGCGCCTCGGCTATCTACGGTGCGGATGCGGCCGCCGGGGTGGTCAACACCATCCTGCGCAAGAATTACAATGGCTATGACCTCAGCTTCCGCGGCAGCCTGACGCAGCGCGGAGGAGCGGAGGACTGGCGCGTGACCCTTTCCGGAGGGGAGACCTTCAATGGCGGCAAGACCAACATCATGGCGATGGTGGACTACTACCACCGCGACCTGCTTGGCACCAAAGACCGGAAATTCTCCCGCGATGCCGACGTGCGCCGCGTGCGCGGGGTGCCGGAACCGTGGAGCACGACCGACACCGATTTCGACAACCGGTCGACGTCGTCCAACTACGGCAACTTCGTCCGCGGAAGTTTTGATGCCAGCGGAGTCTTCGTCGGCGCGCGACCCGCCGGCAATCGCGGTATCTCCACGTCGACTACGCCATCGACGACGTTGACGACCTCCACGGCGGGCGCGTTCTTCTTTGTTCCGCTGGCAGGTGGCGGAACCGGGCTCCGCCAGACGACACCTTCGCGCGCGGTCACCAGCGTCGAGCGCGACTACTACTACAATCTGAACATCGACCGGGTGCTCCTGCCCGAAACCGATCGCTTCAATTTCATGTCGGCGGTCAATCACGAGTTGAGCGACCGGCTCTCCGCCTTTGGTGAGCTGTCCTATTACCGGGCCGATTCTTCCCTCCACCGCGACCCCGCCGGTGTCGACGGCACCGACGACTTCAACATCTACGTCTCCCGCAATAATCCGTGGAATCCTTTCGGTTCCCGCTTCTATCATCCCACGGGAGCTCCGAATACGGACGGCACGGCCCGCATCGCGGGGGATCCAGCCGACGTGCTCATCGCCGGCGGTACAGGCGTGCGTCCCCGCGAATTCAAGGCAAAGGACGTCGAAGTGAACTCCCAGTCTATCCGAGGCGTCGTGGGACTGCGCGGGAAAACGTTCGCCGACTTTGAATGGGAGTCGGCCTTGCTTTATTCCCGCGCCTGGACCCGCGACGAGGAGGGCAACAACATCCGCGACAGCCTCTTCCGCCAGTCGCTCCTTCGCACGGATGCAACCGCATTCAATCCCTTTGGCTACACCTTCAAGGTGGTCGGCTCAACCGTGCAGATCGACCAACCCTACACCAACCCCGACTCGGTGGTGAACCCGCTGTATGACACCTTCATCCGTGAGGGCACGACCGAGCTGGCTACCTGGGACGCCAAGGTCAACGGTACGCTGTTTGATGTCTGGGGTGGCCGGGTCGGCGCCGCGCTCGGACTTGAGTATCGATGGGAGTCTTACAAGGATTGGCGGCCGGTGTATCACGGCCTCAACCCTGCCGGCTTCAGCACGATCCCGAATGACAACGACTTCATCGGCCTGAGTCCAAATCTGAACCTCTACTCCGACCGCGACGTCATGTCCGCCTACAGCGAGGTGCTGGTGCCGGTGGTGGGGAAGCAGAACCGGCTTCCGCTGGTGCGGGCGTTTGAACTCTCCGCCGCCGTGCGCTACGAAAAGTTCGCGAACTTCGACGCCGCCGTGAAACCGAAATACGGCGTGGCGTGGAGGATGACGGACTGGCTGCTCGCCCGCGGCTCGTACAACGAATCGTTCCGCGCACCGAATCTCGTGCAGTCCAACACGTCGCCGTTGCAGCGTTCGGTCACCGGCGTATCGGACCCCTATCGCTTTGAAGTCACTGGATTGATCACGGATGGTTCGACCAACCGCACTGTGTTTCGCCAGGGCAATGACGCCCTTGATCCCGAGGAGGCCGACACCGTGACGGTGGGCGTGGTGGTGGAGCTTCCTTTCGTCAAGGGCCTCGCGATCACGGTCGATTGGTGGCGCTTGAATCAGAACAAGGTGATCGACAACCTGACAGCCTCCGGCCAACTGACCCGCGATGAAACGCTGCTGGATGCGGTGACGCAGGCGGCCATCGCTGCGGGCCAGAGCCCCAATAGTCTCGATCTCGGTTCAGGCACGACCAACTACCGCGGGAATGCCAAGGTGACCCGGGCGCCGGTGACCCAGGCCGACCGGGATGCCTACGCTGCCTTCAATGCCACCCGGCCCGCGGCGCAGCAGCGGGCTCCGGTTGGACGCGTGATTTCGGTGATCGACGATTACCTCAACCTCGCTGGACGCGACCTGGAGGGTATCGACATGGCCATCTCGTATCGCCTGCCCAAACTCAAGATCGGTCAGTTCAACCTCAAGGGCGAAGCCACCTACAACAGCACGTTCAACGAGAAGCTCGACGAGTTCTCTGAAGTGGAAACGATCCTCGAGGAAGACGGCCGGGCCAAGTGGCGGGCCAATGCCAGTGTTACGTGGCGCCTGAACAACTGGGGTGCCGGCTGGTTCACGAGTTACTACGGTGGATCCATGGATCCGGGTGGTGCGACGACCCAGACCATCTATGATCAGCTGGGCCAACCGGATTACATCCGGGTGTTCAACGACATTGGAGGCGTGGTGCGTTATCGCTACTGGATCAAGGACACCTTCTCCCACAGCACCTATGTCAGCTATCGTTTCGGCCGGACCAAGAACTGGCTGCGCGACACGAGCGTGCGCGTCGGTGTGACCAATGTGCTCGACGATGATCCGCCGCTGGCCGATGAGTCCCGCGGATACCAAGGCGGCACGGTCAGCGCCAAGGGGCGTTCCTACTACATGGAGGTTTCCCGGAAGTTCTAGCCCGCGCATCATGGATCAGTCGTCGATCCCCAGCCCGACGACTGGTTTTGACGCGGTTTCCGCCTGAGTGGCGATTCCATCGTGGACTTGGACAGAGACCCCGTAAGCTTTCCTTTCACATGAGCACCGCTTTCCTGTTCCGTGCCTGGTTTGTTCTTTGCGTTACCGCTGCCTGGGTTCTGGCGGCCACGCCGGTCCGGGTTGAGCCCGTCACAGCACCCCATGGCATGGTTGTGGCCGGGCATCCGGAGGCGGCGGCGGCTGGGGCGGAGATGCTGAAGGCCGGGGGCAATGCGGTGGATGCCGCGGTGGCGGTGTCGCTGGCACTTGGTGTGGCTGAGCCCTATGGCTCGGGTCTCGGCGGAAAGCTCATGCTCCTCTACTACGAGGCCAGGACTGGTCGTGTTTACGCGGTCGATGGCATGGATCAGGCCAGCGGGGCGCTCGATGTGAAGGCGTATCAGAAATTTGAGAACCGGGCCCGGTATGACGGCTGGCGTGCGGTGTGTGTGCCCGGCCTCGCCGCCGGCCTGCACACCGCCCATGCGAAATGGGGTTCGCGACCGTGGGCCTCCGCGGTCCGGCCGGCGATCGACCTGGCCGAACGGGGATTCACCGTGCTGCCAAAAACCCGCGACCTGTTCGAGGAACGGCTCGACAAACTGCGCGGGTCCGACCCCGGCATGGCGCGGATCTTCCTGCCGGGCGGGGCGCTGCCCGCGGTGGGATCGCGCCTGCCGAACCGGGAGCTCGCCCGCACCATGGAGCTCCTGGCCGAGCGCGGGCCAAAAGGATTTTACACCGGTCCGGTGGCCGAGGCCATGGTGGAGGCAAGCCGCCAGGGGGGTGGTTTTCTGACGATGGAGGATTTCGCCTCGTATGAGGCCCGGGTGACGGACCCGATCGGCATCGATTTCAAGGGCTATCGCATCGTCGGCGGTCCGCCTCCGACGACCGGAGCGGCCCTGCATCTCGCCATCCTGAAGGTCCTGGAAAACGAGCCGCTCGCGCCACCGCTGCGCACGGTTGAGACCATCGACTACGTGGGTCGGATCTGGCGCGAGGTGCAGCCGGCGATCCAGCGGACCATCGCCGATTCGGCGGATGCGCGGCAACAGTTTGAGCAGCTTGTCAGCCCGGCTTCCCTGGCCCGGCTGCGCGAGCGGGTGCGGGCGGCGGCGCCCGGTCAGCGCAAGGCGGCCTTTGTGGCGGAACCGGAATCCGTGCATGCGTCGACGACGCACTTCGCCGTGGTCGATGCCGAGGGCAATGTGGTCTGCGCCACCCAGTCGCAGAGCCTGCACTTCGGCGCCGGGGTCGTGGCGGCGGGGGTGGTGATGAATGACTCCATGTCGAACTTCGCCTTCGTTGAGGAAAAGAGCCCGAACTTTGTCGCCCCCGGCCGCCGCCCGCGGAGCACCATCGCGCCCACGATCGTGCTCCGCGACGGCCGTCCCGTCATCGCCATCGGCATCCCGGGAGCCGCCCGGATTCCCACCGCCGTGCTGCAGGGGCTGATCGATGTGCTCGTCCTCAACCGGCCGGTGGCCGAGGCGATTGGCGACACCCGCCTGCACTGGCACAACCCGCTGGAAAAGGACAAACCCGATGCGATCGAGGTGGAGAAGTCCCTCGATCCCACGGTGGTGGCGGGACTTCAGGCCCTCGGATGGGACGTCACGCTGCGCGAACCGGCCGGCACCGGCCGGCACTTCGGCGGACTCAATGTCATCACGTTGAACCCCGACGGCACCCGCACCGGCTACGCCGACCCGCGCCGCACGAACGCGGCGGTCGGGTATTGAGCGCGGGGTGA
>JAEUGY010000070.1 GCA_016794625.1 Opitutaceae bacterium
GTGGACGTTCGACGGATCCTCGAAAACCGCGGCGGCTGAAACAGGTCGCGACCACCTGAGTGGAGACGAAGTTCTTCGACTGCGGGGAGAATCACATCCCCTTGTTTATCTGGAATATAGGTGGCGCCCCCACGGGGAATCGAACCCCGCTTTGAAGAATGAGAATCTCCTGTCCTAACCGATAGACGATGGGGGCTTCCCCTGAAGGGGGAGGAGTACGGCGGGTCGGGTGGGGTGTTTCAAGTCAAAAGGGAAACGGGGGATGCAGGGTCCCCGGGGGGGCGGTCTCAGGCGAGCTGGCGTTGGGCTTGGGCGACGAGGTCGAGGCCGACGCGGGCGCTCCAGGCGGCGAGGAGGCGGTGGGTGACGGGCCCGACCTGGCCGTCACCAATGGTGAGGCCGTTGAACTTGGTGGCGGGCATGATGCAGTAGGGGGTGCTGGTGAAAAACGCCTCGTCCGCTGTGGCGAGGTCGTACGGCAGCAGGCGGGTCTCGTGTACGGTCAGCCCGAGTTCGCGGGCGAGCTCGATGACGGTGGCGCGGCTGATGCCGGCGAGGCAGTTGTCAACACTGGGGGTGCGGAGCTCGCCTTTGGTCACAACAAAGACGTTTCCTCCTTTGTTCTCCGACACGTAGCCATCGACGTCGAGGATGACGACCTGGGCGTCGGGGTCGACGAGGCGGGCTTCCTGATCGGCCAGGGTGTAGAACAATCGGCTGCGGTTCTTGACGCGGGCGTCGAGCGACTGCGCGGGGATGGCCCGGCTGAACGAGGTGACGGCGTGGCACCCTTGGGTGTAATACCGCGCCCAGCCGCGCAGGTCCATCGGGCTGTTGAAGATCATGACCGTCGCCGGGTTGCGCTGCGCCGGGTTGGGCCCGGGTTTGGTCAGGCCGCGCGAGATGTTGTGCACAATCCAGAAATCATCGTCCGGCCCGAGCAGGTGGCGGTTCGCTTCGAAAAGCGCGAGGGTGGCGACCTTCAGCTCCTCCCGTGTCATACCCAATTGAATACGACAGACCTTGAGCGAGAGGAAGAGGCGCTCAAGGTGGTCGTCGAGCTTGAACGGTTGGTGGCGAAAGGTGCGGGTCGACTCGGTGACGCAGTCGCCAAGGAGGACGGCGCTGTCGAAAATGGAGATGCGGGCGGTGGATTCAGGAACCCACTCGCCGGACAGGTAGACAACACGTTCAGGGCTGGAGGGCATGGACGGAGGGGGGAGGGAGGCGGGACCGGCTGTGCGGAGACGGAGTCAATCCGTACCGCGGAGCGGCGGGAGGTTATTCCGGGTGGAAACTATTCTCGCAGGTTGCGGGCGGAGTGGACGTCGGGTTCAGCGGTTTAACCACAGAGAGCACAGAGTGCACGGAATCAAACTCCGGAAGAACGGCGGTTCGGGGAGAATTTCACGCTGTGCGTTCTGTGCAATCTGTGGTCCAGGAATCAGAGGGCTTGACCGCGAAACACCCGGAAAGACGGAGCGAGGTTGCCTCGCCGTCGCCGTGTGGCGCTCGTCCGCAAATGGGGCGAATTCGGGGGCTTTCTCGGTGCTTTGGGCAAACCCGCTCGCTTGGCTGGGTGCGGAACCCGGCATGAATCTCGCCTTGCCGCGCGGCCCTGGGCGTTCGTAAATCCCACTGCTCGCAGACGGTCAGGCGAGCGACGATTTGGCATGTCAGGGAAGGCAGGTGGGTACGCGGCCGTATCAACGGCCGGGACCGACAGGCCAGATCAGGCGTCCAAGTCGTTGAAAGCCAAAGGTTGCGCCCGTAGCTCAGCTGGATAGAGCACCTGCCTTCTAAGCTGGTGGTCGTGGGTTCGAATCCCGCCGGGCGCGCCACCTGTGCGCGCCGAGAAGCGCTCTCGGTTGACGATCGTCCTGGCGCCATGTGCGCGTTTCCGGCGCGGAAGGATCGTGGAGGTCGGCTGTGAAGGCAGTGTCACCTTGACTCAAGTCAGGACCTATAGAAGTCTATAGCTGTGCCGACGCTCTCCTTTCATGCTCCTGAGGCGGAGTCCCGCAGGATTCGTGCGGCCGCACGGCAGCGTGGACAGCCGGTTTCGCGCTTTCTTCGTGACGCGGCGGAATCGGCCGCTGGCGTTTCTCCCGGTGGACTGGGACGGGAGCTGGAGCGCCTGGCCTTGGACGGCTTGGGCAAGATTGCACTGGAACGCATTCGCCAGCGAGCGAAGGACGCCGGGGCAGACAAGATCCCCGAGGCCCAGGTAACGGCGATCGTCAAGGCGGCCCGTCGTGACCGCCATGGCTAAGGTCGTTGTCCTCGACACCTGCGTCTTTGTCGCCGGTCTGCTTTCGCCTCGGAAATCTGCCGGAGCCTTGGTTTCTGCCTTCTTTTCCGACCGGCTGCGACTTGCCTACACGGAACCGATTTTGGCCGAGTATGCGGAGGTCTTGGAGCGTCCCGACTTTGTTGGGATCATCACGCCCGCGGATAGAATCGGAATAATCCTGAAGGTACGCAGCTCAGGTGTACGGATTGAGCCGTCCGCGGTTCCAAGTGTCAGGTGGCCAGATCCTGATGATCTACCATTTGTTGCCGCCGCACTCGGCACCGAAGATAAGCTGCTGGTGACGCTCAATCCTCGCGACTTCGAGCCCGCTGCGGCGTTCGGGTTGCAGATCATGAGTCCTGCTTTAGCAAAATTGAAACTGCTCTAGCGACGGCAGGCGCCAGCACCCACGACCTTTCCAATGAGAGTCTTTTACGCTACCACGTAAACTAACTCCATCATGGCGAGCTTCTTGAAGAGTGACGAGTGCCCCGACAGCGAGTGCACACATTGCCTGCCTCGATTCGTAAACGGACCAACGAATCGCGCTGATTTCCCACAATAGGGCCAAGCAGGTCTCGAAGAAACGGAGGCCTCTTCTCCAGGGAATCGCCTTCGTGTACGGTAGAGAAGTGGAGCTCGTTACCCCGCCGTCGGAAACCGATAGGTCGTGTTGAAGATCAGCTCGAGCTTCTCCGTGACAAACACGCGCACCTTGATTTTACCCTCGGTCGGGGAGGCCGGCACGGCGCGGCCCTCGATGCGGCGAGGTTTGCCTTCCGTGGTTTCGGCCCGGCCCGTGAAGGTGATGGTCTCCCCGGCGGCCAGGCGGGCCAGGGCTTCGTCCGGCACCTCGATGGCGAGGGTGCCTTTCTCGTTGTAGAAGAAGTAGGGGAACACCTTGCACACGTACGTCGATTGGTACATCGCCCCCTCGCGCTGGAAGGTCGGCATGGTCAGGGACACGCTGCCGATGTAGATGGACGTGCGGGTGGGGGCGACGCTGACCTGCGTCGTGACCGGCGGGGTGGGCACGGCCGGGGTCGGGCCTGGAGCGGGTGACGCGACTCCGGCGGCAGCCACCAGGACGCAAAGCAGGAACGTTGACCAAATGAGGCGCACGGCCGCGCACCGTGGCCCGGCTGGTGTGCTGGTGCAAACGCGAACTGCCTGCCGGTTCCGACCCGTTCTTTCGCGTTGCGCCGACGCCGGGGGCGTCGTCTCCTGCGGCGAATCCTTTATGGCCAAGCCTTCACAAGTGACCTGGGGCGGACGCTTCTCCGCCGGACCTGCCGAGCTCATGCTGCGTTTCAGCGAAAGCGTTTCGTTTGATGCGCGTCTCGCCCATTTCGACATCGCGGGCAGCAAGGCGCACTCCGCCATGCTGGCCCACGTGGGCCTGATCTCCAAGGCCGAGCGCGATGCGATCCACAAGGGGCTCGATGTCATCCTCGCGGAAATCGAAGCAGGCACCTTCGTCTGGAGCACGAAACTGGAGGATGTGCACATGAACATTGAGCACGCGCTGACCCAGCGCGTGCCGGCGGCGGCGCGGCTTCATACCGCGCGCAGTCGGAACGACCAGGTGGCGACCGACATGCGGCTCTGGTTCAAACACGCCGCGGCCGACCTGGTCGAGCGCGTGCGCGGCGCCCAGCGGGCCCTGCTTGAGCTGGCGACGCGGGAGGGCGACGTGCTCATCCCCGGCTACACCCACCTCCAGCGGGCCCAACCCGTCTTCCTCGCGCATCACCTGCTCGCGTGGATGGAGATGCTCGATCGCGACGCCGAACGCTTTGCGGAGGTCGGACGGCAGGCGAACTGGTGTCCCCTCGGCTCCGGTGCGATCGCGGGCACCACGCTGCCGATCGATCGTGAGTTCACGGCCAAGGCGCTGGGCTTCGTCGACGCCCGGGGACGGCCCCAGGTGACGCAGAACTCGATGGATACCGTGGCGGATCGCGATGTCTTCATCGCCTTCGCCGCGGCGTGCGCGACCACCGGGGTGCATTTTTCCCGCATGGCGGAGGACCTCATCCTCTGGTCGAGCGTGGAGTTCAAGTACGCCGACCTGCCCGACGCGTTCTGCACCGGCTCGTCCCTCATGCCGCAGAAGAAGAACCCTGACTCGTGTGAATTGCTTCGCGGCAAATCAGCGCGACTGCAGGGCAACCTGCACACCCTGCTCACCCTGACCAAGGGACTGCCACTGACCTACAATCGTGATTTGCAGGAAGACAAACCGCCGGTCTTTGACAGCTACGACCAGACCTCGATCTGCCTCGACGTGCTGGCGGGCACTCTGGCCGGGATGAAAGTGAACCGCACCCGCTGTGCCGAGGCCGTGGCTGACCCGGCGCTGCTCGCGACAGACCTCGCCGACTACCTCGTCCTGCGCGGCGTGCCCTTCCGCGAGGCGCACCACGCCGTCGGTGCCGTGGTAAAGCTCGCGGAGGGTGAGGCGGTGAAGCTGGACCAGTTGAGCACGGAGGACGTGCAGACCGTGCACCCGAAGTTCGGGCCCGACTGGGTGAAGGTTTTTGACCTCAAGCGAGCCATGTCCATGCGCCGCGGCACGGGCATGCCCGGTCCCGGCCAGGTCAAGCGCCAGCTGAGCCGATGGCGGAAAAAGCTGAAACCCTGACGGGCGAAATGCCGGCCCTTTTTCCGACCCCGCAGAGCGACCGGGAGCTGTATCCCTTCCGCTACGGCCTCATCTTCGGGTTTTTCAATGCGCTGACCTGGCAGATCGGCATTGGCACGCCGATGGTGTTGTTTGCCGAGCAGCTCGGGGCGACACCGGCGCAGGTCGGCCTGGCCTACGCGTTCGTTTTCCTCCTCACGCCGATCCAAGTCGTGTCCACCGCGCTATTACCGCGGTTTGGGTTCAAGCAAGTCATGCTCGGCGGCTGGGGCATGCGCAGCCTGTTTCTGGCGGTCCCGCTGGTGCTCTCCATCCTCGCGCCGTGGTGGGGCGTGCAGGGCTGGATGGTGCACGCCCTCGTCTGGAGTGTGTTTTTCTTCTGCTTTTTCCGTTCGATCGGGGCGGCGGCGATCATTCCCTGGCTTTATTCGATTCTGCCGGCCGGAGTGCGCGGACGGTATTTCGGCAGCGACCAGTTTCTCTCCGGCATCGCCGGCGTGCTGACCCTGATCTGCTGCTCGGCCCTGTTCGCGCTGCTGCCGGTCTACACCGCGCTGCTGGTGCAGTATGGGATCGCGCTGCTGGGATCGACGCTGAGCTATCATGCGTTGAAGAAACTACCCGACGCGCCCAAGCCGACGGCGATCAGCCTGCGCACCGTGGCGAGAGACACCCCGCGCCACATGTTCCATCCGTCACCCTTCCGCAACTACCTGTGGCTGGCGGTGTGGTTCTCCGTGCTGTCGACTCCGATCCCGCCGTTTGTCGCCTACTACCTGAAGGTGGGACCCGAACTTTCGTTGGGGAACATCATGCTGTTCGAGGTGGCGCGGTACCTCGGCGTGATTGCGGCGGCGTGGGCGCTCAAGCGTCGCGTCGACGCCACCGGGGCCAAGCCCTTTCTTCTGCTCGGCCTGGGGCTTTACGCGATCGTGGCCCTGTACTGGTGGGTGTACCTGAGGATCGACTCACACGCGATCGCCGGAGTCTTTGCGGCTTACTTTCTGCTCGGTCTGGGCACGGCCTGCTGGACGATTGCCAACCTGAATTACCTGCCGCAGGTGACGGGGGAGTCGCAACGCACCCTCATGGTCTCGATCCATGGTGCGGTCACCGCCTGCATCGGCGGCATGGCGCCGATTATCTGGGGATGGTTTCTCAAGGGATCGGGCGGAGGCGGTCCGGCGATCAACGTCGACGTCTTCCAGTGGTTTTTTTTGACGGTGCTGGCGAGCGTGGTCTGCCTTTCGTGGCTGGTGGCGCGGTTGCCGGAGGACAAATCGATCGCGGTGGAGCCGCTCGTCATTGGCAACGCCGTCCTGCGTCCGTTTCGCGCCGCCACCTATTTGATCAACCTGATTGACCTGAAGAGCCTGCAGGCGCCCGAATCGCGCGCAGAATCGTCACCGAAGCCCCCGCCGGGACGCTGAAAAAGGGCTTTGCGCCGGAGGAGGTCTTCGGCGAATCTCGGACTGCTGCATGGCCCACGTTCGCATCCTTTCCGATCGCGTTGCTAATCAAATCGCCGCTGGCGAGGTGATCGAGCGTCCCGCCGCCGTGATCAAGGAGCTGGTGGAAAATGCGCTTGATGCGGGTGCGACGAAGCTGGAGGTGGAGTTTCGTGTCGGGGGCCGGGCGCTGATGCGCGTCGAGGACAATGGGCATGGCATGGCGCGTGATGATGCGCTGCTGGCCCTGGAGCGACACGCGACGAGCAAGATCGTCGAAGCGGACGACTTGAACCGACTGGCCAGTTATGGATTTCGCGGAGAAGCGCTGCCGTCGATTGCCAGTGTTTCCCGCTTCACGCTGCAGACACGGGTGGCCACGGAGGAGGCGGGCACGGAGATCCTCGTCAATGGCGGCCAGTTTGTGCACGTCCGCGAGTGTGGCCGTCCGGTCGGCACCCGCATTGAGGTGGCGCAGCTTTTCAACTCCGTGCCGGCGCGCCGCAAGTTTCTCAAGAGCGATCAGACTGAGGCCGCGCACATTGTGCAATGCGTCCGACTCTATGCCCTCGCGCGATCCGACGTCGCGTTCACCTTGATTGAGGACGGACGGACCATCTTTCGGTCGCCCGAGTGCACGCGACTCGAGGAACGCGTGGAGGAGATTTTTGGCCGGCAAGTGGCGGAGGGACTGCTGCCGATCGAGGCCGCGGAGTCAGGCGCACGTTTGCATGGACTCATCGGGCGTCCTGGAGTGGGACGGGCGACGAGGCATGAGATGATCACGTTCGTCAACCAGCGTCCGGTCGACAGCCGGACCTTGAACTACGCCTTGATCGAGAGCTACCAGGACTCGTTGCCCAAGGGCCGTTATCCGCTCGCGTTTGTGTTTTTCGATCTCGATCCGGCGGCAGTGGACGTAAACGTGCATCCCGCGAAGCGCGAAGTCCGCTTCCGCAGTGAGCCGGGCGTGCGCAGTTTTGTCATTCGCAGTGTGCTGCAGCGACTCCGGGAGCTCAACCCGGCGACAGCGACGCCCGCGGCAAACCCGGGTCAGGACGTGACACCGGCGACCTTGACCACGCCGGGCGGCGGGGTGCACTCGGTCCTGCCCACCTTGAAGTCGGCGGCGCCCCCTCCGTCCCCGACGGCCGGACCGACGCCGCGACCAACCGTGTCACCGACCGAACCCCGGCCCCGCGCCCCGGGTGCCCCGTTGGCGCCCGTACCGGCGCTGCCGCCCCGCACGCCCGTGCCGCCCCCGGCGCGCAGCTCGTCCGGCACCGGCCCCGTGCCGGCTTCGCTTCCCCCGAGTCCGGCCCGCCACACCGCGCCGAACTGGCGCTTTGTCGGCCTGGCCCACGGAGCGTATGTGCTGTTTGAAACTTCTGCCGGACTCGTGCTGCTCGATCGGCGGGCGGCCCACGAACGCATTTGGTTCGAACGCCTGCAAAGCCAGTTTCGAGCGGGCGACGTGCCCAGCCAGCGCCTGTTGCTCGCCGTGCCGATGGAGCTCGATCCGATCGCGAGCGCACTGCTGCTCGACCGCCTTGAGTTCCTCAATGCCCACGGCTTTGAGCTCGTCGAATTTGGACGGAATTTCTTCCGGATCGAGGCCGTGCCCACCTGGATGGAGCCCGGTGACGCGGAGGCGTTTGTGCGGGACCTGCTCGGAGCGCTGCGGGACGGCCGGCTACAGGAGAAGGACGTCCACCTCGCCCGCGAGGAGCTGGCAAGGATTGCGTGTGCCAAAGCCATCCGGCTGCCCACCCAGCCCAGCGAGACCGAAGTGGTCGGTCTCGTGGGCCAGCTCTTTGCCACCCGGGCGCCGCTGACCAGCCCGTCCGGCAAGCCCACCTATATCGAACTCAACCACGGCGAACTCTCCCGCCGGTTCCAAAAGTGAACCGATCAAGGCTAATCGTTGGCAATAGTTTCCTGTCGCTTCGTCTTTTCCCAGGCTCAAAGGTCCGGTCGGACGAGCCGATGGCATAGTTTCTGGTTTGAGACCTCAATCTTTGTATGTGCGCTGCAATTAAATCAAAAAAGACCGCTCCCGCCGCTGCCAAGTCCGTCGCCGAGACGCCGGATACGGCCACGATCGACAGCGTCAACGCCAAGTTCAAGCAGTCGATTCTTCGGCACCTGACCTATACGCTGGCGCGAGACATGGGTACGGCCGGTCCGCGGGACTGGTGGATTGCGACCGCGATGGCGGCCCGCGACACCATTCTCGCCCGCCTGATCGTGACGCAGGGCGTCCACAACGACCAGAATGTGCGCCGCCTCTATTACTTTTCGCTCGAGTACCTGATGGGGCGGTTGCTGGAGAACAACCTCTACAACACGGGCCTCATTGATGCGGCCCGGACGGCGCTCAGTGAGCTGGGCGTGGACTTCGATACGATCCGGGAGCAGGAGGTCGACATGGGCCTCGGCAATGGCGGCCTCGGACGACTCGCGGCGTGTTTCCTCGATTCGCTGGCCACCCTGGATTTGCCGGCGATCGGGTATGGCATCCATTACGAATTCGGCCTGTTCAAGCAGGAGTTTGTCAGCGGCCACCAGATCGAACATCCCGACGCCTGGATGATCTTCGGCACGCCCTGGGAAGTCATCCGCCCCGAATACACGACTGAAGTCCAGATCTACGGTGAGGTGGAGAACGTGTTCAATGATCGCGGAGATTACCGGCCGCGCTGGGTCAAGACCCGCACGATTCTGGGCGTGCCCTACGACATTCCAATCGTCGGCTACGGCACCAAGACCGTGAACCTGCTCCGCCTCTGGGCATCCAAGTCGACGGAAGAGTTCGACCTCGCGGCGTTCAATTCCGGCGGCTACGTCGAGGCGGTGCGGGAAAAGGCGGTGGGAGAAACCGTGTCGAAGGTCCTGTATCCAAATGACAAGACCGAAAACGGCAAGGAGCTGCGCCTGGTGCAGCAGTACTTTTTCGTCGCCTGTTCGCTGCGCGACATCATCCGGCGGCATGTGCGTTTCCCCGGCAATTCGTGGGAGAACTTCCCGGCCAAGGTGGCCGTGCAGTTGAACGACACCCATCCGGCGGTGGCGGTGCCCGAGCTGATGCGCATCCTGCTCGACGAGTATGATATTGAATGGGATGAGGCCTGGAAGATCACCGTCTCAACCTTCGGTTACACCAACCATACCCTCCTGCCGGAGGCGTTGGAGAAGTGGGGCGTGCCGCTGTTTGCGCGCGTGCTGCCCCGCCACCTTCAGATCATTTTTGAGATCAACCGCCGGTTGATGCTCGAGCTCGACCAACGGTGGCCGGGGGACAACGAAAAGAAGCGCATTTGTTCCCTCATCGAGGAGGGTGGCGCCAAGGCGATTCGCATGGCGAACCTCGCGGTGGTGGGCGCCCATGCGGTCAATGGTGTGGCCGCGCTGCACACTGATTTGCTGAAACGGGACCTGTTCCCGGAGTTTGATGCGCTCTATCCGGGCAAATTCCAGAACAAGACCAACGGCATCACGCCCCGCCGCTGGTTGCTCGATTGCAACCCCCGCCTCGCCCGGCTCATCACCGAGCGCCTGGGCTCGGGCGAATGGGTTCGCGATCTCGACAAACTGCGCGGCCTCGAGGCGTTTGCCGACGATCCTGGATTTCAGGCGGAGTTCATGGCGATCAAGCGCGCCAACAAGGTCGACCTCGCCGCGGTGATCAAGGCCGAGTGCGGAGTGGATGTTTCGCCCGACGCGCTGTTCGACGTACAGATCAAGCGTCTGCATGAGTACAAGCGGCAGCACCTCAATCTGCTGCACATCATGGCGCTGTACCGCCGCCTGCTCAAGAACCCCCACCTGGAGGTGGTGCCGAGGGTCTTCGTCTTTGCCGCCAAGGCGGCGCCGGGCTACGATCTGGCCAAGAACATCATTCGTGCGATCAATGTGATCGGAGCGCGGATCAACTCCGACACGCGCATCGCCGGAAAACTCAAGGTGGTGTTTCTTCCGAATTACCGGGTGTCGCTCGCGGAGAAGATCATTCCCGCGGCCGATCTCTCGGAGCAGATCTCCACCGCCGGCAAGGAGGCGTCCGGCACGGGCAACATGAAGCTCGCGCTGAACGGGGCCCTGACCATCGGCACGCTCGACGGGGCGAATGTCGAAATCAAGGAAGAGGTGGGCGACGACAACATCTTCATCTTCGGCCTGACCGTCGAAGAGGTCGTGGCCTTGAAGCAGCGCGGCTATCGTCCCTGGAGCTACTACGAGAACGACGAGGAACTGCGTGCCGTGCTCGACTGGCTGGGTTCGAATTATTTCGCGCCCGAGGAGCACAACGCCTTTGCGCAGGTGCACCACAGCCTGTTGGAGGGTGGTGACCCGTTCCTCGTCCTGGCTGACTTCCGTTCGTACAGCGACGCGCATGTCCGCGCGGATCGCGCCTACCGCAATTCGAAGGCGTGGGCCAAGCAGGCCATTTTGAACACCGCCCGGGTGGGCAAATTCTCGAGCGACCGCACCATTCGCGAATATGCCCGGGACATCTGGAGCCTGCCGTCGGTGGCCGTGCGCTGACGCCCTCTGCGCAACCGTCTGAGTTTTCGGTTGCGCAGCGGCGGCGGCTGCTTGGAGTGAAGGCTGTGTCTTCCGCGTACCAAGTCATTGCCCGCAAATGGCGTCCCCAGACGTTTGACGACGTCGTGGGCCAGGACCACGTGGTGCGCACCCTGAAGAACGCGATCGCCCGCGGGCGCATCGCCCACGCCTACCTGTTTGTCGGTCCGCGCGGCACCGGCAAGACCTCGACCGCGCGCATCTTCGCCAAGGCGCTCAATTGCACCGGCGGGCCGAACGCTGACTTCGATCCGCAGGATCCGACGGTCAAGGCGATCGCCGACGGCACCTCGATGGATGTGATCGAGATCGACGGAGCTTCCAACAATTCGGTGGATCAGGTGCGCGACCTGCGCGACGACGTGCGCTACGCGCCATCGCAGGGCAAATACAAGATCTACATCATCGACGAGGTGCACATGCTCTCCAATCAGGCCTTCAACGCCCTGTTGAAGACGCTGGAGGAGCCGCCGCCCCACGTGAAGTTTGTCTTCGCCACGACCGACGTGCAGAAAGTGCTGCCGACGATCCTGTCGCGCTGTCAGCGTTTCGACCTCAAGCCGATCCCTTCGGACCTGATCGTGCAGCGACTGAAGAAGATCGCAGTCGATGAGAAGGTCAGCGTGTCCGATGGTGCCCTCGCGTGCATTGCCCGCATGGCCGACGGAGGCATGCGCGACGCCCAGTCGATCTTCGACCAGATGATTTCGTTCTGCGGACTCGAGATCGCCGAACCGGATGTGCTCGATGTGTACGGTCTGGTGTCGGCCGAGAAGATCGCCGAACTCGCGGGAACGCTCGCGACCGGAGACCACGCCAAGTTGGTGGAAATTGTCGACGCCTGCGATGCCGGTGGACGCGACCTCGTCCGGCTTCTGGCCGACCTGCAGGCGCTCGTGCGCGATGCCTTGCTCGACGCCATTGCCCACGGCGGCAAGAGCACGCGCCTGGGCGGCGTGCCGATGACCACCGAACAAATCACCCGCCTGCTCGACGGCCTGCGCGAAGGCGAGGGCAGTGTGAAGTTGGGACTGGCTGAACGCATCAATTTTGAAGTGACCTTGCTGAAGGCGATCGAGGCCAGTCGGGCCCGAGCCATCGACAGCTTGATCAAGGAACTGGCCGCCATGGCGGAAGAGCGCGCGGGCGCGGACGGCGAAGCGACGGACGACGGCTCAAAAAAAAAAGCCTGACGGCGCTGGGTCGACTGGATGAGCGGGTCGCAGCGGCCTTGCAGGCCTTGCCCCGCATGGAGCTGAGCTCGCCCACGGCGGCTCCTGCTCCAGCCACGGCAAGCGCCGGCAAGAGCGGTCCCACGGCGGACCGGGCCGGCGACGAAGAAGGCGAAAGCGTGGCCGCCGTGAGAACCGGGAAACACGGAAGCGAGACCACCCCATTCGTCTCCGCGTTCGATGACGACGGTCCTCCGCTCGACGTCCTGGCCGCCGACGAGGCGAGCATGGGTTCATTGTCTGCGGACGTGCCCCGGGTTGCGGTGGAAGCCGCCCCTCGGCGCGAGGCCGCTGGCGAAGCCGAGAACCTCCCGACACCCCCTTTGGACGGACTGATCGAGCGGATTCCTGCTCCTGTGCGGGAGCTCATGGATGAGCTTTTTCGCGCGCGTTACGTCAAGGTCACCCGGATTCCGGCGGCCGTGTTGAAGGCGCGCTGACCGGCGCGTGACCGCGGGCTAGCGAGGCTCGGTCCACACGGGGCCGAGCATCTCGCGTCCCGTGACACTGCGAGCGTAAACGTAGGCGTCGACCGGAGGGTGGCCCGCCGGTTCGCTCAGCGTCACGCGCTCCCGTCGGTAGAGTCCCTCCGCCAACCCTTCAAACGCGTCGAGTTCGGCCAAACCCGCGGCGTCCACCTCCCAAAGCTCGCCCTGAATGCCCACCGTGGCGGCGGAGTCCGCGACCAAACCCGGGTAACCGTCCAGACGATAAAGCCGATAGTGGGGCGTGGTGCAGGCGAGTCCGAGGAACTGGTGCCGCGAGAGGCGCGCGTGGGAACGCCCTCCGCGTTTAAGCGTGCCGTAGATGAAAAGCCGGGACATGACGCGAAGCTAGGGCGCCGAGGGGGAGTGCAGTTCGAAGACCAACGCGGTGGCGTTGTCGCGTCCCGATTGCTCCACCGCTTCCTTCACGATACGCTGTGCGACGGAAGGACGGACGACACCCGAGCCCGGATCGCGCACGATTTCGTCGAGGTGACGGTCCCACAGACCGTCCGTGACCCCGTCGGAGCAGATGAGGAAGCGGTCCCCGGGACCGACCGCGCAGGCGCCGATGTGAGGATCGATGGTCTTCAATCCGGCGCCGATGGCTTGATGCAGCGAGTGACGCAACGGATGATTGCGCGCCTCCCGTTCCGTGATTTGCCCCTTCCGGCGCAGCCAGCCTACATGGTTGTGGTCGTCCGTCAGCTGGGAGATGCCGCCGGCGGCGGGCAGGGCGTAGATCCGGGAGTCGCCAACATGGCCGAAGTACAGCCGGTTGGCGGCCAGCCAGCACAAACTCAGCGTGGCCCCCATGCCGGCACATTCCTCATAACTGGCGCCCAGCACCAACAAGTCGTGGTGGATCGACGAGAAGACCTTCGCCAGCACCGCCGCGCGCCCCTGATCGCCCGAGGAGGCGGCGTGGGCGAAGTGTTGCGGCAGCAACTGTGCGATCCGGTCCACGGCCAGCCGGCTCGCGATTTCGCCCGACTTTGCTCCCCCCATGCCGTCGCTCACCGCGAACAAGAACTCGTTGCCGGCCAGGGCGGCTTCGCCGGTCTTGCCCAGGTAACGGACCTCCTGCCCGTCGAAGGCGAGCGCGAGAAAGGCGTCCTCATTATTGGCGCGGACCTTGCCCCGATCGGTGATGCCCGACCAACGGACGAGCAAGGAGGACGGCGGGGGAAACGAGTCGACGGGTGTGTCCATCAGGAGGTAAAGGTGCAGCCGGGACGGTTGTCCTTCAGATCACCGGTGGCCGGGTCGGGGAGACCGAGATCGCATTGCCCGCGGCATCGAGCAAGGTGGCGAATTCAAAGTCGATCAGGCAAAAACGTCCGTCCGAAGTCCGGTAGGTGACATTTCGCAAAAAAGGATCCTCGTGCCGCACGCCAAACGGCAGCAATTCCGCGTACAAGCTGGTCATGCGGACCGGGTCGAGATGTTCCACGATCCGGCCGCAGTTCGTGGTCACGATTTTCAGGAGTTCCGGATCGCTTTCGAGCAGCTTGGGGACGAAGTCGCAGCCCCGCTCTTCCAGGTGTTTCAAGACACGCACCTCGTTTTCAAACCGTTCTTTGGCCAAAGGGCCCCGGAAGGTCTTGTGCACGCGCCCATCGTAGCCAATTCGAACCAAGGCGCGTTGGGTATCTTTGACCTGTTGCATGACCGGACCGTGGACAATTTCGAGCGTTGAGAGGCAAGGCAAGGGTGAGTTCTGGATCAATTTGAACACAAGGAGGCAAACGGCAGAAAAGGTCGCATGAACGAAACTTCTAGCTCGCTCTGGCACATAAGGTGCTTGGAATGACCTGCCTGACGCGGACGACAGCCGGCTCCACCTTTCCGGTTGCCCTCCTTGCGTCACCCTCCTGAAAACCTCCCAATTATGGCCAAAATCAAACTGGAATACATCTGGCTCGACGGTTACACCCCGATGGCTGGAATGCGTAGCAAGACCAAGATCGTCGATGGCGACCTCGCCACGCTGAAATTGGAGGATCTCCCGGTCTGGGGCTTCGATGGAAGTTCGACCCAGCAAGCCGAAGGCAAGAGCTCCGACTGTCTGCTCAAACCGGTTGCTCTCTATCCGGATGCCACCCGCAAGAATGCGGTGCTGGTCATGTGTGAAGTGCTGCTGCCCAATGGCACCCCGCACCCGACGAATTCCCGTGCGACGATTCCGGATGATCCGGGCACCTGGTTTGGTTTTGAGCAGGAGTATTTCTTCTACCAAAATGGCCGTCCGCTCGGTTTCCCGGCAGACAGCGGCTACCCGGCTCCCCAAGGGCCGTACTACACGGGCGTCGGCTACAAGTACGTCGGCGACGTGGCGCGAGAAATCGTCGAGCAGCACATCGACCTCTGCATTGCGGCCGGCATCAACATTGAAGGCATCAACGCAGAAGTGGCCAAGGGCCAGTGGGAATTCCAGGTGTTCGGCAAGGGCTCGAAAGACGCGGCCGACCAGCTGTGGGTGGCCCGTTACCTGATGGCCCGCCTGTGCGAGAGCTACTGCATCGACATCGAATGGCACTGCAAGCCGATCCGCGGCGAGTGGGGACGTTCGGTCGATTGGAACGGTTCCGGCATGCACTCCAACTTCTCCACCACCTTCATGCGCGAAGTCGGCGGCAAAGCCTACTTCGAGCGCCTCATGGCTGCCTTCGACAAGTATCGCGACGAGCATATCGCGGTTTACGGTCCGGACAACCACCTGCGCCTCACCGGCCTGCACGAGACCCAGTCGATCGACAAGTTCTCCTACGGCCTGGCGGATCGCGGCGCCTCGGTGCGCATCCCGCACAGCTTCGTCAACAACGGCTACAAGGGCTACCTCGAGGATCGTCGCCCGAACTCCGCGGCGGATCCTTATCTGGTCGCTGGTCGCATCCTCAAGACTATCCAGACGGTGCCGACGACCTGAGCGTCCACCTCTTCCTGGCCTTCTGTTTCAAGGACGCCGCCCGATTCGGGCGGCGTCTTTTTTTGTGCGGTCAAGCGATCCGCCGGACAAAAAAAGCCCGGGCGGTAAAGCCCGGGCGATGGAAGGCGTGCGTGTCCGGCGGGACTACTTGAGGATCATCTCCTTGACCGTCTTGCCGGCCGGGATCATCGGCAGCACGTGTTCGGTGTAAGGGACGATGATATCGAGCACGAACGGACCGTCGTGATCGAGCATCTCCTGGATCGCCTCGCGCAGTTCGCTCTTCTTGATCACGCGGCGGCCCTTCACGCCGAAGCCCTCGGCGATCTTGACGAAATCCGGGTACAGGCCCGCGGGATTGTCGGGGCTGCCGACATTCTTTTCGTCGCCCAGAATCGTATTGCCGCGGACACTACCGTAGAAGCGGTCCTCCCACTGCACGACCATGCCGAGGTGCTGGTTGTTCAGGATCATCGCCTTGGCCGCGATCTTCTCGATGTGCGCGGTGGCCAGCTCCTGGATGTTCATGACGAACGAACCGTCGCCATCGATGTCGATGACGTGTTTGTCCGGGCACGCCACCTTCGCGCCGAGCGCGGCGGGGTAACCGAAACCCATCGCGCCGAGCCCGAGCGAGCTGATGTAGCGGCGGGGGTGGTCAAAGCGGTAGAACTGCGCGGCCCACATCTGGTGCTGGCCGACGCCTGTGGTGATCACGGCGTCGCCCTTGGTCAGCTCATACAGAGTAGCCACAGCCTCCTGCGGGAGGATGTGCGGGCTCTTGCCGAAACCGGCGGAGCTGTCGAACGGATGGTCGCGCTTCCAGGTGTTGATTTGTTCGTGCCACGCACGCGTGTCCGGAGGCGTGAATTTGTCAATCGTGGCAAGCTCCACGAGTCGGGCCAGAGCGTACTTGACGTCGCTGAGAATCGGCAGGTGGACCCGCTTGTTCTTGTTGTGTTCGGCGGCGTCGATGTCGAGGTGGACGATCTTGGCGCCGCTGGCGAATTTGTTCACGTCGCCGGTGATGCGATCGTCGAACCGCGCACCAAAGCACAGCAGCAAATCGCTCTGATCGACGGCCCAGTTGCCATAGGCGGCGCCGTGCATGCCGAACCACTGCATGGAGAGCGGGTGGGTTTCCGGGAAGGAGCCCACGCCCATCAGGGTGGTCGCGACGGGCACATTCACGCGTTCGGCGAAGGCGCGCAGTTCGTGGTGAGCCTCCGCGGTCACGATGCCGCCGCCGGTGTAGAGAACCGGCCGTTTGGCCTGGGCGATGAGGGCGAGCACCTGGCGCAGCGGTTCATCCGCGGCGTGATGGACCTCGTTCACGTAGGGGTTCTTGAACTCCACCGTGGCGGGGAAAACCGGACGGAACCGCGCCTGTTGCACGTCCTTCGGAATGTCGATGACCACCGGTCCCGGGCGGCCGGAGCGAGCGAGGTGGAAGGCCTCTTTGAAGATGCGCGGCAGATCGTGCACATTCAGCACCAGGTAGGAGTGCTTCACGATCGGCAGCGTCATGCCGAAAAAGTCCGTTTCCTGAAAGGCGCTCTTCCCAATGTATTTGGAAAAGACCTGGCCCGTGATGGCGACCATCGGGGTCGAGTCCATGAACGCATCCGCGATGGCGGAGACGAGGTTGGTCGCGCCGGGGCCGCTGGTGGCCATACACACGCCGACTTTGCCGCTGGCGCGGGCGAAACCTTCCGCGGCGAACGAGCCACCCTGTTCATGACGCGGCAAAATGACGCGGACCTTGCCGGAGCGGGCGAAGGCCTGGTGCAGCTCCTGGGAAGCGCCGCCTGGGTAGGCGAAGATGGAGTCGACCCCCTCGCGGAGCAGGCACTCGACCACCGAGTCGGCACCATTCATTTCACGACCAAGTTCAGGCTGGGGAAACGCGGAGGGCGAAGTGTTTGTTTTCATCGGTGCGGCAAATAGGCAGAGAGACCACGATAGAACCGGGCGCCCGACCGAGTGGCAAGTGCGGAAAAAGGAGGTGTCGCAGCCGCCGGGTGACGGCCCGGACCGGTGAAGGAAAGTTCTGGTCACCGCAAGCCGGCTCTCGCTGACTTCGAAGCGTGATTCGACTCTTGTTCATCGGTGATATCGTCGGAAGACCCGGTCGCGACCTCGTGCTGGCGCGGGTACCTGCGCTCCGGCGGGAGTGGGCGCTCGATTTCGTCATCGCGAACGCGGAGAACGCGGCCGCCGGTGCCGGTTTGACCGGAAGCATCGCCCGCACCCTGACCGAGGGTGGGTTGGACGCGCTGACGCTCGGAGATCACGTCTGGGATCAGAAAGGGTTTGAGCGGGAGATTGTGGATCTCCCCAACGTCTGCCGCCCGGCCAACCTGCCGGCGCAGTGTCCCGGGCGCACCCAGCTTATCTTGGAGAGCCAGGGTTTTCGACTGGTCGTGGCCACCGTGCTGGGGCGCCAGTTCATGGGACCCAAGGTGGACTGCCCCTTTCTCACCGCCGACGCCCTGGTGCGGCACACCGTGCAGGCGGGGCAGGCCGAGGGGGCTTTGATTGAAATCCATGCGGAGGCGACGAGCGAAAAACAGGCGCTTGGCTGGCACCTGGATGGACGGGCCGTGGCCGTGCTGGGCACCCATACGCACGTACCGACGGCCGACGCCGGCGTGCTCCGGGGCGGCACCGCCTTTTGCTGTGACGTCGGCATGACCGGCCCCTACACCAGCGTCTTGGGACGGGACCTGAATGCGGTGATTGCCCGCTTTCTCGACGGCATGCCCCGACGGTTTGATGTCGCGGAGGAGGACGTGAGAATCTCCGGGGTGCGGGTCGACTACGATCCGGCCCTGCGTCGTTCCACGCGCTGCGAATTGGTGACGATTCGCTGACCCCGCAGGCCGGGTAACGTACGCAAAAAAGCCGCGCTCCCTCGGGAGCGCGGCTTTGACTGAAAAGGAGGTGGGCTGATTACAGCGCGGCGAGGTAGTTGGCCTCGGCGGCGTCCCAATTGACCACATTCCAGAACGCGGCGATGTAGTCCGGACGACGGTTCTGATAGTTCAGATAATAAGCATGTTCCCAGACATCGAGGCCGATGACCGGCTTGCCTTCGATGCCGGCGACGGCTTTGCCCATGAGCGGACTGTCCTGGTTGGCGGTCGAACCGACCGACAGCTTCTTATCCGCACCGACGACGAGCCAAGCCCAGCCGGAACCAAAGCGCGTGGTCGCGGCCTTGCCGAATTCCGCCTTGAACGCGTCGAAACTGCCGAAGGTGGCGTTGATGGCATCCGCGAGCTTGCCCTTGGGCGCGCCACCCTTGCCGGCTCCGAGGATCGTCCAGAAGAAGGCGTGATTGCTGTGACCGCCGGCGTTGTTGCGCAGCGCGCCGCGCACGGCGTCCGGCACCTTCGAAAGATCCGCGATCAGCGCATTGACCGAGAGAGCGGCCAATTCGGCATGGTCCTTCAGCACGTTGTTGGCGTTGGTGATGTAGGCTTGGTGATGCTTGCCGTGGTGAATTTCCATCGTCTTCGCATCGATGTGCGGAACGAGGGCGTCGTAAGCGTAAGGCAGTTTCGGGAGTTCGTAGGCCATGGGATGAGGGGATGTGGTTGAGTTAAAAAGGAATGAGCACAGTGGGCCGAGGTCGCGTCAGCGTCAACCCATGAGACCTTTTTCGAAGGAAGTTTGGTCGAACGCTCAAGATCCGGCGTGCCGGCGGTCACTCAGCCAGGCGTTTCAGCCGGAAGAACGCCTGGATCAGTTCCCGGCACTCCGATTCCAGAACCCCACCGGCCGTCAATTCCAGATGATGGTTCACGCGCGGGAGGTCATTGAGGTTCGTGGCGCCGCCGAGGCAGCCCATTTTCGGATCGGGCACGGCATAACAAACCCGTTTGACGCGAGACATAAGCAGAGCCCCGGAGCACATCGGGCAGGGCTCCTTGGTCACGTAAACCGTGGCCCCTTCCAGTCGCCAGTCGCCGTAGGCAGTGGCCGCTTGGGTCAAGGCCAGCATTTCGGCGTGGGCCGTCGGATCCCGCGATCCTTCCACGGTGTTGTGAGCCAAAGCCACGACCTCGCCGTCCCGCTCGATCACACAACCGATGGGCACTTCGTCGCGTCGCCAGGCATCGATGGCCTGGTTGAACGCCAGCGACATGTAGAACACGTCATCCCTCACCAGTTGGGACGGAAAGCGCTTCTCGAACGGGCACGGTGGCGGGGACGGATCGGTGGAGGGCATGGAGGTCACTCGGCACGGAAGACGGCTGCCGTCCGAGGAAAACCTTGACTAAAGGGCGTAAGATCAGCGATTCAAGGGTCCCTTTTTGGATCTTATTCCCCCCACTGCATGATATCTTACACACTGTCTCGCGAAAGTACCCGCTGATATGGCCGACGATAAATCGATCGAAGTTGAAGGTAAGATCATTGCGGTGCTTCCGGGCACAATGTTCAAGGTGCAGCTGGCGAACGGGCACGTCGTCCTCGCGCACATCTCCGGTAAATTGCGGAAGAACTTCATCAAGATTGCCGCCGGGGACAATGTGAAGATGGAGATGAGTCCTTACGATCTGGATAAAGCACGCATCACCTATCGGATGAAGGATGCGAACCCGGCGCCCCGGATGGCGCCGCGACGTCGCTACTGACGCGACTCCCGGCGGGGAACTCCTTCTCGGGAGCGAGTATGCGCGACGAAACCAGCCGGGCCCCGGAACGGTTTTCGTCCGAGATCAACGCGTTCATCGCCTACCTCCAATTGGAGCGGGGTCTGTCCGTGAACACCTGGCAGGCCTATCAGCGTGACATCGATCAATGTGCCGACTTCCTGGCACGGCGCGCACCGACGTCGGATTGGACCTCGGTGCAGGCTGCGGACCTCACCGCCTGGCTGCATCACCTGTCGGCCGGGGTCTTGAAGTCGTCGAGTCTGGCGCGAAAACTGACGGCGGTCCGGGTCTTTTTCCGGTACCTGGTGCGAGAGCAGCGACGCGCGGACGATCCGACCTCACTCTTGATGGGCGCAAAACGTCAGCGCCGATTGCCGGGCACCTTGTCCGGACCGGAGGTGGAGCGACTGCTTCGGGCGCCCACGGGCGGAGACGCATTCGCGCTGCGCGATCGCGCGATCCTGGAAGTCTTTTACGCCAGCGGACTTCGGGTGTCGGAGTTGGCCCGCCTCGAGTTGAGCCAGATCGATTTGGAGCAAGGCTACGTGCGAGTGTTTGGCAAAGGATCGAAAGAACGGATCGTGCCCCTGGGCCGACGGGCGGCGGAGGCGGTCCAGGTATACCTCAGCGCCGGACGACCTCACTTTGTCCGGAGCAAGAAGACAGGCGGACAACTCTTTCTCAGCGAGCGAGGAGGTGCGCTCTCCCGGGTCATGCTGTGGGTCTTGGTCAAACGTTACGCACAAAAGGCGGGAATCACCCAAACCGTGAAACCTCACCTGCTGCGGCATTCGTTCGCCACTCATTTGCTCGGCGGAGGTGCCGACCTTCGTTCCATCCAGGAAATGCTGGGCCACTCAAACATTTCAACTACAGAAATTTACACATCCGTATCTCCCGACCGGCTCCGAGATCACCATGCGCGGTTTCACCCGAGAAACAAAGCGAAGGGGGCGCCGTGACTTCTGGCGCGCGAGAAACCCCTTGACCGTTTTGCGGTTCACAGCGTCATCGTCTGATTTTAACGGCCCGTGAAAACCTTGCTCTTCGGCCTGTCCTCTCTCTCCCCCTTGGCCGGGTCCGCCTGAACCGTCGCCTTCCCTCTACGCGCACCATGGTTTCGGCCTCGACCCCACCGGCTCCGGATCCCCTGCCATGCTCTCCCTCGCAGGCGGAGGGTGGGTGGGAAGCGCTGGTCCCCCCGGCACTGGAACGCGCCTGGGGTTGGTCCCCTGAAAAGGCGAAGCTGGTGGATCCGGCGGCGAAAGACCTTTTGCCCGCCTTGGTCCGACTGATGGCCCTGCGATCTGCGGCGCGGGCGGACAGCACCACAAGCTCCGTCCTTGATCCCTGGGACCGGATGGCGCAGCGCGCGACCCTGCTTCATCCTCGTTGCGGGGGAGGTTGGACGATTGCCGGACGCTGGTTGCAGGCTCTGGCTGCCCGGAAGCACCTGGAAGCGGTGGCACCGGGAGTGAAGGCGACGAGCCCTGCACCCGAGGGAACCGAAAGCCGTTTTTACGGTGGAGGATGGGCGCAAGGACTGCGCGAGACGGCCGCAGCCCTTTCCGTTACCCTGGCCCCCGCTGAGGAAATCTGGATTTCCGAGGACAGCCCGGTGTCGGCAGCCGTGCAGGTCTGGAGTCGTGCGGTGTCCCGTGAAGCTCCCGATGCCGGGCCTTCCCAGTCTGGGGCCCTCCTGCCCGGCGAACGGCTTTGGCTGCTCGGAGGTGAGGCTGGCGGGCTGGCCGGCAGTCTCTATCAGGACTCGATTTTGCGGATCCGGGCCGGGGTGCCGACGCCGGTGGACCCTGCCTCGCTGCTCCGACTCGAGCCACTGCTCCGTCGGCTCCGGGCGGAGGGACTGGCCCGCGAGGTGCGTGCGGTGGGCGAGGGGGGGCTGATGGCGACCCTTGCGGACTGGTTGGTTGACTCCGGACCGGGACGCGGCGCCGTGCTGGCCGTGCATCCCCGGCACGTGCGGCGGCGCGATGCGTTCCTGTTTGGCGAGGATGTCCAGCGCCTGCTGGTGTCGGTGCCGGCTGCAGGCGAGGAGGAGATTCGCGCAGCCGCGGGAAAGGCCGAGGTGTGCGCACTCCCACTCGGCGAGGTGACGGAGGGCATCGCGCTGGCGCTCCAGGTGGGCGGAGTGGTGATGGCCTGGCGCGTCGAACAGCTGGGCGGCCCGGCCGCTCGTATGACTGTCCAGCGGGAGAACCTAGCGTGAATCGAACCTTCGACCATGAGTGACTCGATACGTCATGAATGCGGCATCGCCCTCGTGCGTTTGCTCAAGCCGCTTTCCTATTATCAGGAAAAGTATGGAACGCCCCTCTGGGGGTTCTCGAAGCTTTTCCTGCTGATGGAAAAGCAGCACAACCGCGGCCAGGACGGCGCGGGGGTGGCCTGCGTGAAACTCGACATGCCGGCGGGCGAGCCGTTCATGTTCCGCGAACGGCACGTGAAGGCCAACCCACTCGACAAGATCTTCAAGCTCCTGCTCAACCAGTACCAGGAAAAGCAGGCGACCGGTGTGGTGCATCCCGAGTTTCCGGATACCGTCAAGAAGCATTTCGATTTCGGCGGGGAGCTGCTCATGGGCCACCTGCGCTACGGCACGAGCGGCGGCTACAGCCTCAGCTCCTGCCATCCGTATTTCCGACGTTCCCCGTGGCCGACGCGCAATCTGGCGCTCGCGGGCAATTTCAACATGACGAACACGGCGGAGCTCAACGATTCGCTCATCGCCATGGGGCAGCATCCCATTTTTGCGACCGATACGCAGGCGCTGCTGGAGAAGATCGGCTTCTTCCTCGATGAAGAACACGAGGACCTCTACCGCTACCTGCGGACCCGCAGCCTGGAAGGCGCGGAGATCTCGCGGCGCATCAGCGAAGACCTCGACATCGCCCGGGTCATCACCCGCGCGTCGAAAAAGTGGGATGGTGGCTACGCACTGGCCGGCATGGTGGGGAACGGTGATGCGTTCGTCGCCCGCGATCCCGCCGGAATCCGTCCGTGCCACTATTTCCAGAATGACGAGGTGGTGGCCTTCGCCTCGGAGCGTGCGCCGCTGATGACCTCCTTTGACCTGACGGCAGAGCAGGTCCGCGAGGTGGAGCCCGGTCACGTCGTGACCATCAAGAAGCGCGGCGAGTTGAAGTCGACCCGGTTTGTCGATGCGCTCCCGCGCGCCTCCTGTTCGTTCGAGCGGATCTACTTCTCCCGGGGCAACGACCTCGACATTTACGCCGAGCGCAAGGCGCTGGGGGCGCAGCTGGCCGACCAGGTGATCCGCTCAGTCGGCAATACCTGGGCCAACACCGTGTTCAGTTTCATTCCCAACACGGCCGAGGTGGCCTACTACGGCCTGATGTCGGCGCTGCGTGAGCGCCGGCGCGACGAGGTGAAGGCGGCGATCCTCAAGGCGAGCCAGGCCGGCGAGTTGACGGAGGCCCTGCTCGACGACCTGATTCTGCGCAACTGGCCGCGGGGCGAGAAGGTGGTAAGCAAGGACGTCAAGATCCGCACCTTCATCGGACAGGAGAGTTTCCGGAACCAGCTGGCGAGCCACGTGTACGACATCACCTATGGCTCGGTGAAGCCCGGCGACCACCTCGTCTGCGTCGATGACTCGATCGTGCGCGGCACCACGCTCCGGCGTTCGATCCTGCGCATTCTCACGCGACTGGGACCGAAGAAGATCGTGATCGTCTCGACAGCGCCGCAGATCCGGTATCCGGATTGTTATGGCATCGACATGTCCGAGCTGGGCAAGTTCATCGCGTTTGAAGCCGCGGTGTCCCTCCTCAAGGAGCGCGGGCAGACCGAGGTGCTGGAGGAAACCTACCGGGCCTGCCAGGCCGAGGTGGCCAAGCCGGCCGACGTGACCCTGGAGAACCAGGTCCGCCGGATCTACGACAGCTTTACCCCGGAGGAAATCTCGGCCCGGATCACCGATCTGGTCCGTCCGAAGGGCATCGAGTGGAAGGGTGAGATCGAGATCATCTTCCAGTCGATCTCGAACCTCCACGCCGCGGTCCCCCATCACCGGGGCGACTGGTATTTTACCGGGAAATACCCGACGCCCGGTGGTTACCGGGTGGTGAACCAGGCCTACATCAATTACTACGACCGCAACGAAGGTCGCTCCTACTGATGAGTCTCAGCTACGAATCCTCCGGCGTCCGCTACGATCAGCTCGACGCCTTCAAGCGGGCCTGCCAGGTCGCCGCCCGCACCACCGCGCCGCTGCTGGCCGGGCATGGTTATGCCGAGCCGGCCTCCGTTCGTGGTGAAAGCGCCTATCTGATCGAGGCGGCGGATCACTACCTGGCCCATGTCGAGGAGGGTCTCGGCACGAAGAACCTCGTGGCCGACGCGGTCTATGCCGGGGGCGGCGGGTGTTTCTACCGCGAGATCTCGATCGATACCGTGGCGACCATCGTCAATGACCTCATCACCTGCGGGGCGCTTCCGATTTCGGTCGCGATGCACGCGGCGGTGGGCGACTCCGGCTGGTTCGCCGACGAGGTGCGCATGAAGGCGCTGGTCGCCGGATTTGCCGAGGGCTGCCGTCAGGCCGGCGCGGTCTGGGGCGGTGGGGAAACGCCCACTCTCAAGGGCATTGTGCAGCCCGAGACCATCGTGCTCGCCGGTTCCGCGCTCGGCCGGATCGCCCCGAAGTCGCGTCGCATCACCGGTGCCGTGCAGGACGGAGACGCGATCGTTTTCCTCGCGTCGTCCGGTGTGCAGACCAACGGACTTTCCCTCTGCCGGCTCATCGCCGACGCGTTGCCGCAGGGCTACCGTACGCCGATCGGCCACGGCGATGCGCGCACCTATGGCGAGGCCCTGCTGGCGCCGTCCGTCATCTATGTGTCCTTTGTGCGTGCGTGCCTGGAAAAGGCCGTTCCGGTGCACTACCTCGCGCATGTGACGGGCCATGGCTGGCGCAAGCTGATGCGCCTGGAGGAACCGTTCGTCTATGAGATCACCCAGCCGGGACCGATTCCGGCCTTGTTTCAGTTTCTGATGCAGGCCGGTCCCATCTCGCTACGGGAGGCCTATGCCACATTCAACATGGGCGTGGGATTTGCCGCCTATGTGCCGGCCGACCGGGCGGACGAGGTCACGGCTCTCGCCCGGGCCGCGGGCCACGAGGCCTGGGTGGCGGGCACGGTGCGCAAGGAAGGCACGCGCAAGGCCGTCATCGTGCCCTCCTTGGGGCTCGAGTTTTCGGGCGACACCCTGCAGGTGCGCTGAGCAGGAAGTCCCGCCGGCCGCAGCCGGCGGGATTTTGCGTGAACGCGGGAGCGACTAGCGTCCGTCGCGCCGGCGCCAGTGCTGACCCGGCTTGCCACTCGGATGGTGCGATGGGTTGCCGCCGCCGTGCGGACGTCCACCTGGATCGCGACTCTGGTTGCGACCGGGGGAACCCGGTCCGCGGCCCGCGCGCGGGCCGCTCTTGGGCCGGCTCGGACCGGGGCGCTGAGTGTCGATCACCGGAGCCCGACCGCCGAGGTAGGGGAAGGCATCCAGCGCGAGTTGCGGGATCTTGTTGCCGATGAAGCGCTCGATGTCACGGACATCGCTGGCGTTCTCCGGAATGGCGAGGGTGAAGGCATCGCCCACGGCCATGGCGCGGCCCGTGCGCCCGATGCGGTGGACGTAGTCCTCGGGGTTTTCCGGCACGTCGTAGTTGATGACGTGTGACACACCGGCCACGTCGATGCCGCGGGCGGCGATGTCCGTGGCCACCATGATCTCGTAGCGCCCCGCCTTGAACCCCTCGAGCGCCTCGACCCGCTGGTTTTGGGAGCGGTTGGCGTGCAGGACGGCGACCGAGTGATTGGCGCTCTTCAGGCGGCGGGCAATGCGGTCTGCGCCATGCTTGGTGCGCGAGAAGATGATGACGCTTTGGAAATCGGTCTTCTCCAGCAAACCCAGCAGAAGGTCGAACTTCTGGTCGTTGACGACCGGGAAAATGGCGTGCTTGACGGACTCATTCACGGAGCGGGCGACGCCGATCTCAATCCGCGCCGGATCCTTGAGGGCGAAACGGGCGATCGCCTCGATCTCCGGCGGCACCGTGGCGGAGAAAAAGAGTGTTTGCCGCTGCTTCGGACACAGTTCGACGATGCGTTTGACATCGTTGATGAAGCCCATGTCCAGCATGCGGTCCACCTCGTCGAGAATCAGGACCTCGACGGAATCGAGCCGCAGGGTCTTTTCCTGGAGGAAGTCGAGCAGACGTCCCACCGTGGCGATGACGATGTCGGATCCGGCGCGCAGTTCGCCGCGCTGACGACCATAACCGACGCCACCATGAATCACGGTCGCGCGCACATCGGTGAAGCGACCGAAGTCGCGGAAGGCAGTCTCCACCTGGGCGGCCAGTTCGCGGGTGGGTTCGAGCACCAGCACCCGCGGATGGCCCGGGCGATGGGGCCCCAGGCGGTTGAGCACCGGCAGGGCGAAGGCGGCGGTTTTGCCGGTCCCCGTTTGGGCTGATGCAATCAGATCGCGCCCCGAAAGAACCACGGGTATGGCCCGCAATTGGATCGGCGTGGGGTCGGTGTAACCCATGGCTTGGACCCCGCGGAGGAGACTGGTATGAAGGCCTAACTTCGAGAACGGCATGAAGGGAGTGCGGCCGAAACGGGGCGAAAGGCGAGCCAAACGAGCAGGGGGCCTTCGGGGTGGGGGGAAGTTTACGCTCGTGACTGACACGGGGCTCGGCAGGATGGGCCGATGGAAAAACGCCCATTCACCGAGCTAGGTCTCGCTCCGGAACTCCTGAAAGCAGTGGACAAGATGGGGTTCGAAGAGGCGTCCCCCATTCAGACCGCCGTGATCCCGGTGGCGCTGACCGGTCGCGATGTCGTCGGACAATCAGCGACCGGATCGGGTAAAACCGCGGCGTTTGCCGTTCCCGCGATTACCCGGGTCGATTCCCATCTGAAGGCCGTGCAGGTCCTGGTGCTCTGCCCGACCCGTGAGCTCGCCGTGCAGGTGGCGGAGGAAGTGGGCAAATTGTCGCTCTTCAAGCGAGGCGTGCATGCCGTTCCCATTTACGGTGGTCAATCCTATGAACGGCAGTTCCGCGCCCTGGCGGCAGGCGTGCAGATTGTCATTGGGACGCCGGGGCGCGTGATGGATCACATGGAGCGCGGGACGCTCAAACTCGACGCGCTGAAGCTGGTCATCCTCGACGAGGCGGATCGCATGCTGGACATGGGCTTCCGCGACGACATTGAGCACATCCTTTCGCGATCCCCCGCCACCCGCCAGTCGCTCTTCTTCTCGGCGACGATGCCTCGCGCCATCCAGGAGCTGATCAGCCGTTACTCGAAAGACCCGGCCTGGATCAAGATCGAGGCCCACGCGAAGAATGCGCCGCAGGTCGACCAGGTGTACTTTGAAGTCGATCGCCGGACGAAAATCGACGTGCTCACGCGCCTCATCGATCTCTACGATTTCCGCTACGGTATCATTTTTTGCAGCACCAAGATCATGGTCGACGAGCTGGACGAACACCTGCACGCGCGCGGCTACGCCACTGACCGCCTGCACGGCGACATCAGTCAGGCGCAGCGCGACCGCGTCATGGACAAGTTTCGCCGTCGCGGCTTCGAGTTCCTCGTGGCCACCGACGTGGCGGCGCGCGGACTGGACCTCGATGACCTCGAGGTGGTGTTCAATTTCGATCTGCCGAACGATGCCGAGGACTACACGCACCGCATCGGCCGGACGGGCCGGGCGGGCAAGACCGGCAAGGCCTTCACCTTCGTGTCGGGACGGGACCTGTGGAAACTGCAGAGCATGGTCCGCTTCGCGAAACTGAAGATCCGTCGTGAGAATGTGCCCTCCCTCGATCAGGTGGAGGAGGCGCGCGCGAACCTGTTCTTTGAGAAGCTCCGGACGACGCTCGACCAGGCCACCTACCGCAAGCAGGACCGCTTGATCGACCGCCTGCTGGAGCAAGGGTATGCCAGCACGGACATCTGCTCCGCGCTGATCCACCTTCTCCAGGGCGGTGAAACTGCGGCGGACCCGGCTCCGACTCCGGCCGCGAAACCCGAGCGCAAGGCGCTTCCACCCGCCGAGGCCGACGCTGAAGCCCGACCCATTCCCGCCGTGGCGCCAGTGGGCGGCGCCGATGAGCCCGCTCCCCGAGCGCCGCGAGCGCTGGAGGCGCCGAAGGCACGGCCCGCTCCGCGCGAGGCGTATGCCCCCGCTTCACGCACGGGTAAAGATCCGGGATTCACCACGGTGTTTCTCAATGTCGGCCGGAAAAACCTGGTCACGCCGGCCGACGTGGTGGGCAAGATTGCCGGTGTCACCCGTCTGCCCGCCCAGATCGTCGGGGCGATTGACATCCGGCAACGTCACACGCTCGTCGATGTGGTCGACGAGCATGCGGCGTTTGTCCTCGAGAAACTCAAGGGCATCCGCGTGAAGGGTCAGGCCCTGGTTCCGGCCCTCGCGACCGAGAAAGACGCCGCGACGGAGTGAGGCCGGCCCGTTTCGGTGCCGTCCCGGACCGCGACCGGTCTCGGACTGGCAAGGGTTCCGCGCTCAGCCGGCCGGAGCCTTGGGCGCGACACGATAGGTCAGAAGTAGCGTATCACTTTGAGCGATACGCTCGTGGCGCTCCAGGGTCAGATGCAGGTCGAGCCTGCCTCCGACCAGAGGCACGCCGGAGCCGAAGATCCGCGGTTCGACGCTGAGCTCCAGAAAATCGACGCACCCGGCCGCGAGGAACAACCGGTGGACCTGGGCGCCCCCCAGAAGGGCGCAGCGCCGGTGACCCTGGCTTGCGAGCTGGCGGACAAGCTCGAGCGGTGAGGCGGAGGTGAACTCCAGCTGGCCGGGCACGGCGTCCCCCGCGTAGGCTCCGGGATTGCGGGTCAGGACCAGGCGGCGGCGCGCCGCGGTCAGACGGGATCGAATGACGGACCGGGCGACCCGATAGGTCTCTCCCCCCATCACGCTCGCATCGAACCGGGCCAGCGTGGCCGCGAAGTGGGTCTTGTCGGCCGCGGACGTAAAGGCGGTGCCCGGTTCGTCGTGCCGAGTGATGAAGCCGTCGAGCGATTGCGCGGCAATGAGGGTGACCTCCATCCGCCCGACCGTACGGCCGCAACCCGGCGACTCAACGTCCATTTCCTCGCGCCCGTTGCCGCGGGGGGGCGCTCGAACGACGGCGCCCATGCGAACCAGGATTCGCCTCTGTTGGAGGCGGGGTCGCCGACCCATAGGCGTTAACTTAAGACGCAGGTGGAGTCCTCAGTTCAACGGAAGCCACGCCGAATAGGCTCGGGTGGAGGGCGTCGCTCCGTCGACGCCGGGGGACGAACCCCGCAACTCTGCGACCGTACGCTCTGGGTGAACGCAACGCGCAACCGGCGTCGACGGAGCGACGCCCTCCATCGATCCTGCGCTCAGCGCGGTGGTCTTCGCCGCGTTGTTTTTCAAGGTTAACGCTGATGGGTCGCCGACCCCGCGGGACGGGGCGTCGCCGGAAAACGTCCGGCTCCGAACACAAGGGCGGTCGACCCTCCTGGTGTGGCGTTGGGGATTTTCCAGCGGATCCCAAATCACCCCAAATCAGGGGTGTTCAAACGAACTCAAAATCCATAACTATAATTATTATAACAATTAACGGAAGCCGAGCGCTTCGGGTGGATAAGCGATGTTGAGGTCTGGCTTTACGCCGCGCCAGATTGGCATCCTCTTGACGGTTATGAGTATTGTGCTTTTGGCGGTGGTCGTCCTGATGCTGGCCCGGCTCGGAGGGGAGCTCTGGCTTGAGTTGCTCAACCGACGCGAGGTGCTGCGCACGGCGAAACAGCCGCCTGCCGCGGTGACGGCGATCATGGATGCGGCGACGTTCAAGAAGGCGGGAGACTACACCCTGGCCCATCAACGCTTTGACATGGTGGAAACCGTCTTCGACACCGCCGTGCTCGGGCTGGTGCTTTTTGGCGGCATCCTGCCGGTGCTCTTTGGCGACATGGCGGCCTGGGCTCCGGGGGCGGCCCGCTGGGATGACGCGCTCTTCATCCTCGTCGCGAGTGTGCTTCTGAGCGTGCCCGGGCTTCCCTTTGAATGGTGGTCCCAATTCCGCCTGGAAGAACGCTTTGGTTTCAACAAAAGCACGCCGCAGCTCTGGATCATGGACAAACTCAAGGGGCTGGCGCTCACGTTTGTCATCGGATTCCCCCTGTTGTGGCTGCTGCTGTCGCTGGTCGGTTGGGTGGGGCAGGCCTGGTGGCTGTGGGGCTTCGCGGTGATCTTCGGATTCCAGCTGCTCATGCTCGTGCTCTATCCCAAGTTGATCCTTCCCCTTTTCAACAAACTGACGCCGCTGCCGGAAGGCGAATTGCGCACGCGCCTCATGGCGCTGGCGGACCGGACCGGATTCAAGGCCAGCACGATCGAAGTGATGGACGGTTCGAAGAGATCGGGACATTCCAATGCCTTCTTCACGGGTTTCGGACGATTTCGTCGCATTGTGCTCTTCGATACGTTGATCGCCCAACTGACGCCGGAAGAGCTCGAAGCCGTGCTGGCGCACGAGGTCGGACACTATCGTCGCGGTCACATTCCGAAGATGCTCGCCGTCTCGGCGGTGATGCAGTTTGCCGCATTCTTCGCCATCGCCTGGCTGGCACGTTCGGACTGGTTCAACCCCTCCTTCGGATTTCCAGCGGGGGAGCTGGCCCCGGCCTTCCTCCTCTTTGGACTGCTCAGCGGACTGGTGACCTTCTGGTTCTCGCCGATTGGAAATTACTTCTCGCGCAAGCATGAGTATGAGGCGGATGGATTCGCGCGCGACGCCATGGGAGGTCCCGCCGCCATGGTGGGCGCCTTGCGCAAACTGGCGCAAAAGAACCTCACGAATCTCACCCCTCACCCGTGGTACAGCGGCTTTCACTACTCTCATCCCACCTTGGTCGAACGCGAGCGTTCGCTCCAGGCGGCTTCGGTCTGAACGCGAGCGCCGTGTGGCCGGAGCTGTTCCGGGCCCTCGCTTTCCGGTTCTGGGCGCTGGCCGTCGGACTGGCTGGTCTTGGCGGTGCGGCCGCGGCCCACGGGGCCGCGGGCTGGAGCGTGGCGACCTTCAATGTTGAAAACTACACCTTGGCCGACCGTCTGGTGGAAGGCGTCTACCGACGCGACTATCCAAAACCTGAGACGGCCAAAACGGCGGTCCGCCGCACCCTCATCGACCTTGCGGCGGAGATCGTAGTTCTGCAGGAAATGGGAGGTCCGGAGTTTCTGACGGAGTTGCAGCGGGATTTGCGCAGCGAGGGATTGAACTACCCGTACGCAGCGCTCGTGACCGCGGCGGACCAGGACCGCCGCCTTGCGCTGCTCGCCCGGAACGCTCCCCTCGAGTTTCGTGCCCACACCGATCTGACCATATCCTACTTTGGTGGCCGGGAGGCGGTAAAACGCGGTCTGCTCGAAGCCGTCTTTGCCCACCCCGATGGACCGATCACACTCTTTGCGGTCCATCTTAAGAGTCGTTACACGGATCGACCTGATGACCCCCAGTCGGCGTTGCGCCGGGCCGCCGAAGCGGTGGCGCTGCGCGACCGAATCCTGGAGCGTTGTCCCGATCCGGAGCGCATGCCCTTTCTCGTGGTGGGCGACTTCAACGACCTTCGGCCGATGCGCCCCATCCGCGCCTTTTTGCAGCGCGGAGAGCGCCCCCTCTCACTTCTGCTTCCCGCGGCGGATTCGCGTGGGGAGGTCTGGACCCACCGCTACCAAAAGGAGGACACCTACAGTCGGGTCGACTACGTCCTGGTGTCACCGGGACTGTATCCCTGGATCGAAGGCGGTCAGGCCACGATTGCCGATAGCCCGTGGGTGCGTCAGGCGAGCGATCATCGACCCCTTCTGGTTCGAGTGTCCCTCCGGTGATCGATGTCGCCGTCGTGAACGGGAAAACAAAAAGCCGCCCGAAGGCGGCTTTTGAAACGGAGAAACTCAGAAGGATGTTTTACTTCACGGTCACGGGAATCGTGACTTCGCCAGAGCCATAGCCCTTGAGGAACAGACTGCCCGTGCCCGGACGACCGCCGGTCACCGTGACCGTGACCGAGGTTTGCCCGGCCGGAACCAGGACTTCCGGCATGATGACGCTTTCCGGTACGTCGGTGGTCAGGTCGAGGAGGAGTCCACCCGAGGGTGCGGCATTCGGCACCGTGAAGGTCAGCGTTTGGTTTTCACCGCCGCGCAACGACAGCGAGTCCGGGAGCACGGTGACCATGCCACCGTCGACGCGGAACGTGCCCACCGGCGAGTTGCCGGCCGCCCCGCCGAGCGAGACGCGATAGTTGCGATTCGCGGCGACGGCCGGCACGAAGAAGCCGAGAGCATTGGCCGATTCGAACACCGTGCGCGCCGGCTGGTCGTCGAGGTAGACCACGTCCTGCGGTGTGAAACCGCGACCGAGGATGCTCACCTTGGCGCCGACCGGGCCCCGGTTGACTTCGAGCGAGAGCACATACCGACCGACCACACTGACCGAACGAACGGCGGTGTAGGCTTCACGAGAGGAGACCACGCCGTTGTTTTCAACCTGGAAGGTGACCAGAAAATAGTACGCCAATTGATTGCGCCCGGCGGGCAGGGAATAGTCGAACTCGTAGATGTCCTGACCCAGCGGACTGGCCTTCATGGTGAAGTTCTTGCCATCAATGACAATGCGCGGAACCAGGCTTCCCGGTACCATGGCGGTCGCCTTGGGCGTGGCTCGCATGGAGATCGTGTAGATCTGCGATGGATTCTCGGCCAGGGAGGACGGCGTCAAGTCGTTGATCTTAACCTCTTCGCAGCCTGAGAGCAGGACGAGGCCAAGCGCGGCGCAGAGGCTGAGGACGAATCGTCTCGCGTGAAGGATACGGCTGTTATGCATTGGTCGTTTAGGAGAAAAACCGGATGGGAACGCAACAGAAAGACCCGGCATTGGCAATGAATGAGTTGACCGCCGGAACGATGGAAAGTGCCCGCTCGACGAGTGAACAGCTCGGACTGTACGTGCATGTCCCGTTTTGTTCGAGCACCTGTGACTTCTGCGCGTTTTATCAGGTCAAGCCCGACACTCGGAAGATGGCCCTCTATTTCGACGGCCTGGAGGACGAACTGGCGTTGGTGTCGTGGGACCGGCCCTTGTCATCGGTGTTCTGGGGCGGCGGCACGCCTGGATTGCTCTCGCCGGATCAGTTGCGGCGCCTGGGGGGACTCGTTAATCGCCTGCCCAAGGTCTCGGAACGCATCGAATGGTCCGTCGAGATGGCGCCAGCTTCTGTCACGGATGCCCGTTTGGCAGCCCTCCAGGACGTCGGTGTCACCCGAATATCCCTCGGAGTGCAAAGCCTGCGCCCGGACCTGCTGGACAACCTCGGGCGACAGCACACGCGCGAGCAAGCGCTGCGGGCCTACGAACGCGTGCGCAACCGCGGGTTTCCGAGCGTGAACATTGACCTGATGTTCGCGCTGCCCGGGCAGGAGGAGGATGTCTGGATCGCCGACCTGCAAGAAGCCCTGGCCTTGCAGCCCGATCACGTTTCGACCTACTGCCTTACCTTCGAGGAGGATACGGCCCTCTGGGTAAAATTGTCCCAAGGCAAGGTGAAGTTGGATCCGGCGCATGAGGCTCGACTGTACGAACGGACCTGGACCGTGTTGGCCGAGGCCGGATACCTTCAGTATGAGGTGTCGAATTTCGCACGTCCGGGTCACGCCTGTCAGCACAACCTGAACACCTGGACCATGCAGAGTTGGGTCGGGCTGGGCCCTTCCGCCGCGTCCCAGTTTGCCGGTGAACGCGGCAGCAACCCCGCCGACCTTGCTCTCTGGCGTGACCAGGTTGCCGTGGGCATTCGGGCCCGCGAAGACCACTCCGTCCTCACACCCGGGCTGTTGTGGGAGGATGCCTTGATCTTTGGTTTGCGGATGAATGCCGGAGTTCATCTCGACACCTTGCGTCGTCGCTTTGGCGGGACCTCGGACGAGGCGGAGCGTGCCCAGACCGAGATTGGACGACGCCTGGAGACGCTGGTTGCGGACGGGTTGGTGGAGCGGCGGGCGGACCACGTTTTTCTGACCCCCCGGGGACGTTTGCTTGCCGACTCGGTGGGACGCGAAATCATGGGGGCCCTTCAAGATTCACCCGCATGAACCTACCTGGCTGCGTTGCCGTCTTCCTCCTTGCCTCCCTGGCCGCCTCGGCCAAATCCGCGCTGGTGCTGCAGTCCGACTTTGGATTGCGCGACGGGGCGGTCGCCGCGATGAAAGGTGTGGCGTTCGCGGTCGATGCCCACCTGCCGATCTTCGACCTCAGCCATCTGAACCGACCCTATGACATCTGGGAAGGTGCCTATCGACTCAAGCAGACGGCTGGTTACTGGCCCGCGGGAACGGTTTTCGTCTCGGTGATCGATCCGGGTGTGGGTACGGACCGCAAGTCGGTGGTGCTCAAGACCAAGAGCGGCCACTATTTTGTCGGTCCCGACAACGGGACCTGGACCCTGGTGGCTGAGGACCTCGGAATCGAGCAGGTCAGGCAGATCGACGAGACCAAGCACCGACTCAAAGGGTCGGCGAAGAGTTATACGTTTCACGGGCGGGATGTGTATGCCTACGCCGGGGCTCGCCTCGCATCGGGACAGATTGTCTTTGAGGACATCGGTCCGGCGCTGGCAGGCGGCGTGGTGCAGTTGCCCTATACCCGCGCCCGGCGCATGGGAGACGTCCTGGAAGGCGGAATTCCGCAGCTTGACGTGCAGTATGGGAACGTCTGGACCAACGTGCCGGATCACCTCTGGGAGGAGTGGGCGCCCCGGGCCGGCGACCGGTTCAAGGTGTCCTTTTTCAAGGCGGGTAAGCTCGTGTACGAAGGCGAAATGCCCTTTGCGAAGACCTTCGGAGAGGTGCCAAAGGGCAGTCCTCTCCTCTATCTGAACAGCCTGCTGAATCTCTCGGTGGCACTCAATCAAGGCAGCTTCTCCGCCGTGCAGGGAGTCGAAGCCGGTGCCGACTGGTCGGTCCGCATCGAAAGGCTGAAGCGATGAGCGCCATTGGTCGCTGGAACTGGCGCTGGAGCCTGGTGGCGATCACCCTCGTTCTTCAAGCGGGGTGCAGCACCTGGAGGCAGCCCCCGCCGCCGGCGCTCGTGGCGCGGTTTTTCCTCGAGGCGGACCCCCGGGAGGCCGGACGCGCGGTGGTGCTCCCGCAAAGCGGGGTGTCCATCACGATCGCGCCCAAGCCCATCCTGATGGAGTTCGACTTCACCGATGTGCAGGTCGTGCAGGTGCCGCTCGGACGCTGCCTCGCATTTCGACTGACCTTGGCGGCCGGACGCGACCTGTTTCGGTTGACCGGACGAGAACAGGGACGGCGCCTGGTGCTCACGCTGAACGATGAAGTACTCGCCGCCCGGCGCATCGACCAGCCCATCGAAGACGGCGTGCTCATGGTCTTCCTGGAGGTGCCGGATGAGCGGTTGCCGGCACTTGCGGAAGCGCTCCGACAAACGTCCACGGAAATCCAGCGCCGTCTGGTGCGTAAACAATGAGTCGCCGCGGGTGGTGGGTGATCGCCGCCGGGCTGGTCCTCTGCGCGGAAGCGTGGGCGGGCGGGCAGCGACTCGAGCTGAGCTGGCCCACGCCGGCGACGGGATGGAGCGAGCGCCGACCGCTGGAGTCGTTTGTGCAGCCGACGGCGTCGGGCGATCCGCTCTCCGGGACCTTTGGCAGCGTGCGCAGCGGGGGCACGCAGTTTCACGAGGGACTCGATCTCAAGCCCGTGGGGCGCAACCGCCAGGGCGAAGCGGAGGATCCGGTCTTCGCCGTGCTCCCGGGCATCGTCCGGCACATCGCCACCCGGGCCGGCGACAGCGGATACGGACGCTACGTGGTGCTCGAACACCCCGAGGCCACGCCCGCCGTGTATTCACTCTACGCTCACTTGGCGGCGATCCAGCCGGGCCTGCAGCGGGGAGCCCGCGTGACCGGCGGTCAGGTGCTCGGGACCATGGGGAGAAGCGCCGGCGGCTACACCATACCGAAGGAACGCGCCCACCTGCACTTCGAGATAGGCCTGATGGTCACTGAGGAATTTCCCTCGTGGTACGCCGCGCGCGGTTTTGGCAGCCGCAACGAGCACGGACTCTGGAACGGCATGAACCTGATGGGCATCGACCCGCTCGACTTCTTCCGGACCTATCACGGGAGGAGCGTCGACTCCTTCTCCGATTACTTCTCCCGAATGCCGGCGGCCGTGCGGTTGCGCATCGCGACGCGCCGCATTCCGGACTTCACGAAACGGTATCCGTCGCTCGTGACCGCGGGATCCGGCGAATTGCTGGCGGGTTGGGAGGTGTGGTTCACCGCCACCGGCCTGCCGTTTCGTTGGTCTCCGGTCGGCATCGCGTCCGTGATGGGATATCGCCCCAACGAAGTGCGCATCCTTGAGGTCGATGACGCCCTGCTTAAGACCATGCGGGGACGTTCGCTCATTGCGAAACGATCCGGTCGGCCGGTGCCGGGACGCGATCTGGAGACGGTGCTGCAACAACTCTTCGGATTGCCCTGAGCGCGTCCTCCGGCCGGACCGGGTTTGGAGTTTGCTTCGCAAGGCTCCGCCGGACATCACCTCACGACGTGGCTGTGACGCCTTCCTCACCTCCCTTTGCTCCCGCGGTGCGCTCCGTGCTGGTGTTCGCCTGGCTGGTGATTCTTGGAGGAAAACTGGCGACCATCGGCGCGTTCGGTACCGATCTGCCGTATTGGGACCAGTGGGCCAAGGAAGGGGAGCACATCCTGATGCCCTGGTTCCGCGGTCAGAGTTTTCTGACGGGCCTCGTTTCGCCGCACAATGAACATCGCATTGTCCCGACCCTCCTCCTCAATCTCGGGCTGGTGGTCGGGGGCGGCCAATGGGACGCCCGGGTGCAGTGCATCGCGAGCGCAGCCGTCCACGCCACCCTGCTGATCGGCATTGTCGGCTGGGCGTGGCGGCGGGTGGGCCGACATTTTGGGCTGGCCGCCCTCGGTTTGGCGGTGTTGATCGGCGCGTTTCCGATCGCGTGGGACAATGTCCTCGGTGGATTTCAATCCCAGTACTACTTTCTGGCGGGAGCGTCGCTGCTGGCGATGGAGCGCCTATTGTCGGCGCCGGTCGCCCGGTGGGGCTGGTGGGTGGGTCTCGCCTCCGGCCTGGTTTCGCTGGTGTGCATGGGATCCGGATTGCTGGTGGCAGTCCCTGTCCTCCTGGTCGTCCTGCTCCGGGCGGTGCGGCGTGAACCGCGCGGGCGCGACCACGTCGCCACGTTTCTGGCGGCCGCGCTGGTCCTTGGCGTGGGCATCTGGCTGCATGCAGCCGCACCGTGGCATGCCACGTTGCGGGCCAAAGGAGTCGCGGATTTTGTGCTCTACGTCCTCCGGAGCATGGCCTGGCCGGTGCCGGGAGTGATGGCGTTCGCACTGCTCGTGTGGGGCCCGTGGGTGACCCTGACAGTGCGGCGGATCCTGGGACACCGGTCGCCGGGTGACGACGCCCTGATCGCCGCCGGGCTTTGGGTTCTGCTGCAGTTCGCGGCCGTCGCGTATTCGCGGGCCGGCGGTTCGACTCATCCCGCCGCGCGCTACGGCGACATCTCCTCGCTCGGGCTGCTGTTTGGATTCCTTTCCCTGGTCTCCGTGGCGACCGCCTGGCCCGCGACGACACGGCGCGTGACCGCGTGGGTGACAGGAGTCTGCGCGGTGGCGGCACTGGTGGCCGCGGTGGTGCAGGTCTGGAAAGGAGATCTTCCCGTCCGCAAGGGTCAGTATTGGGCTTTCGAGGACGCCGTTCGGAGATTCGTCGCCGACGATAATTTTGCCGAATTTGAGAAACGCCCGTTGCCCTTTCCTTTGGCGGACTGGCTGGCGCGCATCCTTCGCGATCCAGGGATCCGGAACGCCATGCCGTCGAGCGCGGGGGTTTCCCTGGCCGGCGAGAATCAGGTCAGTGTTCCCCGCGCCGGCGACGGACAGGCGGCGTCGCGCGTCTGGACGAGTGAGCCGCTGCGGCCGGGCGCGCCGTATTGGCGATTGGAGTTTGCGGGCACGTTTGATCCCCGGTCAGCCCATCTGACGGTGCGGGATGAAGGGGGCGCGGTGTTGCGCTCTGTGCCCTGGCCGGAAAAGGGAGTAGGCCCCCGCGGTGAAATCATGATTGCGGCGCCGTCGGTTCCGAGCCGACTCGAACTGCGCCTCGACGGCGCGGCGGACGAAGTCACGCTGGTGCTGCCGCGGGCGGTTAGCCTCGTGTCGTGGCTGGGCTGGCGCCTTGCCTCCTGGGGATGGATGATAGTCGGGCTGGCGACGGCCGGAGCGATCATCAGCGCCGTGCAAGTCGCTCGGCGCGCTCCGGACGGCGCGCCGGAAGGCGCTCGCTGATCCGTTAGCGCAGCAAGTCGCGGAGGTCGGAGAGCGAGAGCTTGGCGGCGGCGGCGTCGCTCGCCTCGAAGACATCGGCGAGCAGGGCGCGCTTTTCTTCCTGTAGCGCGAGCACCTTTTCCTCGACCGTGCCGGAGCAGATCAACTTGTAGCTTGTCACCACCTTCTGTTGCCCGATGCGGTGCGCACGATCCGTGGCTTGGGCCTCCGCGGCGGGATTCCACCACGGATCGAAGTGAACCACGGTGTCGGCGCCGGTCAGATTGAGTCCGGTGCCGCCGGCTTTGAGGGAGAGCAGAAAGACGGGCAGGTCGCGCTCCGACTGGAAACGATCCACTTCGGCCTGACGCTGGCGTGTCGTCATGGAACCATCGAGGTAGGCATAGGGCACCTCCTGCTGGTCCAGTTCCTGCCGCAAGAGGGCGAGCAACGAGGTGAACTGGGAGAAGACGAGCAGGCGATGCCCATCATCCAAGGCCTCCGCGAGCAATTCACGGAAGGCTTCCAGCTTGGCCGAGTCGGCGGTCTCCGTGGAAGCATCCGCGGATGAGCCCAGGAGCCGTGGGTCGCAGCAGACCTGTCGCAACCGCAACAATTGAGTCAGCGTCGCGAGCCGCAGGGCGTTCTCGCTGGCGCCGCCCGCCTCGAGATCGAGCAGCGCTCGTTCGGTTTGCTCCTGAACCGAGCGGTAGAGTGCAGCCTGGGGAGCGGACAATTCACACCAGAGGACCTGCTCGATTTTGGAGGGCAGTTCGGGGGCGACCGCGATTTTCGTGCGCCGCAGAATATACCGGGCGGTCTGCGCACGCAGACGTTCGTCATACCAGGCCCGTTCGTCGCCCCGGGTGCCTGCGGGCACCGGGGAGAGAAAACCGGGCATGAGAAAGTCGAAGAGCGACCGCAGGTCATCGAGCGAGTTCTCCAGCGGCGTGCCCGTCAGCAGACAGCGTCCTCGACTACGCAGCGAGCGCAGGGCCTGCGCGTTCTGGGATCGGCGGTTCTTGGCGTGTTGCGCCTCGTCGCCCACGATGCACGCAAATTCGATCGCATCGAGCCAGGTGTGGTCGCGCACGAGGGTTCCGTAGGAAGTGACGACCAGGTCGCAGGCGAGCAACGAAGCGGCTGACGCGGTGCGACCGGCCCCATGATGAACACAGACGCGCAGGTGCGGGGTGAAACGGGCGGCCTCGCGCCGCCAGTTTTCCAGGAGGGAGGCCGGGCAGACCACCAGCGCCGTACCACCGCCGTCGGCCAGCACGGAGCTGATCAAGCCAAGGGCCTGCAGCGTCTTTCCGAGTCCCATCTCGTCCGCAAGAATGCCCGCGAGCCGGTGGCGATGCAGGTGATGAAGCCACGCGACGCCCAGTCGCTGATAGGGACGCAGCGCGCTGGAGAGTGGCTCCGCCAGCGTGACGGGAGCGAGAGCCGTGAGGGTGCGCAACGCCTCGCTCCGGGCCTTCCAGCTGGCCGGCGGTTCAAAGTGAGGGGCGACCTCGGCCAGAATGTCCTGGGCCTCGGACAGCCGGGCCGCCGGCAGCCGGTGCACCCGCCGCGCCGCCAATCCCTGTGTCCCCGCGTCGCCCGCCAGAGCACGTTGCGCATCACTCAGCCGCTTGAGCTGGTGGGGATCAATGAGGTACACCTTGCCCTGATCCTCGATGTAGCCCCGATTCGCCGCCACCGCGCCGCTGACCGCGGCGTCGTCCGCCCGACCGGCGCGCAGGCCGAGCGAGAGGGTAAAGCCGTCGCGGGCTTCCACCGCGTCCGCGGTCACCTCGACCGCCCGGATATGAGCGGTATTCCGTTCAAAGTTCGACGAGAACTCCGCCCGGAAATCCGCCCGCAGAAGGGAACCATGCGCGGCGAGAAAGTTCAGCACCCGGTGACGATCCCGCAGCCACCAGCGACGGTTCGAGGGCTCCAGCGCAAATCCGCTCCCTTTGAGCAGGTCATGCGCGGCTGCATACGAAGCGTGGTCCCGGGACGGCAGCGCGATTGAGAGAAAATGCTCCGATCCGTCCACCTGCAGCGGTGTGGCGACCGACACGCTGCCCTGGGTGGAACGAAGAGATGGCGCGGGGCGTGCAGCGCCCGAGGATGCGGCCGGGGCAGCGGGGGCGGCCAGTGGGGAAGGGGACGTTGCCGTCTCCAGCAGTTCACTCACGCCTCGCAGAAGATGCCCCACCCACAGCAACGGCCGTTGCGGTTCATTGACCCAGAAAAATGCCGGCAGTCCCTTGAGATGGCCGACCAGTTCACGCAGCTGGCTGCGATTCAATTGGAGCATCAGGACCGCCGCCGGCCGGGCCCCGAAGCGTTGCAGCGCGGCCAGCGCCGGAAGCCACTGAGGTTCCGGCGGGCGCGACAGGTCGAGTTCCACCTTGATGGCGATGGCATCGCGGACGGCGGCCGAGGAAAGATTGGGAGGGAGCAGCAGCCTAAGCATGACGGTTCGGAGACGCAGGGACCGACGGCCGACGGCCGCCGTTCCGCGGGGTCACGGCGTTGAAAGGGACGCCTTCTCCCCTTCGTCCGCCGCGCCAGCGCGCGTGACTGCAGGAAGCGTGATGAGGAGGAAGCCGGCGCTGATCCACGTCAGCAGGGGAGCGTGGGAGGCCAGCCGCCAGCACCAGTAAGAACCCGAGGCCATGCCGATGGGAGCCGAGAAAGCCAGCCAACCCTTCGGATCCTCATCGCGCGCCACCACGCGGAAAGGTTCGTTGGGTGCCGCCACATAGGCGGCGCGCCATTGGTTCGGAACGGTCTTGCTCGGTCGGACATGACCCAGGCGGCGCGTCATATCCGCCGACCAAAGTTCGAGCCGGGTCCGCTCCCGGCCGAGATCGCCCGACGTCTCGAAGACCAGATAGCCAAACTCGGGCCTGGGCTGCACCGCACTGCGCCATTCACCCGTGCCATCGGCACCGCGGATACGATCAAACGAACCCCACGTTGGCGCGAGGAGCAGGTCGGGTGTTTCCGGGGACGCACCCGGCGACTGAAAGCCCGTGCTGCGATCCTCCGCCAGCGGCATGGCGGCGCGCACGCTGGCTGGAAGCAGGTGCCGCAGTTCCGGGTGGGCAGTCCGTTCGATGAAGAGTTCGACGCTGGGATAGGGAATTTCGCCCTCCTTCAACCACGACGCGTCCTGGGTGGCCAGATACAGTCGGGCGTGGGTCGTGCTGCGCTTGTACCACTTGCCCACCTCGATCAGATCGTAAGTGAAGAGTCCGCGGGCATGTCCGTAGAGCCCGTGTCCGATGGCCAGGGTCCATGCGCCGATCGCCACCACCGCACCAAGCCGTGCGCGGTGGCCGAGATTCGAGCGATTGAGCAGCACCATGCCGGCGGCCAGATTGACCAGCAAACCCGCGGTGTTTGTGTCGAAGTACCGCGAAGCCGGCCAGAGCCCGCCGGCGCCGCGGGCGTAGGCGGCGGCGAGAAACTGGACGATGACCCAACCGCCAATCGCCACGATTACCCGCTCGCGCGGATCAAACTCCGGCCGCGACTGAATCCAGAGCACACGGACCGCCAGGATCAACCACGGGAGATACGTGAGCGCACCGAACGGCGTGAACGAGGTGACCGGCCATTGCAGCGAACGCCACAGCGTCCACCCAAACTCAGCGAAGGAATGCGCCCGCAGCGGTTCATGCGCGGTGAACTCCACGTGCAGCGCAATGCCCGCGGCCATGACGATGAGACACGCGATCAGGGTGATGGCATGACGTCGGGCGGCGCGCCAGGGCGCTCCCTCGAGGACGAGCAACGAGACGAAGACCATGCCGGCCGCGGCCGGACCTGACGCCATGCTGAAAAGGACGAGGATCAGACACAGGATGCCCAGCCACCAACCCGCCGTCAGGGCCCGGCATCTCAGGCAGCGGTCGATGCCGATAAAGGAGAGACCAAGCAGAAAGTACTGCTGCGAATGAAATCCGCCCAACGTGTTTTGCCACGCGTGGGGAAGCGCGAAGGTCGCTACGAGTGCGAGCGCCCACAGAAGCCGTTGCCAGCGTTGCAGCAGTAGAGGGCGAACCCAGAACCATAGCGCGACGGCAAGTGCGCTGTGCAAAGCCGAGTTCACAAAAATCTGAATGCGAGCGTCCCATTGGCCATTCACGAGCACGACGCCAAGCGCCACCAGTTTCGTCAGTACGACGCGGTGTTCGTTGTGAGGGGCAAACAGGTCGAGGACGTGGAGCTTTCCCTGGCTCCAGGGCAGGAGCAGATTCACCCCCTCCGCGTCCCACTGATCCCAGTTGGGCACGTCGCTACCGTAGTTTTCCACCACCCACAGTTTGGCGAAGAAAAGGGTGCAGAAGAGCGCGACTGCAAAGACAACGCGGTTGGATGAACGGACAACGGAATGGAGCACGGAGGACAGGAACGGAGAAAGATCAGCAAAGCGGAGCTGAGTGATCGGTTGCGAATCGAAAAGCGGACGTCCAAGTTGCGAGCACAGTCATTCGCAGATAAAGTGCAAGACCTGAGCGGGTGGCTCCTCCCAGTGTCGGGCGGGTCGCGGAAGACAGCCGGGATCAGCGCCAGGCGTGTGCGAACAGGTTGTAGTAAAGAGGCGTGCCCTCTGGGCTGCGCAGGGGATGTTCCGTGTGCAGCCCCACTTCGATGTTCGGGTAGAACGGCCGCAGTGCTTCGGCCAGACTCCAGCGCGTGAAGAAGTTCTTGTGGTCGGCCTCCAGCATGTGCCACGGCACCGCCAGGTAGCGTCGCAAGTAGGCCAGTAGTTCCGCGTTGGGCACGGAAAGAAACAGTCGGTCCGGCGCGACCCGTCGCACTTCGCGAAGAAACGCCGGCACGTCCGCGATGTGTTCCAGCACTTCGATCGCCATGGCGGCGGCGTAGGCGCCGTCGGGAAATGGGAGCGCGCCGCCCTGAACCTGGGTATGGGGCAGGCCGGCCGCAGCCATGGCCGCGCAGTCCTCCGCCTTCATCTCCGCTCCGTGCCAGCGATGGCCCAGGGCTCGGAGTTTGGAGCCGTACCAGCCCAGGCCACAGCCCACGTCGAGAATGGAAACCGGTTCCGGACCGAGGCTGCGGGCGATGAGGGCAAGGACCTCACCGCTGCCTTCGGCTTGTGAAGGTCCTGAGGTGTAGATGTGCTCGCGATGGTGCAGGGGTGGAAAGTCCTGCCGCAGCAGAATGCCGTAGTCGCTGGTTCGATGGTCGAATCCACTCCACGACAACATCCGCTCCGTTGACGCGAGTATCCGTCCCTCTCCTTTGACGAGCACCCGCAATGGCGCTTCGCCACCGAAGGGTCCGGCCGCCGCATGGGCGACAAGCGAAAACCCGCTGCGCGTACCCTCGCTCCAACCCTGTTGGAGATTCACGTCGGGGCGGACGAAGAGGTGCCGGGTTGAACCCACGCAGTGCCCGCCCACCCAGGCTTCGACGAGGATCGCCTGGTCTCCGGATCCGTCCGGCTGCAGCCAGCCTTCCACGCGAAAGCAGAGGGCATCGCAGCGCTGGCCCGCCTGGGGCGTGTCGAGACAAAGCAGCATGACTCAGGGTGAAGGTAAACAGGGCATCTCGCCGAGGCGAAAGTAAGAGGCGGGCGTGAAGAAAGGGCCGCCGATAAGCCAGAGTACAGGCGCGGAGCGACAAGTTGGCCACTCCCTGCGGCGAACAACAAAGGGAGAGGGAGTGGGCTCGAGAACCTGTGCTGACACCGGCCTTACCGTGAAATTCATGCTAAAGTGAACGTGTCGCCGCCGCCTCGTTTGCCGATCCCGCGGAGGGAGAAGTCCCAAGCCCATGGGGTGCTGTTACCTCGGAAAAAGCCTGATTGACGCATGCGGGACTGGCCGGTCTCCCTGCTGTTTCACTTGCGTCAGTGCAACCTCGGCCCCCGCGCGAATGCTTGCAAAGTAGGGGCGTCGCGGTTCGGTCATGCTTGTGAAATCTCGCGTAATCCGGGCCTTTTTCGGTCTGGCTGTTGTTCTTGTCGTCGGTCTGACCTGGCTTGCCGTCCGTCCGCTTCCCGATGCGGCGGTGACGGACACGGCCGCGTTGAGCCGCGCCGCGACGGCACCGAAAGTCGTCGATGCGAGACAGGATGCCGCGACAAAACCGGCCGGAACGGAGGCGGGGCGGGCGTCGAAGGGCAGGAGTGAGCTCGCGGCGGGGGCTGCGCAGGTCCTGGGACATCGGTTTCCTGAGGGACGCGTGCGCGACGAGCGGCTGGAGGTCGTGTCCGCTGGTCGGAAACGTTGGATACAGTGGATCGAAACCCCGGGAGCGTTTCCGCAGGTGCGGGCCGAGTTGACGTTCGAGTCGGACGACAAAGGGCTTCGCCTCGTGGAGGAACACTACGTCCTGGCTGATAGCGTCCTGGTCGAGCGACCCCGCTCGGTTTCGCCCTCCGAGTTCGCTGCACGCTTGCGCGGCCTCGGGCTGCGGGCCGGACCCCAATACGATTTTTCGCCGGCGGTCCGGGTGTTTGTACCCGATCCGCTCCACCTCGATTCGGTCCCTGAGGCCTTGGGTCGCCTCGGGTCGCAGGAACCGGGCTGGAAGGCCACGCCCGATCCGCTGGCGTTCTCCAGTGCCACGCCGAACGATTTTGATTCCCGGGAATTGTGGGCCCTTGCCCGGATCAATGCTCCATCGGCCTGGGAGGTGAACACCGGCTCTAACACCGTGGTCGTGGCCATCATTGATTCCGGGTTGAGTCGGCAGCACCCGGATCTCTCCTCCAACGTCTGGCAGAATCCCGCCGAGCTCGCGAACGGCCTGGACGACGACAGCAACGGTCTGGTCGATGATCTCTACGGCTGGGATTTCGCCGGGAATGACAATGATCCGGCGGATCAGGAAAGCCACGGCACCCATGTGGCGGGCATCATCGGTGCGACGGGCAACAACGGGGTTGGTGTCACGGGCGTCAATTGGCGGGTCCGCCTGATGGGTCTGCGCACGGGCGACCAGTCGCTCTCCACGAGCGCAGTGATCCAGGCGACCGACTATGCGACCGGGCAGAAGCTGAAAGGCGTGCCCGTCGTCGTGATCAACAACTCCTACACTTCGACCAGTTTCAACACCCTGCAGCGCGACTCGATTCAGCGGGCGAGAGACGCCGACATCCTCTTTGTGGCCGCCTCGGGCAACGATGCCCGGAGCCTGGACCAAAGCGGTTTGTTGTATCCCATCGGATACGCCGTGAGCAATCTGGTGGGGGTCGCTTCGACCGACCTGGGTGACACCTTGTCCGACTTTTCCAACTGGGGGACGAGCTCCGTGCACCTCGCGGCTCCAGGTTCGGCGGTGCTCTCCACCGTCCCGGCCGACCGCTATGGAGTGAAGGATGGTACCTCGATGGCGGCCCCGCTCGTCACCGGTGCGCTGGCCCTCCTGCGGGCGGCCGAGCCGACGCTCGGCGCCCAGCAGCTGAAAAACCGCCTGCTCACCACGGTCCAGGTGCTGGATTCGCTCACCGGCCGGGTGGCGACGGGAGGACGCCTCGATCTGCAGCGCATGGTCAATCCCTCCGGCAGCCTGCCCCGGATCACCCCGATCGCACCGACGGCCGAGATCTATGGACTGGAGACGACGTCGCAGTCCGTGATCCTTTCCGTCCGCGGCTCCCGCTGGGTCAACGGCATTGAGCAGGCGGAGATTCCCGTCACTTGGTCAAAGGTCTCCGGACCCGGCAATGTCACGTTCGTCGACGCCGGCGTCAACCGGGTCACCACCACTTTTTCCGCGACCGGACTCTATCGCATACGCGCATCCGCGTCGGCAGGGGGCGTGACTGCCACCCTCGATCGAAGCGTGGTGGTGGGATCTGTGTCCGTGCCGGCGACCAACCTGCTCGGCCGCTGGACCTTTGGGGAAACCTCGGGTCCCGTGCTCGATTCGTCAGGGCAGGGCCGGAATGGCGTGCTGTTGGATGGGCCGACCCGGGACGCGGGGCCTTACACGCTGCCGGGATTGCGGTTCAATGGCACGCTGTCGGCCGTGCAATTCTCCGCCCCCGCACCGGCGCAGGTGACCCTGGCGGGCTGGATCCACATGGATACGGCGGGCAACAGCATTTTCCCCCGCGTCATCAATACGCCGGCTTACTACCTCTTTGTTGGACGGGATGGCGCCTCCGGTCTGGACGGCAACGCGGGCACGGTCAAATTCCTCGCGAACTGGACGACCACCGACGGCGTCTGGCACACGCCGCCCGGGCTGATTGGCAACGGCTCGTGGTATCACGTCGCCGCCAGCTATGACAGTACGCGGGGCAGCCGCGAGCTGCCGCGACTTTACCTCAACGGGCGCGAGCTGGAGGTCGGGGCGCAGACGCCGGCGGCCGGCGCGCCGGATCTGGCCACGGGAAACGGCTACCTCGGAAACAACGAGGAACGGACGCGGGCCCTGGCCGGACGGCTCGCCGATTCGCGCATTTACGGCCGTGTGCTGGCTTCCGAGGAGATCGCCTATCTGGCGCGCGAGTCGGTGATGTCGGATCTTCGAAACTGGGAAGTGGTGGTGCAAAGTGCGACGCCCACGACTGCGGTGGTCGGACTACGGCGGGCGGACGGGCGCGTGCCGGGTTCCACGCTTAGCGCCGTGTGGCAGCAACTCACCGGTCCCGGCTCACCCGCGATCGCTTCGACCCAAGGAACCCAGGCCACGCTCGGATTCACCGAGGCCGGTTCGCACACGGTCACCTTTGATCTCTATGACGACGGGGTCATGCTTCGCCGTCAGGTCACCCTCGCCCTGCCTGGCGTGGTCGCGCCGCCCGTTGCGCCCGGATTTGTGCGCGCCCCGGCCAGCCGGACGGCGGCCGCGGGTTCAACGATCACCCTGGAGGTTGAAGCCTCGGGAACGCCGCCTCTCACTTATCAGTGGCTCTTCAATGGCGTGCCGATCAACGGACAGACCCTGTCGCAACTGGTGCTGGCGGCCGTGCGGACCGGGGATTCCGGGAATTACTCAGTCCGGGTGACCAACGCAGCAGGCACGGCGACCAGTCCGGAGGCCACGCTGACCGTCCTGGACCCGCCCAGCATTGTCACCCAGCCGCAAGGGCAGTTGGTGGCCGCCGGTTCGCGGGTGGAGCTGCGCGTGGTGGCGGCGGGGAGTCCGACCCTGCTGTACCAGTGGCAGCGGGCGGGCACGCCCATCCAGGGAGCCACGGGCCCGACCTATATTCTGGAGAACATCACCTCGTCACAGACGGGCAACTACTCCGTCGTGGTGACCAATTCGGTCGGCTCCGTCACCAGCACCGCTGCGCTGGTGGAGGTCCTGGAGCCGCCGGCGATTGTGTCCCAGCCGGCCTCCCAGACCGTGGTGGCGGGAAGAACCATTGTGCTCGACGTGTCCGTCTCGGGCACGGTTCCGTACACCTTCGCGTGGTTCAAGAACGGCGTTTTGATGCCCAATGAAGTCCTGCCGACGCTCCGTTTCACCGTGGTGAAACTTGAGGACGCGGCCACGTACACCTTCCGGGTGAGCAATGCGGTCGGCACCGCCACCACCACACCCATTGTGCTAACCGTGGTTTCGCCTCCCATGATTGTCCGGCAGCCCGCGACGCAGGCGGTGGCTCTCGGACGCCCGGCGACATTCTCGGTGGAGGTCACCGGCACCGCCCCAATGACGTATCAGTGGCAGCGCAACTCGGCCAATCTTCCCGGCGAGACGGGTCCGCAGCTGACGATCCCACGCGTCGGAACTGAGGATGTGGGCAGCTACACGGTGGTCATCAGCAACGCGATCGATTCCGTGCGCAGTGCCGCCGCGTACCTCGACATCGTACCGTTGCCGACGATCAGTCAGCAACCCGTGAGCACCACCGCTGCCCTCGGAAGTTCGGTGACCCTGGAGGTCGGTTCCAGCGACGCCCCGGGCTCTATTTTCTACCGTTGGTGGCACAATGGCACCCCGGTCCCCAATTCCAACAGCGCGCGGCTCGTGCTGCCCACGTTGGGGGTCGCCCAGGCGGGCGTTTACATCGCCGAGCTGACCAACAGCGGAGGAACCCGCATGAGCCGTCCTGCCGTGGTCGGCCTCGCGCTCACCACCAAACTCGCCGGTGCCGTCGGCACCCGTCCCGAGTGGCAGAACATCGCTCATCCCAACGGGAACGCCTACGATCAGTTCCTGCTCGAAGGTACGGCCGGGGCGCTCACGGCCGATCCCGGCCAGATTTCGCGCATGTCCTTCATCGATCCGCAGGGGGACATCGTGCAGGTTGAGCTCGCGGGCAAGGGAACGCTGACGGTTCTCCTCGAGGCCGCGACCGGACCGGCCACGCCGACCCTTTACCAGCAGCCCGGGGTGCTCTACATGCAGGGACAGGCGACCTTGATCCTGGCGGATACGGACGAAACGACCCATATGTCGGCCTACTCGGTCGGTCCCGCCAATAACCCCGGCGCGGTGCGCCCGGACGTCACCTACGAGGGTTGGGCGTCCATCCGGGCCCTCGGTGTGCACAGCACCACCGGACGCGTGAACGGCCTGCGTCTGGGCAATGCGCGCTTTGAAGCCTCGTCGGGTGCGACCGGTCTCTGGGCGCAGGGTGTCCGGGCCGAGACAGTGTTTCTCAGTGACATTGCCGCGTTCACCTCCGCGGTTCCCGTGCTGGCGATTTCCCTGGAGACGGAAGTCGGAATCACGGGTGGCAGCCTCTTGCAGCCCAACGGCCAGCCCATCGTTGTCGATGGGGTCAAGGGCATCCGGTTGCGCGAAGGGGCGGCGTCGACCGGGCAGCGGGTCGGCCCGAAGGTGCTGCAGGGGCGGCTCGAGCGGAACGGCGTCGACGTATCCAGCATTCTCTTGCTGCCATCATCCTGATTGATCCGGCGCCGCGGATCTCCGTCCGGTCGTCCGGGGTCGCACCGGACGCCGCTTCAGGCGGGATCGGGGTGCCCGACGGGCAGGGTGATCCGGGCGATGCAGCCGCGGCTCGTTCCGCGGTCGGTCAGAACCAGGGTGCCACCATGGTTTTCGACGATCTGTCGGCACAGCACCAGACCGATGCCGGAGCCTTCGGGTTTGGTGGTGAAAAACGGCACGAACAGGTTGGAGGTCTCGGCGATCCCGGGGCCGTCATCCTCGACCGAGATCTCCAGACCCTGCGGCCCTCGTTTCCATCCGATGCGCACGCCGACCGATGCCGACGTCGCCTCGGCGCCAACCCGTTCGAGGACGGCCTCGACCGCATTCTTGGTGAGATTGATCAGGACCTGTTCGATCTGCGCCCCGTCGCAATCGACGGTGAGGTTGGGTCCCCCCGTCACCACGACGGGCAGCCGCTGTTCCAAGGCCACCACGCGGTGCACCAGCGCGGGAATCGGGCAGGGGGAACGCACGGGCTGGGGAAGGCGTGCCAGTCGGGCATAGGCCTGCATGAAGCGCGCCAGGCCATCCGCCCGCGCCTCAATGATCTCCAGTCCGCCCCGCAGATCATCCTCCCAGTCCGGGGCGCGCTTCTGACGTTTGAGCAACGTGCCGAGGCTGCCGGCGATGGATTTGATGGGGGCAAGGGAGTTGTTCAGCTCGTGGCCCAGCACGCGGACCAGCCGTTGCCAGGCCTTCAGCTCTTCGTCGCGCAGCGGTTGGCTGAGATCGGCGATCACAATCAGCTGGTGCGGCAGACCGCCTTCCCGAAAGAGGGTGCGGCGCATACCCCAGCGACCGCTCCCGCCCGGGAACGTCACGTGGGCAAGCACGCGGGTGGGTTCGCCGGACAGGCACTCGGCAAGACCGATGTCTGCCGCCGGCCGGCCTAGAATCCGTTCCGCGGGCTGGGCCAGCAGTTCCTGTCCCGCACGATTGACCAGCCTGAGGGTGGATCCGCCGTCCACGGCAAAGATGGCGACATCGATCTCCTCCATGACCGTGCGCAGCAAGGTGGTTGCTTCCAAGGCGCCCAAACGCTGCTCCTGGAGCACTCCGCCCAGGGTATTGATTTCCGCGAGCACATCGCCCAGCGGTTCGTCCCTCCTCGCGCCACGGGCGCGGATGGAGAAGTCGCCCTCCCGCAGAGCGGAGAGCAGATTGGCCATCGTCTGCAGAGGACGCACCACCTTCGCGCGCACGCTGGCGGCGAACCCGAGCCAGAAACTCAGGATCAGCAGGGAGAGCGTCCATTGCTCCTTGGGTGTCTGATCGCCGCCCCAGAGGTAGGCCATGGATACGACCACGCCCGGCAGTCCCGCCAGCAGCGCGTGCAGGAACACGTTCTGATCGTGGGAAAGACGGCGGGTCGACTTGGGCATGGAGCGGACCGGCGGGTTAGCTCGATGCGGGGGCCATGGCAGCGAAAGGGCGCAAAGGCATCAGTCGGGGAGGCGCGTCAGAGACCAAATTTCTCCAAGCGGCGATAGAAGGCGCTCCGGCTCAGGCCCAGTTCTTCGGCGGCTCGACGGGCGTTGCCATCGCACCGGGCCAGCGTCTTGCGAATCAGGAAGCTTTCAACCTCCTCCAGACTCATGTCCTCCAGGCGCGGGGCTGATTGACCGGCGTTGAGCCCAAGATCGACGCCGCGCACGACCTTGCTGGACGCCATCAACACACCGCGCTCGACCGAGTGGTCCAGCTCGCGCACATTGCCCGGCCAGTTGTAGTTGCGCATGGCCTCGGTCGCCGACTCGTCAAAACCCGTGATGGCTTTGCGGTAGCGGGCCACGTGTTGCTTGAGAAAATGCTGGGCCAGCAGCTCGATGTCTTCGCGTCGTTCACGCAGCGGGGGCAGGTGAATGTGAATCGTGTTGAGTCGGAACAATAAATCCTGCCGGAAGCGTCCTCCGCCGACTTCGACCTGAAGATCGGCATTGGTGGCGGAGATGAGGCGCACATTGGCCCGGTAGGTGCGGGATGAACCCACCCGTTCGAAATCTCCCGTCTCCAGCGTCCGCAGAATCTTCGCCTGCTGGCTCATCGGAATGTTGCCGATTTCGTCCATGAACAAGGTGCCGCCATCCGCCAGCTCGAATCGGCCGGCGCGGTCGCTCTTCGCGTCCGTGAACGCGCCGCGCACATGACCGAACAGCTCACTTTCAAAAACGCCTTCCGGCAGCCCGCCCATGTTCACGGAGATGAACGGCTTTCCCGAGCGAGTGGAGACCGCATGCAGGGCCTGTGCGATCACGCCTTTGCCCGTACCGTTTTCACCGGTGATAAGTACATTCGCGTCCGAAGGACCCACCCGCGACACAATCTCGAGCACCGGCCGCATGGCCGCAGATTGGGCGATGAGATTGGGACCTCCCTTGCCGCGTAGAATCTGATTTTCCTCCTCCAGTCGCTTGTACGCCCGCACAGCGCCACCCAATTCGATTTGGTTGCGCACAATGGCCAGCAGGCGCGGGTTTTCCCAGGGTTTGGCGACGAAATCCTTCGCACCCCGTCGCATGGCCTCGACGGCGAGATCCACGCTGGCCCAGGCGGTCATGACCACCACGGGAAGCGCGGCATCCAGGGTCTGCAGCCGGCTCAGCAAATCGAGACCTTCGCGCCCACTGGTGGTGTCGCGCGCATAATTGAGGTCGATCAGGGCCAGATCAAAGTCGCGCGACTCAAGCGCCTTGAGCGCACTGGCGGGCGATTTGGCCGTCTCAATCTGATAACCCTCACCTTTCAGAAGCAAACGAAGGGCTTCCAAAATGTCGGGTTGATCATCGGCAATCAGGATGCGGGGGGCGTCGGCGGGCATGGGAAAGAGTGACGGATTAGGAGCTGGGCTCTGTCAAGGTGACGGCGGACGGGAGGGACCGCAGGAGAGAGGGGACGGAAAGCGGACTGGGAGGGGCATCGCGACCTTCCCTTTGCACACCCCGTGCCACCGCGGGGTCAGCAAATTAAACCGCTGTCAATCAACAACTCGTGCAGAATGAGGGAGGCCGGCGCCTCATTCCGGAGCTCGGAAGCAGCCGGCACTGGGATTGAATCGTCCCAAAAATGGGACGCGCGGGACGGATTCGCCGCTGGCCTATTCGAACCGCAAGGCGTCAATCGGATCAAGCTGTGATGCTTTGTGGGCCGGGTAAAAACCGAAGACCACCCCGATGAAGGCAGATACGCTGACGGCGAGCACGACCGACATGGTGGACACCAGGACAGGCCAGCCCAGCTGGACGGAAACGAGCTCCGACGCTCCGATGCCAAGCAAGACCCCGAGCACACCGCCGAGCAGGCTCAAGATCATGGCCTCGATCAAGAATTGTAGCCGGACATCGCGGTCATGGGCGCCGATGGCAAGGCGGATGCCGATTTCGCGGGTGCGTTCAGTCACCGAGACCAGCATGATGTTCATGATGCCGATCCCGCCGACGATCAGGGAGATTCCGGCGATGGCGCCGAGCAAGGCGGTCATGGTCTTGGACGTGGCGGTGGCGGCCTCGGCGAGTTCCATCTGATTGCGCACGTTGAAATCGGGCTCCCGACCACCGCGACGTTGCTGGAGCAGATCCGTGATTTCCTGTTGAATACGCGGCATCGCGTCGGGCGACTGGGCCTGGATCAGGATGCTGCTGAGATTGGTCCGCCGGGCCACGCGGCGCATCGCGCTCGTGGTTGGGACAATGACCACATCATCCTGATCCGAACCGAAGAAGTTGAAGCCCTTGGGCTTCAGCACGCCGAGGATCTTGAAGGGGAGATTGCGAATGCGAATGGTCTGCCCCACCGGGTCGCCGTCGGTATAGAGATTGTTGGCGACCGTACGTCCGATGATCGCGACCTTTGCCGTGCTGCGCTCATCCGCCTCGGTGAACATGGTTCCGGTCTCCAACTCCCAGGCTCGGATGCTCAAGTAGCCCGGGGACTCGCCCATGACGGTTGTGTTCCAGTTGAGTCCGTTGGCCAGGACTTGCTGGCGATCGCGGACCTCGCCGCTCACGGCGACCACTCCCATGACCTCGCGCTCGATCGCCTGGGCGTCCTCGATCGTGAGAGAACTGGAGGAGCCCCAGCCACCCCGCATGCCGCCCATGTTGGAACTGCCAGGAAACACCGTGATCACATTCTGGCCGAGGCTGGCAATCTGGGACTCCACGGAGCTCTTCGCACCATTGCCGATGCTGACCATGGCGATGACCGCGGCGACGCCGATAATGATGCCGAGGGCGGTCAGAATGGAGCGCAACTTGTTGCGGCGGAGGGCGCGCAACGCGATGATGGAGGTGGCGGTAATGCGCATGGGGGGACGTCAGGCGGAATGGATCAGTTTGGCGGCCGCTTCAGCGTTGCGCAGCTTTTCCATTTCCACGGCGGAAATGGAGCGATCGCGCACGGCTTCGTCCCGCACCACCTTGCCATCGCGCACGATCAGGTTGCGCTTGCAGTAGTGTGCGATGTCGAGTTCGTGCGTGACCATGACAATGGTGATGCCTTGATCGTTCAGCCGCTGGAAGACGCCCATCACCTCCACCGAAGTACGACTGTCGAGATTCCCGGTGGGTTCGTCCGCCAGAAGGATCTGCGGGTGATTGACCAGGGCGCGAGCGATGGCGACGCGCTGTTGCTGTCCTCCCGAGAGTTGGTTGGGCAGGTGATCCGCCCGGTCGGCCAGACCGACGATGTCGAGCGCCTTCATCGCGCGCTCGCGCATCTCTGCGGGCGGCACACGAATCGGGCTGTAGAGCATGGGGAGTTCGACATTCTCGACGGCGGTGGTGCGGGCGAGCAGGTTGAACCCTTGGAAAACGAACCCAAGTTTTTGGTTTCGCAGGTCGGCCCGTTCATTGCGTTCGAGCCCGGAGGTGTCGACTTGGTCCAGCAAGTAGCGGCCCTTGGTGGGTCGATCGAGACAACCGAGAATGTTCATCAACGTCGACTTGCCGGAGCCGGACGAGCCCATGATGGCGACAAACTCGCCTGATTCGATCTGGAGTGTCACCCCCCGAACAGCGTGCACTTGAACCTCGCCGTTGGTGTAGGTCTTGTAGATGTCCTCAAGTAAGACGACCGGTTTCATGCGTGCGCGAGAGAGGACTAGAATCCGCGGCGCCCGCTGCCGGGGCCACTGCTGGGACTGAAGGGGTTGCGGGCGGGTTGGCTGCTGCCGACGGCAGCTCCGGGGATGATGAAACTGGTGATAAGGATGTCCCCTTCCTTCAACCCCTCGATGACTTCGGTCGCCGTGCCGTCCGTGATCCCCAACTTGACCGTCACTGCTTCCGCTCTCGGCTTCGACGCATCGCCGGCCAGTTTGTACACCGTGCGAGTCGTCACCGTGCCCGGAGCGCTGCTCCGGCCGCCCATGAACCGTTCCGGCAGCTCGATCCCACGTTCCTTGGCCAGGGCCTGCAATTTGGCCAGAGCCTCCGGGGAAGGCGGACCACTGCGGAAGTCGACGCCGGCATCGGCCATGAGCTGGCGCATGCCCTCGCGTCCGCCGCCACCGCCGCCCCCCTTGGTGCCGCCTGCACCCGCGGGTCGCGGTGCAGACGTTCCTGCTGCTGCCGGGGCTTTACTGGCCGCCGCACCGGCCGCCGGGGTGGGCGCGGCTGCAGCAGGTTGTCCGATCAGGTATCCTTCTGGAATGCGCGTGCGCAGGGCGGCATTCGGAATCTTCAGCGCGCCTTCCCGTTTGGCCACGATGATGGAGACATTCGCGGTCATGCCGGGTTTCAAGCGCAGGTCGTCATTGCGCACGCCGATGATCGTGGCGTACGTGACGACGTTCTGGGCGGTGGTCGGCAGGTTCCGCAGTTGTTCCACCCGGCCCCGAAACTGGCGGTTGGTGAAGGCATCGACCGTAAAGGTAACATCCTGGCCCACTTCCACGTTACCAATGTCAGCTTCCGCCACCGCAGCCTTGATCTGCATCTTGGTCAGGTCATTGACGATGGTGAAGAGGGTGGGAGCGTTCAGACTCGCGGCGACGGTGCGCCCGACCTCGGCCAGGCGATCGATGACAATGCCGTCGATGGGAGCATAGATCGTGCAGCGCGACAGGTCGGTCTTGGCGTTTTCCACCGCGGCAGTCTGAATCAGCAATTGGGCATTGGCCTGCTGGTACTGAGCTTCCATCTGATCCAACTCTTGTTGCGACACCAGATTACGTTCGAAAAGCAGCTTGGATCGATCGAGGTTGAGCTTCACCAATGTGTGGTTGGCGCGGGTGTTCGCGAGTTGAGCCTCGGCCTGACGCAGACGCGAGTCATAGGTCGCGGTATCGAGCCGGGCCAGGATGTCGCCCTGCTTCACCTTCGAATTATAGTCCACCCGCACCTCAATGATCTGTCCGGAAATTTGAGAACTCACGTCCGTCGTCACCACCGGCTGCAGGTCTCCGGTCGAGGTGACGACCTGCACCACATCGCCCTTGGCGATCGCGGTCGTCATGATTTCCGGCGCCTTCTCCGCCCCTCGCTGCCAGTACCAATAGCCGCCCGCGGCGGCCCCCAAGATGATGATTACGACCAAGATGAGGCCGCCGTAACTGCGTGATTTCGCCATGGAGTGAAGGAGGTGGATCGTCGTTCGGAGCAGAGGGGATGTGGATGGCTCGAGACACTCGCGGTACCGATTGCGAAGTTCCAGAGCCCAGTCTCCCCGGGGAAAGACGGTGCGGGCAGCTGTCAGGTTACCAAGGTTTTTTTGGTGGGAATTCAGATTGCCCCGGCAATTTTCCGCCCGTTGCCTCCATGGATCACGTTCTCCATGCGCCTCCCTCTGACCGTAGCGGCTCTCTTCGTTTTTTTGACGGGGTTGACCCCACTGGCGGGACAAACCCGGGTTACGCCGCGTCCACCTGACCCGAAGGAGTTTGATTTCTACAGCCGGGGGCCCCTGCGGCCGGCGGTGCCCCGTCCAGCGACGGTCTTGGGTTATGAGCCGGGAACGTTTCACACCACCTACGGAGGCTACGAAAAGGTACTACGTGCATTCGCCGGCGCGACGGACCGCTTGAAGACCTTCGAACTGGGTCGGACGCCCGAATACCGGTCGCTCTATCTGCACGCCATCAGTTCTCCGGCGAATCTGGCCCGTCTCGATGAAATTAAATCGAATCTGAAACGCCTGGCTGATCCCCGCGTGCGCTTAAGTGATGCCGAACGCGACGCCCTCATCGCCCGGACCCCGCTGGTGGTCTGGCTCAGTTATTCGATCCACGGTGATGAGACAGCTGCGTTCGAGGCCGGCCTGCACGTGCTGTACCTGCTGCTCGCCAGCGAGGACAAACGTATTCTCGCGGCGCTCGATCAAGTGGTGGTGGTGATGAATCCCTGCCAGAACCCAGACGGACATGAGCGGTTTGTCGCGTGGTACAACACCCATGGCATCGGCCGTCCGGAACCATTCGCTTGGGAGAAAGAGAACCCCTGGAATGTATCGGGACGCCTCAATCACTTCTATTTCGATTTGAACCGCGACATGCTCGCGCTCTCGCAAATCGAATCGAAAACGGCAGCGGCGGCCTTCCGCGAATGGAGGCCCCAGGTGGTGGCGGATCACCACGGAGAGACTCCGTCCTACTTCTTTCCGCCGGCTGCACTGCCGATCAATCGGAATCTGCCGCGCGATGACTACGTGCGCTGGCTCGACCTGTTTGGGCGGGGCAATTCCGAAGCCTTCGACCGGTACGGTTGGATGTACTTTGTCCGGGACACGTTTGACGTGTTTTACCCGGGGTATTGGGACTCCTGGCCTTCGTTGCACGGGGCGACGGGCATGACCTACGAAACCGAAGGTGGCGGCAAGCGAGGTCTGCGCGAACGGCGTGATGACGAAACGGAAATTACGCTGCGCGAATCGATCGCCATGCATGTCACCGCCAGCCTCGCCACCCTTGAAACGGCCGCCCAGCATCGGGTGCGGAGACTGCAGGACTACCGCCAGTTTTTTGTCGACGCGCTGCGGGAAGGGGCGGCCGGTCCGATTCGGCGCTTTATCTTTCCGCCGGCGGTGGATGCGGCGCGATTGGGTCGGCTGGTCGATGTTCTCGAGCGAAACGGAGTGGAACTTGAACGCATTACGTCTCCTGTGACTCTCCACCTCACCTTCGATTATTTTGGCAATCAACCGGCGCGCCGGGACCTGCCTGCGGGCACGTTGGTGGTCGATCTGGCGCAACCCCAAGGACGCGTGGCGAAGGCGCTCCTTGAGCTCGAAACGCCGCAGGATGATGCGTTCCTCGAACGACAGGAGCATAAGCGCCGTCGGAATGAGAAGCGGGGAGAGCATGCGGCCAAGGAAGACTACGAATTCTACGATTTCACGGCGTGGGCCTTGCCCCTGGCGTTTGGCGTCGAGGCCTACTGGACAGGGGAGGGCACTCCCTTGCCGACCCAACGCCTCACTGAACCGTGGCGTCCCGACCCCAAGCCCGCCCCTCAGCCGGCGACAACCGCCTATCTCTTTACCCCGGAAACAGAGTCCGGATACCGGCTCGCGCTGGCGTTGTTGAGCGATGGCTACCGGGTTGCGGCGGCCACCCGCCCGCTGCGTGCGGCCGGCCGGCTGTTTCCGCGTGGCACGTTTGTTGTTCGCGTGGGACGGAACGCCCGCACACTCCACGAGAGAATCGCCTCCTGGGCCCAAACGTGGAATGTCGCGGTGACTCCCCTCGATACGGCCTATACCGACGAAGACATCACCGGGGTGGGCTCGGGTACGGTCGTCGCGCTCCAACGTCCGCAAATCGCGCTGGTGGTGGGATCACCCACCCATCCGACCAGCTACGGCACCGTACGCGCGGTGCTCGAGCAAACGTACGGGATCGACTTCGTGCCCCTTTCCGTGGGGGCCCTGCGCAATGCCCGTCTGAACGACTTTAACGTGGTGATCCTGCCGGATGGTTCCCCCGGCGCGTATGGCGAAGCCCTCGGAGAAGCCGGCGTGGCGAAACTGAAGGGATGGGTGGAGCAGGGCGGCACGCTGATCGCGGTGGGGGGGGCCGCAGAGTTTGCGGCGGGCAAGACCACGAAGCTGACCACGGCCACGCTGGTGGGGCGCGAGGATGACGATGAAGACGACGCCGATGCCGTGGAACACGAACCGGCCAAAGCCAAGGAGCCGCCGCCGTCCGCGCCCGCCGAAGCGCTGAGTCAAAACGAGAAAGGTCCGCCTCCCGCACCGCCAGCTGGTCTTGATGCGTCACGCAGCGCCGCTGGCCCGACCGATGAGAAGAAATCCAAGAAACCCCTGCCGGTGCCCGGAGCCATCCTCCGAGCGAAGGTGGATCGCTTTCATTTTCTCTCGTTTGGGTTCGAGCAGGATGTCCTGCCCGTGCTGGTCGAAGGCGACACCTTTTTCCGCACCAGCAAGACGGGCACGAACGTCCTGACATTCGACACCGAGAATGCGGATCAATCGCTCCGCCTCGCGGGTTTCGTCTGGAAGGACAATACGGAGCGCTTGTTGCGTGGGACTGCGGCGGTGATCGAGGAGCCGTTGGGCGAGGGACACGTCATTCTCTTTTCCAATGAACCCGGACAACGCTTGATCTGGCACGCCACGACCCGACTGCTCCTGAACGGCGTGCTGTACGCTCCGTCGATCAATCACATCGCCACCGGCTACTGAGGTCACCGGGTCGGCAGCCGAGGCCGGGAACGGGATCCCTATCCCGGGCCCCGCGCGAACGCCACTTTGAGTGCCGCGGCCACGTTGGGCGGCACAAAGTGACTGACATCGCCCCCAAAGCGCGCCACCTGCTTCACCAGGGTTGAACTACAATAGCTGAACTGCTCGTTCGGCATGACAAAGAGCGTCTCGATCGCCGGTTGCAGATGGCGATTCATCAGAGCCATGTTGAACTCGAATTCGAAATCGGAGAGAGCCCGCAGGCCGCGGATGATGGCGTCCGCCTTTTGGGCCATGGCGAATTCCATCAGCAGACCTCCGAACGGAGTGATGGCGACATTCGGGAAGGCCGCGATATTCGGACCGAGCATCTCCATGCGTTGCTCGACCGAGAACAGCGGCCCCTTGCCCGGATTGTGAGCCACTGCGATGGTGACCCGGTCAAAGATCTTGGCCGCCCGCGAGAGTACATCAAGGTGACCGTACGTGATCGGGTCGAAGGTGCCGGGATAGATGCAGTGTCGCATGAAGAAGAAGGGCCGACCGTCCGAGATGGACCCAACCCCTCCCGCAAGGCAAGGGTAACCGGACAGCGCCAGAACCGGCCGAGCGGGTCCAAACCGATGGACGGCCTAAAGATCGTAGTGGCAGGACACCGTGTGACCGGACGCACCCGGCGCAGGACGCAAGGCGGGAACTTCCGCCCGGCACCGATCCGTGGCATGCGGACAACGGGGGTGAAAAGGACAGCCGGACGGCGGGTTGATGGGCGACGGCACATCACCGCTTAGGACGATGCGATTTTGTCGGTGACGCGGATCAGGCTGCGGAATGGCCGAGATCAAGGCCCGGGTGTACGGATGCCGTGCGTTCCGGTAGATCTCATCCGCGTCGGCCAGCTCGACGATCCGACCGAGGTACATGATCGCGACCTGGTCGGAGACATGCTTCACCACGGCGAGATTGTGGGCGATAAAGAGATAACTCAGCCCCATGTCCCGTTGCAGGTCGAGCATCAGGTTGAGCACCTGGCTCTGGATCGACACGTCAAGCGCCGACACCGGCTCGTCGCACACGATCAGCTTGGGTTCGAGCGCGATGGCCCGGGCGATACCGATGCGCTGCCGCTGGCCGCCGGAGAACTCAAAGGGGTAGCGCTCCGCGGCGTTGGCCGGCAGACCCACCCGGTCAAGCAGGTCGAGCACCTTGCGCCGGCGCCAGCCGGCGTCGCCCATCGCGTGGATGAGAAAGGGCTCGGCCAGGATTTCCCCCACCATGTGACGCGAGTTCAACGACTCCACCGGATCCTGGAAGATCATCTGCAGCTGCCTCCGGTGCGGCTTGAGGCTCGAGGTGGAGAGCCCCGCCAGCTCCGTATCCATAAATCGGATTGATCCGGAGGTGGGCTGGTGCAGACGGACGATGCACTTGCCCAGGGTGGACTTGCCGCAGCCGGACTCTCCCACCAGGCCGATGGTGCTTCCGGCCGGCAGGCTGAGAGTGACGCCGTCGACCGCCCGGCACACCTTGCGGGCGCGCTGGAAGACGCCTTCCTTCACCGGAAAGTGCATCTTCAGATCCTGGACTTCGAGAAGTGCGGCGCTCATGGGGAGACGGGCAGGGAGGGCAGTTCACGCCAGCGGTGGCAGGCGGACCGGTGACCCGGACCCACCTCCTCGAGTGCAGGCTGGACCGAACACGCATCGATCCGGTACGGACAACGATTCTGGAAGCGGCATCCGGCCGGCAGTTCCGCCAGGCTCGGCACCATGCCCTCGATGATGGGGAGCCGGCTCTTGCGTGGCGTCGTCAACCGGGGAATCGAGTTCAGCAAACCGCGGGTGTAGGGGTGCGACGGCGTGGAAAACAGGGTTTGCACGGGCCCGGATTCCGCGATCCGGCCGGCGTACATCACGACCACGTCATCACACATGTCGGCGATGACCCCGAGATCGTGGGTGATCAGCATGATCCCCATGCCCATCTCATCCTGCAGCGACTGCATGAGCTCGAGGATCTGCGCCTGAATGGTCACGTCGAGGGCGGTGGTCGGTTCGTCGGCGATGACGACGTCCGGCTTGCAGGCCAGCGCCATGGCGATGACCACACGCTGGCGCATGCCGCCGGAAAGTTGGTGGGGATACTCTCCAATGCGGATCTCCGGTGATGGAATCCCGACCTTGCGCAGCATTTCAACCGACATCTGCAGCGCCTCCCGTTCATTGCGGGTGCGGTGCAACAGAAAGACCTCGCTCAACTGGCGCCCGATCGAATGCACGGGGTTCAGCGCCGTCATGGGCTCCTGGAAAATCATTCCGATCCGACCGCCGCGGATCTTGCGCATCTCCTCGGTTGGCAACGTGGCCAGATCTTTGCCGTCGAAGAGAATCGATCCGCTGCGGATTTTCCCCATCGGTTGCGGCAGCAGACGCATGATCGACAGCGCGGTGACGCTCTTGCCGCAGCCCGATTCCCCGACGATGCCGAGGGTGCGGCCCCGTCGCACGGGGAAACTGACGCCGTCCACGGCCGTCAAGGTGCCCGCATCGGTGTCGAAGGTGGTGACAAGGTCGCGGACTTCGAGCACCACCTCGCCCGCGGAGGCCGGGGAGGTGGAAGGTGAAGACACGGGAGGCAAAGCGGAGGAATCCACGGGGCCGGCTTACTGCTTGTACTGGTCAAAGATCTGCACCGCGGACGGGAATGTCCGATCCGATTTCCTGGCCTCCTCGACGGCTTTCTTTTCCTCCGGGTCGATCCAATGCACGAAGAACTCCTCGGCGGTGCGGCTGCTGGCCACATTGAAGGCCGCCGGCCATTTGACGTAGCGCGCGTATCCCACCCGATAGAATGGCAAGGCCCAGCCGTTCACCCACGAGGCATCATCGTAAATGATCTGTTCGATCTGCGCCCCGATCCGTTGGATGTCGTCCAAGGTTTGGGCCCGGTCGTAATCCTCGATCAACCGGTCAAGCTCCGGAATGAAGGTCATAGTCATGTTGTTCGTCTGCACCCGGATCTTCTGCGGATTCGGGTTCGGCTTTCCGGCGGCATATGTCTCGACGAACTTGCCGGATGGATCGAGGTAGGCGTCCTCAAAGGCGTTGGAGCCGTGGTACATCTCCCAGTAGCGCGGGTAGATCTCGACCGACCGTGAGAGCGCAATGAGGGCGATTTCGTGATTCTTCTCCTGGATTTTCTTCCAACCGGTGGTCTGGTCGAGGATCTCCAGCTTGAACTCGAGCCCCGCCTTGATCGCTTCCTGCGCAAGAATGGGGAGCAGGTCGCGCAGGTCGGGGCGGAAGGTGGTGATGGTGAACGAGAGCCGGCGACCGTCGGCCGAGCGCAGCACACCGTCGGGTCCCTGGGTGGTAAAGCCGGCTTTGGCGAAGTACTCGCGCGCCTTTACCGGATCGAACGGGCGGGCCGTGATGGTCGGATGCGCCCGGAAGGGATAGCCGTCGGAGCGGGTTTGCAGCCGCACGGCGTCACCCCGAAAGAACTGGGCGCACACCAGGTCAAAATTGGTTGCATGCTGGATGCCGAGCCGCACGTCGAGGGAGTCCAGGCCGGGTTTGCGGCTGTTGATCCACAGGCCCCAGTCCGGGCGTGGGGTCCGATTGAAAAACTTGGCCCGCACCAGGTAGCCGGCCTTCACCGCGGGATGGTCGGCGGAAATGCTCTCGTACCAGAACTTCGGGAGCCCGAGGGTGAACATATCGATGTCTCCGCGCGCAAAGGCCTCGGCCGCCTTGTCGATGTCGCGAATGATCTCGAACCGGTACCGATCCGGATTGTAGCGACCGCGGAAGAACCGTTTGTCGCGCGCCCACCAGTCATCCTGCCGCGTCAGCGTGATGGAGCGTCCCTTCTCGATGTCCTTTTCCTTCAGCACATAGGCCCCGGTCGTCGGCGGCGTCCGCCATTGAAACCGTTCCAGCCAGCCGGGTCCGAAGTCGCCGTAAGCGTGCCTCGGATATGGGGCGAAAAGGCTCGACCGGCTGGGCAGGTCGGGCTTGTTTTCGGGCATGGTGAGCGCGAAGGTCATCTTGTCGTAGACGGTGAGGCTCGTGTACTTGGTGCTGTAGTAGTTGTTGTACCACGGCTCGTTCAGATGCGGGCTGCGCATGAAATAAAACGTGAAGACGAAATCATCGGTCGTGATCGGCCGTCCGTCCGACCACCGGGCATCCGGATCGATCCGGAAGTAAATGGTGCTGGTGGCGCCATCGACGGCCCACTGTTTGGCGATGCCCGGGTAAACCTTGCCGGCTTCGTTCGGGTGATCGTGCAGCAAATAGACCGCGGTGTAGTCCAGCAGGTACTGGCGCATGCCTCCGGTGGCGTCGGGCCCGAGGGTCCGCAGCGTGCGGGGAAAGTCCTGCATGAAATAGTTGAACGTGCCGCCCTTTTTCGCGTTGAGGTCGGCGAATTCCGGCAGGTCTGATCCGTCCTGCCAGGCGAGACCCGCGGGAAGTTCCGAAAGGGGTTTGAAGCGGTAGAACGACGCCTGTTCCTTCAGCGTGCGGGCAAGATCGATTTCCATCATCGAATCCGCGGCCGCCGGTGCGGGTGCAGACGCGGATGTGGACGTGGCGGGGCTGGTCGCGGATTTGGGGCCGCATCCGGTGGCGAGGGAGAGGCCGGCGGCGACCACGAGGGCCGCGAGCGTTCGCTGGAGGGTCGGGAGGGAGATCATGGACTTATTGATACGTGGTGAATTTCTTTGGATCGAATGCCTCGCGCACCGCCTCGCCAATGAAGGTCACGAGGATGAGCACGACCACGATCGCGGTGAAGGCCGAGGCGACGATCCAGGGAGAGTTGAGATTCGAGGTGCCCTGCCGCAGCAGCTCGCCCCAGCTCGGGGTGGGTGGAGGCAGGCCGAATCCCAGGAAGTCGAGCGCGGTCAGAGAGTTGATGGCGCCGGCCACCGTGAACGGGATGAACGTCACGATGGTTGAAAGCGTATTCGGAAGAATATGGCTGAAGATGATGCGCGGCGTCGAGGCTCCGAGCACCTGCGCCGCGTGCACGTAGTCGCGGGCTTTCTCGCGGTAGGTGGCGGAGCGCATGTAGTACGTCATGCCCGTCCAGGAGAAGGCCACGACGATCAACAACAGGATCCAGAGGCTCATGCCGATGCTGGGAGGCACGACCGAGGCGACGATGATGACGACAAAGAGGAACGGAATGTTCGACCAGATCTCGATCACGCGTTGCACGAGCAGATCGAACCAGCTGCCAAAGTAGCCCATGAGGCACCCCAGGGTGATGCCGATGAGGTAGGTCAGCGCGATGAAGCACGCGGAGAAGATCAGCGCGTTGCGAAACCCGTAAAGCAGGCGGGCCAGGATGTCGCGGTTGATCTGGTCCGTCCCCAGAAAATGGCGCTTGCCCGCATCCGGCGGCCGCGGCTTGAAGGTCTGACCCGGGTAGCAGTTTTCAAGCGCCCCGTAGGGCACCGGGGGCATGAGCACCCAATTCTTGGTTTGGGCGAAGGCCGCCGGCAGGTCCTTGTAGTTGACCTCGTAGTCGTAAGGCAGGCCGAAGTCCCGTCCCGTATGGATCGCTCCGTAGGTCGGAAAATACCAGGCCCCTTCGTAGCGCACGATGAGGGCGCGATTGTTGACCAGGAGTTCCGCGATCAGGGAGAGAAAGATCAATCCGGACAGGATCAGGAAGGCGATGTAGCCCCGCCGGATCTGGCGGAACCGTCGCAGTTTCTTCCGCGTGATGGGATTGAGCTGAAAACGGGGTAAACGAAATTCCATGATGCGGCGGACGGACTACTTGAAGCGCACCCGAGGATCGACCGTGGCCACGAGGATGTCTGACACGATGTTCCCGATCAACAGGAGCAAGGACGTGATCAGGAAGACACCCATGACGGTCGGATAATCCCGATCCACCACGGAGGTATAACCGAGCAAGCCCATGCCATCGATGTCGAAGATGAATTCTATCAGGAAGGACCCGGTGACGAGGATGGTGAAATGCTGTCCGAAGTGAGTCGCGATCGGAATGAGAGAGTTGCGAAAGGCGTGTTTGATCACCGCGCCACGAAAGGACACCCCCTTCGCCACCGCGGTGCGGACAAAATCGGCGGCCAGATTGTCCATCAGATGGTTCTTCATCAGCAGGGTCACCAGTGCGAAACTGCCCACCGAATAGCAGAGGAGCGGCAGCGCCGCGTGATGGGCGAAATCGCCGAGCTTACCCAGCAGGCTCAGTTCACTGAAGTCGCGCCCGACAAATCCGCCCATGGGAAACCAACCGCGCCGGGCGGCAAGGTAGACGACCAGCACCGCGCCGAGGGCATAACCGGGGATCGCGTAGCCTGTGAAGATCAGTGCCGAGCTCAGGTTGTCCAGCAGCGTGCGGTGCTTGATGGCCTTCAGGATGCCCAGCGGAATGCAGATGGAATAGACCAGACAAAGGGTGATGAGACCGTAGGTCAGGGACACCGGGATGCGTTCCAGAATGATCCCGAGCACGGGTTCATTGAAGCGGTACGAGGATCCGAGATCCCCCCGCGCGACGCGACCGAGCCACACGAGGTAGGCTTCGAGCGGCGGCTTGTCGAAGCCGTAGTAGGCCTTCAACTGGTTCATCTGCTCCTCGGAGAGCGCTCCGCGACCCGCATCGGCGCGCGAGGCGCCGCCGCCGCCCGCCGCGTCCGCCATTTTCGATTCCATGATCGCCCGCTCGATCGGCCCTCCGGGGACGATCCGCGTGATCAGGAAGACGATCAGCGTGATGCCCAGCAGGGTGGGGGGGATGAGGAGAAGTCGTCGGGCAAAATAATCACGCATGCGTGAAGGAACGCGGCAAGTTCCCGCTAACCCGTACGAAGATTTGCTCTTCCGCAAGGCTTGAGGTGGGAATTTCGGGCTTTCTTCTCCTGAACCCTCCGTTCGCCTTGGTTCCCGTCACGGAGTATGCTTGTCTAACGAGGTACGCGTTCTGAGATGTGCTTACCTCGCAAAACCCTGCTGCTTTTTGTTTGCATGTTGTCGTCGTTCTTACCTGAAGGTCTCACCGCGCCTGAAGCCCATTTGCTTTGGCCGGACGGTGCGCCAGGCGCCTTGGGAAGCCGGGATGAAGACAAGCCGTCGCTCACGCCGTATCTACCCACGTCGGAAAAGCGATCCGGTGCCTCCATGCTCATTCTGCCCGGCGGCGGCTACAACATGCTCGCGCCGCATGAAGGCGAGGGGTTCGCGCGTTGGTTTGTGGAGCAGGGAGTGACCTGCTATGTGTTGAAGTACCGCCTGGGTTCCAAGGGCTACCGTCATCCGATCATGCTGCAGGACGCAGCCCGGGCCCTCCGGATGGTGCGCGCCTGGGCGCGGCGGGATGGACTCGATCCGGCCCGGATTGGCGTCATTGGATCGTCGGCGGGTGGCCATCTGGCCTCAACCTTGGCGACGCATTTCGATCTTGGCGTTCCCTCCGCCGCCGATCCGTTCGACCGGGAAAGCAGTCGCCCTGATCTTGCGATCCTGTGCTACCCGGTGATCACCTTTGGCGAATTTGCGCATGTCGGTTCCCGGGAGGCCCTGCTGGGCAAGACGCCTCCGGCCGAGCTGGTCCGATCGTTGTCCAACGAGCTTCAGGTCACTCCTTCGACTCCGCCTTGTTTTCTTTGGCACACCGTCGCTGACCAAACGGTGCCGGTGGAGAACAGTCTTCTGTTTGCCGCCGCCCTGCGACGCGCCGGTGTACCGTTTTCACTGCACATCTACGAATCCGGCGCCCATGGTTTGGGTTTCGGAGACGCCAAACGAGCGGCCCCTCCCTGGTCAGACCAGTGCCTCTATTGGCTTCGCGAAAGGAAGTTCCTGCCCTGAAGCGAGACGCCGTGTCATCATCAGGGGAACATTCCGGACCTTGGTTTGACTATGCCAAGGTGCGGTTGATGATTGCAATCCGTGCGCGACAGCGTGGCGCAGCGTGCGCTCTCACCCTTTATCGTTTACTTTCAAAATCGGGATAACTTACAAGAATCCAACCATGCCAGACGTAGTCCCGAGCAGCGGTGCCTCGCACGCCCGTGCGGAAGCCGCTCCCAAGCCGTTCACACCTGAAGATGAAGTCGCGGTCCGCGATTCGCTCAAACGGTGCTCACCCGCTACGGTCGAGGCTGCCCTGCTCTTCCGTCGCACGCTCGACCCGGTCCATTTGCCTGTCATCGTTCTCGGTGTCATTGAACGATTTGTAGAATCCGAGCTGCGTCCGAAACTCCGAGATGGGGACGATGACCTGCGCCTCGTCGAAGATCTGGGCGTGGATTCGCTGACGATGATGGAGATCGTCATGTTGGTGGAGGAAGTGCTGCAAATGCAGACGAATAACGATGAGTTGCGCAATCTGCGCACCGTCGGAGACGTCAAGACCTTCATCGACTGCAAAATCCGTGGTTTGCCTCTGCCCAAACCCACCAAGTTCATCCCGGTCGAACAAGTCGTGGCGGTCATGCCCATTCAACCTCCGTTTCTTTTTATCAACGAAGCGCAGGTGGGTTCAGCGGGGGCTCAAGGCAAATACAAGATCACGGGGCAGGAGTTTTTTCTCCAAGGGCATTTCAAGAACAATCCCGTGCTTCCAGCCTCGATCATGCTGGAAGCGCTGGGGCAGCTGGCCGTGCTCTATCTCCTTGAGGGTTCGCTGGGCGAACCGGGTCGGACGATCGACCCAACCAAGATTTTTTTCACGAGCTGCGAAGGCGTGCGGTGTCACCGTGTTTGCCGTCCCGGAGATGTATTGACCCTGTCGATCCGACCCAAGCGGGCGAAGATGCCTTTGGCCACGTTTGAGGGGTCGATCCGTGTCGGTCAGGAAAAGGCGGCGGTGGCGGAGGAAATCACGCTGACGTTCGCCTACGCCGAGGAAGCCCCCGTGCCCGCGCCCGTGGTGGAAGCGAATGGAGTGGTGGAAGTGGCTCGGCCGGCCGTGGCGACGGTTCCGAATCTGGCTGCGGCGGTCAGCGCCTGAACAGCTCACGCCGCCAGCCGGCGCGAGCGCTTTCCGGGGTCGGAACGAGAACCGCGTTCCCGCGTTGACCCGTCGGCGCGGCTGTAACAGGCTCGCTGCTCTTTTGCCGTGGCTAAGTGCGCGGATTCCGCCCCGGAAACCGCCGATGCTGGCGGCACCCGATCCCTTTCATGCCCAAAGTCTTTGTCACCGGATTAGGATTCATCACCAGCATTGGCAACGATCGGGCCACGGTTTCACGGAGTCTGCGGGAGCTTAATCATGGCATGCAGCTCTATCCTCCGTTCCAAAAACCGGAGGTTCCGGTCAAGGTGGCGGCGCCCATTCGTGACTTTAACGTAGAGTCGGCGGACCCGGAAGATTGGACGTTTCCATCGGCCTACCGAATTCGGCGCGATGTCCTGCGCAGCCTGTCTCCGAATTCCTTGTTCGCCTACTGCGCGATGCAACAGGCGATCAAGGATGCCGCGTTGAATGATGGCGACATTTCCAACGAGGAGACCGGGCTTTATGCGGCCTCGGGCGGTTCACCCCATCTGCTCGCGCGACTGGTCAATCAAATGCATGCCCAAGGGGTGATGCGCTGTCCTCCGTTGGGCATCGTCGCGTCCATCGCGGGTACGGTGCAGTTCAACCTGGTGGCCCATTTCAAGATTCGGGGGGCGTCGACCGGCTTTTCGTCGGCCTGTGCGTCGTCATCCCATGCCATGGGCTTTGCCTACGATGAAATCGTCCTGGGGCGGCAATCGAGGATGTTCGTCATTGGTGCCGAGGACGGCAATGTGGAGACGATCCTTCCGTTCGCGGGCATGCGCGCCCTCTCCGCCAATGTCGATCCTGCCACGGCATCGCGACCCTTCGACGTCGCGCGCGATGGTTTTGTCGGCACGGGTGGTGCAGCCGTATTGGTGCTTGAGAGTGAGGACGAGGTGCGGCGGCGAGGGGTGACTCCCTATTGCGAAGTGGCAGGCTGGGGGCAGGCGTCCGATGGACACAACGTGGCCATTTCCCATCCGGAGGGCACCGGCTTGCGCATCGCGATGGAACGGGCGCTGCGCTCCTGCGGGCTGCGAGTTCAGGACATCGACTATGTCAACGCCCATGCCACGTCGACCCCGATCGGAGACCTCTCTGAGGTCAAGGCGCTGAAGGCGGTGCTGGGCCCGGAAGCAGCCCGCGTGGCGGTCAGCAGCACCAAGGCGTTGACGGGTCACGGGCTCTCCTTGGCGGGAGCGATGGAAAGCGGTTTTTGTGCCCTCGCCCTGCGCGAGGGGTTCATCCCGGGATCGGCCCACATCACGCAGCTGGACCCCGCCTGTGCGGGCATGAACATTCCGCGGACCACGGAAACCGCTTCCTGTCGCGTGATGCTCAACAACAGCAGCGGTTTTGGCGGCGCCAATGTGTGCGTGGTGTTGCGGCGGGCTTGATCATGTCCCTCCACCGCGCCGCGTTGGGGTCGAGTTTCTCCACCGCCTTTGTCACCGGGGCCAGCAGTGGTTTGGGCCGTGCCTTCTGTGCGATGCTCCTGGAGGAAGGCGTCACGGTGTGGGGTACCGCCCGTGACCCGGCGCGCCTGACCGGTCCCTGGGCGGGGCCCGGCACATTCCTTCCGGTGCGACTGGACTTGCGGGACAGTCCGGGCAGCGAAGCGGCGTTTGCCGTGGCGGCGGAGGCGGCCGGAGGATCGTTCGACCTGGTGATACACAATGCGGGATACGGTGTTTTTGGCGCGTTTGAGACGGTGCCCGCGACGACCTGGATCGAACAACTCGAAACCATGCTGTTGACCACCCTTCGCCTCAACCACGCGGCTCTGGCTCGATTCCGACGCCGGGATCCGGCCCGGGGAACGTTGGTGAATGTATCCTCGCTCGCCGTGGAGTTTCCCTTGCCCTTCATGAGCGGCTACAATGTGGCCAAGTCGGGTCTCTCGGCACTGAGCGAGAGTTTGATCTTTGAAACCCGCGGTTCGGGTGTCACCGTCATCGATTTTCGACCCGGGGACTACCGCACCTCGTTCAACCAAGCCATGTCCGTTCACGCCTCTCCCGCCGATCCCGCCCTGCAGCCGTACTGGCGCGCCCTGGAGACGAACCTGGAAGCTTCACCGGGCCCGGAGCTGGCGGCGCGCGACCTGCGTCGGGCCTTGGCGCGAGGGCGCAGTGGCACGGTCCGCAGCGGCGGATTCTTTCAATCCAGGCTTGCTCCGTGGCTTGCCGGTCTGGCTCCGCAGAGCTGGCGGCGGGCCGCCCAGACCCGCTATTTTGGAGGCCGCTGAATCGTGGATCAGGTTCGCATCCTTGTCCTCACCTCGAGCACAGGTGGCGGTCATGACGCCCGCGCCGAGGCCTTTGCCGACTGGTGTTTCACCCTGTACCGGCATGGCGTGGATGTGCGGATTGAGCAGATGCTCGAGAAGTCGTCCGTGGTGAATCGGGGTGGGGTGAACCTCTACAATTGGATCCAGAAGCGCATTCCTCTGCTGCACAGTGTCTATTACGCGCTGGTGGAACTTCTGGCCATTCTCAATCGCCGCACGGTGACGTTGGGGCGGCGCTATTACCTGCGCGTGCTGGAGGAGTACCGGCCGCATCTGATCTTCAGTGTTCATGATTGTCTCAACCGCGGCTACTTTCAGCTGGCGAGGACGACGTTGGGAGCGGACCGGGTGCGATGTGTCACCTATTGCGGCGAGTTTTCGGGCGGATGGGGCTACTCGCGCAACTGGATCGAGCCGACGGTGGACCTCTACTTCTCTCGCACGCCGACGGCCCGGGACTTCGCCGTGCGGAAGGGCGTGCCCGCGTCTCGCTGCCGGGTGCGCGGACACCTCATGCTGCCGCGTTCGCACCGGGAGGTGCTGGACGCGCGGCAGCGACAGGCCTTTCGCACGGGTCCGCTCGGGCTGCGGGCGGATCGCTTCACCGTTTTTCTCGCCACGGGCGGAAATGGCGCCAACAACCACTTCGCGCTGCTGCCCGCGCTGCTGCGCCATGCGGATCGCGTCCAGGTGATTGTCATCTGCGGGAAAGACAAGGAGACGCACCACCAGTTGATGCACTGGCGCGCGCAGCATCCGGAGCTTGCTCTCTACATCGAGGGATTCTCGGAACAGGTGCATCTGCTCATGCAGGTCAGCGATGCCATCGTCACGCGCGGCGGCACGACCACGTGTGCCAAAGCCCTCCACTTTCGGTGTCCGATCATCTTCAACGCGTTCGGCGGAATCATGCCCCAGGAGAGTTTGACCTGGAAGTTCTTTCGCAATGGAGCGCGCTCGGAGAAAATTGAATCGTCGGTGGAGTTCGAGCGGATCTTGTCGGGTTGGATGGCCCAGTCGTCCTTGTACGAGGAGTACCGGCGGCGATTTCTGGAACTGCGGTATGAGGAGGATCCCACCCTGTTGATCGATGAGATTGTTGGACTGGCCCAGGACGTGGCCGGAGTGAGACTGGAGCGTCAGGTCTTCCCAACGAGCGGGTCGGACGAATCGCCGCGCCCTGGTGGGTTGTAGTCATGGTTGCCGTGCCTTCCTCCCCCACGATCGCCTATCTCTTCACCACCTTTCCGAAGGCAACCGAGACCTTTCTGCAACGCGAGGTGGCGGCGATGCAGCAGAGCGGGCTGCCGCTTCGTCTGTATTCACTGTGGGGTGGTGGAGGTTCGTTTGGGGGCATGGAGGTCAGAACCTTCCCGAAGCTCCGCTTGATCGAGCTGTTCTGGATCATCCCGTGGGCGTCGGTGCGACATCCGCGTGTGTTCTGGCCTCTCGTCCGCGGACTGCTGTCCCGCCGAGCCCCGTCCTGGATGAACTTCTGGGAAAACATGCTGGGAGCCGGGTTCGCCGGAGTCTATCACCGTGAATTCCGCGCGGATCCGCCCCGCTGGATCCACGCCGCGTGGGGAGGAGCGCCCGCCACGGCCGCGTGGATCCTGAGCCGGCTCAATGGGCACGCGTTCAGTGTCGGTGCCCACGCCTACGATCTGTATGAGCATGGTGGCGACTGGTGGCTGAGCGAAAAACTGGGCGATGCGGCCTTCGTGCACACCTCGACGGACATGGGGGCGGCGACCTTGCGCGAGCGCGGGATCCGCCCCGATCGTATCCACGTGATCCGGCGCGGGCTCGACCGGTTTCCCGCGTTCAAGGCATTGCGGCCCGAACGCCGTCAACTCCGCGTCGTATGCGTGGCGCGCTTGGTGGAAAAGAAAGGTCTGGACGAACAGCTGCGGCTCTACGCGGAGGCCGGGAAGGCTGGAATCGAGGTCGATGTGCGGGTGCTCGGGGACGGACCTTTGCGGCGCTCGCTGGAGTCGCTCCGCGACCGGCTTGGTCTGCAGGGGCGCGTGGCATTTCTCGGCCACTGCCCACTCGAACGTGTCTGGGAAACCCTCGCCTGGGCCGACCTCCTGGTTCACACGGGCAGGGTGGCGGCCAGTGGGGATAGGGATGGGTTGCCGAACGTCATTCCCGAAGCCATGAGCATCGGCACGCTCGTGGTCACATCCCCCGCCGCGGCCACCACCGAGGCGATCAGCCATGAGGTGACCGGGTTTGTGGCCAGGCTCGACGATCCGGCCGCGTGGCTTGCGACCTTCCGCCGGGTGGCCGGGGGAGAGGACGCGACCTTGGAACAGATTCGCCGTGCGGCCCGAGGGTGGGTCGAGCGTGAGTTCGATGCCCACCACAACGCTGCTCGACTGCGCGCCCTGTTTTTGTCCGGCATCGCGGCATCGTCCGGGCCGGTGGATTCGGACTCCCCTCCCGTGCGTGCGGACGAACCTAAGGGCCGTTCCCGATGATCTATTTTGACGTCACCCAAACCGGGGCCGCCCGGCATCATTCGGGTTTGAACCGGGTGAACGTGCGCCTGCGAACGGAGGCGGGAAACGCGTTCACTGCGGTGGCCTGGCCGAACTGGTCGCGACGGGTCAGACCCGATGATTGGTTCCTCACGACTGAGTTGTTTTCGGAAGCGGAGCGTCCGGGATTGACGGAATGGCTGCGGAGCCGCCCGTGCCGACTGGCCGCCGTCTTTCACGACGCGATCCCCCTGCGGCATCCCGACATCACGTGGCCGCAAAGCGTGGCCCGGCATCCGGAGTACATGAGCCTGCTCGCGGGGTTTGATCGCGTGTTCGCCGTATCCGAAACCAGCCGGCAGGATCTGTTGTCCTTCTGGCGGTGGCAGGAGCGCCCGGCACGCGCGGAGGTCTCTCTCCTAGCGTTGGGAGCGGACGGACTGGGAGGAGACCGCCGGACGGAGGCACCCGATCCACGGGGGCCGCTCTTCCTGGCGGTCGGCATACTCGAGCCCCGGAAGAACCAGGCGTTTCTCCTCGATCTGGCGGAGGAGCTCTGGAGCGAACACGTGGTGTTCGCGCTTCATCTCGCCGGGCGGGTCAATCCGCGGTTCGGTCGTCCCTTGCTGACCCGTATCCGTCACCTCCAGACTCGGTTCCCCGGACTGCTGGTCCACCACCGCAGCGCGACGGATGAAGCACTGGTCCTGCTTTACCGCCAGGCCCGGGCGACCCTGTTTGCCACGCGGGCCGAGGGCTGCGGCCTTCCGGTGCTGGAGTCCCTTTGGCAGGGCGTGCCCTGTCTGTGCAGCGACCTGCCCGTGTTGCGCGAGACCGCGGACGGGGGAGGGTGCCTTCTCCTGCCTTTGGAGCAGCCGGAGCGGTGGAAGGAAGCGCTGCGAACTCTGGCCCGCGACGAAGTGGCTTGGCGGCGGCTTGCCGGCTCCGCCGTGGTACGGCCGCTGCCCCGCTGGAGCGAAGCGGCCGAAACGCTGGTGCGGGCGTGTGCCTAGGCCTCCGTCCCTTTGGTGTCGCGACTTGACCGCAAGCGCGTTCGGCAGAGACTCGCCGGTCCCATGAGTTACCAAGGCCTCGGGACCAAAGCCCTCCATGCCGGCCAAGTGCCGGATCCCACGACCGGCTCACGCGCCGTTCCGATCTACCAGACGACCAGTTACGTCTTTCGCGACACCGAACATGCCGCCAATCTGTTCGCCCTGAAGGAACTGGGGAACATCTATACGCGGATCATGAATCCGACGACGGATGTGCTCGAGCAGCGCCTTGCGGCTCTGGAGGGTGGCAGCGGTGCGCTGGCCCACGCCTCCGGGCAGGCGGCGATCACGGACGCCATCCTCAATATCGCCGGCGCGGGGGACCATCTGGTCTCCGTCGCCCAGCTCTACGGTGGTACGTACAATCTTTTTCACTACACATTGCCGCGACTGGGCATTGAGGTGTCGTTTGTCGACGCCCAGGACCCGTCGGCGTTCCGTCGCGCTCTCCGGCCCAATACCAAGGCGTTTTACGGAGAGGGTCTGGGCAATCCCGCGCTCAACATCTTTCCGTTTGAGGAGGTCGCGCAGATCGCGCGCGAGGCGGAGGTGCCACTGATCATCGACAACACCTGCCTGTCGCCGATGCTCAACCGTCCCATTGAATGGGGCGCGAACGTCGTGGTTCATTCCACCACCAAGTATGTCGGGGGGCACGGCACCTCGATCGGCGGCATGGTGGTCGATGGCGGCAACTTCGACTGGGGTCGCGGACGGTTCCCGGGTTTCACCCAGCCCGATCCGAGCTACCACGGTCTGGTGCATTGGGACGCCTTCAAGAGTTTCCCACCGGCGGGTGGGGCCAATGTGGCCTATATTCTCAAGATGCGACTCCAGTTGCTCCGGGACGTGGGGGCGTGCCTTTCGCCCTTCAATTCATTCCTCATGCTGCAAGGATTGGAGACGCTGCACCTGCGCATGGCGCGACTGTGTGAAAATGCACAGAAGGTGGCCGAGTGGCTCGCGAGCGAAAGCAAGGTGTCGTGGGTCAACTACCCCGGTTTGCGTAGCAGTCCCAATCATGAGGCGGCGCGCAAGTACCTGACCGGTGGGTTTGGCGGTCTGGTCGGATTCGGCGTGAAGGGCGGATTCGAAGCGGGACGCAAACTGATCGAGGGGCTCAAGCTTTTCTCGCATCTGGCGAACATTGGAGACTCCAAGAGCCTTGCGATTCACCCGGCAAGCACCACGCACAGCCAGCTCACCTCGGCGGAGCAGGTGTCGACGGGAGTTTCACCGGATTACATCCGCCTCTCACTGGGCACGGAGGATTTCGCCGACCTGCAGAAGGACCTGGAACAGGCCTTTGCGAGGCTTTGACGGAGGAGCCATCCCGGGATCTGCTCCGGCGGATCCTTGGGTGGCGCTACATGCGTTTGACCGCGTAGGCCATTGCTTCGCCAATGCGGTCAAGTTCCTCGTCGCTATGCATGGCGGAGACGGCGGTGCGGATGAGGTCCTTCCCCGGAGGCACCGCCGGCGCGATGGACATGACGGTGAATACGCCCTTTTCCAGCAGCGCGGTCCAGAATCGATAGGCCATTTCGCGCGAACCCAGGACGATGGGCACCGCCGGTGTGGCCGTATCCCAGGTGTCGAGACCGAGTGACTTCAGCATGGCGATGTAGCGCCGCGTGTTGCTCCAAAGCTTCTCGAGATGTTGAGGTTCGGTCTGCATCAGCTCCAAGGCGGCGCGAGCAGCGGCCGCCTGGCTCGGCGCGAGTGCCGCCGAGAAAATGGTCTGCTTGGAGTGTGTGCGCAGGTACTCAATGGTGTCCCGCGCTCCGGCGACAAAACCACCCGTGCTCGCGAGGGATTTCGACAGACTGCCACAGATCAGGTCGACTTTGTCGTTCAGGCCGAAGTGATCGACCGTGCCGCGTCCCTGGCGCCCAAGCACGCCAAATCCATGGGCATCATCCAGCACGGTGAAACAGTCAAACTGATGTCCCAGAGCGACCAATTCCGGAAGACGGGCGACGTGACCCTCCATCGAATACACGCCCTCCACCACCAGCATCTTGGCCACCTGAGCGTCGGCAGTCTCCAGGACTTGTTTCAGGTCCTCGGGATTGTTGTGCGAAAATCGCTCGACCGTGGCGTGGGACAGGCGAATGCCATCCCAAAGACAGGAATGAAGGTTCTTGTCGGCAAGGATGAGATCCCCTTTTTGGGCGAACGCGGCCACACTCGACATGACCGACAGATAGCCGGCGGAATGAACATGGCAGGCTTCCCGACCCAGGAACGAGGCCAGAGCCTCCTCGAGTTGCACATGGAACGCCCGCGAACCGTTCGAAGGGCGGGCGCCGGTCGTGCTGGTCCCCCAGACGGAAATGGCTGTTTTCGCCGCCTCGATCACCTTGGGGTGGAAGGAGAAGCCGAGATAATCGTTGCTCGACAACATGATCATGTCCCGGCCATTCAACCGGACGGTCGTCCCGGTCTGGGACTCCATCGCGTGGTAGTACGGAGCATACTTCAACCTCATCTTGGTCGCGTAGTCGTCGCGACAGCGTTCGAGCAACGCTTTCTTGTTCTTGTTGAAGAGGGAGAAAGCCATGAAGGGAAGAGCCTGCGGTAAGTCGCTTCGGCTGGCAAATCGTTTCCGGTCAGCCTGTCCGGCGCAGGATCAGCCCAGCCATCCACTCCGAGAGACAGGAGGTGTAGTCGGTCCAGGGACGAAGCACGCGGGCGCGGGCCTCGGAAGCCAACGTCTCCCGGCGCGGAGCGTGGCTGAGCAGACTTTCAATCGCCCGGGCCAGGGTCGGTGCTTCAACATCCGAGAGCGCGAGACAACCGCCGCCGCGCGCCGACTCCCCAAGGGCTCCGAGCGCCGAACAAATGCAGGGCTTGCCGTAACTGACACTCTCCAACACGGGAAGTCCAAAGCCCTCCATCAGCGAAGGATAGACCGTGAACGAACACTCATGGTAGGCGGCGCTGAGCATCGCATCGTCGACCGGGCCGTCATAGCGTAGCGGCCGTCCGGTGGTCTGGAGCTGCCGCAGGCGCGCCAGCGCTGGATTGGACGTGGGTTGGGGGGCGAGGCCAATGACTCTCAGCTCAAAGGACAGTCCCCGGCTCCAAAGCGACTCACAGGCGTCAAAAAGCGCGAGGTGATTTTTGCGACCTTCCAATGTACCGACGGAGAGCACGACGGGCGTGGACGTCGCCCGGGCGAGCGCAGGGTCCCGGCGGGGGGAATCGATCCCCAAGGAAATCGCGACCAGTTCGGGCGTGCGGTCCACGCCCAACCACCTCCACCAATCGCTCAGCACGGCGCGGGAATCTTCCGAGACCGCGGCCACGCCGTCAAAGGCGAGCAAATCCCGCAAGTAGGAAGGAAACCGCGCGACGGTCTTTGCTGCGGCGAGCTCGGGCCGTTTCAAGGCCAGGGCATCGTGAAACAGCGCGACACGCGGTCCCGAGACACGGGGAAACAGTGATGGCCACGCGGCTGCGGTTTGGGGTGAGAAAATCTCCGGGACAATCAAACCCGTCGCCGCGGGAAGTGCTCGTCCGGGGTGACCGAGCAACCGACCCGACCATCCGCGCAGGCGCTGACGCCACGACCACGACGCGCTCCGGCGCAGGCCCGGTTGCTCGCTCGCAAGTCGAGCCCGTTCATCCTCGCCCAGGATTCGCCAATCGCCCAAGTAGGGATCCCACGTGACGGCACAGGCGCCGGGGAACGCTGGAAAGGTTTGGTACAGCCTGCGACAGACCCGTTGCACGCCTGTGCGCGCGTCCGTGTGTGCGGTGTGGGTGAGGTCGATCAGGATCACAGGGCAATCAGGAAAGGGGGGCTGCCGAGGCGCGAGCTCCTCCGACCGGCAGGAATGTGGGACCCGCGGCGCACCCGTGCGCCCAATTCGGAATCGCTCCTGCGATTTCCGTTCCGAGCCCGACCAACCTGCGACCATGGAGGCGTCCATGGGCGCGTGGTCGGGATGCGTCGGAGAACGAGCGGCGAGGGTTCATCGGAAAGGAGGTACGCGTGACGAAACAGACGAACCATGCCGGCCTGAAGCTCTTTTTCATCCGGGTGCGGTCGCCCCCGGCCGACCCGTGTCGTGCGACTGTCCTTGGCTTTTACGTGCGTCGAGGGCGCCCATTTGGGGACGGGCACGGCTTAAAACATGGCGATCGCTTCCAGTCGACGACGATAGCGGGCGCCAATCACCGCGGGCGCCAGACGATCCTCGACCCGGCGTTGCGCCGCCGCCCCGAGGCGTTGACGCAACCCGGCGTCACCCGCCACCCGCCGCATCTGGTCGGCGGCGGCATCAACGCAGGGATCAGCCCACTGCTGGCCGCGGGCGTAGGGTCCGTGTGAGCGCTCCAGCGTCACCAATCGGGCCGGCACTGGCAGGGCACAGTCCCCATCTGCGAATTCGCGTGTCGCCGACCAGTCGGTGGTGATGACGGGTTTGCCCAGGTACATGCACTCCGCGACGGCCAGACCGAATCCCTCGGCCCGATGCAGGCTCACGAAACAATCGCACGCGGCCTGAAGAGCGGTCAGATCCACTCGGCTCAGGGTCTCTGTCACCACCACCGTGCCCGGCAGATCCGAAAGCGCCGCCCGCAGCCCGGCCAGATCTTCCTCATTGCCGGGAACGGAGTGGACTTTGACCACCAGACGGGCGCCGCCCTGATGGAGTCCACTTCGGCGGAAGGCCTCAATGGCGGCGCGGGGATTCTTGCGCTCCGAGTAACTGTTCAGGTCATACAAGACGAGGAAGAGAAAGACTCCGACCGGCAGGCCCAGCCGGGCTCGGAGCGCATCGACACCGGCGGTCGGTCGAGCGAAGGCGATGGCATGCGGCATGGTCACGACCGGGAGCGGGGACTTCAGGCCGATGGACTCCCGCGTGAAATCGCTCGGGCACCAGATTTCATCAAAGTAGTCGAACGAGGAAAGCCACGAGTCCGGGAACTCCGGCAGTTCCCAGGCCCAATAGCCGATGTTGTAGCGCCCGGCGCGCAAGGCCCGTCCATGATGGTGGTCGATATCGCGCGCCGCAGGAGGATCCAAATGGAAGATCGAAATTCCATGCGGAGCGTCCGAGCCCAGACGATCGGCAAAACTAGGGTCACTGCGTTGATTCTTGCAGGGCAGTTTGAGATCGATGAGCGACACCGGGAGTGCGGCGGCGTCCGCCGCGCGGACCATGCAGCGGGCGCTCTCGCCAACTCCAAGGTCGGCGGTGAGAAAGCCCGCCACGTTGACGCCCAGGCGCAGATGGGAGCGGGCAAACGCAGTCGAAAAGGGCGAATGCCGGTTGGAGAAGTCGTAGATGATCTGGCCCCCGGTGGTGCTGAGGCGCAGGAGCCGCAGGCGACGGTTCTTCGGTTGACCCCGGTAGGATTGGAGCGGTGCGAGGCCGGTGATCCGGCCGAGCCATGCCAGTGTATTGGTCCAGCCAACACCCAGAAGCACCAGTTCGATCCGGATTCCCTCGGGGCCAGCGGCCGCGGGCAGGGAAAACTCCAGGTTCCAGGGTCCCGGCCGCGGGTTCAGTCGGGCGACTTCCCTCCCGTCGACCCGCACCAGCAGGCCCGGAGGTGGGGAGTCGTTTGTTCCTGATGCCGCAGGAGTGCTGCAACCTTCAAGCCGGAGGTGGGTGACGCCGTCCAACGAAGGCAGATGGATTTCTGCACGATCGCGCAGCCACGCGGACTCCATCACCGAGTCGTCAAAATAAAGACCGCGGTACTGAGTCCACCGGCGGGCGAACCGTCCGCCCTGCGGTGGGTGATGCGAAGATTTTGAAAAAGCAGGCAAGGAATCTGGGTTGATAAACGCTGGCACGGTGGTGGCAAAACTTTCCCGAGGTCCGCGCTTGCGTGTGACGGTCGACCGAAGCTTGCTCGCGTGGTGACGAGCGTCGTCCAGCTTCGCGATGCATCGCAGTTCTGCTTCTGTCTTAGAGTCCAGTTCCGTTCCCCCGACCTCTTCCGGCCGCACCCGCGCCGGGATCCGCATGGACGCGTCGGTTTGGCGTGTGCCTGGACTGATCCTGACCGTGGTTGTTGTCTGGATCTGGCATTACGGACTCTGGACGCCAGCAGACTGGAGGGTGCCCCTGGATTACTCGGGCGACACCCACGAAATGCTGACCCGGATCAAGGCGGCGTCCGAGGGTGACACGTGGCCCCTGGCGCCCCAGGTGCTGAAGCGCTTGGGTGCGCCGTGGGGAGCGCATTGGAACGGGTACCCCACGCCTGACAAGCTGCTCGTCCTTTTGCTGGGTGGAATGGCCCGTGTCATCGGCGTGGCGGCCGCGGCGAATCTCGCCGTATTGGCGGCAGCCGTTTCGGCAGCCCTGGCGTTTTACGCGGTCGCCCGCCGGCTTCGTGCCGCGTGGGAATGGGCGTTCGTCGGGGGGTTGCTCTTTGCGTTTACCTACTCGGTGTTTCACCGCGGCCTGGCCCATCTGCTTTTACTCTATACCTGGACCATCCCGGTCGGCCTGCTTTGTTGCTGGTTGATTGCGCGTCGGAGCGTGGTCGATTGGACTCGCCGTGAAGCGTGGATCTGCCTGCTCGCCGCGGTCGCGCTCGGGCTGAGCAACCCCTATCATCTGTTTTTCTGGTTTCAGCTTTTGATCTGGGCGTTGGTGGCCCAGGCCGTTCGGCATCGCCGGCTGTCCAATCTTCGCGTCGGCGTTGTCTGCCTCGTGCTCGCGCTGGGTGCCTTTGTGCTCATGCACGCGGAACTGTGGCTTTACACCCAGACAGGGACCTTGCCGCTGCTTGTCCGCAACTACGGGGGCACGGAAATGTACGCCCTCAAGGCCATTGAAATGTTTGTGCCCCCGGCAGTTCATCGATGGGACCTGCTGGCATTCTTCGGACAACGTTACGGGCGCTGGTCGGAGTGGCGGGGTGAAGCTTTTCTTCCGTACCTGGGCATGGTCGGCATTGTCTCGCTCATCTGGCTGCTGGCGGACTCCGTGCTGCGTATGCTGCGAGGCAAAGCACCGACGGGTTTCGCTCTGCAGACCGGCTGGATTCTCTCCTATTCCTCACTCGGTGGCATCACCAATCTACTGGCCCTGTTTTTCGGCTTTCAAATCTTCAGGGCGACCAACCGCATCGCGATTTTCATCTCCTGCCTCGCGCTGCTGTTTCTTGCGCTTCGTTTGACCCGGCACCTGCGAGGGCGGCCTCGCGCGCTGAGCATCGGCCTCGCGGCCCTGGTGGCAACGATCGGGGTGCTGGACCAGGTGCCCCGCCGTTCCGCCCCCGAAGCCCGTGCTTTATTGGTGGAGCGGGTTCAGGCGGATGTGCGATTCGGACGGGAGCTGGAGGAGGTTCTGCCGCAGGGCGCCATGGTCTTTCAGCTGCCTGTCCTCGGGTTCCCTGAAGTCACGCCCCCGCATCGACTGGCCGACTACGAGCTGTTCCGGCCCTATCTGCACACCTCGTCGCTTCGCTTTAGCTACGGCGGTGCCAAGTTTCGTTCGCGCAGTCGCTGGCAACGTGATCTTGAGTCGGTTCCGCCGGCGGAATTGGTGCAATCGCTCGAGCGCTATGGTTTCGCCGCCCTCTATCTCAATCGCAAGGGGTTCAAGGACGGAGGAGAAGGGCTTTTGGGTGAATTGAAACAACTCGGCTATCGGCGCGTGATTGAGAGTCCACGCAAGGAACAAGTCGTTGTGCTCCTCAATCCGGCCACACCCGCGGAACTCCCGTTCGGGCGAACCCTCACCTTTGGTGAGGGCTGGTACCTGCAATCCGCCGATCACGGAAATGAGTCGGTACGCTGGTCCCACGGTCCGGCGGTGCTAACGTATTTCAACCCGCACGACACACCGCAGGAGGTCGTGCTCCATTTTCGCCTTTGCGCGGGTTCGGACCGCACGGCGCGGTTGATGCACCGGGGCCGCGTGCTCGCCTCACTCCCGCTGACCCTCCGGGCGCAGGACTTTCCTCCCGTGCGGGTCACCTTGCATCCAGGGGTGAATCGATTTGATCTCGTAAGCGATCGTCCTCCTGCCACCGCGGATGGGGGACAGGCGAGGTTACGATCGGTGGGACTTGTCACGGTGACCGTGGAAGCTCCGCGGCCCGGGTCGGTCGCCAAACCAGAAGCACTATCCCTCCGAACAGACTCCAGATCATTGTGACCGCCCAGACCAGCAGGGCGAGCAGAAGGGCGGCATCGCGATCCGGACCCTCGGTCGAGATGAGACCGAAGACTCCAAGCGTAAAAAGGAGGGCCCCCTCGCGGATACCGTGCCCGCCCACACTGAGAGGAAGAGCGGTGGCGGCGTAGGCGACGGAAACGGCGATGCACGTTTCGACGAACGGCAGCGTAAGACCGAGTCCGACGGCCAGCAGCCAAACCGAGTAGAAATCAAGCAGCCAGATCGCAAGGCAGACGACCCACGCGAGGGCGTGCGCACGGCGATTGGCCAGGGTTCGGGCGCGCAGATCAGCGAGGGTGTTCATGGTTGGTTCCCCCAACCGTGTCCGGAACCAAAGCGGCCAGCGCTGCGGGTGGATCGAGAGCGCGACCGCGACGGCGGCGGTTCCGAGAATCAAAGCCAGACTGCTGACCAAGGCGAAGGTCCTCAGCTCGGGCTTTTGCGCCACGGCGCCCAACTTGGCGGCAAGGGCGACGAGTGAAATCATGAGGAGCACGCCCAATCCGATGAGCCGATCCATCGCAATACTCGCAACCCCGGCCGTCTTCTGTCGGGGTGCGTCACGGCAGACGTAAAACACCCGAGCGGCATCACCGCCCAGCCCTCCGAGGAGGATGGAGTTGTAGAAATTGCCAATCCAGGTGACCGCATGGGACCAGGAGAACGGGAGGGTCAGGCCCTGCGCGACGTAGAGAAGCCGCCAACGAAGCGCATGAAGCGGGTACGTCACACCCGCGATCAGCGTCGCCCAGAGTACCGGTCCCCACGCAAATCGACCCTCGAGCTGCGCAAGCTCACCCCAATCCACCAGGATGACAAACGCGGCCACGATCCCGAAGGACACCCCATACCGCACGACCCGTCCGGCGGGGGTGTCGAAGAAGTGCAAGAAGGAACGCATGGCTCGGAATCGCAAGGGCTCCTCACGATGCGGGTTCCGCCGGTCGTGCGGCAATGGTTATTCTTGCGATGCGTCCCGGGCGCGGGCCATCGTCCGATGGTTATGCAACGGGACGAATACCTGAAACTGGCCGAAGTCGAGGACGACATGTGGTACTTTCGTTCTCTCCATGGTCATGCCCGGAGGGAGCTGGAAGCCCGCCATGCTCCAGGTGTTCCGTTGAAGCTCCTCGATGCCGGGTGCGGGACGGGCGGTCTGATGGTGCGGATGCGCAAGGCGCGGCCAGCCTGGACCTGGTCGGCGATCGACTTCATGCCGCTCGCCTGCGACCTGGCGCGCGAACGCTGCCCGGGCTGCGACATCCAGCAGGCCTCCGTTACGGCCCTGCCTTTCGGAGACGCCAGTTTCGATGCGGTCGCCTCCGTCGACGTGCTGAGTCAGATACCCTTTCCGGACGAGGCGACCCAGGCGGCGCGCGAACTGGCGCGGGTGCTCAAACCCGGAGGGACCTTGGTGATCAATGTTCCCGCCTATCGCTGGATGTGGTCGTATCACGACGAGTCGTGCCAGACGCGCCACCGTTTTGCTGCAAACGAAGTGAGGAACCTATTACAGTCGGCCGGCCTGCACGTGCAGAGACTCACGCGTTGGAATGCGCTGACGTTTCCCCTGATCGTCGCCAAACGAAAACTCTTCGTGCGCGCCGGGGAGACCAGTGACGTCAAACCCCAGCCTCGCTGGGTGGAGGCGGGCGTTCGCGGGCTCATGGGTATCGAGCATGCTTGGCTGCGTCTCGGTGGAGGTTGGGCGTGGGGCACGTCCCTTCTCGCCGTTGCGGTGAAGCCGCGGACGTGAACGTCGCAGATTCGGCTTTCATCACTCACGAGCGTGCGGCACGCTCGTCGCGACGCTTTACCCTATGGTTTTCTTTGGAGCCGCCCTTGGCCTATTGTTAAATATCCTCTTTTGGGGAGTGGGCCTTGCTTGGTTGTGCACACCCCGGCGGTGGCGACTTGCCTGGCCCGTGTTTGCGGGTCTGGCCGGGGTGGGTTTGCAGTCCGCAGTGGTCTGGTTTGGGGTGCAAATGGATTGGAGCGGCACGGAGTCCTACGGGCGGTGGTCCCTGCTCGTGCCGGTCGGATTGCTGCTGCTGGCGTGGAAACGGCATGGTGTCTCCGGCTGGCGGCCGTGGCGGCGCCTATCCGGTCTTTTCGTGGCCATGCTGGTGGTTCTCAATTGTATCACGATTCCCTTCGCTTCCGCGTCGAAGTGGCTCACCAGCTCGTCCCTTGGCAGCTGTGACGCGGCGGACTACGCCGCAGGCGCGAGAGTCCTGCAAGATTTCGCGCGAACGGACCGCGACGGTTTCATTGGGTTGACCGAGGTGGTCCGGGTGCAGTCCGTGGACAACTTTTTCGACTACTGGCTTTATTTGAACCATTTCACGCCTTCGGCGCTGATTGCGCTCAATGGAGCGATCGCCGGTCTGCAGCCGTACCAGCTGGTGTCCATCACCGGTGCGGTGCTTCTGGTGCTTGGCATGCCGCTGGCGTTTTGGATGGCCCGGTCTGCGCTTCGTCTTGGTCCCGGTGGTGCCCTGCTGGTGGCGCTCTTCTATGGCGTCAGTCCGCTGCTGTGGTACGCGGTCGCCCACGCTTCACTCAGCCAGCTCGTGGCCGCGCCGGCCATCGCAGCGGTCACCTGGTGCGGCGTGGCCCTTTGGCGAACCGGAGCCGGATTCCGGGCGGCGCTGAGCGTATCGGGAGTTCTTATACTTGCTTACTGGTCGATCCTGGGCGGCTACAACTTCATTGTGTTGGTCTGCCTCGTACCCGCGGCCGGCTACGTTCTTGGCCAGGCGGTGTGGTCGGGCCGCTACCTCCGGCTTCTGGGTTGGTTTGCAGGCATGCTGATTCCCCTGGCGGTGGTCGCGGCTGCCGCCCCGGCGCGGGTGACAGGACTGGTGGATCGATTCCGCCTTTTCCAGCAGTACGACTTTGGCTGGAAGATACCGGCGCTTTCGCCGGAGGGGTGGTACGGTCTGGTTGGCACGGTGACTCTCGCCGGGTATGGCGACACCGCGCGCTGGACCCTGAGCGCGGTGTTGATGGCGGGCCTGCTCGTCTCACTCGTGCTGGCGGCCCGACGGCGGCAGTCGGCGGTCTTTCTCGTGGTGTGCCTGACCGTGCCGATTCTGGTGGGCTATGTCATTCTGCTGCTCAAGGGGCGCGCCCACGGCACGAATGCGAGCTACGATGCTTACAAGCTGTTCGCGGTGTTTTACCCCGGCATGCTCGCCGCCCTTGGCTATTCGCTTGTCCACCTCCGTAGCCGACGCGCCGGGGTGCGCGTGGTCGTCGCCGGAGTGGCGGGACTCGTGCTGGCGGGCAATGCCGTTGCTTCGTACCGGTTCGCGGTGCGTCTCGAGAACCCGCCCTTGCTGGTGGATCGCGGTCTCGCCCGGTTGCAGACGATCGAGTCGATGCCGGAGGTGAAATCCGTCAACCTGCTGGTGGTCGACTTCTGGTCCCGGCTCTGGGCGAACTCGTTCCTCCTGCACAAGCCACACTATTTCCCCTCCCACACCTACGAAGGACGGCTGAATACGGAGCTTAAAGGGGAGTGGGATCTGCTCGGCGGGCTCATTGCCGTCAGCCTGCCAGACCGCGATCGTCACATTTCAATCGACAAGCACTACACCCTGGTGGACACCCGCAGTCCCTATTTTATCCGCGCGCGCGTCGGCGAAGGGTGGTACGATGGCGAGCGACTGCCCCGGGCCAATCTGCGGTGGCGCTGGACCAAAGGGAACGCGGAACTCCTGATCGAGAACCCCCATGCGCGCAGCCTGGATGTCGGATTCCGGTTCCAGGCCCGGAGCATGGAACCCAGGACCCTCGAAATTTGGATACAGGGCAAGCGCCGGCGCACCGTGCGGCTCGGGACCGAGCTCAGCTGGGTCAGGGTGCCCAGCGTGGTCCTGCCGCCGGGGTTGACCGCGGTCGAGATCCGGTCCCCGACACCTCCGCTCCCCGCCGGACCCAATGACAGCCGTCTGCTCGGCTTCGCCGCCTTTGGCATCGAAGTCAATGTGCGCTCCGATCCGGATCCCTCCGACCAGTAGCTGAATCATCCACCCCGTGCCTGGCTCCCAGCCCAAACCCACCTTGCGCAGTCACTTTGCCGGACGCCGTGTTCTGATCACGGGGGGTCTCGGGTTCATCGGCTCCAATCTCGCGCGCCGTCTGGTCCGTTGGGGGGCACAGGTAACCCTGGTCGATTCGCTGATTCCGGAGTACGGTGGCAATCTGCGCAATCTGGCCGGCCTGCAAGGGCGGGTGCATCTCAATCTGTCCGATGTCCGCGACCGACATTCCCTGCCGGTCTTTGTGCGGGACCAGCACTATTTGTTTAATCTGGCGGGACAGACGAGTCACATGGACTCGATGAACGACCCGGAGACCGACCTCGAAATCAACGCCCGGTCCCAACTTTCGATTCTGGAGGCGTGCCGCCGCCACAATCCTTCCATCCGAGTCGTCTTCGCCAGCACCCGCCAGCTCTACGGCCGGCCCGACTCGCTGCCGGTGAATGAGACCCACCCGCTGCGGCCGGTGGATGTCAACGGCATCAACAAACTGGCCGGAGAGCACTATCATCTCCTCTATCATCGCGTGCATGGAATTAGGAGCACCGTATTGAGACTGACCAATACGATTGGTCCGCGGATGCGCATCCGTGATGCACGCCAGACCTTCGTCGGCGTCTGGATCCGGAACCTTCTCCAAGGGGAACCCTTTGAGGTTTGGGGCGGGGAACAGTTGCGGGATTTCACCTACGTGGACGATTGTGTGGAGGCGATGCTTCTGGCCGCATCCTCCGACGCGGCCGCCGGCGAGGTCTTTAACCTTGGCGGACCTCCGCCGGTTTCGCTCCTGCAATTGGCCGAACTCCTCGTTGCGGTCCACGGCTCCGGGTCGTTCCAGATGCGCGCCTTTCCCGCGGACCGCAAGAAGATCGACATTGGAGATTTCTACGCCGACTGGACTCTCATCCAGCGGACGCTGGGGTGGAAACCGCGCACCTCGCTGCGGTCCGCCCTTGCCCGGACCCTCGACTTTTACCGGAAAGAACTCACGCACTACTTGTGAACCAGACCGTCATTCCAGCCCGTCCCGCTCCGGCGCTTTCCTTTGTCATACCGCTCTACAACAGCGCTGAGACCATTGGACCGCTGGTCAAGACGATCGAAGCTCTTCAGGTGCCGGGAGGTCATGAGATCATTTTGGTCAACGACGGCAGCCGCGACGCGACCCGCCAGGTCTGCCAGCGATTGGTGACCGAAGCGCGGATACCGATACTGGTGGTGGAGCACGCGCGCAATTTTGGAGAGCACAACGCCGTGCTGACCGGTTGGAGGCAGGCGAGAGGGGCGCACATTGTGAATCTGGATGACGATGGCCAGAATCCGCCCGAGGAAGCGGTGCGTCTGTGGGAACATGCCAGCCGCAACGGACTCGACGTCGTCTTTGGTCACTACGAGGTCAAGCAACACGCGGCCTGGCGAAACTGGGGCAGCCGGCTGACCACCTGGATGACGGATTGGGCGCTGGACAAACCCAAGGGATTTTACCTCTCGAGTTTCCGGTGCGTCTCCGCGTTTGTCGCCCGCGAAGTCTCCGCGAACACCGGGCCTTTTCCATACCTCGACGGACTGATTTTGCAGGTCACCCAGCGCATTGGCTCGCTCTCCGTCAGCCATCGGGAACGCCTGACAGGACAGAGTGGTTACACCCTGCGCCGGCTCCTGCGGTTGTGGCTGAGCGCTTTTGTCAATTTTTCGGTCATGCCGCTGCGTCTTGCCACGGTCCTGGGTCTCGGCATGGCCGCGGCCGGATTCCTTGCCCTCGGTGTGGTCTCGTACTGGTGGTGGACCGGCTCGGGCCCTGCGTTCGGGTGGGGGTCCTTGATGGCGGCTTTGCTGGTTTTTTCCGGCGTCCAATTGGTGATCCTCGGCCTGGTGGGCGAGTACCTTGGACGTATGTTCATCACCATCAATCAGCGCCCCCAGTCGGTGGTTCGCGAGGTGATTGGCAGTGCGGATTTCTCCGACGATCCCCGTGTTCGTTGACCGGGCGACGCCATTTTCGACGTGAAACCGGCTTGGGCCCGTACAGGCTGTGTCCATGAGCACAGCCTTGTTGGTTCACGTACGCGTTGTGGTGAAGCCTGAGTCGGTGGAGGGCTTTCGCTCGGCCACGCTGACCAATGTGCGACACTCGCGACTGGAGCCGGGGATCTTTCAGTTCGATCTTCTTGAACAGCAGGACGCACCCGGCCAGTTCCTCCTCGTGGAGGGTTATCGCACCCACGAGGCGGTCGCGGCCCATAAAGCGACCGGACACTACGCTGCCTGGCGTGACGCCGTCGCTGGCATGATGGCTGAGCCGCGTACGAGCACGCGGTGGACCGTGTGCGGGTGAAGCCAAGGCTGCTGAATCGCCATGATCGAGCCCTTTGATGTGCTGTGTCCAACGCGGGTGATCGTTGGATCGGGGAAGGCGAAGGAGGTGCATCAGTGGGGCGAGCCCTTGGGAAAGCGAGTGTTGGTCGTAACGGGCTCTGCTCCCGCGCGGCATGACGAGGTGTGGTCGCGCCTGCAGGCGCGGGGAAAGGAACTCCGGTTTGTCACCATCGGCCGCGAACCCACGGTGGAGGATGCCGATGCCGCGGCGCAGGCTGGACGAGACTGGGAGGCCGACTGGGTTCTCGGGGTGGGCGGAGGATCCGCCATCGATGCCGCCAAGGCAGCCGCCTCTCTCATGCGGAACCCCGGTTCCGCCTTGGAGTATCTTGAGGTGATTGGGGCCGGGCGTCCCGTGGCTCATGCCTCCGTCCCTGTCGTTGTGATCCCCACGACAGCTGGCACCGGCGCCGAGGTCACACGCAACGCTGTGCTCTCGTCCCCAGTACACCGAACCAAGGCGTCCCTACGCTCCCCGTTTCTGTATCCCACGCTCGCGATCGTTGACCCCGACATGGGAGGCGATGCACCGCGGCCCGTGCTCGTTGCAGCGGGGCTGGATGCCTTGGTTCAATTGATCGAGCCCCTGACGTCCCGCCGGGCCCAACCATTTTCCGATGCGCTCTGCCGCGAAGGACTGCGGCGCGGTGGTCCTGCGTTTCAACGCGTGGTCGAGCAGCCCGATGACCGGGACGCACGGCTGAACATGGGAGTGGCGGCACTCTTTAGCGGACTCGCGCTGGCCCACGCCGGATTGGGAGCGGTCCACGGGATGGCAGGCGTTTTGGGTGGCCATGTCTCCGGAGCTCCCCATGGCGCACTTTGCGCCCGACTCCTGCCCGGGGTCATCACGGCGAACCGACGTCGCCTGAACGAGGAGCCGGATCGGCAGATCTGGTTGGAACATCGATATGGGGAGGCAGCGGCCCTGATCCTCAACCGACCCTCCGCGACGGCGGATGACCTTTTGACCTGGGTGACCGAGAGGCTCGAAGACTACGGAGTGCCCCGCCTCCGGACCTTTGGCTTGGCCCAAACCGAGGTGACCGCTCTCATTGCGCAGGCGGAACGGGCAAGCAGCACCAAAAGCAACCCCGCATCCCTCACAAAACAAGATTGGGAAGACGTGCTACGGTCCGCCTGGTAGTCCCAAGTCTCGCACCAAGAATGCCCCTCACCACCATGCATGAAACTCCATATCGAACTAGGTTGGAGGGGGAGAGGATTCGCCGATGAGATTGCCCGCACGATCGATGAGCACGCGAAGGACGGTGGAGGACCCCTCCGACGCAGGTATCCTGGGGCGCCGGGTGCGTTCAGCCATGGCCCTTGCACTGGCCGTCTGCGTGGCGGCGGTGTCTACGACAGGTGAGGCAAGGGGAGAAGCGGTGCACCGCCGGCATTTCCGGGAGGCGCTTGAGCGTGAGAGGAAAGGCGAGCTCGAGGCGGCGGTGGCCGCGTTGAGGGCAGCGTTGCCCCATCGACCCGACTATCCTCGCCTGCATTGGAAGCTGGCCTGTTTGGAGGCAAGGTTGGGTCATGAGACGGAGGCCAGGGAGGCGTTGGAGTCACTCGCCGCGATGGGACTCAGCCTCGATCCCAAGACGGACCGCGCGCTGGCTGCCATGGTGGACACCCCCGCATTCCACCCGGTGGTGCGTCAACTCGCCGCAAACGGTGAGCCCCGGGGCGAGTGTATCCGCGATGAGCAAGCAGCCAAAACGCAGGTCGACGGGATCATTGAAAGCGTGGCCTGGATCGCTTCTAAGGGCGAATGGTATCTGGGCGACGTCCACCGCCGCGCCTTGCTCCGGGTCAGGCCGGGGGCGGAGCGACCTGAAACCGTTCCGGTCGGTACGATCGACCTCGGTGGAATCTTTGCCCTGCGGTGCTCCACCGATGGACGCACCTTGTGGGCTACCAGCTCCCGGATGAAGGAAATGAGGGCGAAACAAGGTGAGACCACCCCGGGTGTCACCGGCTTGATTGCGGTGGACCTCGTCGGGACGGCGCCGCCGACGCTGTTTCCCCTTCCCGAGGATGGCGAAGCGCACGTGCTGGGCGACTTTGCCCAAGCCAATGACGGAACCATCTATGTCACCGACTCCCTGACGCCCTGTCTTTGGCGCCTCGAACCGGGTGCCACCTCGCTTACTCCTTGGATACGAAACGAAGACTTCGTCTCCCTCCAAGGCGTGGTGCTGTCAGCCGACGGTCGGAGCCTGTTTGTCGCCGATTATGGGAGCGGACTGTGGAAAGTCGATTGTGCGAGCCGCCACGTGACCGCGGTCAAGGCACCCGCCGGCACCACGTTGTTTGGGGTGGACGGCCTGTACCGACACGGTGGAGACCTCATTGCGGTGCAGAACGGAATCCGCCCCGTGCGGATACTGCGGTTATCGCTGGACCGGCCCGGGCTGCCCGATCAGGTAACCGTGATTGCGTCGGCATTGAACGCTTTCGAAGACCTCGCCCTCGGCGAGGTCCGGGAAGGCCGTTTCTGGGTGGTGGGCGACTCCGGCTGGGAGAAATTCGAACAAAAGAAGGAAACCACCGTTCGCCCCCTCTCGTTGCTTTCGCTCACGCTGCCTCCGCCTTGAGTCAGAACTGCGCCGGGGCCTCCGCCCGGCCCAGGTTACATCGGCTTCTTCGGTTCGATCAGACCGATCTCCAGCGCATAGCGAGTGAGACTGGCCACGTCGTGGAGGTTCAATTTTCGCATCAGGTTCGTCCGATGGTTGTCCACCGTCTTGACGCTGATGTTGAGTTTGGAGGCGATTTCCTTGGTGCTGTGGCTTTCCGCCACGAGTTGGAGGATTTCGCGTTCACGATCCGTGAGGAAGTCATTCGATGTGCTGGCGGACGGGTTGGCCACCACGTTGCGCAGCAGCGCGGCCACGGCAGGGCCAAAGTACGTGCCGCCGTTCGCCACCGTCTCAAGACCCTTCTTGAATTCAAAAAGGCCGGCGGTTTTTTCCACAAAACCGTGTGCTCCAGCCTCTAGCATCTCTCTCACCAGCATGGGGTTTTCGTGTCCGGAAAACACCAGTACCCGGAGGTTGCGCATCTGTTTGGTCAGGCGCCGGAGCAGGTCGACCCCGTTCAGCCCCGGAAGCTTGGCGTCGAGGACGATCACATCGGGCAGAACTTCGAGGCAAAGCGTGTATGCGCTCTGTCCGTCGCCGCTTTCTCCTACGAGTTTATAGTTCACGTCCGTGCGAAGAATTTCGACGAGCATTTCGCGAATGGCGGTTTGGTCTTCGACGATAACGAGACGTTTCATGCAGATAAGGTGTAAAGTTGGCCCGGGTGGGTAATATTCCAGCGACGCTACGGTACAGACTGTAAACGGGCCGCGGAGAGGGAGTTTCCGGCAATTTACGCGGCTTTTACCATTCAATTCACCGTGGGTGCGTGCCGAACAGAAGACAGACTCCATGGCATGAAAATTCCCGACAGACGACACAATTTCTGGGCGCCGATTGCCGCCGGGACGGCAGGTCTATTGACGCTCGTTGGTTGTGAATCGACCGCGGTCACGGGGTCGTCTGCGTCCTACGCCTCCGCGCGATCGCGCGCCCCTTCGTCGCAGGTTTCTAAACTGGATGCGTGGCGGGACGCTGAGTGGCTCGCCGGACGGAGTCCGGGACGATCTTCTGCGGTGGGTTCAGGCGAGTCCATGGCGCCGGTCTATGGGGACTCTACCTTGCTGGTCATTGCCAAGGTCGAGTTCGATCAGCTGCAGGCTGGCATGACGGTGGCCTACCAGAATTTCCTTGGCCGGCGGGTGGTGCACCAGCTGCTGGAGTCCACCTCCTCGGGCTGGAGGGTGCAGGGGCTTAACAACGAGACGGCAGACCGTGAACGCGTGACCCGCGAGAATCTGATCGGGGTCGTCTATGCGTCACTGGCGAGCGACTCTTCCGATCAGTGAGGCGTCTGCGAAGTTCGGGTGGTGACCCGGCGCAGGATTGAGGTGGTGGGCTGACTGGGATTCGAACCCAGAACCAACGACTTAAAAGGACGCTGCTCTACCATTGAGCTATCAGCCCCCAATCACTGTTTTCTTTATCAGTTACTTGCACCAAGGCGACTGCCGTCGATGCTCACGTCGGCGAAGGCACTCAAGGTGATGAAGCTCCGCAAAACGAGAAACCGCAACTTGGTAAAGAACGGGGAAGAGCGGACAGGTCCGTCATCCCCAGAACCGTCGTTATTACTGGTTCACGAGGAGACCGGGCAAGCAGAAACACAGAAGCCTCGAAACTGACCGCCCGTGGGGACTCGATTTCAACCCCACTTGCACCCGAACAGCCTCCACCCAGTGCCCGATTGCCGCGTCACACGTGACCATCCCGGGGCTCATCCGTTGAACACTTCGCCTTATGGTGCGTCCTTCCTTCAGAGGAATTTGCCGCAGCACCTTCGTCCCTTGGCGGTTTAGACTGGCGACGACCCGGTGAAGCCCTCCTCTTGGGATTTCGCCCGGGGATTTCCTTCAATTCTCGTCGAAGCAACAAACAGTGGGAACAATTCAAAAGTATACCCATCACACTGCAGCTGAGCGTATGACCACCAAAGCGCAGGATGTTGCCCTCGATCGTGTATTGGTAGATCGATTCAAGTCCGGGGATCAGTCGGCTTTTGATGAAATGGTTCGCCGACATTGGGATCGGATCTATGCCATGGTGCATCAATTGCTACGGAATCAGCAAGATGCGGAAGAAGTGACCCAGGATGCCTTTATCCGGGCGCATCGTGGCCTGGTCAACTTCCGTGGCGACTCCGCTTTTTCGACGTGGTTGTACCAGATCGCGACCAATCTCGCGCGCAATCGGTATTGGTACTGGTGGAGGCGCAAACGGGACCAGACGGTTTCCTTTGATCAGCCGGTCGGTCCGGAAGGCACCACGCCCCTCTCCGAAGTCTTCGCGGCCGAGCAGGAGACGCCCGATGACGTCACGGTCACGCAGGAACTGATCGATCGAATCGCTGTCGGAATGGAGAAGCTCTCACCGAAGCATCGCGAGATCCTCGTCTTGCGAAACATCAAGAATTTGTCCTACGAAGAAATTGCTGACATACTCCACATCTCCGTAGGGACCGTGAAGAGCCGGATAGCCCGGGCACGCGAGAGCTTGAGAGACCGTATTGGGGAGGACTACAAATGAAAGATTCGCGCTATATCGAGCTGCTCAACCTTTACGTCGACAATCAGTTGACGCCAGGTGAGGCGGCAGAGCTGGAGGCAGAGGTGCAACGCAGCCCGGAACGGCGAAAGGTGTACGCTCAGTATTGCCGCATGCACAAGGCCTGCACGCTGCTTTTCGAAGCGGATCGGGAACTTGCTCCGAAGACGGCGGCTGCGGTCGTGGCGATTCGTAATGCCGGCTCCGACGGTGAAACCTCCCGGAACGGGACGTGGTCCTGGGTGGGATGGAAAGGGCTCGGCATGGCCGCCGCTGCGGCCATGGCGGTGATGGTCGGGACCCGCTTTTTGATGAACACGGATGGGACTCCCTCAACGGACTTGGCGGGTGCCAACACCCCTTCCGTGGTGGCCGTGGATCCCATTCCCGTCGTGGGCCAGCTCTTGGACGATCCAAGAATCTCGACTCCCTTTCCCGCGGTCGGAGCTTCGGGGCCGGAGCTGCAATCCGTGCTCTTTGCGACGGCCTTCCGGTCCAGTCGTGACGTGGATTGGGCACAACGAAGCGAACCCAACTCCGAACTCGCTTGGCTCAAGGAGATCAGACTTCCCGTGCTGAGCACGTTGCGAGCGGAGGACCTCCAGTTTGAAGTTCGTTCCGCTCCGCTGGGACAACCGGATAGTCCCGTTTTCGCGGGACGGCGCTCCTTCCAAGACAACTTGGAAATGACCGCCTTTCAGTTCCAACGGTGATTTCTGCCGTCGAGCGGGCGGCGGAAGCGGGCTAGGCCAGGGCTTTTTTGATCAGCTCTTCGGTGCTGGCTTTGCCGCCGAGCGCAAGAGAAGCACGTCGTACGGCCTCGTCTGCATCCGCGGCCCTGTAGCCAAGAGCAACGAGGGCCTTGACCGCATCGGCGGTCCGGTGGCTACCGGACGCGCCCGCAATCGAACCGCCGGTGGGATCCGTTCCCGGGCCAACCGATGACACGGAGCCGGTCTTGGCTCCCACTTTGCCTCTCAGTTCAACCACCAGGCGTTCCGCTGTTTTCTTCCCAATGCCCGGGCATTTGGCCAGCAAGGCAATGTCTCCCGTAGAAATCGCCGATTCAAGCGATGCGAGGGAAAGTTTACTCAAGATCGAGAGCGCCATCTTGGGACCTACCCCCGTGACATTTTCAATCAGCAGACGGAAAAAATCCCGATCTTCAATCGTAGCGAATCCGTAGAGCGTGTGGGCATCCTCCCGATAAATGACGAGGGTATGCAGCTTGACTTGATTTCCGGTCGTGGGAAGCCGCTCGGCAGTGGTGACCGGAATGTGGACTTCGTAGCCGAGGCCGTTGAGTTCGACCACCGCACTCAATGGCGTGGCGGAGACCAAGGTGCCTTGGATGGAGGTGATCATGCCGATCGCAATCCGAGTACGTCCTGCATGTCGTGCAGACCTGGCCCCCGGCCAACCAGCCAGGCAGCCGCCCGGAGGGCACCGCGCGCAAAAATGGAACGATCGGACGCCTTGTGCGTGAGCTCCAGTCGTTCACCGAGCGCAGCGAACATCACTGTGTGATCTCCCACCACGTCGCCGCCGCGCAGGGCATGAATTCCCACTTCGGTCGACGTCCGTTCTCCCGTGATGCCATGCCGACCATGTCGCAGGGCACTTTGCTCCAGCTTGCGCTCCTGCAAAATGATTTCTAGTAGGCGGGCCGCGGTGCCGGAGGGCGCATCTTTCTTAAAGCGGTGATGCATTTCGATTACCTCGGCATCGTAGTCAGATCCCAAAACCGAGGCGGCGGTTTGCGTGAGCGCAAAGAGGAGATTGACGCCGACCGAATAGTTGCCCGCCCAAACACAGGGGATTTGCTGTGCCAGGGGCTGAAGTGCTTTCTTTTCTTCCGGGGAGTGACCTGTCGTGCCAATGACCAAGGGCTTACCGTACTGCGCGGCGAGCGTCAGGACGTCGCGCGTCGCCGCGTGAAATGAAAAGTCGATGACGACATCGCCCGCCTGGAAGGCGGTCGCCAAGGGATCACCCACGTCGACTGCCGCCGCCACGGTAATGCCTCCGGCCTGCGCGGCCGTGGCAATGGCCTGTCCCATGCGGCCGCGGGCTCCAACGATGCTGATGGATAGTGACATGGAAGCTTATTTGCCAATCGCGGCCAAGGCGGCAACCAAGGCCTTTTCGTTGGCTGGCGTGATGGGACTGAGGGGCTGGCGGACCTCCGGAGTTTCAATGATGCCCGCGCGAGCCAGAGCCACCTTGATCGGCACCGGGTTCGGTTCAAGAAACAGGGCCTTGAAGGAGGGGAAGAGCTTTCGATGCAGCTTGGTCGCCCGGGCGAAATCGTTTTCGAGGGCAAGGCGGGTCAGTTGCACCACCTCTTTGGGCATCAGGTTCGAGGCCACACTGATGACGCCCTCGGCGCCGACGGACATAAAGGGAACCGTCAAGCTGTCATCGCCACTCAACACCGTGAGGTCCTTACCCAGGGCCTGCTTCAAAAGATCGACGCGCTCAACCGACCCGCCCGCCTCCTTGATCCAGCGGACATGAGGATACTTGTGGGCCAACCGTTCGACTACGGACACGCTGATCTCAATTCCGCAGCGGCCGGGAATGGAGTACAGAATGATGGGCCGATCGGTGCAATCGGCGATGGCTTCAAAATGCAGGAATAGCCCTTCCTGACTCGGCTTATTGTAGTAGGGCGCCACCACGAGCATCGCATCGGCGCCGGCTTCGTGAGACAGGCTGGTCAACTCCATGGCTTCCCGGGTCGAGTTGGAGCCCGTACCGGCGATGACGGGAACCCGGCGCTTCGTGTGGGCGATCACCGCGCGGATGACCTCCATATGTTCCTCGTGGTCGAGGGTAGGGGATTCACCCGTGGTGCCCACCGGAACCAAGCCGTTGATCCCAGCCTTGATTTGGAACTCCACGAGTCGCTTCAGGTCGTCAAAAGCGACCTGTTGGTCCTTGAATGGCGTGATAAGCGCGGTGATGGCGCCAGTGAGGGGGCGAAGCTTCATGGAGAGATACCTTGCCGAGCAAAGCAGAGCACTCTACCCAGAGCGCAACGTTTTTCTGCCTGCTCCTCATGTCACCTCACACCGAAATCTTCAATGATCTGCTCCGGCTGGCCGTGGAAAGCGGAGCCAGCGACGTCGTCATCAAGTCAAACAAGCCCGGTTTTGTCCGTCTCTCGGGACGCCTCAAACCCGTGGACATGGACCCCATTTCGGCCACCGACGCGCAGGCGTTCGTCGATGAGCACGTGCCAAAGGTCTTCCGCAAGCGTTGGGAGGACGAAGGCCAGGTTGACTTTGCCTATTCCTCCGACGGGATCGGCCGTTTCCGTGTCAACGGATTCCATCAACGCGGCCTCGTCAGCATCGTCTTTCGTCACATCAAGAGTCGCGTGCCCAGCCTTGAGGAGCTGAGCTTGCAGGCGGAGCCCCTGCTGAAACTGGCGCAGGCCAAAGATGGCATTCTGTTGGTGTGCGGGGCGACCGGCTCCGGCAAGAGCTCCACCATGGCGGCGCTCCTGAACTGGATCAACATGAACGCGGATCGCCACATCATCACGATTGAGGATCCGATCGAATACACGTTCCAGGACGACAAGTCGGTCTTCCAGCAGCGCGAAATCGGACTCGACGTGCTCGACTTTCACATGGCGATCAAGTCCGTGCTCCGGCAAAATCCCGACATCATTCTGATCGGCGAAATGCGGGATCGCGAGACCTTCGAAACGGCGATCAGCGCGGCGGAAACCGGGCACCTGGTGTTCTCCACCATGCACGCCGGCACCACGGCGCAGGCGTTGACCCGTTTGTTTGAGTTTTTCCCACCGGAGCAGCAGCTGCAGGCCCGGCGGCAGATCGCCGGTTCGATCCGCGGTTTCATCTGCCAGAAGCTCATCCCCGCGATCGAGGGTGGCGGCCGCTATCCGGTCAACGAAGTGCTCAACGCGGATGCCACGGTGCGGAATCTCATCCTTGAGGGGCAGTTCGAGAAGATTCAGGGATTGCTCGACAGCGGCAGCGAATCCGGGACGTATGCGTTCAACAAGGACATTCTGCGACTCGTTAAGGCCGGCAAGATCTCCAAGGCGGACGCGCTGCGTTTCTCCCCGAACCCGCAGCAGCTCGACATGAATCTGAAGGGTATCTTCATCAAGGTGTGATCCAGGTGCGGCCCTCCCGGCGGGAGGGCTGCACCCGGTCTAGACCCGATCTAGAGTTTGAGCGCGCGGGCGTATCCAGTCAGTTCCATATAGGCCGAACCGATCTCTCTTTGGTTGGCATCCAGCACCCGGCAGGCCCCCTCCCAATAGGCGATGCCGGCCAGATCGCCGGTCAATTCCTGATCCGAACGGAGGGGTTCGATGATGAACATGCGGTCCACTCCGGTCTGCGGATCTTTCGTCGTCAGTCGTATCCGGGCGGGATAGACCGCTCCCGTGGCGGGGCTCTTCCACGTGCTGAGCACTTCCCAGACGTGGGGGCTGCGCTGGGGATGCGATTCAGGTGAGACCCATTGCAGGGTCGAGGCCGGATCTTCACTTCCGTCCGTACGACGAAGGCGGTACAGCATGAGTTCGCGGGGTTCGTCCCGCAGCTGGATGCTGACCCAGTCCCATCCCACCTGATTGGCGGAGAGCTGACTGCTGCTGATTTCGTGATCCATCCAGGCCTCGCCACTCACCCGTCGCGGCGCTTCGGCTCCGAGCGTGAGCTCTCCCGTCACCTGCAGGCGCGAAAACGTCAGATAGTAGCTGGCCGCGGTGGGATCGTCTCCCTTGCGCGACACCCCCTTTTCTCCAAACACAACCAGCGGTTTGCGGGGCGTCAGGGTGAGCCGGAGCCGGGCATCCGAGCGAACTCCCCCGGACAGCTCCATCACCTCGCGCGGCTCGTCCACCAGCCGGAGCGACCAGGGGCCATTGCGCACGTCGAGGGTGGCACGCTGCGCGAACGCGTCCCAGCCGTCTCGATTGAGCCGCTCTTGGTGGAGAAAGCGGCCCGCCGCGACGTCGAGCAGCGCCATGTGAGCGAGATGCAGCTCCGTCGTACGATCCGGCGAAGTCTGGCGGAAGAAAGTGGCTTGAAAGCCAAAGCGCTGCTTGGACTCGTCGTACAGGTGTCCCGTTACGTACCACCACTCCAATTTGAACTCGGGATGGGCCCCATGGTCGCGAGGAAACTCAAAGGTATGGCCGGGTTGGGGCAGAGCGAAGCCATCGGCGGTGGCTTCCGGTTTGGCGGTGCCCGCTACAAGTCCGAACACGCACGCAGCCAGTCCGTGTCTCCACCATCGGAGATGACCGTGGCGACGGGGTCGGCGGTTCGACGGATTGGCGGCGGTATTCATTCTTCGCGATCGGCGGGCAGATCGGCGCCCCAACGTCCGGCCCAGTAGCTCACCCCGGTGCCGGTCGCGATGATGGCAAGAGCCAGGCCGGCCAGCTGCCCTCGCGGCACGATGAAGCCAAGGGTCCAGCCAAAGGACTGTTTGTTGATGACGTAAATGAGGAGCCAGCCCAGGGCGAGACTCAGGAGCAGTCCGCCCAGCGCGGCGCAGAGTGACAGCGACGCGCCTTCGAACGCGGTGCTGCGGGCGATCTCTCGATGGCTCCACCCGAGCGCCCGCAGCGTCGTCAGTTCGTCGCGGCGGTCGAGCAAGACGCTGATTAGCGTGAGCCCAAGCCCGCCCACGGCGACCGCAACGCCGATGACTTCGAGCGCATACGTGATGCCAAACGTTTGGCGGAAGATGCGGAGGATTTCCGTACGCAGGGTCGCGTTGGAAAAAACCGTCAGTCCCGGATAGTTGCGCAGCAACTCCGCCCGGACCCTCGCCACATCTTCACCGGGCTTGAGGAACAGCGACAGGTTGGTGACGGCCTCCGTTCGGAACCACTGGCGAACGTGCTCCCGATCGGCCAGGACCGAACCCCGCTCATTGCCATAGTCGGCAAAAATGCCCTCCACCGTGACCGTCTTCGGTCCGGAGGGGGTGGGCAGGGTGAGTGAATCGCCCGGCTGGCGGCGGAAGCGCTCACTGAAACTCTCGCTGATGAGGACCCGATCGTGATTGGTGGCTCGATCAAAGACGGCGTCCGACCGCGGAGCAACCACCCACGGCATGCGCCGCACGACGCGCAGTTGGGAGAGGTCGGTCGCATTGAGGGAGGTGGGCAAGCCCTCCAGCACGATAGGGAATACCACCAAGGCCATCGCCCGCTCGACCGCCGGATGCGAAGACAGGGCCGCAGTGGCGGCAGAAGAAATACGGTTCTGCGCAGACGCACTTTGTGCGCCGGCGCTCGCGAGATACAGATCCGCCTGCAATGACCGCTCGACCCATCCGCGAACGGTGTGCTCGAAGCTAGCCACGAGGATGGCCATGCCCGCGGTCATGGCAATGGCGCACAGCAGCGCGGCCACGGCGAGCCGATGCCGGCCGGAGGGCCGTCGCAGATGACTGAGGCTGAGCAAGGCCGTGAAGGAGCGGCGACCCAGGCGGCGGGCCAGGCGGGAAACCAGGGGAAGCGTGTGACCCCAGACCAGTCCGGCCCCGAGTATCCAGGCGAGGGCCGCCATGTATCCAGCGATCGGAAACCGCCCTCCACCTGGCCAGGGGTAGGCCGGCAACTGCGCGGCCAGAACGCCAACCCCCAGCAATCCGAGACCGGCCAGCAACTGGGTTCGCCGGGAGAACGTTCCCTGAGATGCGGCGGCGCTGCGCTGCATGACCTGCGCGGGCGGAGTACGGGCGGCGGTGCGGGCCGGCACCCAGCCGGCAATGAGGGAGGCCACCAGTCCGAGGGTCAGGCCAAGCCCGATATCCTCACCGGACAGCGGTGCATGGTTTGCCGACGTCGCATGATAGAGCGCGTTGACGGTTCGTCCCACCGCTTCGACTGCGAATTGTGCCCCGGCCCAGCCCAGGAGAAGGCCCAACCCACCGCCCAGGAGACCAAGAACGGCCGATTCGGCCAGCCATGCCCGCCGCAACATCGACTCGGTGACTCCGAGCGACCGGAGAATGGCAATCTCCGTACGCCGCCGCACGACGGCTCCGTCAAGAGCCTGGAAAATGAGATAGAGGCCGACCAGGAGTGCGATGAGGGAAAGAATGGTGAGGTTGAGCCGAAACGCCCGGGTCATGGTCTCCGTCGTGCTCCGTTGCGTTTCCGGTTCCACCACGGTCCAGCGCCCCCCGTCACGACCCAGATCACTCAGGATCCGCCTCGTCTCCGCACGCACCTGATCCGCACCCGCGCCGGCCTCGATCAGGATTTCAACCCGGTCAACGCGTGCCCCACGATTGAGCAAGGATTGCAGCGCGGCGAGATCGAGCACCATCAGGGTCGGCGGGGCCTTCGGGGAGTCGGGCGACTCGGGGATCGCGCCCGCGACGTCCACGGTCACAATCCGCTCGTCGACAATCAGGTCGATTTGCTCGGGCAATTTCGTGGCGTAGTCACGACTCAACCACACGCGGGGTTTGCCCTGCAGAGCGGACCACGGTCCATCGTCTCGCGGGGGCTCCGATCCGCCCCGGGAGTCCATCCGGCCCTCAAAGTACCCGCGATCCTGGGGACGGGCGAGGTTGGCCACGGAAATGAGATCAACGCCGAGAAGGGTGTAGGCCGGACGGCCAAAGCGTTCGGATTCGCCCGGTTCGGCGGGCCGTGACGCGCTGGCCTCGATGACCGGAATCAAATGGACCGGCCGGTCGCCGAGGGCCGCGCGCATCTCCGGGAGCACCGAGGCATCCAGCGGACCGGCCGGTGACAACACCGTGTAGTCGCTCTGGCCGGTCAGTGTTTCGGTGAAGCGGGAAAACCCCGCGACCGCCGCCTTGTTCGCGAGTCGGATGGAAACAAACACCGCCACTCCGAGAGCGAGGAGCACCACCAAGAGTGCGGTTTGCCGTGGAGCGATCCGCGCATGCCGCAAAGAGATGCGCGAAAGCAGCAGCAGAACGGTGGAGGACGCGCCCGGATCTGCGTCGGACTGGCGGTGGGGAGCCATGAGTCAGGTCCGGATGACCGCGCGCCCGTCCTGCAGATGAATCCGGCGATGGCAAATCGCGGCGGCTTCCTCACTGTGCGTGACGAGGATCAAGGCCGTGTGGGTTTCATCCGTCAGCTCGCGCAGTAGGTCGAGAATGATGCCCCCGTTTGCCGAATCGAGATTTCCAGTGGGCTCATCGGCAAGGATGAGGCGTGGACGATGGATGAGCGCCCGGGCGATCGCCACCCGCTGTTGTTCCCCGCCGGAGAGCTGCGAGGGCAGCGCATCCGCGCGCGGGCCCAAACCGAGGCGATCCAATGCCTGCCGGACCCGGGAGGCCCGCTCTTCCGCTTTCACACCGATCAACTGGAGTGGCATTTCGACGTTTTCCGCCGCGGTCAGCGTGGGCAGCAGATGGAAAAACTGAAAGACGGTCCCAAGCGTGCGGCGACGCAGTCGGGCGAGGGCATCGCTGGCCAGGGACTGCACCTCGACGCCATCGAGAATGACCCGCCCTGAATCAGGACGGTCCACGCCTCCGAGGCAATTGAGCAAAGTCGACTTGCCGCTGCCGGAGGGACCGGTCAGCGCAAGCCGCTCCCCAGTTGCAACCGTAAACGAGAGACGGTGGAGAACCGTACGGGACCCGTAGGACTTGACCACCTCCTCCACACGGAGCAGGGGCTGGGAAGATTCAGGGTCGACGGGCATGACCCCGCCAACAGACGGGCTTTTGCCGGTTTGCCAAGACGTTCGGCGGCTTTCCTGGGTGTCCAGGACGTAGGAAACGGAGAAACGCGTGCCGTTTCGCAGCGGCGACCCGCGCCTGACGGGCCAATCGCATTCAAGTTGTATTTCGTTCGGAGATCCGAGCGCTCGCGGTGAGATCACCCGAGCCACGGGAAACGGCGGGCCTCGTCACCGGTCAGAGGCGCGGAGCAGGACCCGAAACGTTGCGGTGAGCTCAGCCTCGCGTTTTTCTCGACGCCCGTTTGTGCTAGCCGACCTTCGCCATGCTCGAACCCGCTGTTCCCGCCAAGACACCGACTATTCTGATCATTGATGATGATGCGGAAATCCGGTACTCCCTGACTCGCGTGTTGTCCTCGCGCCGGTGGCAGGTGGTTGAGGCCGCCAGCGGAGAGCAAGGCATTGCGGTTGTGAAAAAGTCGCCGCCGGACCTGGTCTTTCTCGACATCCGGATGGGAGGCATGAGTGGCCTGGAGGCGTTGCAGCACATCCGTTCCGCCAACCCCAAGCAGTTGGTGGTCCTGATGACCGCCTTTGGGACCGCCCAAACCGCGATCGAGGCGATGAAGTACGGTGCGTTCGACTACATCATGAAGCCCTTCGATCCGCAGAAGGTGCTGACGCTGGCGGACACCGCTTTGCAGGCGCATGCGGACATGCGGGCAGCGAGCGATTACAAGCCGATGCTCAACAGTGAGGACTACAAGGAGGGCATTGTTGGGTCGTCCCCCGTGATGCAGGACGTCTTCAAAGTGATTGGCCAGGTGACGGCCAGTGATGTCACGGTGATGATCACAGGAGAAAGCGGAACCGGCAAAGAGCTCGTCGCGCGGTCGATCTGGAAACACAGCCACCGGGCGGCAAAACCCTTCATTGCCGTGAACTGCGCGGCCATTCCCGACAATCTGATTGAGAGCGAGCTCTTCGGCCACGAGAAGGGCTCATTCACCGGGGCCACGGGTCAGCGACTGGGCAAGTTCGAGCTCTGTGATGGTGGCACCATCTTTCTGGACGAGATCGGGGACATGGCGCTGGCGACCCAAACCAAGATCCTCCGCGTGCTGCAGCAGGGGGAGATTCAGCGTGTGGGTGGCACCGATACCATCCGAGTCGACGTGCGCATCCTCGCGGCGACGAATAAGGAGCTTGAGGCGATGGTGAAGTCGAAGACGTTTCGCGAGGATCTCTACTATCGACTCAATGTCGTTCGCATCCGCATGCCCGCTCTGCGCGACCGCGAGGCGGACACGCCGCAAATCGTCGATTTCTGCCTGCAGAACCTGGTGAAGCAGAAGAAGGCCCGTGCGAGCAAGGTATCGCCCGAGGCGATGAGCGTGCTGGTGCGCTACCAGTGGCCCGGCAATGTGCGCGAACTGGAAAACGTCATTTATCGCAGCGCGGTCATTGCGCAGGGAGACACGATTCTCCTCAAAGACCTGCCGGCCGAGATTCGCGATGCGGTGGGTGCGTTGCCGGGCACGCCGGCGGCGGTGGTGGCTCCGACCAGCGTCCCCACCAATCCGGCCATGGAAGCCACGCGCGTGGCCGTGGCGGAAAGTGTGGCGCTGGCTACGGCCCGGATCACCGCGGAGAGCATTGCGTCGGGTGAACCCGCGCTTTCGGTTGAGCGTGCGCTCGACTACCTCCACCACGAGCTCACTCGGGGGGACGAGCCCATTCTGGAACGACTTGAGCGTGAAATGGTCGTCCGGGTCCTGAAGGCCGAGGAAGGCAATCAGCTGCGTGCCTCAGAGAAACTGGGCATCACCCGCGCCACGCTGCGCAAGCGGATTGAAGAGTGGGGCATCAAGCTATGACAACGGCCCCCCGGTTCCTTCCCACTAACGATACCCCGCGGGGCGGGCGGCGTGCCACGCCCAGGCGGTGGCAACAATTTCATTGATGCCGGGAAACCGCACGGTCCAACCCAGCTCGCGGACGGCTTTGCTGGAGTCCGCATAAAGCGCAGGAGGATCGCCCGCGCGACGCGGGGCGGTCGTGTAGGGGACCTTGCGACCGGAGACCTTTTCGACCGCCTGGATGACTTCCAGCACGGACGTGGGCCGGCCCGTGCCCAAGTTATAGAAAAGAGCGGCGCCCGGAGTCTCCAACTTCGGGAAAACGGCAATGTGGGCGCGGCTCAGGTCATCAACGTGCACGTAGTCTCTCAGGCAGGTACCGTCCGGAGTGGGATAATCGGTGCCAAAGATTTGCAGCGCCGGGCGCCGACCCGTGGCGGCATCAATCGCGAGCGGAATAAGGTGCGTTTCCGGATCATGCGCCTCGCCGATCGTCCCGTCTTCCGCGGCTCCGGCTGCGTTAAAGTAACGGAAGGTGGCAAAGCTGAGTCCATGGGCGTGCGCCAGCGATTTGAGGGCGTTCTCCACATCCAGCTTGGATTGACCGTAGGGGTTGATCGGTGCCTGCGGTGAGGATTCCACGATTGGCATTTCCCTTGGAATACCATAAGTCGCACAAGTGGATGAGAATATAAACTTTTTGACCCCCGCTGCGAGCATGGCCCGCAGGAGATGAAGCGTGGCGACCACGTTGTTGAAGTAGTATTTGAGCGGATCGCTGACCGACTCTCCCACGTAGGCAAACGCCGCAAAATGCATCACCACCTCGATCTTTTCGTCCTTGAGGATTTTTCCGACCGCCGCTTCGTCGCCCAGGTTCGCCTCGTACAGACGGATGGCAGGGCTCAAAGCGGCACGGTGCCCGAACACCAAGTTGTCCAATACCACAGGGTTATGTCCGGCGGCGAGCAGTTGCCGCACACAGTGACTGCCAATGTAGCCCGCCCCGCCGACAACAAGAACGTTCATAGAATTTTGGAAAGATAGGACCGAGGCTTGTATTGCGCCGAATGGGTAGTTGGCTAGCCGTTTTATCTCACCACCTTCGATGAGCCTTTCCCGCATTGTGATCACAGGAGTCGGCTTGACTGCCCCCAATGGCAACAGTCTGGCGGAGTTTCGCGGCAATTTGCTGGCGGGGGTGGCTAAGATCAGCCGGATCGATGTGCGCTATATGGGTCAGCTTCTGGCGGGGGTGTGTACGTACGACCCACTGCGCTACCAGAAAAAGAAAGAGCTCCGGGTGGGGACGAGGGCGGGATCCATTGGCATCTATTGCGCCCGCGAAGCCCTCGCGGACGCCGGCCTGACCGCGGATCAACTTGCACGAGATCGCACCGGGATCTTTGTCGGCATCACTGAACACGGCAATGTCGAGACCGAGAATGAGATCTATGCCATCTCGAAATTTGGATACGACACGAAGTTCTGGTCTCACTATCATAACCCCCGGACGGTCGCGAACAATCCGGCCGGCGAGATCTCGCTCAATCTGGGCACCACGGGTCCGGCTTACACGATCGGTGCGGCCTGCGCGGCGGGCAACCTCGGGTTGATCCACGCCACCCAGATGCTTCGGCTGGGCGAAGTGGATTTTGCCCTTTGCGGGGGCGTGAGCGAGAGCATCCACACCTTCGGAATCTACGCGGGCTTCAAGTCCCAGAACGCCCTGGCTCACCATGAAGACCCCAACCGGGCTTCGCGTCCCTTTGACAAGGCGCGCAATGGGATCGTGATCTCGGAAGGCGGCGCGCTTTATACGTTGGAGCGCCTGGAAAGTGCGATCCAGCGCGGGGCGAAGATTTATGCCGAGATTGCGGGCTACTGCGTCAACAGCGATGCCAGCGACTATGTGCTGCCCAACCCGGGTCGCCAGGCCGAGTGCGTACGCACCGCGGTGGCCCGGGCCGGAATGCAGCCGCGCGATATTCACATCATCAACACGCACGCCACCGCCACCCCGATGGGAGACATTCAGGAGTGCGAAGCGATTCGTTCGGTGTTTGGCGAGGGCTGCCCCGATACGTCGATCAATAATACCAAGAGTTTTATCGGTCACGCGATGGGTGCGGCCGGCGCCCTCGAGCTGGCCGGCAACCTGCCGTCGTTTACCGACCGAGTTGTGCATCCGACCATCAATGTCGACGACCTGGATCCCCTGTGTGCCTTGCCCGGTTTGATTCTCAACCGTCCCAAGTCGGTTGATCGCGTTGACACCATTCTCAACAATTCCTTCGGCATGCTTGGTATAAATTCCACGTTGATTGTGAAACGCTTCGTGAGTTAAGTGCCCTCTTCTACGCTATGACCAAAGACGAAGTTAAACAGGTGGTGCTCGACATCATCGCCGATATCGCACCCGACGAGGATCTTTCGAATCTGAAGCCGGACGTGCGACTGCGCGACCAGATGCAGCTGGATTCGATGGATTTCCTGGATATCGTCATGGAATTGCGCAAGCGCCATGGCATCGAGGTGCCCGAGGCAGACTATCTCCAGCTCGCGACCTTGGATAGCTGTGGCGAATACCTTACTCCGAAGTTCAACGCGCTCGCTTCCAAGGGCTAGTCACTGCGCTGGCAGTTCAGGAGAGCAGGCCGGGGCCCCCCGGCCTTTTTTCTGCCCTGACCGCGCCCGGCACCTTTCCCAGGATGAATTCAAGGTCCCACTATGATGTGGTTATCATCGGAGCTGGGATGTCGGGACTGGCGGCCGGCATCCGCCTGGCGCACTTCGGCCAGCGCGTCTGCATTTTCGAGCGACACAACGCGGTCGGCGGACTGAATGGCTTCTACAGCTTTGACGGCCGGAAGTATGATGTCGGACTTCATGCCCTGACGAATTTTGTACGCGCAGGCGTGAAGGGGACGCCCCTGGGGAAACTGCTGCGGCAGCTTCGGATCGAGCGCGATGCGTTTGCCCTCTGCGAGCAACGGCAATCGCGCATTTGTTTTGGACCACAGGGCGATCTGTCCCTGCGCTTTACCAACGACTTCGCCGTGTTGGAGGCGGAGGTGGCCGACCGTTTTCCGGCCGAGATCGACGGCTTTCGCCGGCTCGTGGCAAAGGTGCGGGCATTTGATGATGTGGCGCTGGATGCCGAATCGGTCTCGGCCCGCAAGGTCGTCGCAGAGTGCCTCCGAGATCCTCTGCTTATCGACATGATCTTCTGCCCGATCATGTACTACGGGAGCGCCAGCCCGGGCGACATGGACTTCGGGCAGTTCGTCATCATGTTCAAGGCGCTGTTCCTTGAGGGCTTCGCCCGGCCGCGCGACGGGGTGCGGGTCATCCTGCGGGTATTGCTGGAAAAGTACCGGGAAAGCGGGGGCGAACGCCGCATGAAGTGCGGCGTGAAACGGATCATCGTGCAAGGTGGGCGGGCGTCCGGGGTTGAGCTGGACAGCGGTGAAACCATCACGGCCAACCACATCATCAGTTCGGCCGGGAGTGAAGAAACCGCGCGATTGCTGACACCACCGAGCGCGTCAGAAACCGTCGCACGCACGCCCGGAGATCGGCTTTCCTTCGCGGAGACCATCACGATCCTGGATCGAGAGCCTGCGGATCTCGGATGGGGTCGGGATACCATCGTTTTTTTCAACGAGAGTCAGCAGTTCCACTACGCCCGCCCGAGTGAACGGATCGATGTACGCAGCGGTGTGATCTGTTTCCCAAACAATTTTGACTACGGTCCAGAAGATCGTTTGCCCGAGGGAATCCTGAGGGTGACGTGTCTGGCCGACTACCGGCAATGGGCGTCGCTGAGCGAAGGAGATTACCGCGCTGCAAAAACGCAGGGGTACCAAGCAATGCAGGTGAGCGCCCAGCGTTTTCTCCCTGCTTCGCATTCGGCGCTGGCCGATGTCACCGTGGCCACTGACATGTTCACACCCAAAACGGTTGAACGGTACACGGGACATCTGGAGGGGGCCATCTATGGAGCGCCCACCAAAGTCCGCAACGGTCGGACGGCCGTTGAGAACCTGTACCTTTGCGGGACGGATCAAGGCTTCCTGGGCATCATCGGCGCCATGTTGAGTGGTATCTCCATGGCGAACTTCCATGTCCTGGCCAAAGGCGGCTAGGGCACAGGCGTGGTTGTCCGGTCGGCGGGAAATCAATCCGCTTCGCGCCTGTTTTGCGGCTCGCTCCAGCGCAAAGGTTACGCAAACGTCGCGTCTCGAATTTCCTGTATGGCGAGATCCACGCGCACCATCGGCAAACCCGAGACGGTTTCCATGCATGTCACGGTCCGAGGCATTGCCGAGGCCGCCGGGGTTTCAATTGGATCCGTTTCCTCCGTCCTGAACAATCGGCACATCGAACGACGCATTTCCGCCGAGACCGTGGAGAAAGTGAAAGCGGCGGCTGCCCGGCTCGGATACCTGCCCAACATCGGGGCGAGAAGACTGCGTTCCGGATTGGGGGCGAAGCCGACGGTCATCCTGGCGCTAATCACCAGCTTCGAAGCACCCCTTTCGCTCGTGAATCACTTTGTGACGGGACTCCGTGAGGTCTCCCTGGAACCAGGAGGTCCCCTCGGCGGCGTTTCGACCATGCTGTTGATCGAGATGTTTGCGGCCGGACGCTTGCGGGATCTGCCCGGCCTGCTCAGCGGCGACCATTTCAACGCAGCCATCATCACCAATACCACGATGGAGGACGACGCCTTCCTGGCCGCACATCCTCTGCCGTATCCCGCCGTCCTGGTGAACCGACGGATCGCCGGATTTGCGAGTGTCGTGGAAGATTCCGACAGTGGAGCGCGGGCGGCGGAGATTCTTGCGGGCATGAAGCGGCGCCGCCTGGCCGTTCTGCATGGCAGTCCACTCACCCAGATCACGAAGATGCGGATCGAGAGCTTCATGCGCGCGGCCAAGGAGCTGACTGACACGCCGGCCAAGGAAATCGTGGCCTCCCAGCTGTCGGAGGGTGCGGCGGCCGACGCCATGACCCGGTTTTTCGACTCCGGAGGGAAGATCGACGGCCTCTACACGGTCACCGACGGCAAGGCACTCGGGGCCTATCACGCCATTCGGCAAGCCGGATTGTCGATCCCAGACGACATTGCCGTGATCGGCGTGGGTGACTATGACATCTCGAAGTTTTTCGATCCGCCGCTTTCCTGCGTGGGCGTGCCCCATAGCGAGCTCGGTCGGTCGGCGGCGCGCCTGTTGCTGCAACGACTGAGACGATCAGATCTGGCGGTCAACCGGGTGGAACTCGGTTTCGAGCAGCACTTGCGCGCCTCGACCGGGCACAGTGCCACCGTTCGCCGCGGCCGAGCCCGTGTCCGGTAAACCCAGGGAGTGATCCTAGGGAGATCAGGCTCGCTTCAAGGCGGCGGCCGAGGCGCGCAGCGCGGCGTTGACTGCGCCACCATCAGAACCCAGCGCCATCACCGTGTAACCGATTTCCCGCCACGGGGCCACATTCGCCGGGTCCAGCGCCAGAATGCCGGCCGCCTTGCCGTGCCGTTTGGCCGCTTCCGCCACGCGCCGGAGCGCTTCGATGAAGGTGGGATGCCCGTATTGGCCGGAAATACCGAGATTCGTGGTCAAATCGAGCGGGCCAACAAACAAGACGTCGGCACCATCCACGGCGGCAATGTCATCGAGACGATGCAGCGCCTCCACCGATTCAATCTGCGGCATGGTGACCAGCCACTCATGCGCGTGGGCATAATAAGCATCGAAGTCGGCCCCGAAGGTCGCAGCCCGGTTGAGTTTCGCCACGCCGCGGACTCCACGAGGTGGGTAGCGTAATCCTGCCACGGCCGCAGCCGCCTCCGCCCCGCTGCTGACATAGGGCACCATCACACCGTGCGCCCCGGCGTCGAGCGCGCGCTTGAATCGGACGGGATCGTTGGCGGCGATGCGAACGATGCCCACGGCCGGCGTCGCGGCCACCGCCTGCAATTGATGGAGCAGGGTGGTATCACTGCCTGGACCGTGCTCGTGATCGAGCAGCAACCAGTCGAATCCCGCCAGTCCGGCCATTTCAACGGTCAGTGACGATCCCAGATTGAGAAACGTGCCACCGACAAACTGGCCGGCGAGCACGCGATTGCGGAAATCCGGGGTCATTTTCATGGAGGAAAGTGACTTGGATAAAGACGGTTCCCCTCGGCACTGTCCAGCGTGCGTCGTCGTCGATGATCGTCCGCTCGACACGAACCGGAAGTCCGACTTGCCTCTTGGAACATGAGTTTGAACGCGGTTCCCTTTCTCGCGATGGCGCGACTCGCAGCCGGTGATGACAATGTTGCCATCGCGATCCAACGCATCGAGGCAGGTTCTCGCCTGGTCCTCGACTCCACGACGCTGTTCCTTCCCCACACCGTGCTGGAGGGTCATCGCTTCGCCGTCCGGACGGTCGCGGTGGGGCAAATGCTGCTATCGTGGGGTCTTCCGTTCGGCCGGGCGATCCGCGACCTTCGTCCGGGGGACTACGTTTGCAATGCCTCGATGCTGGAGGCCCTCAAAGTCAGGACGTTGGAAGGGCTGTTTCCGGAACAAGCCAACTTTGAGGATCACATCGAGACCTTCGAGCTCAATGAGACCACGTTTCGACCCGGCGCGCCGGTGGAACCGATCCCGTCCCCGCGCACCTTTTCCGGATTTGCCCGCACGCCGGCGCGCGGCGTCGGAACGAGAAACATGATCGTGGTTCTTGGGACTTCTTCCCGCACTTCGGCCTTGGCCCGGCAGATCGTGGACCGGCTGCAGGGAATGCTGAAGCTCTTTCCAGCCGTGGATGGCGTGGTTGCCATTGCTCATACGGAGGGAGGGGGGCCAGAGACACCCAACAACCTGACCGAGGTCCTGCGGGCTCTCTCGGGATTCATGGTGCATCCCAACGTCGGGGCCATTCTCGCCATCGACCAGGGCACCGAGCCGGTCAACAACCGGCTGCTCGAACGCTTCCTGCGCGACCAGGGCTACCCGATTGACGACGTACGGCACGCGTTTATGTCCGCGCGCGGGTCGGTCACCGCCATCCTCGGCCAAGCGGAGGCAACGATCAAGGCATGGTTGCCCGAGGTTCAGGCCGCTCGCCGCAGCGAACAACCACTCAGCATGCTGCGGGTCGCACTGCAGTGTGGAGGATCGGACGCATTTTCCGGCGTATCGGGCAATCCCCTCGCCGGATCCGTGATCCATGAGCTCATCCGGCATGGAGGAAGTGGCAACCTCTGCGAAACCGACGAACTGGTCGGGGCGGAGAGCTACGTGCTCAAGAACGTCCGCGATGCCGGCACCGCGCGCCAACTCCTGGAGACCATCGCTTCTTTCAAGGAGCGGCTTTCCTGGCATGGCATCACCCCGGAGTCCAATCCATCGGCCGGGAACAAGCTGCGCGGACTCTATAACATTGTGCTCAAATCACTCGGTGCTGCGCACAAGAAGGACCCCCGCACCCGCATCGAGAAGGTCATCGCGTATGGCCAGCGGATGCGCGACCCCGGATTCCACTTCATGGACAGTCCTGGCAACGATCTGGAGGGCATCGCCGGTCAGGTGGCCTCTGGCTGCAATCTGTTCCTGTTTGTCACGGGTAACGGATCGATCACCAACTTTCCATTTGTTCCCACTCTGAAAATCACCACCACCACGCGGAGGCACGAGTTGCTGATCCACGAGATGGACGTGAACGCCGGTCGCTATCTCGATGGGGAGTCGATGGAGGCACTGACCCAGGAAACGTTCGATCTGGTGGTGGCAACGGCCTCGGGAAAGCAGACCAAGGGCGAGATGGCCGGCCATTCCCAAATGTCGCTCTGGCGCAACTGGCGTCAAACGGATGCCTCGCAACTGCCGGAAATTCTGCGACGGACGACTCCCGACGGCACGCCTTTGGCGACTCGTGTCGAGGCATCCGCACGCTTGCTCCACCGATCGGACGCTGAATTTCCCGCGTTCACCCTGCACCGGACTCACAGCGCAAGCGCAATCGAGCGGATCGGATTGGTGCTTCCCACCAGTCTGTGCGCCACCCAGATCGCACGTCTCGCGGCCGAGCGTCTCAATGCCTCCGGACTGGCGGGCCGATACGGGTTGTCGCGATTTGCGACCCTTCTTCACACCGAAGGGTGCGGGTTTGGTGGCGAGAGCATGCATCGTCTGCTCCATCGCACGTATCGCGGTTACGCCCAACACCCCAACATCGCCGCCACCCTGCTGCTGGAGCATGGCTGCGAGAAGGTGCCGAACGATGTGATGAAGCGGCAGTTTGAGGCGGCGGGAGTCGATCTTGATCGTTTTGGTTGGGCGAGCGTGCAACTGGACGGAGGCATCGAGAAGAGCCTCGCTCATATTCAGACGTGGTTCGAGCGGACCCTGCCCCAATTGGATCGATCCGCCGTCGAACGTGGGCAGATGGGCGAACTGTCGCTGGCGGTCATGACGGATCAAGCCGGAGACCCTGCTTTGCTTGAAATTTGGGCTGAGCTGGCGATCGCGATGGTCGCGGCCGGTGCCACGGTGCTCGTCCCGGAACTCGACGCCCTCATGGTGAACGCTCGGTCGCGCGAACGGCTGTGCGGAGGTCAGGCGGTGCGGGCAACGTTGGAGTACGGACAGATGCCCGCTCACGCGGGCTTGCATGTGGTCAGGACGGATACTCCCGAATGGTCGGAGAATCTCGCGGGCCTGGGCGGATGCGGCGCACACCTCGCCGTGACACTTGCCGGTGGGCATATCCGATCCGGTCATCCGCTCATTCCGGTCCTGCAGTTTGCTCCAGAAGCGGATCGCGGCGTGATGCTGGAGGGAGAGGTGGATGGCTTTGTGTCCGCCTCGGATCGTTCCGACCGCCTGGCCGAAGTGAAAGCGCGCTTGGCCGCGACCGTCTCCGGTCACTACGTGCCGGCGAGTCGCAGGCTGGGTCTGAGTCACTTCCAACTGACCCGGGGGCTGCTCGGAATTTCAACGTGACGCCCCGTTCCGCAACGATTGAGGTCCGGGCCTTGTTTTGGAACGTGGTTCCAGAACGAGCGTAGAACGCGAGGGTCGCAAACGGATCCAGGAAAGTCGGGAAGGGTGGTGGCTAATCACCGCCCGTGCCTCCGGGGGAGCGGTGCCATTGGTGTTGACAAAACGGTGGCGAAAAGAGATTGAAAAAACGTTTTCGCAAGGCCAGTCTGCCGAACCCACCCACCAGCCTGCTGGCGACACGAGATTCCCTCCGCGGATGCCTTGTGTCCCGTTGGTCGTGGTGCAGGCGGGTAGAGACCCTTTCCACTTTCATCATGTCATCCTCCTACCAGCCGAAAGGCGTATACTCAGCCCAATGGATTCCGACGGATGCATCCGGTCGTATCGACCGCGCTGCGCTGGCTCGCTTGATCGCGTTTGAACGCGGTCACGGGATCCATGGTATTCTCGCTCTGGGAAGCACCGGTGAGTTCCCTCAATTCAGTCTGGATGAACGCAAGATCGCCCTCGAACTCGTGGCTGAGCTTGCCGCTGGTTTGCCGGTCATCGCCAATGTCACCGACATCCGGCCCCGGGCTGCCGTCGAATTGGGGAAGCGGGCCAAGGCCTTGGGGCTGCCGGCCATCGGATTGATGCCGCCGATGTTTTTCCCGGTTTCTCCCGCTGATCAGCTCGCTTACTTTCTGCATGTGGCAGACCTGGTCGACTTGCCGGTGATGCTCTATAATTTTCCCGAACTGACGGGCAAACGCATCGATCTCAAGACAGTGGCGGCATTTGCAGATCGGGCGCCCATGTGTGCGATCAAGCAGAGCGGCGGGGAATTTGGTTACCACCGGGACCTTATCGCCCTGGGCAAGGAAAAGGGATTCGGGGTCATGTCGGGTGCGGACACGCGGCTCGCCGAGGTCTTTGCTCTGGGAGCTGCGGGCGCCATCGGCGGTTTGGTGAATATTGTGCCCGACCTGATGGTGCGCATTTATCAGGCCTGCAACGCAGGCTGTGCGGATCGCATCACGGGCACCTCCGCCCAGATGGTCGAAGTGGGGCGGCTGGTCGATCAACTCACCTTTCCGCTCAATGTGGCGGCGGGAATGGAAGCGCGAGGCTTGCCCACCGGCGTGCCCAAGATGATTGTGTCCCCGGAATCCCACCTTCTCTACCAGAAGATCGTTGGCGAGGCCCGAGCCTTCTTTCAGACCAATGGTCTCGCCCCAGCCTGACCACTCATGCCCCCTACCGCCGCACCCGACCTCGTCCGCACCCTCTCCGGTGTAGATCTAGTCGTACTATTGGTCTACCTGGTCGGTGTCACGGGAGTGGGTTGTCTATTCTACTGGCGCAACCGGAATTCAGAGCAGTACATGTCGGCGGGGCGTTCGCTGCCCGGCTGGGTGGTGGGGCTTTCCATTTTCGGTTCGTACGTCAGCAGCATCAGTTTCCTTGCGAATCCAGGAAAGTCCTACGGAGGTGACTGGAATGCGTTTGTCTTTGCGCTGACGCTTCCTCTGGCGGCTTTCGTTGCGGTGCGGTGGTTCGTGCCGTTTTATCGCGGCACCGGTGAGGTGTCGGCCTACCAGCACCTGGAGAATCGCTTCGGCCCCTGGGCTCGAAGCTATGCGGTGGTGTGCTACATGCTCACTCAAATCGCGCGCCTTGGCACCATCCTCTACCTGTTGGCCCTCGCGCTGGTTCCTTTGACCGGATTCGACATCCGGACGATCATCATCGTGGTAGGCCTGATCATCATTGTCTACCCACTCCTCGGAGGCACCGAGGCCGTGATCTGGACCGGGGTGGTTCAAGCGGTTGTGTTGGTGGGAGGGGCGCTCGCCGTGGTGGTGACCCTTCTGCTCGGCATGCCGGAGGGGCCGGGTCAGATCTTCACGATGGCGATGGAGAAGAACAAATTCAGCCTCGGCAGTTTTTCCGGCGTGTTGGACCAACCGACGTTCTGGGTGGTGCTCATCTACGGACTCGCGATCAATCTCCAGAATTTCGGCATCGATCAGAGTTACGTCCAGCGCTACATCACGGCTAAATCAGACCGGGCCGCCCGTCGAAGTGTGTGGATTGGCGCACTTCTCTATCTGCCCATCGGCGGAGCGTTTTTCTTCATCGGCACTGCATTGTGGGCGTTCTACCAGACCCATCCGGAGTTGCTTGCGCCCAGTCTGAATGCAGCGGCCCACCCCGATGCAGTGTTTCCCTATTATATCAGCCGACAGTTGCCGGCGGGTCTCGCCGGACTGGTGGTGGCTGGCCTGTGTGCTGCCGCCATGGATTCCAACCTCAACTGCATGTCGACGCTGTTTCTCAAGGACCTTTACCTGCGGTACCTGCGTCCCCGGGCCAGTGAACGGGAGTCCATGCGGGTGCTGCACGGTTCGACGCTGGGGTTTGGTCTGATCAGCATTGGCGCGGCACTGGCGATGATCAGCATCAAGAGTGCGCTGGATACCTGGTGGCAATTGGCAGGCATCCTTGGCGGTGGCATGCTCGGACTTTTCCTGCTGGGCATGATCACGCGCGCTTCCACCAACCGGGCGGCGGTGGTGGGAGTGGTGACCGGCCTGGTGGTCATCGTGTGGATGACGTTTTCGCCCGGCATGGCGGGCCTGCCGGCCGCCCTACGCAGCCCTTTCCATGGTTTTCTCATCATCGTCTTTGGCACAGCGGCGATCCTGGTCGCGGGCCTGCTGGTCACGGCGCTCTCCAAACGCGTCGCGGACCGCGTTCGGGGTTGAAGGAGGATCCCGGCGCTGGCTTGCCGCGGCGCTGGCCGTGGTGTCTTCTCTCGGCGTGTTCGCCACCGAGCGTCAACTGACCTTTGAGCCGAAGGGCCATCTCCTCACCAACACCCAGGTGTGGTCCTCCGACGGTGCGTGGATTGTCTACGATACGCGTTCCCGCGATGACCAATTCACAGCCACCACGATTGAACGGGTGCATGTCTCATCCGGGCGAATCGAGGTCCTGTATCGGACGAGCGCGGATGCCGCGTGCGGGGTGGTCACCACCGATCCACAGCGCGACCGCGTCATTTTCATCCACGGTCCGGAACACCCCGTGGCTGACTGGTCGTACGGCCCGAGTCGGCGGCGCGGAGTGATTGTCGAAGGAAGCCAGCCCGGTGTGGCTCAGGCGTTCGATGCCATGACCTACGCGCCTCCGTTTGTGCCTGGGGCGTTGCGCGGCGGTTCCCATGTGCACGTCTTTAGTCCGGACGGCGCGTTGGTCAGCTTCACCTACGAAGACGAGGTTTTACAGCGTCTGGGGTCCGGAGGCGGGGCGTTGCTCCACGACCTGAACCAAAGGAATGTTGGCGTTGCCGTCTTTTCCGGACAGGTGCGCGTGAACCGTAACCATCCGAGAAACCACGATGGGGGTTGGTTTTCCGTGCTGGTGACACGTACGGTCAATCGTCCTGTGCCAGGAACCGACGAGATCTCGCGCGCCTGCGAGGAAGGTTGGATTGGGCGGGAGGGTTACCTCCGGCCCGATGGATCGCGGCAGAAGCGTGCACTCGCGTTTCAGGGAACGGTGGTGACAACGCAGGGTGAGAGTCATCCCGAGGTCTATGTGGTCGATTTGCCGGAAGACTTGACCATCGCGGGTGACCATCCGCTCGAAGGCACCGCGACGACTCGGCCGGCGCCTCCCCAAGGAGTCCAGCAGCGGCGATTGACGTTCACATCTGACCGCCGTTTTCCAGGCCTGGCGACGAGCCCGCGGCACTGGCTGCGTTCTGCTCCGGACGGAGGCACGATCGCGTTCCTGATGAAGGACGATTCAGGGGTGGTTCAACTATGGACGGTGCCCACGGCGGGAGGGCCTCCGCGACAAGTGACCACTGGGCAGTACCCCATCACCTCCGCGTTTACGTGGAGTCCGGATGGCCGGGGAGTGGTGCATGGGCTTGATCGGTCGATTTGCTACACCGACATGACGACGGGGAAAACGCGTCGTCTCACCGAGGCGTCGCCGGATCCGGCCGCGGCGCCGCGTCCGTTTGCCTGTGTGGTTTCACCGGATGGCCGCCAGGTGGCCTACACCCGGCCGGTCGCGTCACCTGCCGGAATGCACGATCAGATTTTCGTCGTGGCACTGACCACCGAATGAAGGGCCCGGGCTTGAGGCCGGTGAGTCGCCGCAGCATAACGGGCGGCTCACCGATCATCGACGGGGGCGTGAGGCTTACGGTTCGTTCGTGAGGTGATAGAAGAAGCCGTCTTCCGCACCGATCACGAGGACGGCTGCCTTGCCGTTCCAGCGCGCGAGGGTTGGCGTGGTCGAGTGGGCGGCCAGCAGATGCCGGTGAACGGGGCCTGTATCCTTAAATCTCCAACGACCCTCGGCATCGCGACCCAGCCCTTGCAACACATTGACGTTGGTATCGCTGTTGACTAGGAGATCCAGCTGCCCGTCGCCGTTCCAGTCGTGGAACGTAAACGTGCGACGCCCGCTGGCGCCTGCATTGCGTTCGTTCAGCCGCAGAAGTCCTGAAATCTGATTCCGCGGGCGGCCGCTGCCATCATAGGCGGAGATACCCTCGCCCCAGAAGACGCGTTGCGGGGGCAGGAGCACCCGTTTCTTCCCCGAATCGAGACGGCGCTCGAACAGACAGAGGTAACCCTCAGCGTCGAGCATGACGAGATCCGGAAGACCGTCTTTGTTCCAATCGATCACCTTGGGAGTCGTGCGCCACTGAGTCACCAAGGTCTTTTGCTCTGGCGTCCACCAAACCCACGAGGGTTTGGGAGTCGCCCCGGACCACTCCACCATGATCGGCTGCGCGGGCGCGAGCCGAGGCTGGGTGGGAGTGCCAATATTGCGATAGACCAGAACCTTCCCCCAAATGCCGTTGGTAATGACGTCGAGCAGACCGTCTCCGTCCCAATCGGCAACATTGGGATTGGTGTAACCCCATTTCGCCTCCGCCGGTCCTTGGATGGATCCATTGGGCCCGGCCAGCTCGCGCAGGACGGAATCACCTGCCGCGAGATAGACCGGGGCGGCCCAACGCTGCGGGGTTCCGCCGAGATTCTTGATGAAGCCAATGTAGCCGGCCGTATTCCCGACAATGAGATCTTCGAGTCCGTCGGCGTCCCAATCGACGCTGACAGGGGCGGAGAGGGCGCCGAACTTGATGCTGTCAGCGTGCTGACGGAAGTAACGCGGGGGCAGAAACTGGGGCAGACCGTCGATGATTTCGCCGGTCCCTTCGATCAGGGCGACACGACCATCCTCGTCACCCACCACCAGATCGTAGTGTCCGTCCCGGTTGAAATCCACCGCTACGGGGGCGATCATGCACAAATCCATCGTCAGGCGCCGTCCGGCCGACTGGAGCCGGCGTCCCGGCGCGTAACGGGGTTCCCGGCTGGTTCCGATGTTTTGGAAATAGGTAAAGCCGTCGAGAAACTCACCGCAGAGAAGGTCGAGGTCGCCGTCCCGATCGAAGTCGGCGAAGCTGGGTGACGGCATGCCGAAGACATCCACGGGTTTCCCGTCGGTGGTCTGCAGTTTTTCCGGGGCCTGGTAATCCGGCTGCTGATCGGTGCCCCGGTTCCGTAACAGATAGACGTACCCGCGCAGCGGTCCGTTCTTCCAGGTGCCTTGTGCCGTCCAGGCGTCGTCCCAGCCGTAGTCGCCCCAAAAATCGATGCCGACGGCGAGATCCAGCACACCGTTGCCGTCAAAATCGACAAACTTCCATTGATTCGCACGGATGCGCCCCTCGGCGAGATGGATCTTTTCCGGGTCGCCCAACGGCACGGCCTTCTCCAATCCCGTCTGCTTGAAATCCGGATGGTAGTTCCCGGCTGTGGTCACCCGGGGCTGGCCATTGACATAGGAAACCTGGGGAGACCGCCCCGCCGGCCCCATCCTCCGTCCCGGAGAGAAGATCGGGAGGTGGGTGACCGGGTCGATTTCCCCTGTATTGAGAAACACGTAGACGCCGTTCGAAGGCTTGTCGGTGCAGGCGACCACCAAGTCCATGAGACCGTCGTCGTTGAAGTCCATGGGCAGGGGCCAGGCCCACAGCCCCACGCCCAGATCAACCAGCAACCCTGGGTTGTTGTATTTGAGCTGAGACATGCGTTCGTCCGCGGGAGCGGACGGAACGCAGAGAAGGACGGTGAGCGTCCAGCCGGCCAGGAAACGAAAGCGAGACGAGATCACGGCTAGAACTGGGTGCTCGCGCTGAAGCGGATGGTGCGCGGGGCCTGATCGCGCGTGATGTAGAACGGGGCGCTGTCGAGGTTGGTCACCATCAAGTCAAAGTTGTACGACTTCCACCGATAGGCCACGCCCGCGTCGTAACTGCGCTGCGAGTCAGGAATCTTGGTCAGTCCAAAGCCGGTCAGTTGGGTGAGCAAGGGGCCCACCGCAGAGATGCCGGCCTTGATTTCCCAGCCCAGATTGCGTTCGTTGCGGAAGCTGTACTTCGCGAAAACATTGGCGTTCCACTCGGGGGCGAAGCGAAGGGGGATCGTTCCCGGATTGGAGGCGGTGGTCCATCCGAGGCTGTTCTGCTGGCCGGTGAAGGCCTGGCTGGTCGTCATGTCCGTGTAGTTGGCGATCAGGCTCAGGCGATCCGTGATGCTGCCGAACGCGCTGAACTCCCAACCCTTCGATTTCGCTCCTTGGATCTCGGTTTGAGTGCCGAAGGTGACCTGCGAGCCCTGGGATGTACCATTGGCAAGGATGTTCACGACGCTTCCGGTGCGGATCATCTCCCAGTAGTTGAAGGCGAACGAAAGGCGCCCCTGGAAGGCTTCGCCCTTGACGCCGAATTCCTTGAGTTCGGTCAGCGGACTGACCGTGAAGAATTCCGAGAGACGGGGGTCACCGGCCAGCAGACCGTTGTAGCGCTGGATGGTGCGGGTGGCATCATTCTGCACACTCTTGACCGCGTAGACCGCAAATTGCGGGCGGATCTTGTAGGTCACGCCGTACCGGTAGGAGTTGAGCGTGGTGTTGGCTCCACTGGCGCGCACACCGGTCACGCGATTGCGGGTTTCGGTGACTTCGTGATCGGAGCGGAGTCCGCCAGTCAGGATCAGGCGTTTGTCGAAGAACTGCAGGTCCTGCTGCCCGAAAAGGCCGAAACTATAGGAATCGGACTCGGTGTAGCTGGTGCGAGCGAGATTGCTGGTCCGGCGACCGTTGTAGAACGATTCGCTGAATCCCGCGGCTTTCATCGCCGCCATGTTGAGCGTGTTGAACGGCGCGTCGGGAACTCCGGTGTAGTTGGAGGATTCGCTGGCACCGTCATCATAGGAGTATCCGACCATGCTCATGCCATCGAACCAGTTGCGAACCGAGTACTTGGCAATGAGATCGCCCTGTCCGGTCGATCCGCGGCGCCAGCCAATGTTGCCCGTGTATTGGGAATTGGCGGTGGTGCGGGTATTGTCCTCGCCGGTGTACGTGAAGGTGTTGTTGCTGAAGTAGCGCAGATTTCCAACCTGCCGGAAGTAGAGCCAGTCAAAGAACTCGTGCGTGAAGAAGAGCGAGAGATTGGCGACGTCCGTCTTATCCTCGCTGCCGGGCCCCGCGATATTGAAGTTGTAGGGCAGTCCCAGCGCCGTGATGGGATCGGTGGAATTGTTGAAAATCGGCACGAGGCGCCGCAGGCGCTCGGGATAGACCGCGAATCCATGACCCTCCTCGCGGGACGGAGTGTTGAACTTGAGCAACTCGGATACGAGGATCAGATCGGTTTTCGGCGAGATCTGCCACTTGACGGAGGGATAGACCGCCAGATTCTTGACGTTTTGGAACTGGATGTAGTCCTCACCGTCCTGCCAGGAGCCGGCCACACGCGCCGCCAGCTTCTTGCTGCCGGCGAAGGAATAGTTGCTGTCGAACTCGATGCGATTCATGATCGCATCGCTCTCGTCCATGCTGAACGCGTACTTGACGGAGGTGGTGTTGAGCCCGAGTTCAGGCTTCTTGAGGATGAAGTTGAGCAGGCCTGTGCCGCCGGCGCGGCCCTGCACCGCCGACGGCGGTCCTTTGACGACTTCCAGCCGGTCATAGCCTACCAGGTCGCGTTTATTGTTCCCCATGCGCACACCGTCCACAGAGATGGATCCGTTCGTTTCAAAACCCCGCAGGTTCACGCCATCTCCAGAGCCCGCGTGGCGGTTCCGCACATAGACGTTCGCGACATAGCGGAAGGATTGATCAAATGAAACGGCGCCCACGTCGTCCCAGAATTCCTTCGTCACAATGTCCACGGACTGCGGAATCTCGAGCAGCGGCGTGTTGGTGCGCGTTGCCGTGGAGGCAGTGGTGACCTTGTAACCGGTGGACTTTTCAGCCGTCACGGAAAACGGCTGAAGTTGAACCGTTTCGCCCGCAAGGGAGGCGGCGCCGGGCGCGGCGACCTGGGCCGAGAGGACGGGAGAAAGCAGGGTGGTGGAACCTGCGAGGAGAGAGCACGCGAGCAGTCGTGATGGAATCATGGACGCCGAAGGTTAGGGGTGGAAGGGGGGTGACCGGGGAGTTGCAGGGAGCGGCTCGCGCCTACTCCTGCCGGACACTCGACAAGGGGGACCTCCCTCATCTGCTAAATGGATTTAGCAAAGACAAGCCATTTGTCAAATTCCCCCGCCCGGCGGAGCTGGCGAAGAGGGGGCGGGGGCCTCGCACGCGAGCGGTTGGGGTGAAGGGGACCGTGACTGCAGGCGAGAACCGGTGAAACGATTCGACTAGGTCTCGACGCCGCCGCGACCCTGTGGTCTAGTCCCATACCCCTTCCCCTATGGTTTCCCGTGCTCCCCAACTCGCCGTTGCGCGAGGTTTGTTCCGCGTTGGTCGCTTGTGCTCGGCCGCACTCGTCGTTCTGGTTTCGTTTTCGGCCTGCGGGCCGAAGAAACAAACCGACAGTGCCGAATCCGCCAAGGCGACGGGTCCGATCCGGTCGGTGGGGCTAACGGTGGGTGATTTGAGCAACCCTTTCTTTGTCCAAATTGCCAAGGGCGCCGAGTCCAAGGTCAAAGAGCTGGGAGGGGCCAACGTCTCGTTCACGGCGGTTTCAAGTGGCTATGATCTCAATCGACAGGCCAATCAGATCGATGACTTCATCGCCGCCAAAACGGACCTCATCCTTTTGAATGCCGCGGACAGCCAAGGTGTCGCGCCTGCGGTGCGCAAAGCACGAGCGGCCGGGATCACGGTGATCGCCATCGATGTCTCGGCGGAAGGCGGCGTCCACGGCACCGTCATGTCGGACAACCGTCAGGCCGGAGAGCTGGCGGGCGATTACATCGTGAAACGGCTCAAGGGAATCGGCTCCGTTGTGATCATCAATGGCCCACCGGTTTCCGCTGTTTTGGATCGTATCGCGGGTGTTGAAGCCGCTCTGGCCAAGGCTCCCGGTATTCGTGTCGTGTCGCGCGACCAGAACGGCCAGGGAAACCGGGACGGCGGCATGGCGGTGATGAATGATCTTCTCGTGGCGCATCCCAAGGTGGACGCCGTTTTCGCGGTCAACGATCCCACGGGGCTGGGCGCGGCCCTCGCGCTGCGGCAGGCCAGAAAGAGCGGCGTCTTCATCGCGGCCGTGGATGGGGCGCCAGATGCGGAACGGGCGTTGGCGGATCCTGATCATGCCTTGGCGGCGACCGCGGCCCAGGATCCTTTTGCCATGGCGGGCAAAGCGGTCGAGCTGGGGTTTGCCCTGCGCTCCTCCACGCCGCCGGCGGAAACACTGGTTCGTATTCCCGTGACGCTGGTGACCCGGGAGAACTTGTCCACCTACCACGGCTGGACGTCCAAATAGTCCCGCCATGGTTGCGGGCATGCAGGAGGCGGCAGCCGGCCCGATCCTTGAGATGAAGGGGATCGTGAAACGGTTTGGCGGAGTCACCGTTTTGAAAGGGGTGGATTTGGTCGTGCGTGCCGCTGAAGTGCACGCGCTGATGGGGGAGAATGGCGCCGGCAAAAGCACGCTGATGAAAATTCTCGGCGGCATCTATCCGCCGAGCGCCGGTACCCTCCACTACCAGGGACGCGGGTTTCAGCCGACGGACCCTCGGACGGTGCTGAAGGCCGGGATCGCTCTCATTCACCAGGAGATTTCTCTCGTTCCGCATCTGACGGTCGCGGAAAATCTGCTGCTCGGAGATGAACCGAGACACCGTCTGGGATGGATCGATCGTGCGGCCATGCGGAAACGGGCGCAGGTGCTGTTGTCCCGGCTGGACGACCGCATCGATCCGCTGGCCCGTGTCCAATCCCTCTCGATCGCCGAGCAACAGGTCGTGGAAATTGCCCGGGCGCTCCGTCATGATGCGCGGGTGCTGGTGATGGACGAACCCACCGCTGCGTTGACCGAACGCGAGGCGACTCGCTTGTTTGCCTTGATCGAACAGCTTCGCAGTCAGGGCACGGCCTTGATCTACATCACGCACCGGATGGCCGAGATCGAACGTCTTGCGGATCGGGTGACCGTGCTGCGCGACGGCGAAGTCGCCGGCACGCTTGATCGGGCACACCTCGATCGAAATCGCATCATTTCCCTGATGGTGGGGCGGCCGCTGTTTGATCATCCCGATCGCACCACCACCCGACAGCGCGGTCCGCGGGTGCTGGGCACCCAGGAGTTGTCCGATCAGAAGGGCAGGGTGAATGGCGTGTCGTTGGAAGTGCACGCGGGTGAGATTGTCGGCCTGGCCGGTTTGATCGGCGCCGGACGTTCTGAGTTTGCGCGCATGGTCGCGGGCATCGATCCGGTCGGAGCAGGCAGCGTCGAGGTGGAGGGAGTTCGCGTCGATTTTCGGAGCCCCCTGGCCGCCATTCGCGCAGGGATCGCCTATCTGCCGGAGGACCGCAAAACCCAGGGGCTCTTCCTGCAATTAGGTGCCGACGACAACATCACCATCAATCTTGCCGGTCCCACGTCGGCAGGCGGCGTGCTCCGCACGGCCCGGCTGCGCTCCCACGCCCAGCGGGCCGTCGACGCATTTTCGATCCGGCTGGCCGGATTATCGCAGCCCAGTCGACTGTTGTCGGGTGGTAACCAGCAGAAGCTTCTCTTTGCGCGCTCCTTGTCCCTGCAACCCCGCCTCCTGATTCTCGATGAACCGACGCGAGGCGTGGACATCGGAGCGAAACAGGAGATTTATCGAAAGATCGAAAGCATCGCCGACGAAGGCGTGGCACTGCTGGTCATTTCGAGCGAGTTGCCGGAATTGCTGGCGCTTTGCGACCGCATCGCCGTGCTGCACGAGGGCCGACTCATGGGCGTGCTCGACCGGCGACAGGCGAAACTGACCCAGGAGCATATCATGGCACTTGCGACCGGGCACGCCCTCCCACCTTCATGACCTCGGTATCCACTTCACGAAACGGTCCCCGAATGTCAGTCCGGCACGTGCTGAAGTCGGTCGGCATTCTGCCCATGTTGCTCGGGGTCATCCTCCTCTTCGCCCTGCTGACCCCCAAGTTCCTCACCGCCGACAACGGCATCAATGTGGCGCGACAAGCGTCGATCAACCTGGTTTTGGCGGCGGGCATGACCTTTGTCATTCTGACCCGGGGCATCGATCTTGCCGCGGGATCGGTGCTGGGTGTCAGCGCAGTGATCTCCGTGATGCTCTCGTTGACGCCGGTCTGGACGGTCGGTGCCGTGCCACTCAGTCTGGCGGTGGGTGCACTGCTGGGAGCCGGGACCGGCGCGGTGGTCGCGTATGGTGGCCTGCCACCGTTCATTGTCACCTTGGGGACCTACACCGCCCTGCGCGGAGCCGCCTACCTGCTGGCGGACGGGAAAACCGTGATCAACAACGATCTCAGTTTTGCCTGGATCGGTAATGACTACCTCGGGCCGGTGCCATGGTTGGTCGTCATTGCCGGGTTGGTCGTGGTGGGTTCCTGGTTTCTCCTGCGCAAGACCGTGCTCGGTCTTCACATTTATGCCGTGGGAGGCAACCCGGAGGCCGCCCGGCTGACGGGCATCAATGTAGGGCGGACACTCGTCGTGGTCTATGCCTTGAGCGGTCTGTTCTCCGCCCTGGGGGGAGTCATGAGCGCAAGCCGCCTTTACAGTGCAAATGGGCAATTGGGGACCGGTTACGAACTGGATGCGATTGCCGCGGTCATTCTGGGCGGCACCAGTTTCTCCGGCGGAATGGGAGGCATCACAGGCACGCTCTATGGGGCATTGGTGATTGCCGTGCTGAACAACGGGCTGACCTTGATGAATGTTTCCTATTTTTGGCAGCTCGTGGTGAAGGGATTGGTGATCGTCCTCGCGGTTGCGATGGATCGACTGCGCAGCCGGCACGCCGCCGATTGAACCTTGCGTGCCGTCAGACTCGACGGCCTTGAAGCAGCCTGCTTTGGTTCCCCTTTGTCATGCGACGCCTTACCCTTCTCCTGCTGGGCATCCTCTCCGCCTGCTCGCTCTGCGTCTCGTTGCGTGCCGTAACGCGACCGCCCAACATCGTCTTCATCCTCGCGGATGACCTGGGCTACGGCGACCTTGGTTGTTACGGGCAAGACAAGATCGCAACGCCCCACCTGGATCGCATGGCGAAGGAGGGGTTGCGCTTCACGCGTTTCTATGCCGGCAGCACGGTGTGCGCACCCTCGCGGAGCGTGACCATGACCGGCCAGCATACGGGTCACACAACCGTGCGGGGAAACGCGGGAGTGAAAGGGGCCGTGGCCCAGACGCTGCGGGCCGAGGACGTTACCGTCGCCGAGGTCCTTCAGGCGGCCGGTTACCGGACCGCCCTGGTCGGCAAGTGGGGGCTGGGTGAGGCTGACAGCGTAGGTGCTCCCTGGTTACAGGGTTTCGACGAGTTCTTTGGTTTCCTCAACCAAACGCACGCCCACAACCACTTTCCCGACCACCTCTTCCGCCGGGATCGCCGCGTGCCGCTGCGGAACGATCTGGTGCCGGCCGGCACGACGGGTGCGGGCTACGCGACGCGCCGGGTCGACTACGCCAATGATCTATTCTTCGACGAGGGCCTCACGTTCCTCGGTGAAGCCCGGGCTCGCCCTTTTTTTCTCTACCTCGCCCTGACGGTTCCCCACGCCAACAACGAGCGCTCGCGGCTGCTGGGTGACGGTCAGGAAGTTCCCGATTATGGTAGTTATGCCGATCGCCCGTGGTCTCCGGCCACCAAGGGACAGGCGGCGATGATTTCTCGTATGGATGAGGGAGTGGGTCGTGTGCTGGCCCGGCTTCGGGAACTGGGCCTCGACGAAAACACGCTCGTCTTGTTCTCATCGGACAACGGACCCCATCGGGAAGGCGGTCCGGGGTATGATCCGGCGTTCTTCAACGCGAGCGGGGGGCTGCGGGGGATCAAGCGTGACCTGACCGAGGGAGGCATCCGCGTCCCCTTGATTGCGCGCTGGCCCGGTCGGGTGCCCGCGGGTGTGAGCACGGCGCGGCCCGCGTACCAGGGGGATCTTTTCGCCACCTTCGCCGAGTTGGCTGGGGCGCCGGCTCCCACGGCGCTCGACAGCATCAGTTTGGTTCCTTCGCTTCACGGACGACTCGGCGACCAGCGCGAGCATGAGTTCTTGTACTGGGAGTTTTATGAACGGACCTACCGTCAGGCCGTCATCTGGCAGGGGCGATGGAAGGGCATTCGCACCGCCCGGGATCAGGCGACATTTGAGTTGTATGACCTCGCGAACGACCCGGCCGAAACCAGGAATGTGGCCTCCTCGGAGGTCGCGGTGGTGACCACCCTCGCCAGCCAGATGGATACCGCGCATCGTCCCACCCCGCACTGGTCCTTTCCTTCACCATCCGTGGAGCCGAAGTCGGTGGTACCGACGTCCCGGGCTCCTTGACTGACGCACTGCGGCCCGACGAATCAGCGGCGTTGCTGCAGCCAGGACCGGGTCAGATCGGGAAAGTCCGTGAAGACGCCGTCGACCTTCGCCGACTGAAAGAGTCCGTGGTGCAAGTCTTCCAGCGACAGACAGCCCGCGGGCAGGTCATCACTTCGCACGGTGTAGGGATGGACCAGCAGACCGGCCTCGTGTGCCTGTGTGGTCAGAGGTAACGCGATGGGCTGGCCCGTTGCCGACCAGGCGAGAACCCGGCCCATGGGGGGGCCGATTCCGTTGACCCAAGGTGCCAGCCCTTTCAACCCCTCGGCGGTACAGAGCTTCCGGTAGTCGGTGCCATCAGCGCCGGTGTCGTCGGATTCGATGAGCAGCACCATCCGCCCTTGCCAGGCAAAATCGCGTCGGATGCGCTGGATCTCAGACAGCTCGAAGCACTGCACAAAACAGGCCGACCCGGCCTGATCGTAACCGTAGGTTCGCAGCAGAGGCAGGACCGCGGCGCTGAGATCCTTTCCTTCCGCACGATGCCAGGAAGGTTGTTTCAATTCCGGATAGATCCCGGCATTCCGACCGGTGCTGCGGTTGAGTCCTCGGACGAACTGCAGCTCTTCCTCGAGGGTCACCACTTGGAATTGACCCTCACCCACGGGAAAACGTTTCGGAAACACGGCGCGTCCCGTCTTGACCTGAAAACGCTCGCTGAGTCGCAGCTGCTTGAGTTCGACCACGGTGAAGTCGATGGCGTAGAAGCGACCATCCGATCTCTTTCGCTCGGGAAACCGCCGGGCCACGTCGGAGACCGTGTCGATGTGGATGTCATGCAAAACCACGGGCACGTTGTCCGCAGACAAGACGAGGTCCTGCTCAAGGAAGTCCGCCCCTTGACCGTGCGCGAGTCCCTTGGCCGGCAACGTATGTTCGGGCAGGTAACCGCTGGCGCCGCGATGTGCGATGGTGAGCGGACCGGTCGAGGCGGCGAGTGAGGCGGACAGCGACATGGCGAAAATGGCGGTACGGATCATGACGGGAACGAAGGCAGGAAGGGTGAGGTGCGCCGGGGCTCGGGCGCAAGTGGGAGCAAGCGAGCCGGCATCAGGGCTTCGCCGCTTTCCACAGGGCGAGCAGGTCGCTGCTGCCCTGAGCCCGAACGTTGTTGTCGGCGAGAATGTCCTCCATCGCCTGCAAGCACTCCTGGCGGGAGAAGACCAAGGTGTCCGCCCCGCGTCCAGCGAAGGCGAAAACGAGAAATTCCTCCCGACTATCGCGGAGCACCTCGACCAGGTGTTTGAGATTGCGGATGGCGGTTCCGTTCACCGACTTGACCGCCCGTCCGGACGGGTTGGGATAGCCCTTGGCGAGACGGTGGGGAAAGAACGGGGCTGAAATGGCCACCAATTCCTCTCCCTCAAACGCCGGAGCCTCGCCCCTTCGCGTGGTGATGGGATTGCCTGACACGGAGGATCCCGATGCCGCGCTGGAGAGGAACCCGGAACTGACCCCGACAAAACACATGGGTCCGAAGATGAAATAGGAGGGATACTCACCCCGAATGTCTGGAATGAGTTGCTTTCGTTTGGTGAACAAAGGCACCTCCAGCACGATTTCCTTTCCGGAACGCACCACCGTGAGAGGCGCAGTGGCGCTGCGACCAAGGCGTTGCAGGTGATAGAGAAATTGGAGACGCAGGCCATCACCCACCTTGATCATGCCCTCGTTGTCGATTTTCTCGTCGCCCACGCGCGTGATCACATCCCAGGGCTGGAGAGGTTGGTTCACGCCCGATTCATAACACTCGGTGACAACCATGCCCTCAACCGACTTGTCGACCTTGAGGTAAGCCCGGAGAGCGGGATTGGTCAGCGGCTGGAGTTCATCGTAGAGCGTCGGCTTCCCATGGTAGACACCGTCGCGGACGTCGGCGAGGAACAGTTCGATTTCCTCGGTGGGAATGATGTACCCGATGTTATCGCCTCCACCCAGTCGCTGAAAAGCCAGACCGATGACCTCGTCGCCCACCAACGCCGGCCCGCCGCTGTTGCCGGGATTGATGGCCGCATCGATCTGGATTCTCAGACCGGAAATGGATGACGAATACGCGGGATACTCGATGCGAGAGACGATGCCTTTGGTGATGGACAGGCTCGTGCCGCCTCCCGGGTATCCATAAGCCATGACCGTGTCCTTGATCCGGGGCAGCCGGTTGCTGCGCGCCAGCGGAGGGTGGTCGCGGAAAAACGACTCGTCTTCCAAGGCCAGCACGGCGAGATCGATGCCCGGCGCCAAGTATTCGATCCGAGCGGACAACTTATCACCCGACTGATGGGCCTGCACCTGGATCTGGCTGGCGTAAAGCACGACGTGTGCGTTGGTCAGAATCCGGTTGCCTTCGATCACCATGCCGGTGCCGGTTCCTTCTCGAGGCGCCTGTTTCTGCCAGGGACGGTAGAGGTCGGGCTGGCGCGAGGTCGCGAAAATCTTGACCACCGAGAGTTCGACCGGAGACGGTGCGGCTGCCCCCGGAGCACTGGTCTGTCCACGGAGATCGACGCCGCCCGACAACCAAGCCACGCACACGGCGACGGTCAATTTCAAGAACGCACGACAGGAACCCGGTCGGGACGAAGAGAAGAACTTCACCCGGAAAGACTACCACGGAGGGGTCGTCCTTCCGCCAGTCGAAATTGCAGATCAATCACCGCTTGGCGGTGACTTCGGCGGCCGGCGCAGGGGTCACTCCGGCAAACAGCCGGTTGATGCGGATCACCCGCGTCTGGTACTGGATCGGACGGTCGACGATGATCGAATTGAGGTACTTCGTATCGATGAAGAAATCGATGGACGAGTTGTAGTTTGAAATCTTGGTGTGCCGACCATTGGGCGAATGGTAGAGCACCCAGTAATATTCCACCCGTCCCTTATAGAGGATTCCCACCAGATCGCTTTGGGCGCTGGCCGTACCACAAATGAGGAGAAACAGAAGGAAAAGACGTTTCATGGCAGTGGGATGGGCGGGACGACGGAGGGACCATCGACACAAAGTCTCTGGACTTGAGTCGGCGGAATTACGCAGTCAGCACATAGGATTGTGGACCTTCACCCTGATTGCCCGGCCCGGACAGCCCCCGCCACCCGGAACCTAAGTTCCGCGTCGCCATTGGCTTGAACCGCATGACCCTCGACACTTTGGGATGGTCCGAGTTCTGGGCCCGGGCATTTGTTCCCCACGCGGCGGCCGGTCTGGAACCCGCCCGTGTGGTCTGTGAGCTCAGGCGCAACTTCTACGCGGTGCAGACGGCCGGAGGCGAGGTGCTGGCCGAGTGTGGGGGTGGGTTCTTCCATGTCGCCCGCCAACCGGATCAATTCCCCGCGGTCGGCGACTGGGTGGCGGTGCGGCGCCGGGATTCCGAGCCCCGGGCCGATCTGCATGCGGTCCTGCCGCGACGCACCAAGTTCTCCCGACGCGCGGCGGGCACGGAGGGGATAGAACAGATCGTGGCTGCGAATGTTGACACGGTGATTCTGGTGGGCGGGCTGGATCGCAATTTCAACCCTCGACGCATCCAGCGTTTTTTGGTCGCGGCGAAGGAGAGTGGCGCCACCGCGGTCATCGTCTTGAACAAGTCCGATGCGTGCGCAGAGCCCGAGGTCATGTGCCGTCACGTCGAAGGCTTGGTGCCGGGGGTACCGGTCATTGTCACCAGCGCCCGGACCCGTCGAGGGTTGAAGGCGCTCACGGCGGCGTACGCCCGCCCCGGGCAGACGTTGGTTTTCATCGGCTCCTCCGGGGTGGGGAAGTCGAGTCTGATCAACGCCTTGATGCGGGATCAGGGTTTGCCGACCGCCGAGGTGCGGGAAAAAGACAGCAAAGGCCGACACACCACCACGCGCCGAGAACTCGTGGTGATGCCCTCCGGGGCGCTGCTCATCGATACCCCGGGCATTCGGGAACTGCAGTTGTGGTCGGCGGAGGACGGTTTGGAGGAAGCCTTTTCCGATCTTGTGGCCCTGGCGGCGCAGTGTCGGTTTGGGCGGTGCACGCACCAAGGTGAACCCGGGTGCGCCGTGGAGGAGGCCATCCAGCGAGGGGCGTTCCCGCGGGAGCGGTTTGAGAGTTACCTGAAACTCAAGGCGGAGCAGGCATCGACCAAGCCCAAGCGACGCAAACCCGGAGCGCTGGCGGACAAACCAGGATGGCGACGCCCGCCTGAATCGGATCAGCCGTTTCGCCATCGGCACCACCGGGAGGATTGAACCCTGGCTCGGGCCGGGGTCATTCTCTTTGCGCATTCAAGCCCGCGTTCCTCGACATGCACGGCATTGATCTCATCCTCGATCTCTCGGTCATTCTGGCGGGAGCTGCGCTCGCCGGGTGGCTCTGCCGCCAAATCCGTGTTTCCGTGGTGGTGGGGTTCATGCTGGCTGGGATCCTGGTGGGTCCCCACACGGAAGCGGTCGCGCTGATTCAGGATCTCCCGCGGATTCAAATGCTGGCCCAGGTCGGGTTGGTCTTTCTCATGTTCTCGATCGGGCTGCGCCTGAGTCTGCGCAAACTTCGCCGGCTCGGGGTGGGAATGATCCTCGGGGTGCTCGGCGCATTCGCGATTACCTATCACTTTTCCCGCCTGTTGGGATTGATTCTCGGCTACGAAGGACCAGCCGGGATTTTCTTCGCCTCGTTGTTCGTCGTTTCCTCGTCCGCCATTGTCAGCAAGGTGCTCGCCGAGGTGGGCACCACCCACGAACGTGCCGGACAGCTGGCGCTCGGGGTCACGCTGATCGAGGGCATCCTCGCCATCGGGGTCCTGACGCTGCTCAACACCTATGTGACCCTCGGTTCGCAGGTGGGTCGGCCGGCTCTGGGCATCACGCTTGGGCAACTCGGCGCATTTGTGGTCCTGGCCGGAATCGCCGGTTTGCTCATCGTTCCGTGGCTCCTGCGACGGGTCGGCGTCGCTGCTGGGGAGGAGCTGCAAACCATCGGGGTGGCGGCGCTGCTGCTCGCGCTGGCGGCGATGACGTATGCGGCCGGATACTCGCTCGCGCTCGGATCGCTGTTGTTGGGTGTGATTGTATCGGAGACGCCCCAGCGTTTTCAGATTGAGCGTTCGTTTGAGGGGGTGAGGGATCTTTTCACGGCGGTGTTTTTTGTGGCGGTGGGGTTGCAGATCGATGTCGGACTGCTCTGGCAGCACGCCCTGCCGATCATTGCCATCTCCGTCTTCGTTGTGCTTGTGCGGGTTGGCGCCACCACGACGTCGCTTGCCTTGGTGGGCATGCCGCCGCGTGATGCGTTTCGTGCCGGGCTGATGGTGGCGCCGATTGGCGAGTTTTCCTTTCTCTTTGCCCAGCTCGGGGTCGTCGCGGTGCTCGTCCCGGCGGAGCTGTTTCCCATTTCCGTTGGCGTGTCCCTGCTGACCTCGCTCGCGGCATCGGCCTTGGCGCGCCGGGGCGGCGACCTGACCCAGTGGGTGGCAGGGCTCCAGCCGGCGTGGTTATCGGCCTGGGGAGGGTACTATCGCGACTGGATCGATCGCATTCAGGCGCGCCGGAGCCGAAATCTCCTGTGGCAGCTGAGCAAGAAACGTTTAGTCCAGATTTTGGTCAGCGCCTTCTTCGTCACCGGACTGCTCGTATTCGCGGAGCGACTCCACGATTTCTGCCAGGCCTGGCTGGGGCGGGATCTGTGGTTCCCGGATGGTCTGCGGTTCGTGTTTTGGAGCGGTCTATTTCTCGTCGTGCTGGCCCCGTTGGTCGCGATCTGGCGGAACGCCTCGGCCATGGCGCTGCTCTACTCGCAAGTCGCCACCCGGGGCATGCCGCGCAAGGCCCGCATCGCCCCGGTCATCGAGACCGGACTCAAGCTACTCGCCGGTGGCGTGATTGTGCTTTGGCTGTCCAGCCTGCTTCCGACCGAGGGCACCGCACGCTGGTTGTTGGTCTGGATGTCTCTGCTCGCCGTGGGTGCCCTCTATTTTCTCCGCCGCCGCCTGGTCCATTGGCATAGCGAGCTCGAAGTGGAGCTGCAGGAGAGGATGACGGAAGACGAGGCGCGCCCGGAGAACGAATCCACTCCCTGGCTCCGGCCCTATGGTGCGTGGAACCTGAGCGTGAGCGATTGCATCCTCCCGGACCTCGCGGAGTGCCAGGGCAAACGCATCGACGAACTCGCCTTGCGCAGTCGCTTTGGGTGCACCGTGGTGGGGATTGAACGCCAGGGACACATGATCTCATTGCCGGGTCCCGAGGCGGTGCTTTATCCGCGCGACAAAGTGCTGCTCCTTGGCACCTCGGAACAGTTGGAGGCGGGGAAACAGTTTCTGACGGCCGTCAGCGGGACGCCGCCGGCGCTGGCCCAATTTGATGATGTGCGCATGGAATTGATTCACGTTCCACGCTGGAGTCGGGCGGTCGGGATCGTTTTGAGCGAACTCGATCCGACGCATCACCACCAGGTACAGATTGCCGGCATCCACCGCCGAGGCGTTCGCATCCTCACTCCTCGCAGCGACCATGGCATCGAATCGGGGGACCAACTCCTGGCGCTCGGTGCCCCGGAGCATCTGCGAGCCTTCAAGGATTGGGTCAATGAAGAGGCCGGCGAGGAGATCGCCGACGCCTGAAGTTTCGCGTTACAACCCTCAACTCCTTCGCGCCCAATATCCTCTGGAGGCGCGGGACGGAATCGAACCGTCGCGTCCTGCCGTACCCAGTGGCGTGATACGCTTTGAGAGGTAAAAGGTAGTCAGTGGTATTCACTGGACAAGAGGGGCCTTGTTACATTTTGCTACAGTCATGGCCTCAATCTATCGTCGAGACGGAAGCGTGTTTTGGATGGCCCGCTTTAAGGCGCCCGGAGGTGGGTGGACCGCACGGAGCACCAAGACCACCAATCAGGCCGAGGCGCGGAAACTGGCCTATCTCTGGGAGGGGGCAGGCGCAACCCTCACCCTGGAAAGCCCGACCGGCGCTCAGGTCGACAAGGTGGTGCGGTCACTCTGGGAGCAGTTCACCGGCAAACGCCTGGAGCTGACCCCGCTGTCCGGCTACGTCGAGACGTGGCTGTCGAACACCGCCAAGGGCCGCTCTCCCAAGACCATGAGCCGTTACCGGAAGGTGGCAGAGGACTTTGTCGAATTCCTGGGCGAGCGGGCGAAACTCGACATTCGAAGCATAGCGGGCGCAGACGTGCAGGCTTTCGTCAACGCCGAGGCCGCGGCAGGGAAGGGAAGCACCACCGTCGCCCTGAACGCCAAAATACTTCGGGCGATCTTCAACGCGGCGTTCCGGTCCGGGCTGATCGAGAAGAACCCCGCCGCCGCGCTCGAACTCGCTCCAATTGAGCAGGAAGAACGAGAGCCGTTCACCGTGGCCGAAGTCCGGTCGCTGCTCCGAAAGGCGAAGGGCACGGACTGGGAAACCGCCGTCCTGCTGGGAGCTTACGGAGGTTTCCGGCTGGGTGACGCCTGTACGCTCAGGTGGGAGTGCGTCGACCTCAAGGCCGGCGTGATCGAGTTCACCCCGCAGAAGACCGCGAGAAAGAAAAAGCGCCTGAGAGTGCCGATTCACCCGACCTTGCAGGCACACCTTGAGGAGCTCGCCGCAGGACAGAGCGCCCCGCCGAAGCCCGAGGTATGCCCGACCCTTGCCAGCCAGCCCGTGGGCGGCCGCGCAGGCCTTTCCCGCGCCTTCATGGACCTGATGGAGGACGCCCGGGTCTCGAACAAGAGCACGGGCACCCGGGAAGGATTGGGACGCGCCTTTAGTCGGAAGTCATTTCACAGCCTCCGGCACTTCGCCGTCACGACGCTAGCGAACCTCGGAGTTGCGCAGGACGTGCGGCAGAAGATCGCCGGCCACGCTGACCAGAAAATGACCGAACGATATTCGCACCTCGCTGACGCCACGTTGCGCGCCGCAGTAGAGCAGATGCCGGACGTGCTGAAGAAAGGGAACAAATGAAAAAAGGGAAACAAGCATTTCTTCCGCCACGCTTCGACTTTGAGATGATTGCTGGAGGGGAGGCAGCAAGAGGGACCGCAGCGGAGCGTCGCCGACGCGTGGAAGAAGCCATCGACCGCTTCGCCGCTGATGCGTCTGCTGAAAGCGTCGCAGAATGCCACAAGAAGGTTGTGTGCTCGCTCAGGGAGCGGGGATGGATCATTGGGGTCGACGGAGCGCCGCAGAGAGACGGGGTCGGCCTAGTATCTGAAGAGGGCCGAAATCTAGATCGGATCGCTTTCGCGCTTTGGGATTTCGACATTCGGCGAAGCAAACTAGCGCTCAGGCTAAGGGGCGTTCCTGAACGGATTCGGCGGCAAGTGATGGAAACTGCAATGTACGCTTTTGAAGCAGGTTGCGCCGCTGCGGAATTTGTGGTCTTCCGCGACAAAGTGAAGGGCATCGGCCGCAAACCTGGGAAGGAAAAGAAACGTGCGCAGATGGATGCAATTGGTCGGGCGGTTGAGAAGTGGCGTCGGCTCAACCCGAGGGAAACCCGGCAGCCGAAGGCCGAAGAAATCATGGATCTCTACATCCAACCCAGCGCGGACGACCGCGGAGGGGCTGGACACTTCCGAAACCTCGTCACGGAGTACTGGAAAATTCATGGGAAATAATTTTTCTGAAAAGTAGCCCGAAAAAGAGGGGCTTTTCATCCGGAAAACGCGTAGTTACTCTACCACGACCTGCAGCGATTCACTAGTCTATAGACGTTCAAAGAGCGTCTATGACTATCGCACCTATAACTGTTAGTTCCGGCGCCATGCGACCGGAATTTGTCCCGGTTCCCAAGCCGGGCACCCGCGACCCTCACACCGGGCTTTCGCGTTCCTACCTCTGCGCACTGATTGCTGAAGGGAAAATCGAATCAGTCTCCTTGCGTAAGCTGGGAAGAACGCGGGGCAAGCGTCTGATTCGGTATGACTCACTGATCGCCTTCATCAACTCGGAGGCCGCGTGAAATCCCCCAGACGCTGGACGGCCTTATCCGGCAGCACCCGCCGGCACATCGAAAAACTCGTGGTGCTGATCCGTCGCCGCGAGTACGCCGCCCGGCATTCCCGGCCGCTGGGAATGCGTTACGCGAAGTGGCAGTCGGTTGAGGAGGTGAGCGCATGAGCACTCAGCTCGACCTCCACCTCCCTCGACGCGACACCGACGAAATACTCCGCGATGAACTCGCCGATTGCGTGGACCGTTTCAACTCCGAGGCAGACGACGGCATGCGGCAGGAAATTCTATTCGGCCGCATCACTGTCTTGCGCCGCCTACTCTTCGGAGCAGCACCCCCAAACGAAAAAGCCCCCGGTCCCATGACCGGAGGCGAAGACTCAGAAAGAACCCAACCCTCCGCAGATCGTCAAACGGAGGCGGAGCTGTGAGCCTCGACCTCTCCAAGATCGCAAAGCTGAAGCGCCGAGGCGGTGGCTACGGTGGCGCCTGTCCTGCGTGTCAGGCGGCCGGCCGGGACAAGCGGGGCGATCATCTCTTCATCGACGCAAACGGGATATACGGTTGTGCCGCCTATCCCGGTGACGCCGCGCACCGGAAAGAGGTGTTTGCTCTGGTGGGAATCACCAGCACCGCCAAGGCGCCTGCCCGAGGGTTGCCCGACCTGCACCCGCTGACGTTCCCTGCAATGCGGAAATTGGCAGAGCTGCGGGGCTGGCCCTTGTTCGCTGGCGTCGAGATCGCTTGCGGTCGGGGCTTGTTGTTCGCCTGCGAGCTGCGGGACGGGCCGGGAGACCCCGTTGCATGCTGGTGCATCACCGACTCCGCCCGGCGCAATCTCCAAGCCCGCAGGCTCGACGGCAAACCGTTCGCCCATCGATGGAACGCGACAGGCAAGACTTGGGAGGCATGCACACCCTTTAAGGCCAAGACGATTGGTCCGGCCCGCTGGCCCGTAGGCGCTGCTGACATTGGAGATCGTCCGGCCGTCCTGATCGCCGAAGGCTCAACTGACTTCCTCGCCGCTCACCTCATCGCATGGTGGTTTGGCTTCGCTCCGCAGGTTGCCGTCGTGGCGATGCTGGGGGCTGGTCAGTCCATCCCAGACGACGCCGCACCGCACTTTTGCGGGAAGCGAGTCCGCATCCTCATCGACAACGACACCGCCGGGGAGGAAGCCGCCGCACGTTGGGCCGGTCAACTCCATCGTGCTGGCGTTGCACACGTATCCGGTTTTCGGTGGCACGGTCTCAACGACCGTCAGGGACAAACACTGAAGGATGCATCCGACTTCGCCCGGACGCTCGACGAAGAAGCCGAGTCCACCACCAACCCGCTCGACGGTCTCGTGAGCGAAACCCATTTGATTCAGTGAATCCAAACATCGTCACTTTCCCCCCACCCGTTTCGGCTTCGCATCCCGGTGAAGGACCGAACAAAGAACCCGAGACACTTCGCGTCCGCGCTGCCATAAGGCGTTTCGACTTGGCCCGTCCGCCACCTGAACCAACGCCGCGATTCTTCATCAATGGCCACGCCGTCTGCACCCCCGGCAACATCACCAACCTGATTGCTCAGGCGAAAGCCGGGAAGAGTGCCTACGTATCTGCGATGCTCGCCGCCGCCATTGTGGCAGCATCCGAATCGCGAGACCGGGACTGCCTCGGGGTGAGCGCTGCTGTGCCATCGGACAAAAACATCATCCTTCACATCGACACCGAGCAAGCTCCCCGCGATCACTTCGACCTCATGCGCCGGACTCTGCGACGAGCTGGCGTTGAGGAGGCTCCGTCATGGTTAAACTCCTACGGGCTGGCGGGGTTCTCCGCTGAGGAGTTGCGTCGCCTGCTCCACATACTTCTGGAGGACAACGCTGCCTCGGGGCGCACCGTCTTTGCCGTGATCATCGACGGCACGGCGGACATGGTGCTAGACGTGAACGACCCTGCAGAGTGCAACCCGTTCGTTGCGGAACTGCAGGGGCTGGCGATCCAGTACGAGACAGCGATAGTAAACGTGGTGCACGAGAACCCCGGGCCCAACTCCACTTCGGGCGGAAAGATGCGGGGTCACCTTGGGTCGCAATTAGAGCGGAAAGCCGAAAGCAACATCCGACTAAAGAAGACCGAGGAGATCACTGTTGTTTTCTCCGAAAAGATGCGCCGCGCCCCCATCCTCGAAAGCGAAGGGCCTCGCTTCAAGTGGGACGACGAATCGTCAATGCACCGCTCCTGCGAGTCGGCCGGGGTCATGAAGGACGCGAAGAAACGCGAACGCGCACGGGACCTAGCCGTCGGGGTGTTTGAAGCGGCGGGGAAGGAAAGGATGCGACACGGTGAACTACTCGACGCCATCGCCAAACTCCGGCGCATCGAAAAGAGCACCGCCGAAGACCGTTTCACTGAGTGGAAGCGACTCGGTGTGATCGTGAAGAATTCGATTTCTGGCGACTGGACACTGGCGAACCCCGTGACCCCGTGAATACCCCGTTTTTACCCCGTCAACGGGGCGACCAACCAAGCTACCCCGTGACCCCGTCCCTCCTATATATAGGAGGACGGGTCGGAGCGGGGTGATTGTGACAGAGAAACTACCTCAACCCTGCACCTGCACAACTGCTCAACTTGACGCCTCCGTGTAAGTAGTATGACCGCCGCACCTGCCGCACCCGAAGCCACCCGCTTCAACCTAACCGTCGAACGCGGAAATCTGCTCACCACGTCCGCACTGGCCCGCGCTGCTGATCGCTCGCTTGAATACGTGCGCCGCCGAATCGCCAGCGGCGAGATTCAACCGCTCTACCGACTTGAGAACGGCACCGGACTTTTCTCGCCGTCCCTCGTGGAGATCCTCCGCCGCGGCAACTGACTTTTCCCATGAGAAATTACACCGCAATTATCAAAGAGGCCACAAAGCGCGCCACCGCCGCCGTCGTGCCCCCTGCCTTCGCACGCCTCATCGCGCAACGCATGTCCGCCACCAAGTGCACGAAGCTAGAGGCAATCCGTTGGGCTGCCATCAACCATCCTGACGCACACGCCGAATTCCGCAACCTGTCCGCAGAAGAGCAACACAAGCACCTATGAGCACCGCAACCACCTCCAACCTGGGCCCGAAGTGGTTTCAGGCGTTCCGCAAGCCACGCGCCGCCACCGTACCGAAACTCTCCAGCTCTGAGCCCGGGTTCCACCAGCGCATCCGCGAAGAGGCTCCCGACGCGATTGCGGAACTGCGCGACGTGTTCAAGGCCGCAAACGACGCAGTGGCAGAGATTGGCCGCGCAAGCAACGGGATGCATGCCGCAACGGCCGAGGCAAAAGCGCTGCTTGCCGAATACGCGAAGGCAATTGCGCCGGATCGCAAGGAGGCATTCCACTTCGCCCGCAGCAAGCTCGGAGGTGCAAACATCGACGGTGCCAGCTATCTAGCGGTCGAGTTCGTGCGCTTGCGTCTCGACCGCGGTTTGGTTGCCCGGGCACTTGCCGAGGCCCGAGAGATCCTTGCTTCAGAAAAGCAGGCATACGCTGATTTCATCGCGCACGCGAAACTTGAATACGGGCTGGAGCATAAGCCGGGCTGCACGGCTGAACGCGTGTTTGAGCACATGCAGAACGCGGTTCAGATCGCAGACCAGTTCTTGCGCGAATCGACCGAAGCATTCGGCGATACCAAACTACGCAACGCCGCCGGGCAACTCCTCGGCACGTTCGCCTAAACCCTTTGGCCCGGTAGGGATCCCGGGTCAGATTGAGAGTCAACCACCCGCCCAGGGTAAATCCTTGGGCGGGCCAATTTTCAAGATATGACCAACGCCGAAACACACGTTCAGATCGCGGTCGCGCTAAAGGCACTCGCCGAGCGCCGTTCCGCCGTAAGTCAGGAGATCCGGGAACGCATGAAGCGCCTTTCAAAAATCCAAAACGGCATCCGCGATGGGCTGGTGAAGAGCGGCCCGGAGCTGCTCAAGACCGAGCTGACGATTGCCCCCGATGACCGCATTTTGATCGGCAACCCACTGCGCGGGCTGTGATAACCCCGGGACTACGTCACGAGCCGATTGCGACGCCGCAGGCATGCGCGGTGAGCGAGTCGGCGCGCATCGTCGCGGAGATTGCGGAGAGGCTCGACGAATTGGAGAGCATCAAGAAGTACTCCGCTGGCGATCTCGTGGCCCGGCTGAATGCCGTCAACGCCACCGTGCCAAGGGCATTCCCTGTGCTGATCTCGCTGCTGCGCGGGAACACTGAAGCGGTCTGCTGCTCGTTCAACGTAATGGCGCACAGCAGGGGACTCACAAAGCAGGCAATCCACTTCGAATGGGTTCAGATGCTCGAAGCGCTGGACACCCACTTCCCCTCACTTGCTGGAGCGATCCGGGACGTCCGGCACATGGCCCTTGCGAGCGAAGACCAGCTAAGCCACGCGGACGCTATGCGGGCCACGCGGGAGGCATCGGGGGCCGAATCGCTACCATGACCGCGACCAAGGCGAGATCTTCAACCCTAGGCCAAAGGACGGCGCGCCAAGGGGCACGAGATGCGAGGGATACCCCCCCGCCGGCATCTAGGAAACCTATGTCCGCAATGCAGCCCAGCCGGTAACTGAACCCCTGTTGGTTTCCTACCTGAAAACTTTCTCCGATGACTTCAGTTCAACCCAAGCCCGATTCCCCTCTAGCGGTCAACCTTGCTACGCTAGCGGACGCTTTGAGCCTGTCCGAGGCCCGCATTGGGCAATTGGTGCGCGAAGGGGTGGTGGTGAAGCTGGCCCGGGGCCGCTATGACTTGGTCCCGTCGGTCAAAGGATACCTCAATTTCCTGCGTGCTCGCACCTGCGAAGACATTCCGACGCTCAAAGCTGAGCTACTCCGGGAGCAAATCAAGAAGGCGAAGACCGAGAACGGCCGCGTCTCTGGGGAACTGATTCCCGCGACCGTGATTGGCGACTTCATCCGCGAAAACTGCCTCAAGCTCAATCAGCTGCTGACCATCGTTTTTGAGACCGAGGCGCCGCCAGCATGTCAGGGCAAGGACATTGCCGCTATTCGCATGGCGCTGCGTGACTGCTGCGACCGCGTCCGGGACACAGTCAACGGCGGTCTGAGGAACTGGACACCGGAGATCCACCTTGCCGCCAAGCCCACCATTTCAACGGAAACGCAAAGCACCCCCGACCAATCACTCTCATGACTACCACCCAACTCTATCAAAACGTCCGCGAAGCAAAACGCGTGACCGAAAACCCGCCGGACAACTACTCGAAGGCGCAGATACAAGAGGCCGCGACCTACCTCGACGCGAACACCAGCGCCGCCGCCCAATGCCTGGCAATTCTCGAAAATGCGACCATTGGCGTCATTGACACTGCATCAAAGCACGTCTTCGCCAAGTTGCCCGAGGGAATTGAACCAGACAGCCTGCGCGAAGCCTGCGAAACCCTAACAGCCGGAACCGCGTATTTGGCGCAACTTTTTACTGAATACCGGGACTCATTAGGGGTCTTTGCCGAAGTGATGGAGAAAGGCGACCTCCGTGACCGTTTCCGGCGCCTCGTAAAGCTCGTTATTCAGTTTGAAGCACTGATCGCGAAGCCGGGAACTGGCGCGGTCACTGCCGCATTCAAAACGCAGCCCACCAAGCCGACACCGCTCGACGACGTGCCACTGCTCGACCCCATGCTGTCGCGTGTTGGAGATGGGTACGGGCCCGAGCAAGTTGCGGCGTGGACGCAATCGAAACGTGAATACGCAATCGCGCTGTCTCAGAAGTTTTCCGGTGTCGAGTTGCTGATAAAATCACTCGCCGAAGAAATCGTTCAGGACGGTTCTCCGGCCGGCGTAGAGCACCTAGCACCGCACGTAGTCGACGCCGCTGCCGCATTCCGCGATAGCTTCATGTCGGTTGCGCCCCTGTTTGAGTTGGCCGAGTTTCGCCCACTTGGGAAGCGACTCGCCAAGGTGCATGACGTGCTCGTGACGTTGGAGAGTATCCTGAAGATCGACGGTGCCGGGCAGCTTGAGCGAATCACCAACCAGCTGAGCGAAGCGGCTGCACGCCTTGAGCGGCTGGAAGCTCGGGCTAGTGAACGAACCGAACTGGCTGCGCGGAACTAAACGACCACCTGTCAGCCTTCGCCCTGGCGGAAACGGTGGGGCTTTCTTAAGAGATCGAAGCCGCAGGAACTCAAGCGTTGCCGCGCCCTGCCCGACGACGCCACGTCGCCACTCCCAAGCTCACCAGCCCCACGATCGCTGCATATGTGCTCGGCTCCGGTATGGGCGCTAGGCTGGCCACGCGAAAACCGGTGCTGCGGTCTTCTGACTGGGGCAAATAGGACAGATCGGCAGAATTGGATAGCAGGGTGCTCAAGGCGTAGTCCCAAGCACCGCCCCGTAAACCCCGAAAGTTGCCGCCGACATCGCTGTCATTCCATTCCCACACGTTGCCGCCTTGGTCGAAGGTCCCGAAGAAGCTCGGCGCTGGGTATGCTCCGACATCGACAGTCCCGGGTCCTACATTCTCCGCATACGTCGGCGGGCCATAGTTCGCGAAAACTCCGCCGGTTTTCCCGCCAAAGAAGAAGTTGGCCCCCTGCGCAGTACCGACGGTGTTGCCGCTGAGTTCATTGCTTGTCGTCGGGAACTCCCAATAGGCGCCAGTGCCGTCCTTCGTCGGATCGTAGTACGCCGCTTTGTGCCACTCGTCCTTGCTCGGTAGGAACACCGACGCACTCGTCGTCCGGATTCCCGCCGAGAACACGGGATTCGCAACCCCTCCCAGCGTGTACGCCCCCGTCTCCGTGTCCCCGCTCCCCTGACCGTTGTGCAGCCAGTTCGTGAACCTCGCTGCGTCCCAAAACGACACGAACACGACTGGCTTGTTACCGAAGCCGCTCTTCACCTCATAGGTGTAGCTCCCGGCGCTGCCCGCTCGGGAGATGCCCCCAAACTGCGACGATCCCATCTCGGAGCTGTACAGGTTGTACGTGTCGGTTTTCGCCACCGCATTCAGGAACGCTGCGTACTGCGTGTTCGTCACTTCGAACTTCCCGATCTGGTACTGGTAGTTCACCGAGCCGCGACCATTGCTGTCAGAGGGATTCCCCAAGTAACCCACCGTCACAAAGTCGATCGACACGGACTGCGCCGTCGTCGTTGTCACCGCCACCAAAGCAACCACGCTCGCGAGGAGCACGCCGCCCGTATTGAATACTCGGTCGATTGTGTTCATGGATGTTCGTCGCCTGCAGATTAAGGAGGATGCCGCGAATGGCGTGATATCCCCAGTCTTCTGCACGCAGCAACGGGAAAAGCGCATGTCTTTTGCGGGCATAAGGACGCAGAATGAAAATCACCCAATCGCAATCAAAATACTAATGTGGCAAAGTAGTATGTCGGGTGCGGCCTAGATCATCGTCGTCCCCTTCACCGCGTAACCATGGCGGACCAGCCATTTCGCTACCGACTTCGCCTTGGGATCCCCGCAAACAACAATGAAGCCGGCGCAAAAAGCGGGCATCCGTTTTGCGCATGGACAACGACACCCGCACCGGCAAACGCTGGTCGCATGATCGACCCCGCACAGGTGATTGCCGACGCCCGCAGGCAGCACCGCGACTACTACCTTGGCGCGACCGCCCAAGACGCATGTGCCATTGCTTCCGCAGCGTTCAAGGACTTTGCCGGCGCCCCCCGGGCAATTCTGCGGGCCGATGACCGCAAGGCCATAGAGCAGGGTACGCAGCGCATGGAGGGGCGTCTTATGCAAGCGCTGGACCTGCTGCGTGAGGCGGATGCGTTCAAGCGGCTGGCAGACACGAGACAGGGTGAGATCGTGCGCGGGCTGATGGGGATGGGGTAGACGTCTCGCCCGAAATGACGGAGCTATTTTGCACCTTTCTGAGAAAGGAATGGAATTTGCAACAGGCAAAAGTCATTCTGCAACCGTCACTAACAGTTACTGGACTTTGTTACAGCTTGCTACAGTTTAAGCGGCATCCTGAAAACGAAAAACCCGCTTACCTCTGAAGGATAGCGGGTTGTATCTCTGGAGGCGCGGGACGGAATCGAACCGTCGCATAGAGCTTTTGCAGAGCTCGGCCTTACCACTTGGCTACCGCGCCGCGACCAGAGAGGGCGGGACGTTGCAGGATTAATCGAGCTCCGGCAAGACCTGAAATTCGGCGCGCCGGCGGCCCGCGCCGGCCTGCGGGTCAGTCTTCTGGTTTCAGCGTGTGCAATGCCGGAAGTTTGACCAGGGCGGGTACCTTTCGGGCGACCGCGGCGACCACCAGCAGGGTGCCCACACCTCCGCTGACAACGGCCACGACGGGACCAAGGAGCGCAGCCATCAGTCCGGCCCGGAGCGCGCCCAGCTCATTGGAGGAGCCGATGAAGATCTGATTGACCCCGGTGACGCGGCCACGGAGGGAGTCCGGGGTGAGCAACTGGACAAGGGACTGACGGACCACGACACTCACGTTGTCGAAGGCTCCCGTGAGAATGAGCGCGACCAAGGAGAGCCAGAACGACGTGGAGAGCCCGAAAACGATGATGGCCGCGCCGAAACCGGCGACCGACCAGAGTAGGACCCAGCCTGGGCGTCGCATCGGCGCGCGGTGGGCAATCCACATCGCCATGGCGAAGGCGCCAATGCTCGGCGCTGCGCGCAACCAACCCAAGCCAATGGGTCCGACGTGGAGGATGCGATCCGCATAGAGCGGCAGGAGCGCGACCGCTCCTCCGAGCAGCGTGGCGAACAGATCGAGCGAACTCGCACCGAGGATGACTTTCTTGTCCCAGATGAATTTTCCGCCGGCCAGGAGGTGACTCCAACTGCGCGCCTTGGCGGCGGGTTGCGGCGCTTGAAAGTAGGTTACCCGCTGCAGAACCAGGCAAAAACCGAGTCCCAACACCGCGTCCAGGAGGTAGACCACGGGAAAGCCGAGTCCGGCGATGACGAATCCTCCGATGGCCGGGCCCGCCATGGTGGCGATCTCAAAAGCCGAGGCATTCCAGGTGATCGCATTGCTCAGGGCCTGTGGAGGAAGCAAGAGCGGGATGATGGTTGAACGTGCCGGCCAGCCGAGAATCCGCACGCAGGCGCTGACCGCCAACAGAGCCAACAGGAGAGGCAGAGCAGGTTGATCAAAACGCAACGACTCCGGATCCGCGTGTCGCTCGAACACCAGGGCGATTTGCTTCAATCCCGCGTTCGCCCAACGCAGCGGCGCCCAGTCTGGTATGTGGGCGTGTCCCAATGACAGGGCGGCGAGTCCCACCGACAACAGCACCAAGGCCAACTGGGCGTTTTGAATGATGGTCCGCCGATCCGCTTGATCGGCGAGCAGACCCGCAGGAAGCGACAAGGCCAGCAGGGGAAGCACATTGATCAACCCCACCAGGCCAAGGGCCGTCGCGGAACCCGTCCATTGGTAGATTTCCCAAGCGACCGCCACACTCACCGCCTGCCGCCCCATCAATGCCAGAAAGCTACCGACCATGTAATTACGGTAGTTTCTGACCCGCAGGGCAGCGTAGGGATCATGTGATTCCAGCGGATCCGAGTTGGCCATGGCCCCAGATCCACGCACACTTTGTCCGACGTGACCAGCACCCACCCGCGCAGACCCGATGGTGCGGTGGAGCGCGGTCGAGAATGCGTTCCTCTCCCGCCTATTGAACCACAACGGACCAACCCATGGACTGGCGCGACCCCACCACGTTTGCCCGATAGGCACCGGGCTGCAACGTGCCAGGTGGAATGGTCAGGCGGATGACCGACTCGCGGGTCCGGGCCATGAGATCTCCGGGCAGCTGCTCAAAATGCACGAGGACGAAAAGCTCGTCTTCCCGCGAATAAAGGTGAGCGCTGTGCAGCGATTCTTTGTTGTCGGGAAACACGGCGGTGAACTGCAGGGTGTAGGGGAGCAGTCGGTTCGCCTGTCCGCCGGCGTGCAACTGGGTGACAGACTGAGGCAGCAGCGGAACTTCCAGCAATACCTGACCCAACACCGGCGGGATGCCACCGGGAAGCGGGTGGGCGGATGCTTTGACCCCGGCAGGCCCCCCGCCTGATTTGAGATCCGCGGGGCGTTCCGCAATGAGCGCGGCCCGGTGAAAGCCCGCCGACAGCAAACGCTGTACATTAGCCTGCTTCTTCATGTCACCATACGGCTCGAAAGCCTTGCCGGGCTTGCGGTAGTGCAGCGTGATCCACGTGTAGGGCACGATGACCACCAGGATCGCGAGCACGATCCACTTCATCGGCCAGGGTTTTTGCGGGTGCTTCGCTGCCATGACCGCCGAGCCAACCCATCGGCGGAGCGGGAGCAATCCTTCGTTGGGGGCGGCAGCGAGGGATCGCAATTACGGTTGCTCCAGTCACCGCCGCTCGTTTGGTTGGGCGATTCCATGACGCACTGGTCCCAATTCTTTATTCCCACCCTGAAGGAAAGTCCGGCCGACGCGGAGATTCCATCGCACAAGCTCCTGATCCGTGCGGGTTTAGTTCGAAAGTTAAGCGGCGGATTGTACACCTACATGCCCCTCGGTCTGCGCGTCATGCAGAAACTGACGGAAATCTGCCGCCAGGAAATCAACGCCGGGGGCGGCATTGAACTCTGGATGCCGCATGTGCATCCCGTGGAAAACTGGCAGGACGGGCCGCGCTGGGCGGCGGCGCGGGAGATCATGTTCCGGGTCGACAGTGCGGGGGACGGCAAGCGGGGTCCGCGCGAGCCCGAGTTTGTGCTTGGTCCGACGCATGAGGAAATCATCACGCCCCTGGTCAAAACCGAGATCACCAGCTACCGGGATCTGCCGAAGAATTTCTACCAGATCGGCACCAAGTTCCGCAACGAGATCCGCCCGCGGTACGGACTGATGCGGGCCCGCGAGTTCGTCATGATGGATGCGTATTCGTTCGATGCGCACGACGAGGGCGCGGTCAAGAGCTACTTCGCCATGAAGTCAGCCTACGAACGTTTCTTCAAGCGGATCGGAGCTCTCGCCATTGCGGTCGAGGCGGATACCGGCGTGATGGGTGGAAGCTATTCGCATGAATTCATGGTGCCGGCGGAGGTCGGAGACGATGACATCATTTACTGCGAAGAAAGCGGATATGCCGCCAATCGGGAGAAGGCCACCAGCGGACTCGTACCGGCGGGGTGGGCGGACCCCGCACCCGCTGGAGCCCTCGAAGAGTTTGCCACACCCGGCGTCGTGACCATCGCCGCGCTGGAAGCTGCCCCGTATTCAGTCCCGGCTGACCAACAGTTCAAGACGCTGGTCTACATCGGCGATGGAAAGCCGTTTCTCGTGGTCCTGCGCGGCTGCGATGAGCTCGAGGAAGCCAAGCTCGGACAGCTCGGCTTCGGGCTGTTCCGTCCGGCGACACCGGAAGAGATTGTTGCCGTGATGGGGGCAAAACCGGGCAGCCTTGGCACCGTGCGTGGTACCATCGCCAACCCAGCGGCTCTGGCGGGGATCTTTGCCGACCACGCCGTGCGGCTGATCGGGAACGGCACGACGGGAGCCAACAAGGACGGATTCCACCTCCGGAACGTCAACGTACAGCGGGATCTCGCGATTGACCGCTTCGGGGATTTCCGGCGGGTCAAGGCGGGGGAACCCTGTCCCAAGTCGGGTCAACCGCTGAAGAGCCGCCGCGGCATCGAAGTGGGTCACATCTTCAAGCTGGGCACGAAGTACTCCGAGAAGTTCGGTGCGGTGTACACCGACGACCAAAAGCAGTCGCACCCGATGGTGATGGGCTGCTACGGCATCGGCGTCTCGCGGACCCTGCAGGCCGTGATCGAACAGAGCCACGATGCGGACGGCATTGTCTGGCCGTGGACGGTGGCGCCATTCCAGGTGTTGATCTGCCTGCTGGATCCCCAGGTATCCGAAGCCCTCGACCTGGCGCGTCGCCTGGCCACTGTGGCCGAACGGGCTGGCGCCGATGTCCTGATCGACGATCGTATGGAGCGGCCCGGCGTCAAATTCAAGGACGCCGACCTCATTGGGATCCCGCTGCGTTTGACCATCGGCGGCAAGGGACTGAAGGAAGGCATTGTTGAATTGAAGCGACGCTCCTCGAAAGACGTGGCTAAAGTGTCACTTCCCGAGGCCGAAGCACGACTGAGCGCGGAGATCGCGGCGTTGTCTGCGGCGGCGGGTGGATAATTGGCCCCAAGTGACCATGGTTCCAGTCTAGGCATGAGTCCGCGCAATAAAACACAACCCGACCCGGAAGGCAGCTCCGCCACGGCCACCGCGTTGGAGGGTCGCTGGAACGTGGTGGTACTGAACGACCCGGTGAACCTGATGTCGTATGTCGTCTTGGTCTTCAAGAAGGTGTTCGGTTTCAGTGAAGTGACGGCCCGCAAACACATGCTTGAGGTCCATGAGCAGGGACGCTCGGTCGTGTGGAGCGGGGTCCGGGAACAGGCGGAGCACTATGCCTTCACCCTGCAGCACTGGCACCTGCACACCGTGCTCGAATCTGATGAAGCGCATTGAGGTCAAATTGAGTCTGCCCGTGGTGGCTCCGTTGCTTGATGTGATCAAGGAAGTGGCCGATTCGCTGTCGACCGACTTGGCGGCGTCGAACACCCTCGCGGAGGTCGAGACCGAGTTGCGTGACACCTGGCGCGACGAGCTGCTGTTGTCTCAGAACGAGGAAGTGAAGCAGCTGCTGGCACTCTTCGACACCGAGTTTTTCGCCACCGGCGTGGTGGCATTCGATGGCTCCAATGCCGAGCCCATCGTTCGAGCGTGCGCGGCCATTCGACTCCGTTTGCGAGAACGCTTCCTTCTCGATCTAAAGGAAGACGTGCTTGAGTCCGGTGACATTGAATTGGAGGCGCTGGACGAGCCCGGGCGACGGGCGTTCATGTGCTATCTTTTTCTGGCCACGATTCAGGAGCTGATCATTCAGCATCTGGACTCTTCGATTTTGGAGAACTGAGGACGGCTCAACCGATGGACCCGCGGCCCAGCCGAGGAATGAACGACAACGACGGAGTTGCGACCATCGGCAGGTGCCCGGTGTGTTCCCGGCGCGTTGCGAAATCACCCCGTTCGCCGAGTTACTGCAGCGTCGGGTGTGCGCTCGCGGCCGGCGTCCCCCGGGATCGAGAGGGCAACTTTCCGATCACAACGCCACTCATTGTCGGCCTCGCCTTCTTTTTTGTCGCCTTCAATCAGATCCTGTTCGCCGTACTGGCCCGGATCGTCGATCCCGAATCCGGCGGGTTGATTCGAACCCTCTTTCTGGTGAGCTGGGGCTGTGGCCTCGCGTTCTGGATCGGACTTGCGATCATGCAGTTAAAGGTCGGCGCCCGAGCTACGGGCGACGTGCTTATCCTGGCGGGCACCGCCGTTCTGCTCGTGGCTTCGTGGGTTTTGGAGTCCGGCGGTTGCGCGAGTGGTGGTACGCTGGTGCTGATCGCCTGGGGTCTGCGGGGATGGTTTGGAAGGAAATCGGGCTAGAGGAACTGCCTTCTCATTTGACGGCGACCCTCACCGCCGTACGGTGCTGGCTGACACCCTGCAGTGTTCGAGGTGCTTTCAATAACTGCTCTTTGCCTTTGAAATAACACGGGAGCCGCGAAATCGACGGTGGATGCTAGGCCGTAAATCGGAAAGCATGAAGCCGTCTAGTGGCGCCCACCTTAGCTTAAAAAGGTCTTGAGCCTTTGAGTACACGGCACAGGTGGGGTGTCTCCTTCCCTTTCGCATGAACCCTCACGAATACACGGCGCTTCACATCCTTCACGTCCTGTCCGGCCTCGTCCTGATTGGCTTCACCTTCTATGCGTTTGCCGCGCCGGCGGAGGCGAGGAAGCGCGTCATGATCTGGACCGGTGTCGCAAACCTGTTGATCCTCCTTACCGGGATCCGCATGTGGCAGGGTCTCTACCAGTTTGGCGGCGGTTGGGCGGTCGTGAAGATCGTATCCTGGCTGGGGTTGGCCGCGATCGCCGGTCTGGCCTTCCGCAAACGCGAAAAGGCAGGGGCTTACCTTTGGATCACCCTGGCCCTCGCCACGGTGTCGGTGGTGATGGTTTACGCGCGGCCCTTCTGAGCGCGCAATCTGCCGTTGCCGGTCCCCGGGGGGAGAGCGATCCGGAATGGACGCGGCGCTTCCCCCGACCGATCCGGGCCAATCCGCACGGGGATGATGTTCTGATACCGACTGACGATGGATACCCTGTGCGGGATCTGGGTGGCTCCGGACGGCGTTGTCCATCTCAGCGTGGCCACAGCCGACGGGGGGAGGGTGACACGCACGGAGTCCTTTCGCCCGTTTTATTGGGCCAAGGAGCCGTTGTCCGCGACCGCTCCGGAAGGACTCACGGCTGCTGAACTGAAGGGTGCGGGCCCGTTTCGCTGGTTGCTACATGCCGCCAACCTTGACGCGTACGAGTCCGGTCTCGCCTGGGCCAAGGCCGAGGGATTGAGCTACGACGTACTGCGTCCCCTCGAGAGCCAATACCTGCTGCAGACCCGACAGCGCCTCTACCACAATCTCCCTTTTTCACAGCTGCGCCGGTGCCAGTTGGACATCGAGACCGGCTCTGCCGACGGCTCCTTCAGTGACGCCTCGCAGGCCGGCGACCGCGTTCTGGCGATTGGACTGCAGTGCGGTGCACGGCAGTGCACGCTGGTGCTCGAAGCGCCGACCGATGAGGGGGAACGCTCCCTTTTGGAGCGGTTCAACGGGGTGCTGGCCGAGCTGGATCCGGATGTCATCGAGGGGCACAACCTCTTCAAATTCGATCTGGACTACCTTCGGCAGCGCTGCCGTCGCTTCAAGGTCGCCTGCTCCTGGGGCCGGTTCGGGCAAAAGGCGGTCTGGCGCAACAGCCGGTTCAAGGTGGCGGAACGGCAGATTGACTTCCCGCGGTGCGACATCCCGGGTCGCACCGTAGTGGATACGTACCTGCTGGTGCAGCTCTACGATATCGCGGCGCGGGAGCTGCCTTCGTATGGTTTGAAGGAGGTGGCGGTGGCCTTTGGCATCACTCCGGAAGACGCGGCGGAGAGCGGAGCGCGCACCTACATCGCCGGCCCCGCCCTGCAAGCCGCGTTCGTGCAGGAGCGGGAGCGGTTTCTCAGTTACCTGGCGGATGACCTGCGGGAGACGCGTAGTGTCGCGGACCGACTGCTGCCGACCTACTTTGAGCAGGCCAAGACCTTCCCGATCCTCTTTCAAGAAGCCACCCTGCGCGGAACGACCACGAAGATCGATTTGCTTTTTCTCGAGGAGTATTATCACGCCCGGCAGGCTTGCCCGGAGCCGCCCGAGATTCAGCCCTTTGAAGGGGGATACACGCGCAGTTTTCAGGAAGGGGTTTTCCGTCACGTCCTGCATTTCGACGTGGCCTCGCTCTATCCGAGTCTGCTGCTCGCGATGGCGCGAAATCCCGTGAACGACTCGCTGGGTGTGTTCGTACCGCTCCTTTCCCGGTTACGTAGCTACCGGTTGACGTTCAAACAACGCGCCCGCCAGGCGCCCACGGAGGAGGAACGGGCGGAGGCGGATGCCCGTCAGGCTAGCTTCAAGATCCTCATCAATTCGTTTTATGGCTATCTTGGGTTTGCGGGCGCCCGGTTCGGGGATGGGGAACTCGCGAGTGAAGTGACCCGACGGGGACGTGATCTTCTGCTCGCCCTGATCGAGGCCTTTGCAGCCGAGGGATGCGTCGTGCTCGAGGCGGATACCGACGGCATCTACCTTTCGTCCGAGGCGTATTTCGACCAGCCCGAGGCGTTGCTGGCCCGGGTGGCACCGATCCTGCCAGCGGGCATCGATCTGGAGTACGATGGACGCTACCGTGCGATGTTCTGCTACAAGGCGAAGAACTATGCGCTCTACGACGGACGCCGCGTCACCCTGAAGGGCAGCGCGCTGCGTTCCCGTGGCATGGAACCATATCTCAAGCGTCTCTCCGATCATCTGATTCACTTCCTGTTGGGTGTGCGGCCGGATTCGCCCGTGCCGGCGATGGAGGCCATGCGTGCGCAAATCACGGCGCGAACGTTGCCGGTGGCAGATCTCGCCAAGACGGAAAATCTCAGTCAGAGCTCCGATTCCTACGAGCGACTGATCGCCGGGGGCGGCAAGCCGCGCCGGGCCAGTGCGGAGGCCGGACTCCAGATGACGCCCCGGCCAGCGATGGGCGATCGAGTGACCTACTATCTCACGACAAAAGTGAAGGGAAAAACCAGCGACTGGCAGCGAGCTCGACCGGTGTCCTTGTTCGACCCCGTGTCCGCCCCCTACGATGTCGACGGCTATCTCAAGCGGATCGACGACTGGTGGGAGCGCTACGGCCTGTTTCTCGGCGCTACGCCGAAGCGGACGGGCGACCAGGATGAACTGATCCTGGAGTAGGCCTGCCCGGCGCGGCCTGCACCCGAACAGGGCTCAGCGCCGGAACATGCGTTTAGGAATGGGAGGCCCGGACGTTCGGCGACACCGGCGCAATGGTCCGGTGCCGCGACTCCGTCATGACCATCGCAGATCGTTTTTCGAGATCGGAAGCGTGCGAATGCGTTTGCCGCACGCGGCGTAAACCGCGTTACACACCGCCGGAGTGAGGGGAGGCAAGGCGGGTTCGCCGATTCCGGTTGGCTGGTGGTCGGTCAGCAGGAAATGCGTCTCCACCTTGGGTGCGTCCGTGATGCGGAGCAGGGGATACTCGTGGAAGTTCGACTGGACGATGCGGCCCTTTTCCAAGTCGAGCTCCTGATAAGCGGCGCTGAGCGCATCCATGATGGAACCTTCGACCTGATTGTCCGCCCCGCTTGGATTGATGATCTGCGAACCGACATCGCCCACCACGACCACGCGGTCGACCTTGAGCACGCCCTCTTTGGACACGGTGACCTCGGCGACATTGGCAAAGTAGCCTCGGTGGCTGAAATGAAAGGCAATGCCTCGCCCCCGACCCTTGGGCAGGGGTTTGCCCCAGCCCGATTTTTCGGCGACCAGTTTCACCACCCCGCGCATGCGGCCGGCGTCGTATGCATTGGGACGTTCACCCGGTGTCGAAACCACCGCCTTGTCACCCAGGAGGGCAAGACGCAGTTCCACCGGATCGCGTCCCCCGGCGGCGGCCAGTTCGTCGATGAAACTTTGGATTACCCACGAAAAAACGCAGCTTCCCGGGGCACGCCAGGGGCCCATGGGGATGCCGGTGTCGATCACGGTCATTTCCGCCTGATAGTGCGGGAGAAACCGAGCGGGAAATTCGTCAGCGCTCAGCGAGCCGCCGCTGCCTGGGCGGCCGCGGTTTCCGAAGGTGACGAAGTGATTCTGCCAGGCGGCGATGGCGCCGCTCTCGTCGACCGCGCCCTTGAGGAAGTGAACGCCACCCGGCCGGTAGTGATCGTGGCGCAGGTCATCCTCGCGCGACCACGTCAGCTTCACCGGAGCGGGCACGCGCATGGCGATGGCGGCCGCCTCAATCATGAAATCGCTGCTCAGACGACGGCCGAAGCCTCCGCCCATGCGGGTGATGTTGACCTTGATCTTGTCCTTCGCGAGTCCGAACACCTCGTTGATCAAGTCCGGACCGCCCGCGGGCCGCTGGGAGGGCGCCCAGAGTTCCATCACGCCGTCCTTGAACCACGCCGTGCAGTTCTGCGGCTCGAGATTGGCGTGGGAGATGAAGGGATACGTGTAGACCGCTTCAACTTTGCGTGAGGCCGCGGCCAGCCGGGCGGGAGCGTCGCCGTCCTTGCGCAGGCTTTGTTTGCCCGGTTGGGGTCCGAGTTCGGAGGCCTTGGCTAGGAAACCGGTCCAGGAATCGTTCGCATGCGGACCTTCATCCCACGTTACCTTCAGCTGGCGGCGGGCGCTGAATGCCGCCCAGGTCGAATCGGCCACGATGGCGACCCCTGGCATCAGACCGGTGAGGTTGGAGGTACCCTCGATCACGAAGGCGTCTTTGACGCCGGGGAGGGACTTGACCGTGTCGAGATTCGCCTGGAGGACCTTCCCCCCGAAAACCGGGCACTTTTCGAACACCGCGTAAAGCATGCCGGGCAGCTTCTGATCGATGCCGAACAGCGGCTGACCGGTCACAATCGCGGGATTGTCGACGCCCGTGATGCGACGTCCGATCACCTTGAAGTCCTTCGGTGCCTTGAGCGTGATGGTCTTGGCATCAGGAACTGGCAGCTTGGCGGCGTCGGCGGCGAGCTCGCCATAACCGAGCGAGCGACCGCTCCCCGGATGCAGCACGCGCGCGTTCTCGGCGCGACATTCGGAGGCCGGGACCGACCATCGTTGTGCAGCCGCCGCAATCAGCATATGTCGGGCCGTGGCGCCGACCTGACGAAGCGGCGTGTAGCATCGCGGAGTGGTCGTGCTCCCGCCGGCAAACTGCGCGCCATAGGCGGCATCCAGCGGTACCAGCTCGACCGAGACCTGACGCCAGTCCACCTCCAGCTCTTCCGCCACCAGCATGGGCATGGACGTCTTGACGCCCTGGCCGCACTCGGGCGTATGGGCTGCGATGTAGACGACGCCGTCGGACCCGATCCGCACGAAGGCATTCAGTGTGGCGCCGCCGCCCGCACCCTTCAACACCGGCGCCGCCGCTTCGGCTTCGTCGGTGAACGAAAGGCAGGTGCCCAGCACGAGTCCGCCTCCCGCCAAACCGGAAATGCGGAGGAAACCACGTCGATCCATGGGTTGGGTGAGGAGCGTGCTCATGATGACACCGCCTTTCCGGCGGCCAACTCGGCCGCCCGGTGAATACCTTGCCGGATGCGTTGGTAAGTGGCGCAACGACACAGATTTCCCGCCATGGCGTTCGTGATGTCCTCGTCCGAGGGTTTGGGGTTGGCCTTGAGCAGAGCCGCCGCCGCCATGATCTGACCTGACTGACAGTAACCGCATTGAGCGACATCTTCGTCGACCCAAGCCTTCTGCAGCGGATGACTGCCGTCGGCGGAAAGTCCTTCAATCGTCGTGATTTGCATACCTACCGCCGTGCCCACTGGCATCTGGCACGACCGCATGGGCACCCCATTGATATGGATGGTACAGGCACCGCAGACGCCCATGCCGCATCCATACTTGGTCCCGACGAGGTCAAGGTGATCCCTCAACACCCACAGGAGCGGGGTATCCGAGGGCACGTTGACCGTGCGTGTCTGGCCGTTGATCTTGAGGGTATAGGTCATGGGCAGAAGGGGAGAAAACGGACACTAAGAGAGACGGATGCGTTCGCCGCCAAAACGTACGACGCTGAGACAGTAGGGGCCACCCCTGCCGCGTCAACCCGGGGCGATGCAGTTTCTGACGATGACCAGACCGCGGAGCCCTAGGCCTTCGAGGCGCTGCGTCGCGCCACCCACTCGATGACCACCTCGTCATGGTCGCGACTGCGCCAGATCAAAGCCAGGAACTCCGCTGGGTGAATGTCGTGGGTTCGGAAGAAGTTCCGGTCGCCACCGCAACTGTACATCAGGCTTGGCGGGAGTTCGCCCCGCAGCTTGGCCCGCGCCTTGGGCAGGATGCGCGGCAGCCAGGCAATCCCGGCCGCCTCGGCATGCTTGGGTGGCAGAGAATCCTCGGAGAGCACGGTCGTGCTGGGCTGGCCGTTCTGCACATTCAAGAAGTAGTCGCGGCGCACCATCTCAATCAGAAGGGCCCGGTCGTACCCGGGTTCGCCTCCGTTCACGTCGTCCTCGGCGTAGTCATAGAGATGCTGCACCGCGATGCCATTTTGGGCGAGGAAGGCGGCTTCCGCCGGAGTGACCAGGCCTTGCGCACCCCGATGGCCGCGGCGGTAGGCGTCGACCGCCTTGATATAAAGAGCGCGGAACTGGTCGGCAAAAACGTAATGTTTCATGGGTGGCAGGAAGCTAGTGAAGATCGGCAGGATTGCCAGCCGGCTCGCGGATCAGGCCGGCTTGAAGTCCATCTGGCGCTTGAAGCGATCCACTCCCGCGACCACGACTTCGAGGCGATCCCCCAGACCGATCTTCCGCTTGGACTTGCGACCCATGAGGGCGGCGCCGTCGGCGGTTGGCAGGTACTGGTCGTCGGAGAGAGCGGCAAGAGGGACAAAGCCGAACGTCATGGACTCCGTGAGTTCGATGAACAGCCCCTGTCCGCGCACATCGGTGATGATGGCCTCGAATCGCGTTTTGACTTTCTTCTGCAGTTCCCGCTCGAAGAATTCGACCAGCTTGATCTTCTGCGATTCGCGTTCCGCCTCCTGGGAGTTGGTTTCGGTCAGACTGAGATGTTCTCCCAGACTGTCCATCTGCCCGGCCGAATAGACCGCCCGCCGCGCGGAGTCCGAGGCTCCGCCGCTCTTTTTTACGAGCGCCTGGCCAAACACGCGGTGCACCACCAGATCCGCGTAACGACGGATGGGCGAAGTGAAGTGGGTATAGTCCGATTTGTTCAGGCCGTAGTGCCCATCCGGTGACGCCCGGTAAACGGCCTTCTTCAGACTGCGCAGCAGTTGGGTGCGCAGGGAATAGCCCTGCGCATGCTGGCTGAGGGTGGCGAGCAGCTTGACGACTTCGGGACGCCGCGTCAGGTCGTTGGTCTTGACATGAAAGGTCGCCAGCAAGTCGCGCAGCTCGGCCAGTTTCTCCGCATCGGGTTCATCGTGCACACGGTAGAGCGAGGGCAGGCGCTTCTCCCGGGTGGCAAGCGCGACGGATTCGTTCGCCGCGAGCATGAATTCCTCGATGAGCTGGTGGCTCTCATCGTGCTCGATCCGCTCGAGTCGTTCCGCGTAACCCTCGGCGTCGACGTAGATCTTGGTTTCCGGCATGTCGAGATCGAGCGAGCCGGCCGCCATGCGCTGTTCGCGGAGTCGTTTCGCGATCGCCCACAGTCGCCGGATCCACGTTTGCAGGTCGCCAAGTTCGTGATCGGACAATGAGCTGAGCGCCCGACCCGTCGAGCCGGTCTGATGTTTGGCCGGCAGGGGAAGGGCGCGGATTGCGGTCAGATCATCGGTGAAGAGGAGCCCATACGCCTGTTTGTAAGTCAGGCGTTTGCGGCTGCGAATCACGGTGTTGGCAAAACGGGTCGACTTCAGCCGGGCGCGTTTGTCGAACGTGAGAAACACCGCTTTGCACAACCGGTCTTTCGCTTCCACGAGCGAACAAAGCCCGTTCGAGAGTTTCTCCGGCAGCATGGGAACCACGGTACCGACGAGATAAGTGGAGTTCCCCCGACGCTGGGCCTCTTTGTCCAGCGCGGTGCCCTGGCGAACGTAGGCCGAGACGTCTGCGATGTGCACCCCCACGCGCACATCGCCATGGTCGATCTCCTCCAGACTGAGGGCATCGTCAAAGTCCTTGGCATCGTCGGGATCGATGGTGAAGACCGCCTTCTCCCGGTAGTCCTCCCGTCCAACACACTCCTCAGATCGCACCTCATCGGGCAGCTCGGCGACTTCGGCCAGGACGGCGGCGGGGAACTCGGGGGTGAGGTCGAACTTGCGGTAGACCCCGGCCAGCTCGGCGCGCGGTTCAAACGTCTTGCCCAGTCGCTCGATCACTTCGCCTTCCGGAATCCGGTGGCGTTCGGTCCAGGATTTGAGACGGACGACCACCTTGTCTCCTGGCTGGATGCCGCCCCGGGGGAGGGACGTGGCGGGGTCGGGAACGGAGATATCGTGGACGAAGCGCGGGTCGTCCGGCGAAACGTAAAAGGCGTTGCGCACCCGCTTCAACTGACCAACAAGCGTGTCGCGCGCGCGTTCGACCACGCGCACCACACGGGCCCGTTGTTCGCGCTCGCCGCCGAAGGCGCCTCGACCGGGGATGCGTCCACCTCCGGACTTGGCTTCGATCCGAATGGCGACGCGGTCACCATGCAGGGCGACGTTCGTTTCCTCGGCCGGGATGAAGTAGCTGGGTTCGGCGGGACCCTTTTCATTGATGCGCCTGTCAGGCACGACCAGCGCGTGGCCACTCTGACGAAAACTGATCCGTCCCGTGATCAGATCATTTTCCTCCGGCTGCGCCGCGGCCAGCCGGTCTCCTTTCACCCGCTGGACCAAGCCGGCCGCCGCGAGCAGGCGCACCTCATGGGAGAGGAGTTTACGCTGCTTCTTGTCGAGGCCGAGCGCCCGGGCCAGGTGAATCTCGTCGACCGGACGGTAGTCAGGCGAAGCGAGCAGGGCGAGGATCTGATCTTTGAGTTTCTTCATGGGGCGTGGCACCGGGGCGACGCGCCCCTCCCCGGGGAGGGAGGGAACGCTTTCCCTGCGGCACGCTGGTCAGAACAGCCCCGGGCCGCGACGAAAATCGCCGCGCCCTCCGTCCCGGCAGACTAGGGCGTGGCTTTGGCTGCCGGGAGGACAAAAACCCGCGATCCCCGCTCTGGGCTCAGGTAGCGTTTCGCCAGGTCGTCGATTTCAGCCTTGGAGATTCCGGTGATGTCCGACTCCCGGGTCCGAGCCCAGTCGAGCACGATCGGTTTTTCCTGAGCCCGGGCGACGACGCTGCCGAGCCAGTAACCATTCGTGCGGACGCTCTCGCGCACGCTGGTGAGGATCGGCTGCTTGGCGCGGGTGAGCTCGTCCTCGCTGACTCCCTTCTCAAAAAGATCGGCGCTGATCGCCTTGATGGCTGCCTCGATCTGCTCCTTCATCGACGGATCGATGTCGATCGCGCTCATGATGTAACCATAGTTCGGATAGACATCGCTGCTGTTGCTCCGCGCGGACGGGCTGTAGGTGCCGGCCATCTCCTCGCGGATTTTCACGCGCAACCGGTCGGCGAAAATGCTGGCGAGCAGATTGAGCCGCCGGGTCATGCGCGCATCGAAGCCGTCGGTGGTCGGCCAGTAAAACACGGCCAGTCCCTTCGGGATCTGCGTGCTGATGGTGTACTCCTTGAAGAACGGCTCGGCCGGGAACTGCACGCGGCGCAGTTCGGACAAGGCCGGCTTCTCCGAACGCTCCGGCAGCGCGCCGAGGGTCCGGGCGACCGCGTCGATGCACGCTTCCACATCGAGGTCACCCACCAGACCGATTTCGATCGCGCCTTTGGTCAGCTCCGGCGCGAGCCAGTCCCGCACTTCATTGAGCGTGCGCGACAGCAAGACCTCTTTCGGTGGCGTTCCGAAGCGGTGATCGCCACCGCCCAACAGATTGGCCACTTCGGTCGCCATGGGACCATTCGGCGTGTGCGCAAACCCCAGGAACATTTGTTCGATGCCTTTGTGGGCCTGACGGAGCGCTTCGGGCCGGTAACCGGGGTCGGTTAGTTTGGCGGTTAGAAACTGCAGCGCGAGCAACAGGTCACGGGAATTCGTGCCACCGACGAACTCAAAAGCGTCGGGCGCCGGGCGGAATCCGATCGAGAGGGTTTTGCCGGCAAAGATGCGCATCAGATCATCCGTGCTGTGACGGCCCAGTCCGCCGGCGTCGAAGGTACCGCCGGCCACCGACGCCAATCCGCGCTTGTCCTTGGGTTCGGTGATGGAACCGGAGCCGACGCGGGCGTTGAGAAGGATGCGGTTCGCCTCGAACGCAGTCTTCTTCAGGTTCAGGCGGACGCCGTTGGCAAACACCACGCGCGTGATATCGAGGTCGGCCACGACGTCGCGGGACTTGACCGTACCCGCGGGGCCAAAGTTGGTGTAGGCCCAGGAGACGACGTTCTCAGCCGCGGGGGCGACGACGGCGACGGCGCGAGACGCCTCAAAGGCAGCCGTGATGGCCTCGGTGCCGGTCGGGATGGAGGCATTGCCGCTCACCATGACGTAGCGGTGGTCAGCCGCCCAGGTTTCCCGCAAAGCGGCGAGGCAGATCTCCGGGGTGATCGCTTCCAGAGCTGGTTTGTAAAGAGCGAGGTCGGCCTGAGGATCCGTGGAAACGTTGTCCGACAGGAGGTCCTGGGTCAGATCATCGGCGAGATTGGGGGAGCGGCGCGTGGCGGCGGTTTTAACGGCTTGCTCCAGGCCGTTGAGAAAGTTGGCGCGGACCTCGGCCAGCTCGCCCGCCTGGAATCCGAACTGCAGCGCACGACGCAGTTCCTGTTCGCCCACGGCCAGCGCGGCTGCCCACTGGTCGGCCTTGGCCGTCAGATCGAGCGAGACCTCCCGGAACAAGTCGAATTGTTCCGAGGCGGAGATCCGGGCGCTGATGAAGGCCGCGTTTTCCTTTTTCGCGAGATTCGAAAACCGACGGTTGATGATCGCGTGCGCCATGGTGCGCGGAAGCAGGGCGAGCCGATTGGCGGCGGTGTCGGGCTTGGCGGTGATCGCCGTGTAGGTGCTGATGCTCAGACTGGTATTCGGCGACTCCGACTCAGGATGGAAATGGACATGCAGACCGGGCGTCGGAGCGACTTTGCCAAAATCCGGCAAGGGTTTGGCCGGCGCGCGTGCCTTGATGTGCGAGAACGCAGAGACGATTTGTTTCTCCACGGCTCCAGCGTCGAAGTCTCCGACGGCGACCACGGACATGAGTTCCGGACGGTACCACGTGTCGTAAAACTCGACGAAGCGTTCGCGGGGGGCCTTTTCGATCACTTCCGCCAATCCGATGGGAATCCGTTGCGGAAGCCGCGTGGTGCCGAGGGCGAACTCGAACTGCGCCACGAATGTCCGAAAGTCGATACTGTCACGGGCTCGTTTTTCGCTGAGGATGATGCCGCGTTCCTTATCCAACTCTCTCGGCAACAGTAGCAGCCCCCCGGCGTAGTCGGCAAACACCTGGAACCCCTCGGCCAGGGTTTCCGTTTTGGTGTCGGCCAGTTCAAGCAAGTAGAGGGTACGGTCGAACGACGTGCTCGCGTTGGTGTCGCCGCCGAAGCTCATGCCCATGCGCTGAAAGAACTCCACCAACGTGCCCGGCTCGTAGTGCGTGCTGCCATTGAAGGCCATGTGCTCGAGGAAGTGGGCGAGGCCGCGCTGATCTTCATTTTCGTGCAACGAACCGGCGTTGACGAGCAGGCGAAGGGAGGCGCGCGACTTCGGCTCCTTGTTGGCCATCACCACGTAACGCATGCCATTTGGCAATTTGCCGAAGGTCACGCCGGCCTCGGGCTTGAGGTCGCTGGCCTCGTGCGCGAACCGCGGTGCCTCGGCCGAGATCAGGCTACCGGCGGCACCCGCCGCGACCAAGGCCGCCGCCAGCAGGGTGCGGATTCGGAGGAAAGAGATGATCATAAGCTGGAAAGAGAGCGGTGACCGCCTTGGGTGGGTCAACATCTTTGCGGCAGACGCGCCTGCAATAGACCCGAAGTCCTAGTGCGTGGGGCTCGGGACCCCGACGACGCCGGTCGAGTTCCATCCCGGGCGCCTCCGACTTCCCTGGGGCAACTCCGAGTTCCCTGTTGCGCTTTGCCGGCCGGCCACCTCATTTGCCGGTTTCCATGGCTTACGATTGGCTCAAAGGCATCGCCGACGACTACGATGTGATTGTGATCGGCAGCGGACTGGGTGGACTGACCGGCGCGAACGTCCTCGCGAAGGCGGGCCACCGGGTGCTGCTGCTGGAGCACCACTATCAATTCGGGGGGCTGGCGACGTGGTTCACGCGCAAAGGCGGGCACATTTTTGACATTTCGCTGCATGGTTTCCCGAGCGGTATGATCAAGTCCTGCCGCAAATACTGGACCCGGGAAATTGCCGATTCCATTGTCCAGCTTAAGGATATTCGTTTCGTCAACCCGCAGATGGACGTCTGGACCACGTTCACCCGGGACGACTATACCCGGGTGTTGGTCGAGCAGTTCAAACTGTCGCGGGAAACGGTCGAACGGTTCTACGACTACCTGCGGTCGATGAACTACTACGACAACAACCCGGAAACGACGCGCGATCTGTTTGAGCGTTTCTTCCCGGGTCGGGCCGATGTGCATCGGTTGCTGATGGAGCCGATCGCGTACGCCAACGGTTCCACCCTGGACGATCCGGCGATCACCTACGGTATCGTCTTCTCCAATTTCATGGGCGCCGGGGTCTTCACGTTCCGCGGGGGGTCCGACCTGTTGATCGAAAAAATGGTCGCCGAACTGAAACGCAACGGAGTGGAGTGCCGGAAACGGGTGCTGGTCGAACGGGTCTTGGTCGAGGAGCACAATGGACAGAAACGGGTCGTCGGCATTGTGGCCAAAGGGGGGCGTGTCGTCCGGGCCAAGGCGGTGCTCTCCAACGCCAACATCCACAACACCATCTTCTCCCTGACCGGATCCGATCAGTTCCCGCCCGATTTCATCGCGGCCGCGCAGGCGGTCCGCATCAATACCTCGTCCTGCCAGGTCTACCTCGGCATTCGCAAGGGCGAGAGCATTCCTCATATTGGCGACCTCGTTTTCACCTCGAGCGCACCGACGTTCAGCAGTGAGGAGCTGACGGACTTTCACACCACCAGTCGCACGTTTTCCGTCTATTATCCGGACACCCGGCCCGGCTCCGAACGGTACACGGTCGTCGTCTCGCTGAACGGGCGCTACCCGGATTGGAAGTCGCTCTCCGAAGCCGACTATGACCACCACAAGGCGCGCCTGGTCGAGGAGTCGTTGGTGGCCTTGGAGCGGTTCATCCCGGGCGTGCGGGCCAAGATCGACTGGACCGAGGCCGCCACGCCCCGGACCATCGAGCGGTACACCACGCACGCCCGCGGTACGTCCTTCGGGACAAAGTTCGAGGGGCTCAAGGTATCAATGGATCTGCCGTCGGTTCTTCCGGGGCTCTTCCATGCCGGAAGCGTCGGCATCATCATGTCGGGGTGGTTGGGCACGATCAACTATGGCGTCATCACCGCGAACAAGATCGACAAATACCTCTTCGAACAAAAGAAGACGGCGGGCTTGCCGCCGGTCGCTCAGGCCTGACACTGCCCGCTGTGATTTCCGTTTCCCTTAAATCCGCCGACCTCCTGCGCGTCGCACTCCGCGCCCGTCTGCCGTTCAAATACGGCATCGTGACCATGGTCGAGGTGCCGCATGTGTTCCTCCGGCTTCAAGTCGAGACCCCCGCCGGGCTGGCGGAAGGCCTCGTGGCGGATCACCTGCCGCCCAAGTGGTTCACCAAGGATCCGACGCGTGACATCCCGTCCGAGATCGAGGATCTCATGGCGGTGATCCGCCACGCGGTGACGGCGGCGGCGGCGATTCCGGCCACCGACCCGTTTCACTTCTGGATCGAGCTCAAGAGCCGGCAGGCCGAGTGGGGCCGGCGTCACCAGCATCCGCCCCTGCTGGCCCAGTTTGGGACGTCGCTGGTGGAGCGGGCGATGCTGGATGCGATCGCCACGGGTCTGCGGACGACCGTGACCCACCTGGTGCGGGAAGAGCGCCTCGGCATCGATCTTGGCGCGGTTCACCCGGAGCTGCGTTCGCTACGGGCTTCGTCACTGCTGCCGGCCCGCCCGGCTTCTTCGATCATCTGCCGCCACACGGTCGGCATGCTCGATCCCTTGACCGACGCCGACATTGCCGCGGGAGCGCGGGTCGACGATGGACTGCCGCAGTCGCTCGAGGCCAGCATCAAGGCGTATGGACTTTTCCACTTCAAGTTGAAGGTGGACGGCAACCAGCCGGACGCCGCCCTGGAGCGGCTGCGCGCGATTTTTGCCGTGCTGACGCGTCAGGCGGACCGCCGGATGGCCTTCACCATCGACGGCAACGAAAGCTTTGCCTCCGCCGAGTCTTTCCGCGCCTTCTGGGAAAAGGTCGAGGCGGACCCGACGCTGCGCGACGTACTGCCCCGCCTCCTGTTTGTCGAGCAGCCCATGGCCCGCGCCGTGGCGCTCAATCCCGGGTTGGGTGACCTGAGTGGCTGGTCGAAGCGTCCCCCGATTATCATCGATGAATCCGATGCCGAACCGGAGGACCTGCGACGGGCGCTTGATTTGGGGTACGTCGGCACGAGTCACAAGAACTGCAAGGGCGTCTTCAAGGGCATTGCACACGCCAGCCTGATTCGTCACCGCTCCGTCGGCCGCTCTGCACCGCTCCTGCATTCCGGCGAGGACCTCTCGAACATCGGACCGGTGGCGGTGCAACAGGACCTTGCCGCACAGGCAATGCTCGGGATCGAGAGCGTCGAGCGGAACGGACATCACTATTTCCCCGGTCTCTCCCTGTGGCCGGCCGCTATTCAGGAGACCGCCCTGACGGCTCATCCGGATCTCTATCAGCGCTCGACGGCGGGCTGGCCGACCCTGCGGATCACCTCGGGTCGCATCTCCACGGAGTCGGTGCTTGCGGCCCCGTTTGGCCTGGGAGCACGCCTGCCGCTGGAGACCATTCCTGGCGAGTGGTCCCGACTGGCCTGAGCCCGTCGCCGGGTTCCTGGTTCACACGGCCGAGGTCAGCCAGGCGTCCAGTTCGGCGTCGGTGGTGAGGTGGGTGCCGAATTGATAGTCGGGCGCCAGCAGCGACGCATAACTGATCTCCGCAAAGCGTGCGCAGTGCAAAAGCACCGTTGCTCGATGGCCCGGTGCCCGGACCAGACGGCCGAGGGCTTGGTTGACCTTCTGCATGCCGGGGATCTGGTAAACCCGGCGAAACGCGGAGGGATTCTTGCTTCCCCCGAAGAGGTCCTGACGCGCCGCCTGGACGGCATTGACTTCAGGCAACGCCGGACCCACGACCATCGCGTGGCTGATGCGCCCCCCCAGCGCGTCGATGCTCTCGGCAAAACTTGATCCGAGGACGAGGAAGAGCACATCGGCGAGGACGACGGATTCCTCGACCCAGGCCGCCTGGGCGCCCAGATCGGACAGGCGGGGCTGCGTCACGACGCGCAGCGTGACGTGGGATCGGCGGATCTGCTCCTCGATCATTTCGGCGTAACGATAGCTTGGAAAAAACACCGCGACGCAGGCTCCCGCCGCCCGATGAAGTCGGGCCACGGTCGCCGCGGTGGTGGAGGCGTGACTTGCCCGCGCTCGGAACCGGGTGTCAACGCGCAGATCGTAAGCCACCCGATAGGCGCCCTCCCGCCAGGGTGTCTCGGCGACCATGTGCGTTAATCCCAGCGGGGTGTCCGTCAGGGGATTGCCCTCGGCTACCGTCGCCGGCTCGGCCACGGGCAGACCCACGGACTCGGCAAACTCGTGTGCGGGCCCGAGGGTGGCACTGGCCAGCAGCACCGATCCAAACGACCGCAGCGTGGCGCCGATCGCGGCCGATGCGTCGATGCAGGTGAAGCGCAGTTCGCCCGGACGTGGACTCCACAGCAAACGACGGAGCGTGCCGTCCTTCAGCCACTCCACCAAATCCAGGGTCTCCCACAACCGATCCGCCAGACCCGGGGTCAATCCAGCGGGATCGACGCCACCAAGGACGACCTCGTCGGCCACGCGACGCAGGGCTTCGCCCACATCATCCTCCAGTGCCAGGTCGAGCGCGTCGGTCACCGGGAGCGAAGCCAGCAGGTAGGTCCAGGCGGTCCACGCCCGGACGAGCGAAGCCTTGGCCCCCTGGTGATCGAGTTCCGCGAGCAAGGCGTGCGCGTCGTCCGAGGTGACCACGAACGAACGACTGTCCGCCGCCCGTGCCGGCAGGTTGTGCGCCTCGTCGAGAATCAGGAGTGTCCGCGCAGGATCGAACCCGAGCTGGTCGAAGAAGAGCCGACGGTTGCGGGGTGCGAACACGTAGTTGTAGTCGCCCACCCAGACATCGTTGAAGGCCAGGGCGGCCCGGGTGATTTCGTAGGGACAAATCTGTGCCTCGCGGCCGGCCTGCCGCAGGGTGTCCAAATCGCGCGGATGATCGTCGAGCAGGTAGAATCGGGACAGCCCGCTGGATGCCCAGCGGGCCGATGCCTCGGCCAGGTACAGACAACTCTCCCGGGTGCAGTGAAAGACCGTGTTCACACAATGCTCGGTCTTGGCGCGCACCTGCCAGATGGCGAGAGCGGTTCCTTCCGCCGGCTTGTCCGGATTGACGGCGTTCATTGCGCGCAGCGTGCGCACCACCTGCAGCTGGCCCGTTGATTTGCTCGTGAGGTAGAGGATGCGTTCACAGCGCCCCGAGGTCAGTTCAGCCAGGGCGCTTTCGAGCAGCAGTCCGGTCTTGCCAAATCCCGTCGGCGCTTCGAAGGCGACAAACCGATGTCGCGCCAGCGCCTGTTCCAGCTCATCTCGCGTGGATTCCTGGCCGGGACGCAGAGACGAGAACGCCGGCTGGTAACGCAGGTGCCGGACCCGCTCGCGGGCGCGATGTCGGGCGTCGAGGAACGTGACCAACACCTCGAGACGACTGGTGAAGCGGTCCTCATCGGTGCGATCGATCGGGACGACTTGCAGCGTGCCGGTGCCAATTTCGACAAACAGCAGCTGACCCGCGATGCGGGCCGCGGGCTCGGTCAGCCGGCGCAACGCCACGTAGGTGGCAATCTGGGAAAAGTACTCCGGGAAGTCGGCGCGGAGGGCCGCTTCCGCCTCCGGCAGCGGGCGCGAGACCGTCTTGATTTCCCGCAGCAGCGTGGTTCCCCCGGCACCCACCGCCGGCAGTACCTGATCGATGCGCCCCGTCAGCCGGATTCGCCAGCCCCGGTGCACCACCCAGGCGTCGACCGTGACCTCAAACGCCGCGCCCGAGCCTTCCGCAGTCGCCTTGCTCCGCAATTGCTGGTGCCAGAGTGTGCCCAGCTGCGCGCGCCAGAGCCCTGAGGCCAGACCGGACCCGGGCCGGGGTCCGACGGCGAAGTCGCAGAGTTCGCCGACGCTAAGCGTGGACGTGCGCTGATCGAGATCGAACGTCATCGCCGGAGCCCGGGGCCGGCGGGAAAGAGGCGGTGGCACCTACGCTTCATTCGATGCGCAACTCGGTGTAGTCGCGCAGGTACTCTTCCAGGCGCTCCAGGAGTTGGGTCAGGGTTTGTGCGGCGTCCGGAGACGCCATGCCCTGCAGTTCTCCGAGGGGGGTCCGCAGCAGAAGGTCCACCGTGGACCTCTGGTCCGCTGGCAGCGTTGGAAACCACTGCTGCCGGACGGGATAACCTTCGTCTCGGGCAAAACAATACAGGCTCTTGAAGCGCACCACGTCGGGACGGTCGGAGGTGGAGAAGGCGTTGAAGGCCACGCGCAACAGTTCGTAAACCTTGGCGCGTCCTTCCTCCGGTACATCGTTCTGCGCCACCGTGGCGGCAAAGGCCGAGGCATGTTTCAGCGCCTCATAGCTCCGTCCAATCAGCGGATGTCGCGCCAGAACCCGCGCCTCCCGCACGAACCAGACCTGGCCCTGGGGGGCGGCTTCCACCGAGAGCGAAACCTCGTCAAAGAGATCCAGCGCCACGGTGGGGTGGGACGCCTTGCGCGAAATCCGCACGTAGCTCGTCATGCGGCCGTGCTCGGCCGAAAAGGTCACATAGGGTTGAAAGGTGTCGCTCGAGGGTCGACGACCCAGAATCCAGACATCGGAGTTGAAGCTGGGCTTGGACACAGGCGCGCGGGCAGGAGAGGCGTGGTCAGGCTCGCGGAGCCGCCCCGAGCTCGGACGGCACGGACGACGCTTGCTCCGGACCGACGGCCGTCGACGGCCACGGCGGGACGACAGCGCCTCCGGAGATAATCATTTTCATGCCGTCGCCCACGCTCATTTCCAGCTCCACGATGTCCTCCTTCGGCAGCATGATGAGAAAGCCACTGGTCGGATTGGGGGTGGTCGGTACGAACACGGTCCAGACCTCCTGCGCGGTGCGGTACTGGGGCTCTCCCTGAGTGCGATTGGTGAGAAATCCAAGGGACCAGGTGCCTCGGCGGGGAAACTCAATCAGCACGACCTTGGAGAACAGATTGCGGTTCTGCGCACTGAAGGTGCCGACAATTTGTTTGACCGTGCTGTAGACCGCACTGACACCGGGAATGTTCTGGATAAAGCGTTCGGTCAGCTGGCCGAAGAACCGGCCGAGCACATAGCGGGAAACGTATCCAAACAGGGTGATCAGCGACAACACCAGAAGGGTCGCGAGCACGTCCCAGACGACGGACAGACTCGAATGCTCGCGCAACGTCTCCGGTACGGCGAAGAAGAAGAACGGACGGAACCGTCCACCAATGGCATCCACGAGCCAGGCAAAGACGAAAAAAGTCACCGCGAGCGGCGCAAGCAGGGCGAGGCCGGTCAGGAAGGCATTTCGAAGCGTGGTCAGTCGGGAAGACGGTGCGGGCATGAGTCGCAGCCAGCGTCACGCTGCGCGCGGACCGGCGCAACCGGTTTTCCGACTTTGTCGCTGCGCCCGGGGCGGTCTTCGAACGGCTCAATGGAGCGCAGTTGGCTTACCGCTCCCGTGCTAGACGTCTTGCCTGGAATGACTTGGAAAACCAGGCGCCCGGAACAAGGTCAACGTCTCGCCCGGGGGCGAACCCGGGTCCGGCCGGTCGACAGCGAGAACGCGGGGATAAGTTCGCGCGACCGCAACAGGGCCATGGCCCGGGCTTCGGCTGCGCGCATCCGGCGCTTCTTGCGCGGTTCCAAGTCGTCATATCCTGCGAGGTGCAGCCAGCCGTGGACCAGATAAAGGGTGAGTTCCTCGGCGAACGGACGGCTGTGGTCCGTGGCGTAGCGTTGGGCGGTGTCGGCGGAGACACAAATCTCGCCGGCGGTGCCCATGAGCGGGTCGCCCTCGAATGTGATGACATCCGTCCGGCTCGGATCGTCGAGAAACTGTCCGTGCACGGCGGCCAGCGCCGGATCCGTCAGAAACACGAGGGAAAGTTCGCCGTCCGGCACCGCAGGGGAAGGGGAAACGGAGGCGCGTCCGGTTGCTGACGCGCGCGGGTGCCGGGACTTGGCCTCCGGGGAAAAACTCGCCCAATCCGCGTCCGCGATGCGAAACTGGTCATCCAGACATCGGATCAGGTTTCGAACCGCCGCGCGGGGTACGGTCAGATCCGGATGTTGGTTGGCCAGGGCGATGACGCGCATGGTCGGTCCCGCCGCCTCAGGTCGCAGCCTGCCGATCCGAAAGCAAGGCAGGCGAGGCCCCTTGCGCCGGATAGGCCACGCGACTGTGCAGCATGTTGAGCAGCGTGAAATTAAAGCTGCTCTTGACCTTGTTCAGCTCCTCGAGCGTCAACGGAGCCTCATCCAGCTGCCCATCCGCGATGCTGCCGCGGAAGATCTGCTCAATCAGTTCGCCCAGATGCTGAGGTGTGACCTTCCGCATCGAGCGCGATGCCGCCTCACACATGTCGGCCAGGTGAATGATGGCACTCTCCCGGAACTGAGGTCGGGGACCGTCATAGCGGTAGGTCGTTTCGCAGACCCGGGCCACATCGCCGCGCGGGGTCGTTTCACGCAGGTCGGGCGTGCCTCCCCGCGGCAACGACGGCCGGGCGAGATCCTGCACGGCGCGCTGGAAAAAGTAGCGGATCAGCGTCGTGCCATGGTGCTGCTGGATGACGTCGATCACCGCCCGGGGCAGTTTGTGCTTCAGCGCCAAGTCCACGCCATCCTTGACGTGGGCCTTGATGATCAAGGCGGACAACGACGGGTTTGCATCGTCGTGCGGATTGATGCCATCGCGCTGGTTTTCGGTGAAGTAGTCGGGCTTCGTCGTCTTGCCGATGTCGTGGAAGAGTGCACACACGCGGGCCAGCAGCGGATTGGCTTCGATCGCATTGGCCGCGTTTTCCGCCAGTTGGGCCACGACCAGGGAGTGATGGTAAGACCCAGGGGCTTCGAGCTGCATGAGACGCAGCAGCGGGTGATTGAAATCCGTCAATTCCAGCAGCGTGATGTCGGTGGTGCGGCGGAAGAGTCCCTCCAGCACCGGCAGCAGGCCGACCACGACCACGCCCGTGAGCAGACCAGTGGCCAGGCCCGCTCCCATCTGCTTGAACACCGTTGCCACCGGAAGCTGGTCGACCACACCGAAGAGCAGGGCGAAGCCAGCGACGGTCAATCCACCCAGGACGGCGGCGCGAACCACGCGGCCGCGCTTGCGGCTCGAACGCGAGGCAAAGATCGCGACCATCGAAGCGAGGAACGTCAGCACCAGCAGATCAAGCCGGTTGCCGTAGATGACTCCCGTGAAGATGGAAATGAGCAGCGCCATGAAGATGGCGCTGCCGGCATTGATCAAGATCGCCACGATCAAGGGGGCGAGGGCCGTCGGAGCGAGGTAGGGCAAGAGGGAACCTGCGGCTGCATTTTCGACAAAGAAGGGCAGGCTGCCCATCGAGTAGGTGGCGCGGACGAGCGCGAGGTTGACGACAACCGTCAGCGCCAGCAGGGCAAGACGGCTGTTGCTCTGCACGGTCTCATTGTCCTCCATCCGAATGTAGAACAGGCTGGCCAGCACCATCGCCAGCACGAGCAGGATGCGGCCGAAGAGCTGGAGTCCCTCGTTGAACTCAAGATTGCTGTTCTCCATCAAAAACTTCCGGTGCGCCTGCAGCATTTCATACTGCTCGGCCGAGACCCGCGCACCCTGCTCAACGAGCGTCTGGCCGCGCGCGACCTGCACCGTCGCCGGCCGCAAGGCCTTCAGTGCGTCGCCTTGCAGCCGTTCTGTGGCCGCCCGGTCATAAATCAGATTCGGCGTCAGCCCGTTCTGGAAAATACGATACAGCGCGAGGTGGGTCTCCTTGCCCATGCCCTCGGCGGCGAGATTGATGCGGAGAAACGTGTGGGCCTCCTCCAGCGACTGGACCGAGCGCTGCGCCACCTCGCCGCTTTGCTTGAGAATGCGAAACACCGTGACGCGATTTTCGGTCTGCCCTCCAAGGACCGAGCCATCATGCACGCCCTCCGCATAGATTTCGCGCAGCACAACGAGTGCGTTCTCGACCAGCCGGTACCGTGCGGCGGCGTCGCCCACATCCGCCAGCATCGCGACGTGGTCGACATTGACCCGATAGGGACCCTTCTCATTGAACTGGTCCACCACCGGTGTGAGGGACGCCGGCTTCGACAGCGACCCGGGAGATTCCTTTTCCAGTTTCTCGAGACCGGCGAGCAATTCCCGAATATTCGCTTCGAACTGTCGCAACGGTTCAAACTCCAGCCGGTAGACCGGTGGAGTGCGATCGCGCAACTGTTCGCCCTGGATTCGTGTTTTCTCCAGACTCTCGTACGAGAACGGAGCATTGGCCACGATCTGCACCGGAGCCCGTTGATTGGGCAGCAAGGAAAGGTCGGCCGTCTTCACGCCGACAAAACTCACGAGGACAATCGCCGCGACCGTCGCGACGAAAATCAACGAAGCGACCACGCGACTCGTCTCCAGATACTCGACTTTCTCGGAAACCCGGGCGGTCTTCCGCGTACGGCGCGGCGCACCCCCACCTCCCCGCAAAAGTTTGAATGGACGGATCAGGGCCATCTCAAAGCACGATCAACGACGAGTGGGGCCATTTCCTAGGCATTGCAGCGGGACACACGGGCAGAGCTTCACATCTTTTCGTCCGTTTGGCCAATCGGGTTTTTGTAACGCTCATAAGCTTCAATAATCTTGAGCACGAGCGGATGGCGCACGACATCGGCGCCGCTGAAAAAGTGGAAATCCACGCCTTCGATGTTACGCAGGATCTGGCTTACTTCCACCAACCCGCTTTGTTTGCTGCGCGGCAGATCGATCTGGGTCACATCCCCCGTCACCACCATGCGAGAGTCCTCACCTAACCGTGTGAGGAACATCATCATCTGCTCCGGAGTGGTATTCTGGGCTTCATCGAGAATGACAAAGGAGTGGCTCAAGGTCCGGCCCCGCATGTAGGCCAGGGGAGCGATTTCGATCACCCCCTTCTCGGTCAGAGCGGCGACGTCCTTCGCGTCCAGCATGTCATGCATCGCGTCGTAGAGCGGACGGAGGTAGGGGAGGATCTTTTCCCGCAAATCACCCGGTAAAAAACCGAGGGTTTCGCCGGCCTCAACCGCGGGACGAGTGAGGATGATACGTTGCACCTTGTTCTTTAACAACAAGTTGATCGCGTGAGCCACCGCCAGGTAGGTCTTGCCGGTGCCGGCGGGACCGACGCCGAACACCACCGGGTTGCGGATCATGGACTGCAAGTACAGTTTTTGTCCCAACGTCTTGGGCACAATGCTCTTGCGCTGGGTGGTGATGACGAGCGGTTCACCAAAAAGTTGTTTCAGCGAGTCGACTTCTCCGCGGGCGAGGGTTTCGACGATCCGGGTGAAGTCGTTGGTGCGAATGGCGACCCCTTGGGTGCGGACATCATTGAGGAAACCAAACAGCAGCTCGGTGCGAGCGATGTCGGCATCGGAGCCATCAATCTTCAGCCAGTCCTCGCGGGCAACGAGTTGCACGCCCAAGGCGCGCTCAACGAGGATCAGGTTCTCTTCGCGGCCAGCGTAGAGTTGGTTGAGGTGGCGCGGCGTGGGAAAGCGGAGCGTCGTGGAGGCCATGCAATCAGAGGCGGAGATGGGAACGGCGGGGGGAAGTGAAAAAGGGGGCGGTTGGAGCGGCGCGCTCCGGTTGCGATCCGACGGCGAGGGACGGGCGAGTGAACGCACTCAGGCCGTGCCACGGAGTTCGGCTGCGGCAGCCGAGAGTTTCTCCCACGTCGCTTCGAGTGCTTCGGGCAGGATGCGGGACTGACCGATCACCGGCATGAAGTTATTGTCACCCGACCAGCGGGGGACGATGTGCCCGTGCAGGTGAGCGATGCTACCACCGGCCGAACGCCCCAGGTTGAAACCCACATTGAAACCGTCGGGTTTCATCACGGTCCGCAGCAGTTTTTTGCCGAAAATCACTGTGGCGAACAGATCCGCGCTCTCCACAGCCGTCAGCTCCTCGACATCGGAGACCTCACGAAACGGAATCACCAGCAAGTGCCCCGGGTTGTAGGGGAAACGATTCAACATGAGGTAGGACAGGGTGGAGCGGTGGACGATCAACGCAGCGCGGTCGTCCCCCAATTCCGGCAACTCCGTGAACGGTCGCTTGGCCTCCGGCGCCCGCGGCGCGGAAATGTACTCCATCCGCCAATAGGCGTGCAATGATGTGAAAGGCGACTCCATGCGCGGGGCAGGAGTTGTGACAGCCCCCGGCGCGAAGTCAAAGCCCCTCCCTGCGGCACCGCATCGAGCCACGCCGCCTCGACCGATGGGCGGTTACTCCTGCTGGATCCACCGCCGCTTGCCGATCAGCTGTCCTCCAGCTTTACGCCCTGGCCTTGCAGGAAGGGCACCAATTCGTCGATCCCAAAGTCGGCGAGGATCTTGCCGCGCCAGTCGAGCGTGGGGACCTTGCCCTGGCCCGACTTGCGCTCCATGTCGGCCCGAGCCGTGGCATCGGTGCCAATGTTCTGTTCGCGATAGCCGATGCCGTGTTCGCTCAGAAAGGACACGGCTTCGGTGCACCAGGGACAACCGGTTTTAATGTAGAGGATCGGGAGCGTTTCGGGTGTCATAGGAGGGAGGGCAAAGGCTAGGTTCAGATCTCGGGATTGGGCGGACGTTCGTAGGGTTCATGTCACTGGCATGCCCATCTCTCGTTCATTGGGTTCTGGGCATGGCATTCGGGACCGCACTGGATGCTTCCCGTGCCGAACTGCCAATTGGGCCGAAGGCGACGCGGGCGGATGCTCCACCTTAAACGCTGACCAGGCCGGGCGCCATGGGGTCTTTACGGGTGGAGGTCAGGGCAGTCCGGCTCACCTCTCGCCGCGTCCGCCCCCCTGGATCGAGCCTCAGCCTGAGTCATCAACGAGCGAGCGACGCGCCTGGCTTTCCATCAACCAACACGTCTTGGGCGAAGCCCTCGAACACGTTATCGCGCAAAACGACGTCCTCGGCGTTGCGAACATCGACCGCCACCGCGCCGGCCTGGCCATGGGGATTCTTAAACACGTTCCCGGTGATGAGGATGTTCCGGTTGAAGCGGGGTGCGGAAAAGAACTGACTGAGCGAATGGATCACGAGCGTCGCTGGCTGGCCGCGTCGTGCGATGTCGATCCAACTCGTATTCAAAAAGAGATTATTGCGCACGATGTTGTTGCGCACGAATCCGCCCGAAACGGGATTCGGACCGTATTTTACCTGGTAGGCATTGCTGTCAAAGGTGCAACCTTCGACCGTGATGTTCTCCTCGAAATTCACGATCGCGCTGCCTAAATTCTGGGCGAATCGCGTGTTTCTGATCACTCCTCGGGTCAGACTGTAGGTCAGAAAACTCACCGCGGTGCCAGGTGTGGCGGAGGGTGGTGCCCCGCCGGCGAATGCATACACGACGAGATCCTTCTCCCGACGGAACGACTTGACCACGCAGTCGACCGGCTCAGTGCCAACCCAGAACCGCAGGGAGTCTCCCGCCGGCACATCGTAACCCGGTGAAATCCCCAGTGAGCCATCCGCGTTTACCAGTTTCACGATGCCGAAGTTCCGCTTGATGACGAGGGGGTCCATGCGGAGCCCCATGAAGACACAGTCTTCCACCAACAGGTCGCCGGAATTCATCGACAGGTGCATGCCGTCCCGACCACCGATGGCGAGGTTGCCGTTTTCCGGCTCGAACCGGACCCGGCGAAAGGTGAGGTTGCGGTTGAAACTGGCTCCCATGCCCATGTTGCTGACGTTGGGGATCAGGATGTTCTCGAAAACAACGTCGCTCGAATACCGGACCAGGGTCTGGTTCGGCATGTCCGTGGACTTGTGGTGCCAGGAGATGTGGTCACCGACCGCCACTTTGGCGGCAAATCCAGCTCCCGTCATGGACAGCCGACGGCCGAGGGTGCCGGGCACAGCCTTCCAAAATGCCTTGATCCCGAGACCGATGGTCAACGTGGCATCGCCCGGCGTTGTGCCGAACCGTTTGAGGGTTCCCGTGTCCTGGGCCCAGACGTGGGCCGAGGCGCAGCGCATACCGTCGTAGCCCGGCAATCCCGGCAGGACGTCCACCACCACCTCGTCCCTGGCCAGATCCACCGCCGTCACCCGCGCGGTGGACCCCAGCGGAGGATTGTTGGCGAGAATGAAGTTTCGGAAGGTGACGTGGTGTGATCGCAGCACGCTCAGTTGTGTCGGCAGCGTCGTCTCGTTGTTCAACACGAACGACCGCTCGATCCGTGTGGCTGGGTTGCCGTTGGCGTCGACCGCTCCGACGAGCGCCAGGTGCTTCACGTCGATCACACCCAGATAGTACTCTTTTGCGGCCGGCTTGATCAGCGTATAGGTGCCAGCGCTAAAACGAAGTTCGGTCGCCCCGCTCTTTTGGGCGGCGGCGATTGCGGTCTGGATCGCGTCCGTGTCGCATTGGCCATCATTCGGCCGCGCCCCAAAGTCCGCGACGGAGACCGCCGGCGCAGCCGGCAAGGAGGCCGTCGCAACCAAAACAGGGATACACGCGAGCAGCCAACCGATCGACCGAAACGGTGAGGGAGAGGACATGGGGCAATTGAAGCAATCGTCGCAATCTGTCCGCTTTGGCTCGCGGACGGGAGCGCGCCGCGGGTCAACGGTTGACTTTCACTCTTGTCGGTGAGTTCTGCGTTTCCGACCCGACAGCAAGGGCGCTCCGGGTCCACGAATGCGTCGTCGACCCCAATTCGACGAGCGCGCTGGATCCTCGAGAAACGACGGATTGGTCCTTAACTAGGACGATCTTCTCGAATCGGATCGGCCATCACGCCGTTCGAGAATTCCCTTCAGTCTCACCTGGCTCACCCGGCGGGTTTCCGATTTCTGCTGGTCCTGGGCAGAAACGCGGATCCCGTAGGACTGCAACTCCTGTTGGGAATGTACATACGACCAGGCAGGCGGATCGATTCGTGACGCCGGATCCGCCGCCGCAGCCGGAGAGAGCATCTGCGCAAACGCCACCAGGTGGTAACAAACCAATGCGCGAACCAATCTCAGGCACTGACGTGTGCGGACGACCATAAAGGAGGGCATCCGGAACCTACGCAGCATTCCGCCGAGGTCAACCGCCCCCATTTTCTGCGTTCAATCGGAGGGTGCGCGAGCCGACAGGAGAGGACGAAACGCGGCACGGTGCACCCACACGAGGTACCCTTCGAGCGCAACGAAGACCGCCAACATACCCAGACCGGACCGTTCGAGCACCGCGTGAAAGACGATGGCATGGACAAAAAAGGGCGCGATCAAGACGAGTGCCAGCGGCACGAAGCGGTTGCACACGAGCAAAAGGCCGACGCAAAGCTGGGTGGCTCCGATGAGCGGGAACATGTAGCCGGTGTTCACCAGCGCGGTCACAAACGCCATGGCCCGTTCAGGCAGGGGCGCATCGGGGGGAGGAATGAAGTTGAGAAACGCGTTCAGACCAAAAAGCACGAGCGGAAGTCCGAGCAGGAAACGAGCGACCGCGGGAAGGACGCGGGATAGGCGTGGTTTGTTCGAGGCAGCGGCTGTTTCGGAGCGAAGTTCGTTCATGGTAGGCGTGGGATGGGACGGACAAACAGGACCAACTACCGGTCGTCGACGGATCGGCGGGGACGCGAGGGGGATGCGGGCGCAGCGTCCGTCGCAACCAGGACGGTTAAAAGGAAGATCACAACGAGGGCAGGGATCATGGTTCGAGTGGTTACAGTCCAATCGAACGGACCCCGGGCCTTTGGACAGCGTCGATCGGATTTCTTCTGAAATCCGTGGGACGCCGATCCCGGGCATCGCTGGCTGCGCGCCCTGGTGCGAGAAGTCTGCAGCGCGTCTGGTTGATTTGGTCGACAGCCCCGGGGAAAACGACCACTTCGTTACGCATGGAACGAGAAAAACAACCTCCCGCGGGTTTTACTCCCAAGGAGATCCGGGCGTTCAAGATCCACGCCGTCCTCATGGCCTTGCTCGGTGCCGCGTTCACGGTTGTTTTGCCGACGGGC
>JAEUGY010000101.1 GCA_016794625.1 Opitutaceae bacterium
ACTACCGCAGCTCAAGCAACGTCCCTGCGATATGCTGAATGCCGCCGCCCACATTGTGGTAGTAGGCGACCAGCACATGGTTCGAGTCGACCATCACCGACCACGGGTAACCCAGATCCGTCGTGGTGCCATCGTCACGCAGCACCATCTCCGGGGCGGTGGCGAAATCCGTACACTCTGCGTTGAGCACTCGTGCGCGGATGCCGTAGGGCTTGTGACGGTAACCATAGGTCAACAGCACCCGCTGGTCCGGCAGGCGCAGCGCGTGCAACGGATGCCCCTGGAATCCCATGCGCTCCCAGGGCTGGAAGGACTTGCCGCCGTCGGTTGAGCGCGCGATGCAGGCCTGATCCTCCAGCGCGGCGGTTCGAAGAAAGGCGACCAGGTCGCCCTTGGGCGTCTCGTAAATCGACGTTTCATTGAAGGAGGCCTTGCCATCGCTCGCCACGTCACAGGAGTAGGTCCAGGTCTTGCCCTGGTCCGCGGAAATCAACAACGCCGTCGACGTCAGCCGCGGAGCGGTGACGGCATGCGCCGCCACCACCCAAAAAAGGCGCCCGTCACGACCTTCGATCAGGGCTCCGCGATTGTATGCCGGCACCACCTCGCCGTACGGATCGAGGTATTTCTCCGATGGAACGCGGGGAGGAGTGTACGGACCGGACCAGCGTTGTCCGCCATCGGTCGAACGGAGGAAGTAGCCACCGGCGAAAATCGCACCCGGATAATCTTGGAAGTACGGCTGACGCAGAGCCGCGACCCCGTCGGGACGCAGGAACATCCAAAAATAGGAGGTGCAAAGCAGGGTGCCGTCGCGCAGTTGCAGAAGACACGGATCCTGGGAGCCTCCGAGGGGATGGGCGAAGATCAGGTCTGGGTTCTGGCTCCAGGTCGCGCCTCCGTCCCGGGACCTTACACTCACCAGATGACTGGAGGGATCGACGTGATTGTTCTTCGACTCCCCAAAAGCCTTCCGATTCGGTGCCCGCCGGAATGCCACCATCAACTCTCCGTCCGGACGCACCACCACCGAAGGAAATGCGCTGTGAAAGCGTGCATCGTGATAGATGACCAGGTCGCGAACCTTGCGCGGCAGGGTTGCGCCGCCCTCGGCGGCGGCCACGGCGAAAGCGGCGGTGGCGGAGGCCAGACCAAGAATTAAGAGGGAGAAGGAGCGCATGGAGATTCAGGGTTAAAACGTTCAAACGACCACCAAGGAGCAGGCGGCATACTAAGCTCCCGCCTGCCACATCCGTCGCAGATCGCGGGCCACCGCGAGCACATCCTTCCAGGTGTCACCGAATCCAGTGAGTCCGTACGAAGGCGCGGCGTGACCCAGTTCGGGAACAATCCAGACCGGCCCCGAATCAGGCGCGGCCCGCAGATACGTCAGCAGTGAGGAAGCGTACTCGCACCAGGCGCGATACTCGGGCGTCCGCCGGCCGGACGCGCTCAGCACCGGAATCTGGCAGTGATGCCCGTTGAAGGGTCGCAGGTGAAACTGCACCGCCGCTGCGAGCAGTTCTTCCGGCTGGCAGAGTCGCTCCCAATAGGTGCCGGGAGCGAGGTGACGCACCACCGCGAAGTGAGAGTGATCCAGACAGAGGGGCAGCCGCCGACCCGTACTCGCGAAAAACCCGCGGGCGAGGGCCAAGGTGGCCTCCGGTGTTTCCGTGAACGTGTCCCGGTGGGTCTCGATCGCGTACGGCAACGAGAGTTCGCCCGCGACGCGATCGATGCGCTCAGCCAGCGCCACCATGTCGGCCAGCGGCGAGTCGTAGTCGCCGAGCTGGATATCGATGCCCAGCGCTCCGAGACGGCTCGCCGCCTCGAGGGCCGGGGCCACCTTGCTGGCGTCGTCCAGGGAAGTCACCGCCAGGTAGCGCAACTCGCCCCGCTCGGACAGGGCGGGAATCGGCGGCGAAAAAACGCCGTCAAAACCCGCCTCGCGGATCGTCTGGAACTTTTTCTCCCAACTCCATTCGCGAGACCGCGTGGGATACTGGCGCAGCGACCAGAGCGAAGCGAACAGTTGCAGGGAACGTTTCGGCTCCACATTCCGAGGCGGGGAAGAGGGCTTCGCCATGGCGGAAGATCAGCCCTGCCTCCAACCCGCCGGGATCGCATCGCGGAACCGTTGGAAGTCCTCGTCGCTCGCGTGAACGTACGGCGGGAGCAGGCGCAGCGGAAACGTCGGGTCGGTGCAGCGGTAGAGCATCTTGTCGTAGGCCCCGTCGATGTGGAAACGTCCGCCCGCGATTTCCTTGAGCCGGGCGATCACTGCCTGGAGTTCCGGCCCGTCCTGCGCGCGACGGGCGTCGTCACCCTTCACCAGCGCATGCGCCCGGCCCGGGTGGATGGATGCAACCGAGATGAGCAGGCCGATCTCGTGGGTGCGGCGCGCGAGAATATAACCCGACTCCGTCATGAAAAACCGGATGCGCGGGGACATGGTCAGCAGGTCCGCCACCACCGCGGGATCGGAGGTGCTCACCTTGACCGCCACCAGATTGGGATGCGCATCGGCCAGACGGCGGTACTCGACCGAGGTCAGCAGACGCTTGGTGCGCATCAGGTTGTAGTGATGGAAGTAGCAGTCCGGAAACCGGCCGCAGGTTTCCGCGAAAAACCGGTCCAGTTCGGTGTCGGTCAGCGCCCCCCACGACGGCAGCGAGAGCTGAAACTGGCGGAAGCCCATCGCCCTGCCCCGCTCGATGCGGGAGACAATGGTGCCGAGCGAGAGCGAAATCAGGCCCAGCATGGGCGAGACACCGCACTCCTGGGAGCTTTCCCAAAAGGCACGGGAGATCTGATCGAACTGCGGCTCCGTCACGGCATAGCCCTCGCCGGCGGTGCCGAACACATAGAGGTGCCGGGTCAGGCGGTTGGCCAGGGTGTGCACCTGCCGGCGGAAGCAGGGCTCGTCGAACTCGTAGCGTTCGGTCCAGGGCACGACCGCCGTCGCCAGGATGGCGGCGGGGGCTTCGGGAGCGTGGGAGGGAAGGGGGGCGGGCATGACAGCCGGGAAGGATCGTTGCGGAGCAGGCGGGATTAGACCCGCACCTTCACCACCACCTTGAGAATTTCCTCCGGTTCACCCCAGGCGCAGGAGGGAATGTGCGCATCGTCGGGATAAAAAATCGCGTACTGCCCCGCCCGCACCTCCACCGGCGCACCGTCGGGAATGAGGGCGTAGAGCGCGGCATCCTTCGATTCGTCGAACGGCATGGTCACCGTCTTCATGCTGGCCAGCGGCGCCCAGACCATGATTTCCCGACCGCGCAGCATGTATTGGATATCGATATACTTGCGATGCGACTCGTACACGCGTTCCGCCACCGGTTTGGTGCGATGCTGCTGGACAAAGGCGTAGATGTCCTCGCCGTCGATTTCATAGCGTCCGGGCGGAGGGGTGTCAGCGGTCACTTTGCGCAGGAAGGCAAACGACTTTTCGAAACGCGGCGAAAGCGCGTGATAACGATGCGACTGGTCCAGGGTATCGAGGATCATGGATGAAAACGCGGACGAGGGGTGTGGTTGAGGGGAAAGGAGGAGACGGAGGAAGGCGTTCAGGTCAACTCGCCTGAATGGGGCACGAACGCATACCGGCTGAGCAGACGATCATCCAGCCGCACCCCGAGGCCGGGCGCTTCCGGCAGCCCCACCGTGCCTCCCTTGACCTCGAACGGATCGACCAGCAGATCGCGCTGGATCCCGACCGCCGCGAGCACGTGTTCGAGCCAGTCGATCGAACCCGAAGCCGCCGCGAGGTGCCAGGACGCGGCCATCGACGGACCCATGGACGCACCGGTATGGAGGGCCGTCCCCAGGTTGAACGCCTCGGCAAAGTGGATGACCCGCACGGTTTCCTGCAGACCGCCGACAAAGCCGATGTCGGGCTGGATCAGGTGCAGGCCCCGACGACCGATGATGTCCTGAAACTGATCGATCCCGCACAGGCTCTCTCCGCCGGCGATCGGGATGCGCGAACGCGCCCGCAGTTCGGCGTAGCCTTCCACGTTCGTATAGGCGAGCGGCTCTTCGTAGAATCGGAGCCGATACGGGGCGAGTGCTTCCGCGGTGGCCACGGCTTCACTGACCGGGATGGGATGCGGCACCCCACCCTGGTGACCATCGATGGCGAGGTCCATCTCAGCGCCAAACTCGCGACGCAGGCGCTCAAACCCTTCGACCAGCACCTCCAGCTTGCGGGCGTGCGGAAAGGGCACCGACACCATCCGGCCCTGCGCCTGGGCGGAGGACGGCGGGGGAAGCTGATAGTAACCCGTCGACAGTTTGGTCGCGCGATAGCCGTGTTCGGCGTAGAACGCGACCTTGCGCACCAGCTCGTCGGTCGGCCAGAGCGACGGACCGCCCGAGGCATAAACCGGAATACGATCGCGCACCTTGCCTCCCAGCAGCTGGTACACCGGCACCCCATAGGCCTTGCCCTTCAAATCCCACAGCGCGAGTTCGATCCCGCTGATCACACTGCGTCCCGCGCCGGAGCGGGCCCACCAGACCGAGGCGTCGGTCATGATCCGGGTGAGGCGCGTGATATCCAGCGGGTCCAGCCCCTTGAGCAGCGGTGCAAAAAAATCGACCATCGCCGGGACCGCGTCCGGGGCGAAGTAGCCCCAGGTCGACTCGCCGAGTCCGTCGAGTTCGGTATCCGTCATCACCCGGATCACGGCCGTCGAATGCAACATCTGCGGAAACGCCGGATCGCCGGTCCACTGCGTGGTCAGGAGGTGGGTCTTCAGCCCGGTGATTTTCATGGTCTAGGTCGATGGTCGCGCGCGGTTGCGAGGCACGTCAGGACGCGGACACCACCCGGAGCGGCGGCTCGCCACGCGCGATGCGACCGATGTTCGCCGCGATTTCCTTCCACCGGTACGCCATGGTTTCAAAGGTGGGCTTGTGGGGCGTCATGATGACGTTGTCCAGTTCCTGAAACGCACAGGTGGCCGGCATCCGGGTCTGTCCCGGCGTCGGATACTGGTACCACACATCGAGCCCGGCCCCGGCAATGCGGCGCGACTTTAGCGCAGCGTAGAGGTCCTGCTCGTTCACCACCGGCCCGCGTCCGACATTGATGAGAAACGCGGTGGATTTCATGAGCGCGAATTCGGGCGCCCCGATGAGGTCGAGCGTGCCGGTCGCCGCAGGAATCGCCACCACCACAAAGTCCGCCTCAGGCAGCCGTGCTCTCAATTCGGCGAGCGACCCCACGGCGACACCGCCGGGTGCGGTCTGGCGAACGCGGTCGGGAGTCCGGGTCAGCACGCGCACCGTCATGCCCAGAAATTGTCCCCACCGCACTAGCTCTTGTCCGATGTGGCCGTAACCGAGGATGAGCAGGGAACGGTCGCGCATCTCCGGCAGGTAGGGACGCTGCGGGGTCCAGTCGCCGCGGCGAAGATTCGCGTCGAGCGCCAGGAGCCCGCGCTGCAGCGCCAGCATGAGCAGGAAGGCCTGTTCCGCCACGCCGCGCTCGTGTCCATACACATTGCAGACGACACAGCCCGCGGGCAGCGCTCCGAAAGCGATGCCATCGGTGCCCGCGCCGGTCGAGTGCACGAGACGCAGCCGCGTCGGGTCCGCGGGACGCCACGCCGGCCGGTAGGCGCCCGAGACCAGCACGTCCGTCGTGGCGAGCAACGCCGCCATCTCCGCATCGGTCTCGTCCTTGAAAGCCGTCAGCTGATGCGGAAGGGTCAGTTCCCGGGAAAGTTCATTCGCGAAGTTGCGATGAATCGCGATCTGCAGGGGCACGGATGGCATGGTGAAAGGCGGTCAATCGAACAGGGACTCTCCGGGGGCGAGGTGACGCCGGCAGACCTCGCGGTCAAGCTCGAGGCCGAGCCCCGGCGCATCGGTCAATTCGACCTTGCCGTCGCGAAAGAGGGGAACGTCCCGGCGGGCGTAGTCGCCAATCCAGGGCGTTTCGATGAAGTGATACTCCAACCCGAGGAAATTCCGGCTCGCCACTCCGACATGCGCCGCGGCGATGGTGGCAATGGCTCCCCCATTCCCGTGAAACGCGATCGGCAGGTGATGCAGTTCGGCGAAGTCGGCGATCCGCCGGAGTTCGTGCATGCCTCCGCAGAACAGCACATCGGGGTGGAGGATGTCGCACGCCTGATGATCGACAAAGAGACGCACCTGCTCGGCAATGAACATTTCGCCGACGCAGATGGGGACGCGGCATTTGGCCCTGACCTGCGCGCAGGAATCCGGGTTGGTGATCGGCGTCGGATCCTCCAGCCACAGCAGATTCAAATGGGCCAGCGCTTCGGCCACGCGGATGGCGTCCGGCACGTTGTACTGCATATGGCAGTCGACGCAGACCTCGAAGTCCTTGCCCGCGCCCTCCCTCACTGCATTCAGCCGCTCGGTCACGCGGTTGATCTGGCGCAGGGAAAGCGACCGGTTCCAGACATCGGTCACGCACTCAGGCGCCATAAAATCGATATCGAATTTCATCTGAGTGAAACCCAGCGCGGCCGTTTCCTCTGCCATGGTCCGCCAGGCCCCGACATCCGTGACGTCGTCCGGCGAGCTGCGGTCGAGGTAGACACGAGCCGTGTCTCGGAACTTCCCCCCCAGCAGCGTGTAGGCAGGAGTTCTCAGCACCTTTCCGATCAGGTCGCAGAGCGCAATGTCCACCCCGCTTGCGGCCCAGACCACGGGCCCCCAAGGGGTCGCCGTGGGCGAACACATGCCGACGGCAATCCTCTGGTTCGACATCATGCCCCGAGGCGTGCCCACCGGGTTGGGAGCCTGCGTGCCATAGAGCATCTCCGACACAATCGCGTTGGCCCGAAACGGGTCGCGACCGCGAAAATAGGCGTCCATGTAGGAGAGCGCATCGCGCACGCCGGCAAAGTCGTCCACCTCCCCCAACCCGTAGACACCCGCATCGGTATCCACGCGCACCACCACCTTGTAGATCTTGGACTCGCCGCCTCCGACGCCGTGAAGACGCGGGCCCAGCAGGCGCATGGAGCGAATGGAAGTGATTTTCACGAGCGAAGGCAGGGACCGAGTGCAAAACACGGATCCCGCGGAAGCGGGGCGGAAACCTATTGGGCACGGATCAGAGGCGGGTGGCCGCCGGTCCAAGAAAAAATCGTCCCCCTTCCCGCTCGGTGCAGGAAGGGAGACGACGCGAACAACACGAACTGACTTAGAACTTGTAGCTCGTGGCGAATTGGAACGTCCGGGGAGGGCTGATATCCGCGAACAGCGGACTCTGCGCACCGAGGGCGAACGCCTTGTCGAGCACGTTTTCGATGTTGAGCCGGAAGGTCCAGTTCTTCCCGTACTGGTAGGAAGCGAAGATACTGGCGTTCCAGACGGACTCGAGAACGATCGGCGCCGGCGTCACACCCGTCGGGAAGACATAACTTCCCGGAGTCGAGAAGTAGTTCCCGCCGGTCTTGCTGGCACCACCGCCGATGCTGAGGCCCTTCATCTGGCCGTCCGCAAACTCATAGCGCGTGAAGAAGCTATAAAGGTTGTCGTAGGTGTTGTTGATCTTTGCGCCGTTCTGGTCCTTGACCGTGCCGTCATAGGCCGTCGCAATGATCTGCCAGTTCGGAATGGGCGCATAGCTGATGGTGGCATCCCAGCCCTTCTGAGTCTGCGTGCCGGTGGCCGTGAAGAACGGCTGCCCCGTCACCGGGCTTTGCCCGGCCTGCAGCACGGCGACATTCGTCAGGTCCATGTCATAGATCGACAGCGTGGCCGAGAACTTCCCGTCCATAAGCGCGGTTTTCACACCGTACTCCTTGCCTTTGCCGAACTGGGCGGGAAGCAGCACGCCATTGACGTCACGGGTGTTGCTGTTGCCCTGCGGAGCAAACGTCGTCGAGTCGAGGGCGTAAATGGCAACGTCCTTGGTGACATTCACCACCACACCGTAGCGATGGAGGTTCTCCTCGAAGTTGACCACACGGGTGCCGCCAGCCGTGTTGCGGGCGAAGACCGACGGAACGTCGTTGATCTGCAGCGTGGCGTAGCTCAGGCCGCCCAGGAGGATCAGGCGATCCTTGATGACTTCAGCCTGATGTTGGTAGTAGTAGGTCGAACGGCGGTTGTTCGTCCAACTTCCGACCGCGGACGGCGAACCGTAGGAATCATAGGAGGGAACCACGACCGAATCCAGATTGGGCCGCGCGATCGGGAAGGACTGACGGCCAATGCCGTTGAAATTCGGCGCCGTGATGGGGCCGGCGACCGCACCGTTGGCATTGAGGAACGAAGCCCGGTTGTACTCATCGGTGAGCGTAAAGCCCGCCGCACTCTGGTTGGCCACTGAACCGATGTCATAGTTGCCCAGAAAATCCTGGTTGATGACCCAATTTTCCTGCCGCTGATAATTGCGGCGAGCGAAGAGCGTGAACGTGTTGGCCTGCAGATCGAGGGAGAACGGAAGCAAGTTGGTGCCGTGGCGGACGTACTTGAGGTGCGACAGGGACGTCTTCGACTCCCAGTTGTCAGCCAGTCTTTGAAGAATGGTTACACGCTCACGCACCTGTTTGTGGTTTTCCATGATGCCCTTGGGGTAGTACCCCTCGTCGCGACCGCCCCCGGTGTAGATTTCTCCGTTGGGCAGGATGAAGTTCTGGCCGCCCGCGATGCTGTCGACATCCACATAGTCGAACGCCAGCCGGACCGTTGTGTTCTTCACGTCGAATTGCAGCGTCGGATGGAACGCCAGACGGTCGTCCTCGACATTTTTCAAGTAGTGGTCGCCCCCTTGAAATGCAGCCGCCAGCCGGTAGCCCACCTTGGCGCTTCCGAGTTCACCGACGGGGCCCGTCACATCAATCTCCGTGCGGTACTCACCATAATCCTTGAAGGAAAAGTTGATCTTCTGGAGGGCGTAGGGAAGCGGCTTTTTGGTCGACTTCAGCACAATGCCGCCGAGACCGGCATTGGCGTACAGCACTCCGGAAGGGCCACGGATGACCTCGTAGGAGTCGATATTGACGTTGTCGCTGTAGGGGACGTTTTCGATGGCATCGTCCATGTAGGCGTTCAGCACGCGCGCGCCACGCAGTCGGATCGACTCACCACGGTAAAACTGGGACGCACCGGCAAACTGGAGCACATCCGAGGTCTTCGTCGCGCCAATATCTTCGATCAAGTCGCGGGTGACGACCGTGACCGACTGCGGGATTTTGATCAGCTCCTGGTTCGTCTTGAACCCCGTCGCCGCATTGGTAGCGACATATCCCTTACCCTGGGTGGTGGAGACTTCGAACTTCGACAAAGTCATCACCTCCTCTTTGTTGGCACCGGCGGCGCCGGCGGGGTTGGTTTGAGCCGTCAGGATGACAGAGGCAGCGAAAAACGCCGCGCACGTTGGTAGCACATGCCGCGCAAGCGCGGCACCACGATGGAGGTGGTTCATTGGTTCGATTACGGCTTGATTGACAATAAGATCCCTACAAGCACTGTATACACAGCAATACCCACGTACAGGGTTGTCAAATGCTTTCGCGGTGGGAAACGGATGAGATTTTGTATTAGCGCTGCTAAGTGGGTCTGATGACCCAGGCCTCACGACTTGCGCACACCGAGGGACGCCTCCGTCGGAGCATTACGTTGTCTCATACACCACACGAAAAAACCCCCGCCCCTCTCTGCCGCCAATTCCTTGAATATCACCCCCGCGATCACGGTCCGACTATGAACTGTAAAGCAACTCTTCGGGCGTCAGATCCCGCGCCAGAACGCCGCTCTCCGCGCGCGACATGACCCGGAGATTGTGGTCGATCAGCTCCTGAATGTGGAACTCCATTTCCCGTTTGGCGGCGGCGGGGTCGGCCTGATCGATGGCCCGGTAGATGTCTTCATGTTTGGCCAGCACCGCCTGACGACGCGCATCGGAGATCGGCTTGGGTACGGTGGCGCCGCCGGTTGTCGACGGCACGGTCAAGACCCGGTTGATCAGGTGCAGACGCAGGATCTCTTTCTTCATCAGGTCGTTCTTGGCGGCGGTCATGATCGCGATGTGAAACCGCACGTCCTCCTTGACCAGGTCCGCCAGAAACGCCTGTTCATGGTCTGCGGCCAGAATCCCCTCGGTCAGCCGTCGCATGGCCTCGAGCGCGAACCGGATCTCGTAAAGATCCGACTCGGTCCGGTTCCGCGCCGCGAGTCCGGCCGCATGCGTTTCCAGCGCCAGGCGCAAGTCGCAGATTTCGCGAAACTCCTTCAACTGCATCTTTCTCACGCTGGCTCCCAAATGCGCCTGGATCGAAACCAAGCCGTCCGTCTCCAGCTTGCGCAAGGCGTCGCGAACCGGGGTCCGACTGACCCCGATCTCCGCCGCGAGCACCTCGGTCATCAATGCCTTTCCAGGTGGAAATTCACCGCTCAAAATCTTCTTCCGAACGTACTCGTAAGCGACATCGGTGTTTACGCTCTTCATGACGGAAAAAACATACTTCCGTATACACGTTAGACAACTGCCAATTTCCAAAACGTTGCGGCGCCCTCCGCATCCGGGC
>JAEUGY010000111.1 GCA_016794625.1 Opitutaceae bacterium
GGCGACTCTTTCCGGAGCGACGCCTCCAGCGCCTCCACCGCCTCCTTCGCTTCTTTCAGGCCAAAGCCCGTGATCTCACGGTACAGCTTGATCGCAGCGATCTTCTCACCCGAGAAAATGAACGCTCGTAACGCAGCCAACTTTTCTTCCGGCAACGGTGTAGTCATGGGAACAGGTCTCCTCGGCTTCACCGCCACCCCAGCACGCTTCGCCCGCCGCAGCAACCCCGGAAGCCGCCCGAGCAAAAGACGAGAGGTCAGCGGTCAGGTTCCGAAATCCGTAACACCACTTCGGCGTTAAAAGTTCAGCGTTCAGCGTTCAACGTTCCATCGTAGGGCTGTCCCACTCGCAGCAGATTTCCGTCGGGATCCACCACCGCAAACTCCCTCATACCCCACGGTTTGTTCTCCAGGGTATCCATCCGCGGAATCCCCTGCGCCGGGAGCTGCGCGAGCGCGAACGCCCGGTGGACAGCCTCCACGTCCAGCACGCGCAGGTAGCAGCCCGCCGACGACTCCGCCGGGCGGAGGTCCGGGTGGGTGAAAAAATGAAGCTCGAGCGTGCCCCGCGTCAGGATGGCGTAGCGGTAGGGATCGCCCCAGATTTCACCCTCAAATCCCAAGCGTCGGTAAAACGCCACGGTGTCCTGCACCGACCGGCTGGGCAGCGTGGGGATGGCCATGTCCTGCGTTTGCATGGGGTCAAGGTGACACGATCACCGACGTTTTCGAGAAAACCTTTTCGACCTCTCCGACCCGCGAGCGGCCACGGTCGCGCCCTCCCGCCGCGCGCCGTCCACTCCATGCTCCCGGATCCCACCCCGTCAGGGCCCGTGAACTCCGTCGAACGGTATCATCACGCTGGTGACTGCGGGCGCCACGCCGCCATCGCCTGGGCTGCGATTCGTTTCACCAAGGCATCCTTGCCTTCAACATAACGGGCCGGGTCCTGCGCCCAGGTCCGCGCCAACGCTTGCTTCAGTTCGCCGTACTCGCGGGCGATCTCCGCATGCGTCCGCAGGTAGTCGCGAAAGGCGAGGTGGCGCGCCAATGCCTCATCCCCGACCGCAAAGGCATGGACGTGGTGGGTCCGCACCGGGACCCCCTTATGAAAATAGCGTCGCCCCGGAATTCCGTTTTCCCCCCGAGGGGTGTAGCCGCCAAGGATCATCGCTCCACGGCACGCATCGAGGGACGCGAGGTCGGTCACTTCCATCAGAACGTCAATGACCGGCTTCGCCGCCAGACCGGGCACCGCGGTGCTGCCGATGTGGTGAATCGACACCACCACCGCGCCGAGCATGCGCGACAGCCGTTCACGCTCCGTTGCAAAGTGAACGGGCCACGTCGGATCGGACTCCACCACTTCGATTGTCCTCATGCCGAAACGAAGGTGACGTCGCGCAGGGCAGCAGGGGAATCTCTTTTTCCATCCGCTCCTCGTGCCGACCTAGAGAGCGACAGCTCCTGCAAGGGGCTTTCGTTTTCTGACGGAGTCACCTCGACCTTTTCGCTTTTTTTCGTGCCGCCCGCTTTCCTCGGCCGCCTTCCACATCTATCCTGCAAACGGCCCGGAGATTGCTTCTCTCCGCAGTCCCGGATCCTCGCCCCTCGGTTCCCCCCCAGTTGCACTCCGCTCTTGCCTGATCGTTCAAGCTTGAAACAACTAACTGCACCGCTCGACGACGTTCCAGTGCGCTTTCGCCTCCCCACCGTCCGTCTGGTCCTTGCCTGTGCTGCCGCTTTGTCCGGGATGGTGGCGCAGGGGGCGGATGCTCTTTCTGGACGCGACCCGGCCACGCTGTACCGGCCCTTCCTCGCCGAGCGGGCCACGCTCTCTCGGGATGGCCGCAAGGTGGCCTACTCGGCCCACGAGGGACGGGACCTGGTGATCGTCGTGCAAACGCTGGACCCGACGCCGTCGCGCGTGAAAATCTCAATCGAGGACGGACCCTACGCTGGCGTGGACGCCCTGGAATGGGTCACCCCGGATCGCCTGGTCCTGGCCACACGCACCCCGGTCATCCATGTGATCGACATCGGCAAGAAGTCCGTCCGCCGGGTGCTGGATTCCACCCTGTTCGAGCCGTGGTCGGCCGACCAGCCGGTCCCGCGCCCGCCCCGTTTCCTCGGACAGGTCGCCGGTCAAACGAATGCCGTCTGGATCGAGGGCGTCTCGAGCATGGTGGCCGACGAACAGGATCCGTTCTCGCCCCTCGCCAATCCGTTTGCGGAGAGCGAACCCAACGAGGCCACCGGCGAGGGCACCGCCACCCGCCCTCGCTCGGGTCTCGGCGGCCTGGGTAGAGGCGACGGACCAACGCGGGTCCAGGTCTCCGAGCTGGTCAAACTGGATCTCGAAACCGGACTCTGGGACTCCTACGCGAGCGTCACGGATCGCACCGACGGCACCGTCCTCTACGATCGCACCGGCCACGCCCGCATCAAGCGCACCGGCCCGACGACCCGGCAGTCCTATTTTCACCAGTATCCGGAAACCAACTTTTATGAACGCTGGGAGGCCTTCGAACAGTTTCTCCCCGCGGTCGCCCCGCTGCGCTTCCACCTCGCGCCCGACGTGGCCCTCGGGGAGCGCTCCTACCCGATCGGCTTCGGTCCCGATCCGGACCTGCTGTACTATGCCTCCAACGTGGGCACCGACACCACGGGTCTTTTCGTGCTCAACCTGAAGTCACAGGCCTCCACCTGCCTCGTCCCCGCCCCCGCCGGTTTCGACTTGATCGGGCTGGACCTGGCCCGCACGCCCAACCCGTTGATCTTCGACCGGGCCACCGGCAAATTGGCCGGTGTCCGGCACTACGAAACGGAGCTGCGCACGACGTGGCTGGACTCCACCCTGGGCGAAATCGACACCACGATCGCCTCCAAGTTTCCGGGCCGGCAGGTGCGCATCCTGGATTGGGACGACGCCCGCGCCCACGTGCTCATCCGGGTCGAGGCCTCACACGATCCGGGTCGTCTCTTCGTCTACCACCGGGCGGAGGGCCGTCTGGTGGAGTTTCTGAAGCTCGCGCCTTGGATCAATCGCCTGGAATCGCACGTCACGCGGCCTTTCGATGTGACCTCGCCGCAGGGAGTCCGCTTGACGGGACGCTTGACCCTGCCGCGCGTCACCGTCGTCGAATCGCCTCCCCTCGTGCTCTGGCTGCATGACCTCCCGGGCGAGCGCACACCGCCCGGTTTCAATCGCGACGCCCAGGCGCTGGCCGATCTCGGCATGATCATCCTGCATCTCGACGCCCACGGCACCACCGGCCTCGGTCGGCGTCACCGCGAGCCCGGCGGGCCCGAAGCGCTCGACCAGCGGGTGGTCGACCAGTGCCTGCAGGCCATCGACTGGGTGGGCACCCAGACCCGCTTTGACGCACGGCGCGTCGCGGTCATCGGCGAGGGTGTGGCTGGATACGTGGCCATGCGGCTGCTCGCGCTGCACCCGCGTCGGATCCGCGGCGCGGCCAGCATCAACGCCCCGACGCATCCGGACCAGGTCGGCCAGGTTTCAGCGACACGCCGCCAGGCCGAGCAGCGCAAGATGCGCGAAGCCCGGGCCCGCTTCTCGGAGGAAATGGAAAACTGGAACGGCACGGGCACGCCGCCGCGGCGGCCCACTCCCCCGCACGATCCGCTGGACTGGACGCGGGAGTCGCAGATGTGGTTCCTCGCCCAAGGCAAACGCCCCGAGCCGCTGCAAAAGGACGCGGAGCGCCTCGACCGGCCGGCCCTCTTCCTGCACGACCCCGGCCATGCCGCGGTGGCGGTCGAGCCGGTGCAGTCCCTGGTCAAGGCCATGCGCAAACGCAATGACTCGGTCGACCTGAAGCCCTTGCCCGCCGATGTGCACCAACCCGATCTGCCGATCCGGATCCCGTTGCTGGTGTACCTGCGCGATTTTCTCAACGACACCTTTTATCGCTACAAGGTGGACATCGGCGAAACCAAGGAGCGCGACTGACCATGCCACCCTGCCGCATCCTCCGGTTGCTTTTGGCCGCCAGCCTCGGCGTCTGCTTCACGTTGGCGGCGTGGGCCCAAACTCCGGCGCCCAAGGGCGCGAAAGGGACCAAGGCGGTGGCGGAAGGCCCGGTCGTCGATCTGCCGCCCTTGATGGTCGAGGGCTCCGCCACGCCACTGCGCTGGCGGTATGTCGCCCTGCCCGGACTCGAAGTCCTGTCCGTCTGCTCCGACGGCACCACCAAGGAATTCCTGCGTCGCTACTACCGGCAGCACCAGCTGCTCTCCTGGCTCCTGCCGGAGCGGTACCAGGGACGCTCCTCGGTGCCGGATGTGTACATCCTGTTCAACGAGGAGATCCACCGCGCCAATTCGGGTGAAATCGTCAACGACATGGTCAATCGCGAGACGGACCGCAAAGAGTCGGCGGAGTCGACCGAGAAGGAGCGAAGCCGCAAAGCGCGGGAGGCGCCCCGGATCCGGTTCCTGCCGAACATGCGGCTGCTCGATGTCGATTCGACCTGCGTCTTTGTCATCGTGCGCGAGTCAGAGCAGGACACGCTCACGTTCAGCTTCACCATCGACCGGGTGGGACAACTCCTGCAGCAGCGCCTCCCGGTGCTGCCTCCCTGGCTGATCGTCGGGGTGGCCGGCGTGTACGCCCAATCGAACCTACGCGAGGACATCCTCCGCATCGATCCCGCCCTCTGGCTGAACAGGGGAGAGTCCGAGGCCTTGAGTCGCGATGCCGACCGCCCGCGTTCGATCATGCCCATTCAGGACATGCTCGCGTGGCGTCCCGGCCGGAAGGCCACGGACGCCGGGGACATGGACAAGCTCTGGCGTTCCCAATGCACCCTGTTCGTGCGGTGGGCGATGATCGCCAACAACAGCATCCGGCGCGACGCCCTCTGGACCTTCGTCGACCGCCTGGAAAAGGAACCGCTCAGCGAGTCGCTGTTCGAGCAGTGCTTCGGGTTTGGGTATTCGGAAATGCGCGACGTGCTGAGCGACTACCTGCCCAATGCCATCGGAGAGGAACGCACCATCTCCGAGGCCGACCCCGGGCGCCCGCCACCGATCCCGCTGCGCGACGCCACACCGGCGGAGATAGCCCGGTTGCGCGGCGACTGGGAGCGCATGGAGATCGCCTTCGTCCGCAGAAAACTCCCCGATCTTGTGTCCAAGTACGTCGACCAGGCGCGGGCCACGCTCCGGCGGGCTTACGACAAGGGCGAGCGCGAACCCGGTCTGATGGCGGTCATGGGCCTGACCGAGATCGATGCCGACAACCGTCTCGCCGCCATCCCCTTCCTTGAAGCCGCCGCGGCCGCCGGGGTCGTGCGGCCGCGCGTCTATTTCGAACTCGGCTTCACCCGCTACGCCGCCCTCGTGGCCCGGCAAACCGACCCCGAGCACCCGGTATTCACCCCGCAGGAATTGGATTCGGTCCTCACCCCGCTCTGGCAGGCACACCGCCAATGGCCACCCCTGTCCTCCGTCTACACCTTGATGGCGGAAGTCTGGACCAAGGCCAAGACCCCTCTCGGCGCCGACGAGCTGCACGTGCTCACCCGCGCCGTCGAACAGTTCCCCTACGCCACCCAGCTCGCCCTGCGCAGCGCCTACCTCCACGCCGCCCACCGCCAGTTCGACCAGGCCCGCCGCCTCCTGGAACTCAGCCTCGACTCCACCGACGACGAGGCCAACCGCGACCTCCTCACCCAATCCCTCACCGAGCTGAACCGGGTGACCCCGAAGCCATGAGCCCGATGGAAGGAACGGGGAACTCTGAACGCTGAATTCTTAACGCTGAAGTGTCCGGACCGAACGGTCCCCGGACAAAATCCTTTCGCCCTTCACTCTTCGCCCTTCGAACTTCCCGCCCACAGGGCGGGCCCATTCGTCATTCGTCATTCGTCGATCCAGCCCCAAGGGGCTGGATCGACTTCAGCTTCCCCAGCTCCAGCGTTCCGCTTCCCAGCGGTAGCCAGCACCCTGGGGGAGGATGCGGCCGAGGCCGGGCCAGGGGAGGTGGAAACCATAGGTGCGGGTACGGCGCTCGCTCAGTTCGGCAAACAGTCGGCGGCGGGTCGCCACGGCCTGCTCGGGCACGTGGTCGAATTCAATGTACCACGACGGATCAGTGAACATGAGTTGGTGATGATGGGCGACATCCATGAGGTGGACGAGCGAGTCGCGGCCATCGCGCAGGAGCAGGGTGCAGTGGCCGTCCGTGTGGCCGGGCGCGGCTTGAAAGGTCACGAGGTCTCCGAGCGGCTGGTCGCCGTCCCGGTGTAGTTGTAGATTGGGCTGCAGTACCTCAAGCGCGGCCCGGACATCGCGGATCATGGCGGGAATGTTGTCGCGACGAAACGAACGGGAGAAGTCCGGGCTCGGCCCGCGCCAGAAATCGACCTCCGCCTTCATCACCCGAAGCGCCGCGTTGGGGAACATCGGTTTCCCCGCGTGCACAAAGCCGCCGATATGGTCGGCGTGACCATGACTGAGGATCGTCTGGGTCACCTCCTCCCGGCGGATACCAATCTCGCGCAGCCCATCGGCGACCCAGCCGATGTTGGGATTGGTGCGTACGCCGAAACCACCATCGCAGAGAATGACTTCGCGCCCACGCCGCAGCACCAGGACATTGACGTAGAGCGGAATGCCGTCGACCCGCTCGCCGCGAGCCACCAGATCCGCCTGCATCGCCTCGCGCTGCTCCGGCGGGCGCATCTTGTCGAGGCGGTCATTGAACAGCATGTGCCCGTCGCTGATCGACCACGCCTCCACCGATCCGATGAGAAACGGGTAGACAAACGGCTTGGTGTGCGACTTCGGCGGAGGCGTCGGTCCCGGCGTCGCCACAGGACGCGCCGGCGAGGCGCCCGCGGCCGGGGTGGAAGCCGGAGCGTCGGTAGCCGCGGCCACGCGACGAGGAAGCGCCACGAGCCCCAAGGCTGCTGCCGCTGCTCCGCAAAACGTCCGTCGATTCGGGGAAGTGGACATGCCTGCATGCACGCAGAACCCCGCCCCTGAAGCCAGCCCGGACCAGCGGGCACCGCGTGCGCGGTGAAGTGCGAAAGGCGAAGAGTGAAGAGTGAAAAGACATGTCCCTCCCTCCTCCCATTGTAGGGCTGGCCCTCGCGGCCACGCCTGCACCGCGTGAGCGGTGAAGGGCAAAGGATGAAAAGTGAAGAGCGAACGTCGAAAGATAAGAAATTCGGATAGTATGTCTTGGTAGCACCCATCAGAAATTCAGCGTTCAGCGTTGAGCGTTCCCCCGCGTTGAGCGTTCCCCCCGCGTTGGAGGTGGCCTCGATGAGGCCGCGACGGGACCGCCTGGTCCCGCCTCCTTTGTCCGATTTCGTCCCGCGGCGCCAATCCTCGCGGCCTCGGCGAGGCCACCTCCAACGGAGGGACCTGTCATTCCCGTCATCTCCGGGCTGGATTCGTCCCCGCGGCCCTCGTACGTTCTTCTCATTATGGTGTTTGAACACTTCGCCTTGAATGTCCCGGACGCCCGCGCGCACGCCCGTTGGTACGTGGATCACCTTGGTTTTCGCGTGGTCCGGGAAAAGACGGATTCCCCCTTCACCCACTTCCTCGGCGACAAGACGGGCCGGGTCATCGTGGAGCTCTACTCCAACCCCTCCGCTCCCATTCTGCCCTTTGCGCAGCTGCTGCCCCTTTGTTTCCACGTCGCCGTCATCGCCGCCGACGCCCGCGCCGAAAGGAGCCGTCTGGAAGCCGCCGGAGCGACCTTCTTTTCCGAGGACAGTTTTCCCGACGGGACCCGTCTGATCATGCTGCGCGACCCGTGGGGCGTTTCCCTCCAACTCTGCCAACGCGCCCAACCCCTCGCCTGAGCAGCGCCAGCCCCGGAGAGGGCTGGAATGACGAATGACGAATTCCGAATGACGAATGAATCCGGAGTTCCCAAATGTGGCCGCGGCTTTAGCCGCATTCCGTCGGTCAACGAACGCGGAACGTGTATCTTCCTCCGACTCCCCTTCCCCATGGAGGGCGCCGCTCCAACGGCGCCGTTAGCCCCATGGCCACCCCTCGCGGGCGTGCCGGCACCCTGAGCCCGTTGAAGCGGTCAAGCGTGAAGCTTGAATTCGGCGTTCAACGCTCCGTCCACCCGCCACTCCCCCGAATTTAACACAATCCCCTCCTGATAAGGGAATTGCGAATCTCCCGCCCTTGCTGGCTTAAGGATTTCCCTTAAGTAAAAGTACTCGAACCCTCTCCAGGAGAGTCGATTGAAAGGACTACCTGCCATGAAACTTCCCTCGCCCTGCCACGCTCTTTGGATTGCGACGCTTCTCCCGTTCGTCTGCACCGGCGCCACCATTGAAGAACGTCTGAAGGAGCTCGAGACCAAGGTCACCCAGCTCTCGGCGGAAAACGCCGCCCTGAAAAAGCAGGTGGGTCTGAATGACAAGGGCACCGGCCCCGCGCTGGTCACGGTAGCCGGCAAGGAAAAGTCGTTGTCGATCGGCGGATACCTGCAGGTCAACGGGGAAGTCGGCGAGGCGGCCGATGCCCGCTTTCCCGCCAACGACCGTCTGCTCATTCGCCGGGCCCGGATCACCCTGAAGGGCGCGTTTGCGGAGGGATTCGATTTCGTCTTCCAGTCCGACTTCGGCAACAACTCCATCGGGGGAGTCAGCGGCTATCGGGCCCAGATCACCGACCTCGCCATCAGCTGGTCAAAGTATACGCTCGCCACCCTCACCGCCGGTCAATTCAAGACGCCGTACGGCTACGAACAACTGCTGGCCGACACCCGAACTCTCACGGTTGAGCGCTCGCTGCCCAACGACTCGCTCACCCTCTCCCGCCAAATCGGCGCCATGCTGTCGGGCACCACCGCCGACAAGCGCCTCAGTTACGCCGCCGGCCTGTTCAACGGCAACGGCGTGAACAACGGTGCCAACGACAACGACCAGTTTCTTTATGTGGGCCGGGTCAACGGCACGGTCCTCTCCAGCGACCGGGCCGTCGTCACCCTCGGCGCCAACGCCTTCACGACGCGCGACACCGGCGCGTTTGTCGGCACCCGCACCGGCCGCGGTCTCGATGCCCAGCTCGTCGCCGGCGCCGCCGGCCTCTATGCCGAGTGGTTCCGCACTCACTTTGACCGTAGTTCAGGGATAGATACTGATGCCGAAGGCTGGTCGATCCTCGGCAGCTGGCAGCTCGTGCCCAAGACACTGCAGGCCGTGCTCCGCTACGAAACCTACGACCCCAACCGCGCGCTGAGTGGCGATGACACGCACCTCTGGACGATCGGTGCCAACTACTTCATCAAGGGCGACGACCTCAAACTCTCGGTCAACTACCTCCTCGGCGACCCCGCCGGCCCCCTCTCCGACCAAGGCCGCCTCCTCGGCCGCTTTCAAGTCATCTTCTAGGTTCTCGGTCACGCCTCGGGTGTCTGATTTCTTAAAGCGACGCCAATCCCCGCAGGGTTGGCAATCCCGCCTACACCCGGATCCGATTCCTGCTTGTTGTAGGCGGCCTCGATGAGACCGCGACGGGACCCACGGGTCCCATCTCCTTTCTTCCCTCGATTCGCACTACACCGGCGCGGGGTTGCGCTCGGTGAAGCCGCGTTGGTGAAAATACGGGTAGGTCAGCGGCGTCGCACTCGCCTGATCGAGGACGGCGACCTGCGCCGGGGTCAGGGACCAGCCGACCGCCCCGAGGTTCTGACGGAGCTGCTCCTCGTTACGGGCGCCAATGATGACCGTGGACACCGTGGGACGCTGCAACAGCCAGTTCAAAGCCACCTGGGGAACGGTCTTGCCCGTCTCCGCCGCCACCGCATCGAGCGCATCCACGACCCCGTAGAGGTATTCGTCATCCACGACCGGCCCCTGCGCGATTTCTGAGTTCAATCGGCTCGTGGCCGGCTTGGGCTGCCCCCGACGCAGTTTCCCGGTCAGGCGCGCCCAGCCAAGGGGACTCCAAACCACAGTCCCCACCTTCTGGTCGAGGGCCAGTGGCATCAGCTCCCACTCAAAGCTGCGCCCGATCAGCGAATAGTAGGCCTGGTGGGCGACGTGCCGGGCCCAACCGTATTTTTCCGAGATCGCCAGCGACTTCATCAGGTGCCAGCCGGAAAAATTCGAGCAGCCGATATAGCGAATCTTCCCGGCTCGCACAAGGTCATCGAGGGTGCGCAGGGTCTCCTCGACCGGCGTCGATGCATCGAAACCGTGCAGCTGAAACAGGTCGATCCAGTCCGTCCCGAGCCGGCGCAGTGCCGCCTCGACCGAGCGAGTCAGGTGGTGCCGTGACGAGCCGACATCATTCGGTCCTTTGCCCGAACGAAATGTGGCTTTGGTGGAAATCAGGACCTGATCACGCCTGCCCGCCAGGGCCTTGCCCAGCACCTCTTCCGAACGGCCGTTCGAATAGACATCCGCGCTGTCGAAGAGCGTAATGCCCGCATCCAGGCAGACATCGACCAGGCGTTTGGCCTCATCGACCTCCTGGCCGCCCCAGGCACGAAAAAAGTCCGTCGTGCCACCAAATGTCGCCGTGCCGAAGCTCAGCACCGGCACCTTGAGTCCCGAACCACCTAGGTATCTATAGTCCATAAAGTGTCTTTACCTTGGCCCCGGAGTGCCGGAGATCCCGCCTCCAGCATCTGAACTCTCGACGCGACATCAGAACCCGCGGAGTCGGCGAACCCGCTTCCAACGGAGGCAGTGGATAAACTTGGGGCCATCGGGTCAACCCACTCGCCAGCCTCGTTCCGAGTTCGCGTCCATTCATAGTCCATTCGAGGTCGTTTCGCGATCCAAGCCGTTGCATCGGCCCATCTGGCGCACCGTTGCCGGGGTTTGCATTCGGGTCAACCGGGTGGCTTGGTTTTTGCCGCCGCCCCGCTTGAATCGTAAAATCTTGCCTCGGCGGCTGTCCTTGACCACCTCGTTAGCGCGTTTCGGCGACCTCAGGCTCCCTTCGAGCCGGCGCCACCGTCCCCCCGTCCTCGTTCTCACCCTCATGAAAAAAGTCCTGTCCTTGTTCCTCGCCCTCGCTGTTTTGACGCCGGTTCTGCCGAGTCTCCATGCCCAGGAGTCCGGCAAGAAGGAAACCGAGTTGGAAACCGCCATGGGCAAGATGAACGGTGCCTTCCGCAAACTGCGCCGCCAGATCACCGATGCGTCAAAGAACGCCGACTCGCTCGACTTGGTCGCGAAGCTCCGCGCCGCCGCCGATGAGTCCACCAAACTGATCCCTGCTCTGGCTGCTGAAAAGCCTGAGGCCGAGCGCGCCGCGTTCGTTGCCGCCTATAAAAAGCAAATGCAGCAATTTATGGCCAGCTTGGCCCCGCTAGAGGCGGCCCTAAAGGCCAACGATAATGCGGCAGCCGAGAAGTTTGTGACCGAGCTCGATGGCCAGAAGAAAAAGGGCCACAAGGAGTTCAAGAAGCCCGACGAAAAGAAGAGCTGACGATCCTCCCTCCGTCGGACGGTCTTCGGGATCGTCCAGAGGCCGCGGACACCGCTCCACCGGGGCGGGCGTCGCGGCCTTTTTCTTGCCGTTTTGCTAATCCGCCGTCGTTGGCTAGCCTGCGCCATGACCCTTCGTCGCCTCCCCGATTTCAAACCCATCGAAGGGCCCACCACGCCAGTGATTGAACCACCGATCCCGCGTTCGCGCGGTGCGGTGGCTCAAGTGCGAGCCAACGAGCGTGTCCGTTGGAGGTGGGGTCGCCGACCCCGCGCAGATGGGCGTCGCGTGAAGAGAAGGGAAAACGGAGGCGGACCCTGGCGGGCCCGTCGCGGCCTCCCCGAGGCCACCTCCATCGGAACCCCTGCGGATTATCCATACCCGGTCTCTTGGTTAACGAATACATGTCGCCGCGGGATCTGTGTCCCTCCGTGGTTTGCCAACGGGTCGAATCGCTTCAACGGTCGAAAAACCTGCGATGAAGTCTGAACCGCGCCGGCCCAAGGCCGCAAAATCGCCGTCCAGCGCATCCGCCCCGCGGCGGACAGCGAAGGCCCATCCGCCGGTCCGCCCGACCGGGCCGGGCACCCTGGTCGTGGTCGACAATCGTCCGCTGCGTCACACAGCGTGGGCGGAGTACCATCGGGCGCGGAAGCGGTCTGAAAAGGCCAATGCGGACCTGCGGCGGCATGAGGATGTCGACGTGCCCGCCTTCCGGGAGTGGTTTCACCGCACGTTTCCGGTCGAAATCTCGACCTTGCGACAGATCCACGAGGAGGTGGTGCTGAAGGGGGAACAGGTGCGGCGGGTGGACTGGATGAGCGACGTCACCGGGCGCTCTCCGCAGAGTGTCTGGCGCGAGTACAAGAAAGCCGAGCAACGTCACGCGGACCGGCGGGAGGAAGAGGTCCGCACGGGTCAGTCACAACCACGGATCAAGCCGGATCCTTACAGTCAGGATCTGTCGAAGCTACTCGACGCGTTCTTCGATGCCGAATCGAGCGACGATGCGTCCTTCGACCCGTCCGGCGGGGGCCCCGCAGGCCCGGACTCCTCCGACCCCTGGGACAACGACACCGACCCCACGGAGGATCGCAGTACTGACCCGGACCCCACCAGCCCGGCCAGCTCCCACGCCGCGTCCGACTTCCTGCCCGCCCGCGAGATTTACCGTCGCCTGGTGCAACACCTGCATCCCGACCGCGGCGGCGAATGGACCCCCGCCCGCGAGCGACTCTGGCACGAGGTGCAGGCGGCCTGGGCGGCCCGCGATGCCGACTGGCTGGCGCGACTCGAATCGGATTGGGAAAGCGCCCACGCCACCCTCCAACCCGATTCCCCGCTCAGCCACCTGCGCCGGGCCATTCGGGAACTCGAAGCCGCCCGCCGCGACGTCGAGCGCAAGCTCCGCGCCTATCGCAAGAGTCAGGAATGGCGCTTCACCACCTCCCTGCCCCAACGCGCCAAACTCCACCGTCACCTCAAGGCCGGCCTCGAGCACGAACTGCAGTCCATCAGCGCGTATCTCCGCCACCTCGACGAACGACTCGCTTCCTGGGACTCCCGCCGCTCCCCCCACCGCCGAGCCAAGAAGGAGTAGCCGGAAGGTCGGCCGTCAAAGATCGGCGCCCGTTGGAGGTGGGGTCGCCGCCCCCGCGCGGGTTGGCCCGTGGAGCGATTCAGGCGGGACTCGAGGGTCCCGTCGCGGCCTCACCGAGGCCACCTCCAACAGCCATTTCGAGCTTCACGCTTCGCCCTTCGAACTTCCCGCCCACGGGGCGGGTCATTCGTCATTCGTCATTCGTCATTCGTCATTCGTCATTCGTCATTCCGCGCCCGCTCCGCGGGCGCGGTCAGAACTTCCCGTTCACGCCGAAGGAGAACTGGGCGCCGTAGTCTTCGTAGTTGGTCAGCGCGGCCCAGGACGGCGCCACGGGGCCGGACACTTCCCATTCGGTCGTGTCGTTGAGGATGTTGCGTCCGGCGACAAAGACCGAGAACCGGCGGCTCAGCTGCCAGGCGAGGTTGGCATCCAACTGCGACCGTTCGCGGATGTACTCGCGGGCGTCCGTGAACGCATTGCTGGTATCGCGCAGCTGCTTGCCCTTGTAGTTGAGCAGCACATTGCCGGAAAAGCGTCCAAAACTGAAGTTCAGCCCCATGTTGCGGCTGCGGGGCGTGTAGTTGCCAAAATCGGACGGTGTGGTCCGCGATCCTGAGAGATCGAGGTGGGTGATGTTGCCCCGCACGGTCAGGTGCTTGCCCCATTCGCCGAGCTGGCGGATATTGGCGAGCGGGAACACCACGTTCGCTTCCCAGCCCTGGATGCGCGCATCGCTGACATTGATGCGGGTGGTGTAGCGATAACCGAGGTAATCTTGCGAGAGTCCGAGCTGGTCCAGCAACCCCGCGTCCGCCGTCAACGACAGATTGGAGAAGAAGTCCTTGATGTCCTTCTTGAAGTAGTTGAACGAGATCGTGCCATTGTGCGGCAGGTAGTACTCGAGAGCGAAGTCGTAGTTCTTCGCGGTCCAGGGCTTGAGGGTGGTGTTCGAGGACGTGATGAAGCCCGGGATGCTGCCCGAGATATTGGGATCAAAGCTGACATTGTCGGACACGCTCAGGCTGGGCACGATATCGACGATGCGCGGGCGGCCGACCGTCTCGGCGTAGGCCGCGCGCAGCTGCAACCCATCGAAGATTTCAATCGTGGAGTGCAGGCTGGGGAAGAAATGGTCGTAGTCGCGTTCATTGTACTGGCCGCGGTACTTGTAGACCAGCGCCACATCCTCGCCGGAACCGGCGACACCGGCCTCGGGTTTGCGCACGAATGCGCCATTGACCTTGATGAGGTCGCCATTGGCATCGCGCTGGAAGACCGCGCTGCTGTCCTGTTTGAAGCCGTAGCCCCAGTTCTCCGTCAGTTCATAACGCACGCCGCCGACGAGGCGGACGCGGTTGAAGAGGCGGGTGTCACCCATGACGTAACCGGCCGAGATGCGCTCGTACACGAGCGGGGAGCGCACCGCGATGTTGCGCAGGGTGTCGCCGACATTCGAGGGGGTGCGCACAAAGTGGGTGGGATTCGCCTTGAAGTAGTCATAGACGACGTAGGGGCTGGGCCATTGCACACCCGGCCGGCCGAAGCCAGGACTGGTCCCGGCGGCCGCGGCGTCGAGAAACGCCGCCATGCCCTCATCCCCGTTGTTCAGCACGCCGTTCGGGCCGGCGTAGGTCCAGGCGATGAGCGCGTAGTCGATCTCGCGTTCCAGCTCGGTCGCCGACCCGCCGATGGACACGCGGACCGGGATCCGGCCAAGGTCAAAGTCGCGGCTGACCTTGCCGCGGGCCTGCACGACGGTGTCCTCGGCCGACTGCGGTTCGCCCTGCACCTGACCCAGGTTGTAGTTCGCCAGCACCGTGGAATCGATGACGCCGCCAGTGGCGTTGAGCGTGGCGATGGGGCCGATCGCGCCGGTTTCGTTGTCGACGCCGGAGTAGTTGACCGTGCGCACATCCCTCAGGCTCGTGCCCATGCCGCGGAAGAAGCCCTTGGCGATGTCGCGCGCATTGCTCGCCGAGTGGGAGAAGCTCGCACCGACCTCCGCCTTCCACAATCCGCGGTCCAGATTCCACTGGCCCTTCAATGTGCGAGTCAGCCCGTGCCGCTGCTGGAAGCTGTTGCCGAGCGAGGCCGTGCCCGTGCCGGAGGCGCCGGTCGATCCGTTGATGAAGGTCTCTCCCCACGAAACTGGAGTTCCGTTCCCCACATTGTAGGTCAACGTGCGGGTGCCCTGCATCTGCTCAAAGGCGTTGGCCTCCGCCGAGAAGGAGACGGTGTGGCCGTCCAGCGGCTTCCAGTCGAACTTGATCGAGCCGGAATTGCTGGTCTGAAGGTTGGCGCCATAGCTGGTGGCGGTGGAGTTGGTCTGGGGATTCGTGACCGAAGCGCCGGACCCGCTGTACCGCCGGCCGAGGACCGCGCGGTTCTGCAGGTAATACTGGCTGTTGGTCGACAGGTTGACCACGTAGCCGAACCGGTCGTTGACGGGCTCGAGGTAGTTGAATTTAAACGACGGGCGGATCTTGTAGGTGTCGCCGCTTCCCGGCCCGGGGGTCTGCTCGAATTCGAACGCCTTTTCGTTGACCGAAAAATAGGTGGAAAAGCCGATCTGGCGACTGGGGCTCTCGAAGGCGGACCGGCTGATGAAATTCACGGCGCCGCCGAGCAGATTGGCCGCGACATCGGGGGTCGGCAGCTTGATCACCTCGATGCGGGCAATATTGTTGATGTTCGCCTGCTCAAGCACGAACTGGCGCGTGTGCGTCTGGGTATTGCTCAGCGCAGCGCTGGCCATCTGGGCGCCGTCGAAGGTGACATTGGTGTAGTTGGAGTTGAAGCCGCGCACCATGATGCCGGACAAGTTGTTGCCATCCTTCATCTCAAAGCTGATGCCGGGCAGGTGCTTCACAAACTCGCCGATGTTGCCCTGGTTGATTTCACCGAAGGCATCCGTCGACACCACCTCGCGCTTGCTCGGGGCAAACCGCTGCTCGTTGATCGCAATGGCGGCGGCGTTGTACTCGCGGTCGGCTGCGATGACAAACGGGTTCAACTCCACCACCCCGTCGGCACCGGCGTCACCACCGCGCGTCAGGACGACATCCTGCCGCACCGTTGAACCCGCAGGAACGATGACCTTGATCTCGCGCCGCTGCAGTCCGGTGAAAAACACCTCGAGGGTCACCTCACCGGCGGGCAGTCCGCCCAGCCGGAACGTTCCGGTTTCATCGGTAAAAACGTCGCGCGTCGTGCCGGCCACCATGACCCGGGCGTTGCCTAGATAGAGGCCGTTCGTGCCATTGCGTACCCGGCCCTCGATTTCGCCGGAGGTGGTTTGGGCCGCTGCCTCAGCCATCGCGCCCAAACCGAGCGCCAAAGCGAGACCGAAACGGAACGAGCGAAGGGATGCCATCGCTCCGATCAGGGACGGAAAACAGACGACGACGCGGCGAACCAGAGCCGCGATCATCAACAGGGGGGTCATGGGTGTCTTCATGGTGAACAGCAGGCAGCAGGGCCAGGGGTGGCCCTTCGGGGGGTAAGGCCAGGGGGGGACGATCAGGACGTTTGAAACGAACAACGACCGGCAAGCCGATCGGGGAGCTAAACCCGTTTGCCGGACTAGGGGAGGCAAACAGATGGCTTCACCCTAAACCTTAGCCCGTCAGACCTCTTCCCATTTTACGCGGAGAATCCACGGGATTCTAACCTCACCCGCGGCCCCGCCCCTGGATCGATCTTCCGCAACCCCCGCCAAACTCCGCCGCCATCTCAAGGCCGGCGTCACGAACGAACTGCAGTCGCAACGACGAGGGAGAGTCAGTGAAGCGACCCCGCCGGGACCGCCGTCCCACTCTGATTTCCCCCGGCCGGAGCGAAACGAAGCCTGCGGGCGGCCGGCCTTCCCGTGGCTTGCGTACACCGTAGCTCACTCTGAGCGCAGCGAAACGAAGTCTGGGGGAGGAGGCGCCTTGTTGGCTGGATCGTGCCTTTGCTGTGACTTGCCAACACGAAGCTGCAGCCCCCAGACCTCGTTTCGCGCCTTCGCGCCTCCGCGTGAGAACCGGCCGAGATGCGCTAAAGTGGCGGGACCGAGGGTCCCGTCGCGGCCTCAGCGAGGCCACCTCCAGCGGAGCGTGCTTCGACCAAGGCAACGGTGCGGGGTTGCTCCCCGGAGGCGAACTCCTACGTTCCTGCCATGCGACTCCGCCTGGCCTCGGTTCCCTTGCTCGTGTGTTGTCTGGTGTCCACCGTGACCGCGAACGATAGCGAGATCTTCGAAAACAACTGCGCCGCCTGCCACGGGGTCGACGGTCGGGCCCGCACTCCGCAGGGGAAAAAGCTGAAGGCACGCGATCTCAAGGAAAGCCGGCTGTCCGACGAGGACCTGCTCCGCCGGATCCGGGAAGGCTCGCGCACCCCCGCCGGCAGCTGGCTGATGCCCGCCTTCGCCGACAAGCTGACGCCGGCGGAAATCGAAGCCTCCGCCCGCCACGCCAAAACCTTCCGCCCCGCCGAACCGAAGGCGCCCTGAGTCCGCTCACGCGTCGCGCTTCTCCGGCGTGGGCACAAACACGTCGCAAACCCATTCGATCTCCCGCGCCGCTAGGGCTGTGAGGGTGCGGGGGAGGAGCCCAAGGCCGCGTTTCGTCTGCTCGAGAAAGAGTCCGCAGTACACGTCCACCCGATAGCGCGTTTGCACGGTCTTCCAGCGGTCCAGGTCCGGCGTCAGTCGTTCGAGGATCCACGCAATTTGCCCATCGAGGTCTGAACCGACCGAATCGGGCGCCCGCAGGCGCCAGTGAAGAAAGGGCCCGGCATCCGACTCGCAGCCCAGCAGTCGAGCCACCTCCGCCTTGTCAACGTCGCCCCCGCGTTCCCGCGGCGCCACGCGGAGCGCAACCTTGGACACGTCAAGAAATCCCGTCGCCGTCAAACTGACCACGGGATCCGCAGGTGGCACGGGGTTTGTTTCGGGGTTCATGCGTTTCGGTCAGTGGAAGGGACGCACCAACGTGACACCAGGCGCGCGCGACACAAGCCACGGCGCGCGCGACGGCCCCTCTTGTCATTTTCCCGGAACGCGGTGACGGTCTGCCCCCATGGCCCGCCGTTCCCCGTCCCAGGAAGACATCGCCCTCGAGCGCCTGCCCAAGGCCGCGCTCACTCGGGAGAGTGTGCGGGAGGCACTCTCGCTCGCCCGCTACCTGCGTCCATTCCGCACGCGTTTCATCGCCGGTCTGGTCACGCTGTTTTTCAGCGCGGCGCTGGGACTGTTGTTTCCCTTCCTCGCCGGCTCCCTGATTGATGCCGCGCTGCACGGGGGCACGGCGACGCTGCCCGGATTCGGACGCGTCACGCTCAATCAGGTCGCCCTGCTGCTCGCCGTTTCGGTGAGTTTGCAGGCCCTGGCCTCCTTCAACAGCGCCCTCGCGTTCAACCGGGTGGGACAAAGTGCGCTGGCCGATTTGCGACGTGATTGTTACGGGCGATTGATCACGTTGCCCATGACCTTCTTTGGACATCGTCGGGTGGGCGAACTGACCAGCCGGGTCTCGACCGATGTCGCCCAGATCGAAGGCGCCCTGATCGACGCCTTGCCTCAACTTTGCCGGCAGGCGGTGTTTCTGACCGGGGGCATCACCTTGATCACCCTGACCTCGGGGCGCCTGACCGCGGTGATGCTCGGCACCCTGCCATTGCTCATCGCCGCGGCGGTGTTCTTTGGGCGGCGGCTGCGACGCTACTCGCGGGAAACTCAAGACCAGCTGGCCGCCACTCAGACGATTGTCGAGGAGACGTTGCAGGCGATCGCCAGCGTCAAGGCATTCGCCAACGAAGCCTTCGAGCTTGGCCGCTACGATCGCGCCAACGCGCGTGTGCTCGCCGCCGCCCTCGGCGCCGCCCGGTGGCGCGCGGTCTTCGTGGCGTTCTTCATCCTCGCCCTCTTCGGCGGCATCGTGATCGTGCTCTGGTTTGGCGCGACGCAACTGCAGAGCGGAGCCATCACGGAGGGGGAGCTGACGCGGTTCGTGCTCTACACCACGTTTGTCGCAGGTGCCATGGGCCAGGCCGCGGAGCTGTTCAGCCAGATTCAGAAAACCGTCGGCGCCACCCAACGCGTGCGCGAGTTGCTGCGTGAACCCACCGAAGCACTCACCCCGCCCGAAGCCGCCGTGGTCGCCCGGCTGCCGGCGCGTCTCCGGGGCGAGGTGGCCTTCCAAGCGGTCAGCTTCCGCTATCCCGCCCGCCCGGAAATCGCCGTGCTGCGGGAGGTCACCCTGGCCGCGCGTCCGGGCGAACGCATCGCCCTCGTCGGGCCGAGCGGCGCCGGCAAGTCGACCCTCACCGCGCTGCTGCTCCGCTTTTACGACCCTGAAAGTGGACACCTCCGCATCGACGGACGCGATTCGCGCGACTACCCCCTGGCCTGGCTGCGGGGGCAGCTCGCGATCGTGCCGCAGGACGTGCTGCTTTTCGGCGGCACCATCGCGGAGAACATCGCCTACGGCCGGCCGGGCGCCGATCCCGCCGCGATCGCCGAGGCGGCGCGGCTCGCCAATGCCGACGATTTCATCCGCGCGTTCCCGGAGGGTTACGCCACGCTCGTCGGCGACCGCGGCATCCAGCTTTCGGGGGGACAACGGCAGCGGGTCGCGATTGCCCGCGCCATTTTGAAGAATCCCGCCATCCTCATTCTCGACGAAGCGACCAGCTCCCTCGACAGCGAGAGTGAACGGCTCGTGCAAACCGCGCTCGAACGCCTGATGCAGGGCCGCACCACCTTCATCATCGCCCACCGGCTCGCCACCATCCGCACGGCCGATCGCATCGCCGTGCTCGAAGCCGGCCGGATCGTCGAGCTCGGCACGCACGATGAACTCTCCGCCCGTCCTGATGGCCTCTACCGCAAGCTCAGCACCCTCCAGTTCGGCCCCGCCGGGACCGAACCCCTGGCCTCCACCTGAGCCACCCCAATCCCACCACCTCCCTCGATCGCGCCCTGCCTCGTTTGGGCTCGTGCCCCTCTCTCGTGTAACCGGCGTCCACTGAAGTCGACACCAGTACCTGCCGCCGCCCCCGGATCGACCCAACCCACACCTCCCACAACCCCGTACGCCAAACTCGAGTGTCATCCCCCGGATGACACTCTCCTCCGACGGGTCGCCCCTTTCCGGCCCGACCTCGGATAGACTGTCATCCGGCGGATGACACTGACGGACGGGTAGTTGCCCGTTTTTCGGAAGGGAGTGTCATCGGGGGGATGACACTGGGCCGGGGGGTGTTTTTGTTTAACGGCGTTGCCATCCGGCGGCGGGGTTGAATCGTGGGGGGCGACTATGAAATCACTCCTCTATGCCTTTGGAGCGGCCCTGGCGTTGATCAATGGGGGCGTTGCCTTTCTCCCCGCGGCCGGGCTGAGCGTTCCGGTGCACATGCTGTCGGCCGTGCTCGGGATTGCGGTGCTGATGACCGTCGCCAAGGCGGCCGAGTCCAAAGCCGCCGGCCCTTCGCGCGAACCCCCCTCTTCCCGTCCGGCACCGGCGCCGGCTCCGGTGGCCGCAGCAAATCCCGTCCCTGTATCCAAACCGGTCCCGGTGGTCACCCCCGCCCCCGTTCCGACGCCGGCCCCCGCCGCTGCACCGGTACCGGCCGCGCGGGCGGAGGCCGAAGTGGTGGCCTTGCTCGCCTTGCTGCAGGACAAGGGGCGTCTGGTGGATTTTGTGCGTGAGGACATCACCGGCGCCACCGACGCCCAGGTCGGTGCCGCCGCGCGGGTCGTGCACGCGGGTTGCCGCCAGGTGCTGGCCGACTGTTTCGAAATCGCGCCCGTGCGAACCGAACCCGAATCGGGCCGCGTGGTGCTCGCCGCCGGTTACGACGCCGCCGCCCATCGTCTGCTCGGCTCCGTGCCCGCGCAACCCCCTTACACCGGAACGCTCCTGCATCCCGGCTGGAAGGTGGTCAGCCTCAAACTTCCGCGCGTCACCGGCACCACCGCCGAGCGCCCCTGGCCCGTTCTCGCCCCGGCCGAAGTCCAGGTCGGCTGAGGCCTTCGAATCTCAAATTTGAGATTTGAGATTCCAAACCGCCGTTCACTCTTCCCTCTTCGAACTTCCCACCCTCTCCACCTTTCACGCTTCGCTGTTCACTCTTCGAACTTCGTTCTCCTCCTTTCGCCGCATGACCACCTTTCTCGGAATTGATCTGGGTACGAGCAACTGCGCGCTGGCCACCGCCGGACCCGAGGGCGCGCCGACCTTGGAGCCGGTCACCCAGGTCGTGACGCCACACAGTATCGGAGAACTGGATCTTCTACCTTCCGCCGTCTACTTGCCGGCTGAAGGCGAGGCGGGCGAATCCACCGCCGTGCTGCCGTGGGCGGCCACGTTGTCGACGGGCTTGCTCGGGCGGCAGGCCCGGGAGAGGGGCGCGCTGCAACCGGATCGTTTGATTCTCTCGGCGAAGAGTTGGCTGTGTCACCCGCACGTGGACCGGCGCGGTCCTTTGCTGCCTTGGGGCAGCACGGTGGTGACGCAGAAATGGTCCCCGCTCGAAGTCTCCCGCCAGTTACTGACCCACCTGCTGGCGAGTCAGCGGCAGCGTCGCCCGGACCAGGTCTTCTCCGCCGCCACCACGGTGGTCACGGTGCCCGCCTCCTTCGACGAGGCCGCGCGCTCGCTCACCCTGGAAGCCGCGGCCCAGGCCGGGCTCGGCGAGATCACGCTGCTCGAGGAGCCGCAGGCGGCGTTCTACGCCTGGCTGGAGGGACAGGGCACGGCCTGGCGTTCGCAGGTCAAGGCCGGTGACCTTCTGCTGGTCTGCGACGTCGGCGGTGGCACGGCGGACTTCAGTCTGATCGCGGTCTCGGAGCATCAAGGCGACCTCGCGCTGGAACGCGTCGCAGTCGGGGAACATTTGCTCCTCGGCGGCGACAACATGGACCTCGCGCTCGCCCACGCCCTCGGAGAAGCCCTCGCCGCAGCCGGTACTCCAGTCGATGATACGCAGTTCCTCGCCCTGGTGCACGCCGCCCGCGCGGGCAAGGAAGCGATGCTGGGCGATGCATCCCTCACCGAGGTGCCGATTTCCGTGCCGGCGCGCGGTCGGCGTCTGGTCGCCTCCACGCTGCGCACCACCCTCACCCGGGAACAGGTCAACCGGGTGGTGTTGGACGGCTTTTTCCCGCGCACCGCGCCCACGGACCTGCCGGTCGTGCGACGGGCGGGCGGCCTGCGCGAAGCCGGCCTGCCCTACGCCGCGGATGCAGCACTTTCGAAGCATCTGGCCCGTTTTCTCACCCGGGCCCGCGCCAACGTCGAATCGTCGCCCGCTCTACTGCAGGCGGTGGGCGGTCCGGCGCGACTCGCACGCGCGTCGCTGCTGGTGCCGGACGCCGTGCTCTTCAATGGCGGGGTGTTCAACTCCGAGGCCCTGCGTCACCGCGTGCTCGAGCTGCTCAGCGCGTGGGCGGGCTCCCCGGTGCGGGCGCTCGCCGGAGCCCGGCCTGACCACGCCGTCGCGCTCGGCGCCGCCGCCTACGCCCGGTTGCGCGCGACCGGCCACGGTGTGCGCATCAAGGCAGGCACCGCCCGGTCCTGCTACATCGGCATGGAATCCGCCACCCTCGCGGTGCCGGGGCGGCGCGCCACGACCAAGGCTCTCTGCGTGGCCCCCCAGGGCATGGAGGAGGGCACGCGGCACGCCCTGCTCGATCAGGAGTTTTTCCTCTACACGGGCGAAACCGCCGAGTTTCGCTTCTTCACCTCGGAAGCCCGCGCCGGGGACCGTCCCGGGCAGTTGCTCCCGGATGCCTCCGAGCTGGAGGAAAGCGCACGGCTGGAAGTCAACCTGCCCTCACCGGAGGGCCACGCGCCGGGAGAGGAAGTGCCGGTTCGAATGGAGGCCGTCGTGACGGAGTTGGGCAATCTCGAGCTCTACCTCGTGCACGTCGCGTCGGCCCAGCGCTGGAAGCTGGAGCTGAACGTGCGCATGAAATAGCCCGAGGACCGCGTCGCCCGATGTCTCCCCGTTTTCGCATCGGTATCGACCTGGGCACGACGAACTGCGCGCTGGCCTCAATCGCGGCCGGCGACCCGGAGGGCCGATCGGTCGTGCTGGAGATTCCCCAGCCCGAAACCGGCCATTCGACGGCGTCCGCCCTCACGCTGCCGTCCTGTCTCTACCTGCCGCCCGGAGGCGGCACCTGGATCGCCGGCCGCTGGGCCCGCGCCCGGGCGGCCGAGGTGCCGGGCCGGGTGGTGCGCTCCGCCAAGTCCTGGCTGACCCACCACGCGGCTGACCGCCGCGCGCCGTTTCTTCCGCTCGGCTCGACCGACCTCGCCCCGGCGGAGTTGCTGAGCCCGGTCCAGGCACAGGCCCGGCTGCTCCGCGTTCTCGCGGACGCCTGGGACGCCGCGCATCCCGACGCGCCTCTCGCGCACCAGGAGGTGGCCGTGACCGTGCCGGCTTCGTTCGACCCGGTGGCCCAGCAGCTCACCCTCGAAGCCGCCGCCGCCGCCGGGTTTCCTCCTGGAACGCTGCTGTTGGAGGAACCGCAGGCTGCCTTCTACGCCTGGCGGGAAACCCAGGCCCGCCGCGCGACCCCGGGCCAGCTGGGCCACCCGGATCCGGTCTCGGACCGGGCCGGGCACGTGCTGGTGGTCGATCTCGGTGGCGGCACCACTGACTTCAGTCTCTTTTCCGTCGAGCCCCAACCGGCCGGCGCGCCACCGCACCTGCGCCGGATCGCGGTCAGCGAGCACATTCTGCTCGGAGGGGACAACCTCGACCTCGCCCTCGCCCATCACGTCGAGTCCCGTCTGCCCCGCGGCACGGAACTGCCTGCCACGGCGTTTGCCCAACTCCTCGCGCGCTGCCGCGAAATCAAGGAGGAGGCGCTCGGCCGCATTCCGACCGCATCACCGGCCGCGTCTGAACCCGAACGCAGCTGGCCGATCGCCATCGCCCGCCCCGGCGCCTCCCTGCTCACGGGCACCCTGCGGCTGGAGGTCGGCGCCCGCGAAGTCGAGCGGTTGTTGATCGAGGGTTTCTTTCCGGAAGCAAGCGCGAACGAACGTCCGCTGCGCTCCACGGCCGGTCTGCGGGAAATGGGCCTGCCTTACGCTCGCGACCCCGCGATCACCCGGCACCTCGCGGATTTTCTGCGCGACCGTCCACCCATCGACTTCCTGCTCTGCAATGGCGGCCTGACGAAAGCCCCGGCCGTGCGCGAGCGCCTGCTGGCTCACCTCACCCACTGGCAGGGCGGCCGCCGACCGGTGCTCCTGGAAAACACCGATCCCGATCTGGCCGTGGCTCGGGGCGCCGCGCGGTTTCTTCACCTGCGCGCCCTCGGTGACGCCACGCAGATCGAAGCCGGCGCGTCCCACACGTACTATGTGGCGGTCGGCGAGACCTCGCTCCTCTGTGTCCTTCCGCGGGGCACGCCGCCAGAGCAGCCGGTCCAGGCGGACACCCCGGGCCTGCGAGCGCTGGTCGGCCGACCCGCCAGCTTTCCCCTCTTTCGCCATGCCCGGCGCAGTGACGATGCCGCCGGTCTCCTCGTCCCACGTGACGACAACGCGTTTCACGAACTGCCGGCCATTGAAACCGTGCTGACTCCGCCACCCGGAAAACCGCGACCCCGGGATCCCCAGGTGGCGGTGCGCCTCCGCACCACCTTGCGCTCCACCGGTCTGCTCCGCATCGAACTGCTCTGCGCCGATGACGACCTCGGCTGGACCACCCCGTGGCCGCTGGAGTTTTCGTTGCGCCCATCACCGTCCGTCCCCGCCCCGGGTCCGGTCCCGGCCGGACCCGCGCGCGCATCGACCCCCGCCCCGGCCTCGGCGTCAACCTCAGGAGCGTTGCTCTCCCTCGCCGAAGCGGGGGCAACAGCGATGACGCGACGCTTCCGCCAGGGCACGTCCGGCAAAGACCGACTCACCGCCAACGCGGTCTTCGCCGTGGCGGAGAAGGTGCTCGCCTCCCCCCGCAGCGCCTGGAATGCCGCCCTCGTGCGCGCCCTCTGGCCGGCCTGGCTGGAGCAGGGCGCGCGCCGCGGCACGTCCCCCGAACACGAGGAAACGTGGCTCCAGGTCGCAGGATTTCTGTTACGCCCCGGTCGTGGAGTGCCGGGCGACGCGGACCGCATCGCCGCCCTCTGGCCGCTGCTCGCGGCCCCGCCCCTCGCCGCCCGCCCGGCGGTCCGCGTGCAGCGCTGGATCTGCATCCGACGCATCGCCTCCGGACTCGATCCCGCGCAGGTCCTCGCCCTTTGGGATCAAGCCGAATCCGAGTGGCCCGCCGCTGCGGCGCCCTCCGCTGAAGTCGCACTGCTCGCCGGAGCCCTCGAAACCCTGCCCACCCCCCGCCGCGCCGACCTCGCGCTCCGCCTCGCCTCCACCTTGCGCGCGCAACCTCAGGATGGAGCCGCCTGGAAGGCCCTGGGCCGACTGTTGTCACGCGTGCTGTTCCACGCCGGCACGGATCAAGTCATTGCGCCCGACGTGGTCGTCGCCTGCTGGGAGCAACTGAAGGACACCCCCGTGCCCGAACCCGTCCGACCCGACGCCGCCCTCGCCTGGCTGCGCGCCGGACGCCGCACCGGCTTGCGCAGCCTCGATGCGCCCTCGTCCTGCCGCCACGCCATCGACAGTCTCCTGCGTGCCTGGGACGTGCCGGCGCCGCGCCGCCACCCGCTGCACGAAGTCATCCCGGTCGTGGCCGCCGAGCAGGCCGCCCTCATCGGCGAAAGCCTGCCGGGCGGCTTGAGCCTCGCCTCCGACTAGGTCCGCGTAAACCAAGGGACGCGCCGTCAGTTCTCCGGCACAAAGCGGGCGGCCAGTCCACCCGCCGGCGGCAGCGAAACGTCGAGCCCGCCGTCCGCGGTCACCGCCAGCCGCCGCGAGCGCGTGGTGGCGGGTGGATCGCCGTTCTCGTGGATCTCGGCCGTGTAACGGATTCCTGGTGACAAGAACGTCAGGGCGAGCCGTTCCCGGCGCGGCGCCGCGTCGCCCGTGATCACCCCGAGGTACCAGGCGGCGCCGTTCCGGCGGGCGATGGCCACAAAGCGGCCGATGTCGTCCGCCACTACCCGCGTCTCGTCCCAGACCGTCGGCACATGGTCAAAAAAGCCGAGTTCGCTCTCGCCGGAGAACTGGCGGGGCTCGTCGTACCAGTACAGCAGCTGGAGCGGGCTGTAGCCGGTCACCGCCAGCGCCACCTGGTGGGCGCGGGTTGGTTTGATCCGCGGACTGTACACACAGATGGTGTAGTCCGCCGCCCCCGCGGGCAGTCGCGTGAAGGGCAGCGTGGCGTTGTGCGTGGCGGAGGGCATGTGTTCATTGCCGCGCACGCCCTCCTGCGTCAGCAAATTGGGATAAGTCCGGGAGAAGCCCGACGGGCGATAGCCGTCATGGATGTCAACCATCAGCCGGTGCTCCGCCGCCTTGCGCACGGCGTCATGCAACCAGGTCGTCCACTTCTGCGGTCCCACCTGGACAAAACCAAACTTGATCCCGGCCACGCCCCAGGAGGCGTAGAGGGGCAGAAGTTCGTCCAGCTGTCGCTCGAGGGCGCGCCGGTTGACATAGAGAAAGACGCCGATTCCCCGGGACTTGGCGTAGGCCAGCACCGCCGGCAGGTCGAGCCCCGGGTGATTCGGCACCCCGCCGACCCGTTTGGGGTCGAGGTTCACGGCGCGGGCGTCGGCCGCGTCGTCGTACTCGTGTCCATACCAGCCCGCATCGTAGAGGATGTAGGAAAAACCGTGCGCCACCGCGAAGTCCACGCAGGCCATCCCGCCGGGAGTGGAGAGGGTGATCTCGCGGATCGCCTTGCCCGGCCGGATCCACGAAGTGTCGGCCAGAGCGCAGGGAGCATTGAAGTTCAGCACGAGATCGTTGCGCTCCAGCAGGTGCGCCGGACGGTCGCCCACGATGATCGCACGCCACGGGGTTTCCCGCGTGCCTCCGGCTTCGATCAAGGCCGGGCTGTGCAACTCGGTCACAAGGGCGCCGGGGGACAACGACAACGGGCCCAGCCGCATCCGGGGATACCCTACCAGCGCCGCTTCCAAGAGGCAGGCGTGGCGTCCGTCGGCATACACCACGGTCAACGGCCATTCACACCCGGAACGAATCGCGCCGACGGGCACGCGGGCGTACTCCCCTTCGGTGCCATGCTCCTCGTATCCCTCCGTCCCGGCCGGAAAACGAAACTCCGTCCACTCACGCCGCAGCGTCAGCCCGCCGGTCGGAAGGGGGCCGGGAAATTCGCACCGGACCGCCGCCCCTTCATCGTAGGCACGCGCCACCACCACCAGCTGCAGACCCGTCGCACGCTGCCGCACCGCCACGCGCACCTCGCGGTGCGCATCCAGCACGGTGCTGCGTTCGCCGTAGACCGGCCGCCACGTCTCGCGATGCTCGCTCTCGGACTGTGACACCCAGTCGAAACCGGAGTCGAGGTTGGGCCCCTGCGCGAGGGAGAACCCGAGCCGCGACTCCTCGAGCACCGGACGGCCCCGGTCGGAGACGCGGTAGCGGAGTCCACCTTCACCCGTGACCGTCAGGGTCACCTCAACCGTCCCGCCAGGCGAACGGACCGCGGCGGACCGCTCGGCGGCCAGGCTGGCTGTGCCCATGAGCATGAGCAGCAGGAGGAGAAGGCGGAGCCGGACCATGAAGCGCGTGCGTCCGTGGCGGGGTTAGAACTCGAGCCCCACCGAACCGAGCCACTGGCGCGGCTGCGCGAAGGTGTCGCGATCGGCACGATACACCTCGTCTGTCAGGTTCCGGACGACAAAGCTGAAGGTGGTCGTACGACCGAAGACCTTGGTGCGATAGCTCGTGTTGGCGTCCCAGCGCCGCCACGCCTCCGACCACCGCAGGTTGTCGCCCTCGCGCCGGGCGCCCATGTAGACCACGCTCAGGCCGCTGGCGAAACCCTTGAGCGGACCGCGGGAGAATTCGTAGCGCACGTAGGCGTTGCCCGACCACTTGGCCGCGTTCGGGGTCCGCCGTCCGAGCAGCGAGAACGGGGCGTTCGGTCCGGCGTTGGCCGCGAAGGTCGTCGCCAGCGGGGTGGCCAGCGTGGTGGCGTTGACCGCGACAATCTCGGTCTTGTTGTAAAGTCCGCCACCGCCGATCTGCAGTTCACGCACGGGCCGCAGGTAGAAATCCACGTCGACGCCGCGGGCCCGTTCGGCCCCGCTCAGGTCGAGGAAACCCACGGCGCTGTCCGGATCACCCGAACCCTTGGCGCGCGAGACATTTTTCTTGTCGATGACATAGTAGGCCACGTTGACCATCGCCCGATTCCGGAACAGGTCCGTCTTCACCCCATACTCAAAACTCTGGCCGAACTCGGGCTCGAGCAGTTCGCCCCAGGGCTTCGAGTTGAGATCCGGGGCGGGCAGGCCGTCCTGCTGATAGCGGGTGAGCAGCGTGGTTTCGCGTGCGGCGGTGCGGCCTGGCTGAAACGTCACGCGCGGGTTCACGGATTGGCTGAAGAGCACGTAGACGGACACCGGATCGGTCACCCGGTAGGACACGCCCCCCTGAGGCGTCGCCCGGGTGCGGGCGCCCTCGATCGAGCTGGTGACCACCCCGTCAAAGGTGATGGGATTGATTCCGGGATTCTTGGTGCTGTTGCGGGCGGTGACGTCGTCGTAGCGGCCACCGATCGCCAGACGTCCGCGGTTGTCGTGGAATGTTGCGGACCAGTTCGCGTAAAAGGAATTGCTCGTGAAGCGCTGGTCGTTGTTGGACCCATTGCTGGTGAACCGGTCGAGGGGCAGCACGTTCCGCGCGGCATAGGCGTCGCGCGCCGCGGTCGAGGCCGGGCTGTAGACGTTGTAGAAGTAGTCGATGATGTTGGGCACGGTCGTGGTCGTGCCAGGGATGGTGTACAGGGTCGTGCCGGCGACCCCCAGGGCGGGATCGCGGACCATCGTGCTGTTGTTTTCCCAGACGCGGTCCTCGTTGTGCTCAAACCCCGTCAGCAGCGTGTTTTGAAAAGGACCAAACCGGAAACGGGTGACCAGGTCGACCTGGCCGTTGACGCGCATCTCGCGCCGGTTGTTGCCGATCCAGTTGACGCGCCGCCAGCCGCTCACCCCGGGCGTGTAGGCGAGAGTCGAAACCGAAGGCGAGTACACGTAGGGCACTCCGTCGAGCAGGCGCGTGTCGGACAGCGGATCCACGCCGGTGCTGGGCACACCATTGCGTCCGATCAGGCCGTAGGAACGCTGCGCCTCGGGGAAGGGATCCCCGCGGGTGTTGTCGACGTTCCAGCTGTTGAACCCACCGAGCGCGGCGATGGTGGGATTGGTCTGCGTCCACGGATTGATCAGCCCGGTGCCTCCTTCCCGGATACTGGCGCGGGCCCTCCGGTGGTAGGCAAAGTTGAAGCGCAAATCCATTTTCGAGTTCAGACGCTGCGTCGCCTCCAGTTCCCAGACCAGCGGGCGGTAGTCGCGGTAGGACGACGGACTGTCCTTCATGAAGCCGGGCCCCAGATCGCGCACCCACTGCGGATTGTCGACTGGGTCGAGACCGTTGAATGGAATGAAGTAGGCGGGATCGCCCCCGCGGTTGATCGCGCCGGTCGGTTTCAGCGGCAGGCCCTCGGCCGGGCGGATGTTGTCATGCGTGCGGCTGAAACGCACGACGACGCTGGTGCCGGCGAAGGGTTTCCACTGCAGCATCGGGGCCACCGCCAGACGATCCAGGCTGCGCTGACGCTCGCCCTTGTCCACCGTGTAGTAGGTGGCGCCCAGCCGGAAATTGAAGGTCTTGGCGGCGTTGAGCGGACCGGTGGTGTCGAGTTCCGATCGGAAGAGGTTCTCGCTGCCGGCGCTGATCCGCACCGTAGTGCGGCGGGTCGGCGACGGGTTCTTGGTGATGTAGTTGATCACGCCTCCAGGCTGGGTCTGTCCGTAGAGCAGGGCGGCCGGCCCTTTGAGGGTCTCGACGCGGGCGATCGATGTCATGTCCGGCGTGGTCAGGCCGCGCACGCCGTTGCGCATCGCCGCGGAGCTGTCGAATCCTCGGATGTTCACCTGCGGGATGAACTCATTGAACGTACGGGCGGCACCAGGAATGACGTCGAGCACCTGCTCCAGGTCAAAGAGCGCGCGGTCGATCATGAGCTGTTCGTTGACCACGTTCATCTGCATGGGCAGGTCGCGGATGGCGACGTTTGTGCGGGTGGCCCCGAGCGTGTTCGCGGCCTGGTAACCGTCATCGCGCTCCGACGTGACTTCAAACGGAGAGAGCTCCACCGACTCATCCGGAATCACCGCCTTGGAAGGCGTGGCGCCGGCAGTGGCCTGGGCGCGGAGGGAGACGGAGGTCAACAGGACCAGCGCGGAGGCGGCCAGGAGGAATCCTGGGCAGACCGGCCGCGGACGGGAGGAAGGATGTACGTTCATACGAGGGTAGGCGGACCGCTGAATCAGGGGAGGTCCAGGGAGGGGGCCCTGGTGGGATATCGGGGTTGATGTCTCTCCGCTCGGCGGACGGGTCGCAGATTGACAGAGACCTCCAATGACCGGCAAAAGAGATCTCAGTTAATCGCATAACCTAACCGGCCCGCGGACCGCACCGCCACGCCCCCCTCCCCCGATGCCCACCTCACGCCGGCCGGCCAACCTCCGCCAGAAGGACATCGCCCGACTCGCGGGCGTGAGCGCCGCCACGGTGTCGCTTGCGCTGGCGCACCATGCGCGAATCCCGGCGGAGACGCGAAACCGGATCGAGGCGCTCGCGACGCGCCACGGGTACCGGCTCGACCAGGCGGCCCGCACCCTGCAGTCGCGCCGTCAGCGTCGGGGTCACCGGGAAAGCGTGGGCGTCATCACTTACTTTCCCGAGGATTGGAGCGAGCAGCCCAAACGATGGTCGCTGGGATTGACGGCGCACCTCGACCAGCTGGGTTATGGCCTCGACGTGTTCCGCCACCCGACCACTCCCGCGGCATGGAGGACGTTGTCCCGCTCCCTGCTCGCGCGCGGCATCCGCGGCGTGATCCTCCACTGCCGCAATGACGATCCGTACCACTACCCGCTGCCGTGGGATCGCCTCGCTACCGTGGCCTGGTCGGGGGCGGTGACGACCTCGTTTTCCCCGAACCTTGCGGCCGCACACTTTGAGGACAACTTCCGCGTCGCCCAGGTGATCAGCAGTCGAGGCTACCGCCAGCCCGCCTTGATCCGTTTCGGCCCCGACCTGCCCGCGTTGACCGGCGGCCTGCTGGCCGGCTTTTCCGCGCACCTGCCCAAGGCGCAGGTGCGCATTTGGGAAAACAACCGGTGGACCCCCGAGGCGCTCCTCCGGTGGATCCGCGACAACGGCGTCGATGTCCTCTGCGGCACCCTCGTGCCCTCCTTCCTCTCCACCCTCCTTCAGGCGGGCATCCGGGTTCCCGAGGACATCGCCATCTGCTCCGCCGACGTCGACAGCCAACGGGTCGACGACACCACCCCTGGGTCCAAAGCACCCCGGCTGTCGGGCCTCAAGCAGGCCCGCCTGCGCGGCTACCGCCTTTGCGCCGATCTCCTGCATGCCCGCCTCTGCCGCAATGACTACGGTCGAAGTGCGGACGGCGTCCACATCACGCTCCGGGGCACCTGGCAGGAAGGGGACACGCTTCCCTCGCTGGTTGCGACCCGGTCAAAAACACTTTAGGTACTCATTATCAGTACTTTAAACAGAATCATTGCCTTGATGCGAGCGAGCCTGCTTTGTTGAGGGGTATGTCCGTTGATCCCTCCTCACCCGCGCCCGTTCCGAGCGACTTTATCCGTGACATTGTCGCGGCCGACGTCGCAGCCGGGAAGTACGCGAAGATCGTGACCCGATTCCCGCCGGAACCCAATGGGTACCTGCACATCGGCCACGCCAAGTCGATCTGCCTGAATTTCGGCATCGCGCGGGAGCAAAACGGACAATGCAACCTGCGTTTCGACGATACCAATCCCGTCAAGGAGGATGTCGAGTATGTTGACTCCATCATCCGCGACGTGCGCTGGCTGATCGCCGGCTGGGCGGACTCGTGCCTCGGTTTCAAGCCGCGGGGCGGAAAGCCCGTGCCGGTCATCAGCAATGGGCAGCCCGACTCCTACATCGGACCGGTGTCACCGGAATCCCCCGACACGGAGCCCTTCTTCGCGAGCGACTACTTTGACGCGCTCTACGACTACGCGCTGACGCTCATCCGCAACGGTGATGCCTATGTCTGCGATCTCTCCGCCAAGGAGACCGACGAGTACCGCGGCGCACCCGATCAACCCGGTCGCGATTCCCCCTGGCGCGGACGCTCGGTGGCGGAGAACCTCGATCTCTTCCAGCGCATGCGCCGGGGCGAGTTTCCCGACGGGGCCCGTTCCCTCCGGGCGAAGATCGACATGACGTCGCCCAATGTGTGGCTGCGCGATCCCCTCCTCTACCGGATCCGCCACGTGCCGCATCATCACGCCGGCAACGCGTGGTGCATTTATCCGCTTTACGACTACGCCCACTGCCTGAGCGACTACCTCGAAGGGATCACCCACAGCATTTGCACGCTGGAGTTTGTCGACCACCGGCCGCTCTACGACTGGATCCTCGAGAAGCTGCGGCTGCCCCGGGCCCTCCCCCACCAGTACGAATTCGCCAAGCTGGTGCCGGGGTACACGCTCGTCTCCAAACGCAAGCTGCTCCATCTCGTCACCCAGGGCATTGTCTCCGGCTGGGACGACCCGCGCATGCCCACCCTCTCCGGCCTGCGTCGGCGCGGCGTGCCCGCGAGCGCGCTCCGGCGGTTCGTCACGAGTGTCGGGGTGACCAAGTATGACAGCGTCACGGACATCGCCCTTTTCGAGCACGCGGTGCGCGACGAGCTGAACGTGTCGTCGGAACGCCGCCTCGCCGTGTTGCGCCCGATCAAGGTCGTGCTGACCAACCTGGCCCCGGGCGAAGTGGTCACGTGCGAGGCGACAAACAACCCCCAGTCCGAAACCCCGACCTCCCGGCCGGTGGACCTGACCCGCGAGGTTTACATCGACGCCGATGATTTCGCCGAGGTGCCGCCGCCGAAGTACTTCCGCCTGAAGCCGGGCGGCGAAGTGCGGCTCAAATACGCGTGCATCATCAAGCTCGACGAGATCGTCAAGGACGCGACCGGTGCGTTGGTCGAGCTGCGCTGCACCGCGGATCTCACGACCCGCTCGGGCCAGCCCAACGCGGATCGCAAGGTCAAGGGCACGATTCACTGGGTCAGCGCCACCACCTGCGTGGACGCCGAAGTGCGGCTGTACGACCGGCTGTTTTCGGTGGCCGAACCGGCGCGCGAGGAAGACTTCCTGCGCGTGATCAATCCCAAGTCGCTGGAAAGCGTGACGGCCAAAGTCGAGCGGTCGCTGGCCGGACTCGCGGGCGGCGTCTGCCACCAGTTTGAACGGCTGGGTTACTTCACGACCGATCCGGAAGACAGCCGTCCGGACCGACTCGTCTTCAACCGTACGATCACGCTGAAGGACGCCTGGACGGCGCCCGGCGGAAAGTAGTCCACCCGCCCGGCTCCAGCCGGGCGACACGAGCTGCGCTCAGCTTCGGGCGCAGCTCAATTCACCAAGCGTGCGACCGCTGGCGCGCTCCACTTCCACGGCCACCCAGCGCAGGGATTGGCCCCAGCTTTGCGTCACGCCCCAGGCGCCCGGCCCGGAGCCATTGCGATCCGACAGCAACTGCTCCACGCGTGAACGGTCGGTTTCCGTCTCCTTGGGGGTCACTCGAAATCCATCGCGGTTGACAGCGTAAAGGTGGAAGAGGGTTTTCATGGTTCGAAGCAGCCGGACATTCGGTTCTCCAGAAGCCACTTGGCCTCCGGCGGGTGAGAGAACAGTGGCCGTCGGCCCGCGACCGGACAATGACTTTCAGATCGGCACTTTCACGTAAGCGCATGTACGTGTTGCCACCACCTGCGCTGTCCACCCGCCCCCTAAAAAAACCTGGTCTGGGCGGATCGGTAGAAGTCCCGGATCCCTTTTCCCACTACACCCGCCGGTGCCTCCGCGTCAGACGTGTGCGATCCACTGTCGGACCAACTCCTGGAGGGCGACGGCCTTGGACTTGACGTCCTTGAGTCCCGCAAAGGTCACCCTTGCACGATCCTTGGCCAGCCACTGCAGCACGTGCTCAGGATCCTCGATGCGACGGGCGAAGTCGGGCAGGTCCCGGACTTTGGCTCCGAGATGCAGGATCAAGCCGACGCCTGCTTTATCCCTCAGGTGAGTGGTGGCAAACCACTCGGTGGTGCGAAAGCTGGGGGCGTTCCACTTGATGCCCTCGGTGATGGAGGCGTGGGCGCCTCTCACCACCCGGCGAAGCTCCTCGATCGCATCCTTGTGGGCGTGCTCCAGCGCGGCGAGGAAGGCATCCACTTCGGCACCCGGATCGTTCGCCGCTGATTGACGGCTGGGTTTTACACGGGACGAGGGCATGGGGGATGAGCGGTGGAAATAGGAGCAGAAAGCACCCGTTCTAGGTCGGGTTGTCCGTGGAATAAATCATCGGGCCAAGCCGGAACCGGCCTTGCCGTCGGATCGGGTTCAGATTGAATCCTGCCATTTGCATCGCATCGGGCAACGGAATTTCCGTTCCCGTCCTGCTCCACCTGACTCTCGTCGCATTTCCATCGTCACCACGCCCGCGGAAGACGTCTCTCCGTCGTTCCCGCTCTTCGAGTCCCAACCCTTTCCTCCTTCCTCGCCATGGCCAATCGTCGCACGCGCTCCCGTTCCCGCTCCCCCCGTCTTTCCCGCCACCTCCGACTCGAGACCCTTGAACAGCGCCAGCTGCTCGCGACGATAGTCGCCGGCTCCGGCACGGAGGTCGCCTCCAACATTTCGCTCAACGGTGGAATCTACGACCAGATCCTCCTCACCGGCAACACCATCACCGTGGCCGCGGATCCGGGCGAGGTGGTACGCGTGTCGTTTCTGGATCGGGGCGGGGACATTGTGCAGGCGGAATTCGGGGGCAAGGGCACGATGACGGTCTCGCTGGAAGACGTGCGGACCGCCGGCACCGCCGGGTACCTGAACAAAAACCCGGACCAGTTTCTCAACGGTCAAAAGATCAACTACATCCAGGGGCTGGCCAGCGTCACC
>JAEUGY010000008.1 GCA_016794625.1 Opitutaceae bacterium
TCGATACCGGTACCGGAAGCGGCAGGCCGGCCAGGCGCCGGGCAGGCGGGGCTCGAAGCGCAGCTCCTCTCCTTCGAGGTTGAGGCCGAGCAGGGTCTCGACCAGGAGGCGGTACATCCAGCCGGCGGAGCCGGTGTACCAGGTCCAGCCGCCGCGGCCGACGTGGGGCGGGACAGCGTAGACATCCGCCGCGACCACATAGGGCTCCACTTTGTAAAGGTCCGCCTGCCCGGGTGTGGCACTGTGGTTGGGGGGATTGAGCAGTCCGAACAGCTCCCACGCGCGGTCATGCTCGCCGAGGAGCGCAAACGCCATGGTGGTCCAGATCGCGGCATGGGTGTACTGCCCGCCGTTCTCGCGCACTCCGGGGATGTAGCCCTTGATGTAGCCGGGGTCCTGGGTTGAGACGTCGAAGGGCGGGTCAAAGAGCTGGATCAAGGCGGCGTCGCGCCGGACGAGGCGCCGGTCGACGGAGCGCATGGCCTGGAGCGACCTGACGGGATCGCCGGCTCCACTGATCACGGACCAGCTCTGCGGCAGGGCGTCAATCTGGCACTCGGCGTTGCGGTGGGAGCCGAGCGTGTCGCCGTGGTCGAACCAGGCGCGGAGGTACCAGTCGCCGTCCCAGGCGTGGCGTTCGAGGTTGTCCCGCAGGGTCTGCGCCTCGCGGCGACAGCGTTCGGCGAAGGCGGTCTGTCCGCGCGAGAGGGCCAGGTCCGCAAACTGCGTCAGTACGTCAAACAGGAAAAAGGCCAGCCACACGCTCTCCCCGCGACCTTCGATGCCGACGCGGTTCATGCCGTCGTTCCAGTCGCCGCAGCCCATCAGCGGGAGTCCGTGGGCCCCGAACTTCAACCCGTTCTCAATCGCGCGCACGCAATGGTCGTAGAGGGTGCCGGTCTCCTCCGCCGGGGCGGGCAGGTCGTAGTAGGCCTCCTCCTCGGGCTTGACCGGGCGGCCGGCCAGGTAGGACACCGTCTCGTCGAGGACTCCGGTGTCGCCCACCGCGGTGACGTAACGGCAGGTGGCATACGGTAGCCAGAGGAAATCGTCCGAGAAGCGCGTGCGCACGCCGCGGCCGAGAGGCGGATGCCACCAGTGCTGCACGTCGCCCTCGCGGAACTGGCGGGCGGCGGCCCGCAGGAGGTGTTCGCGCGTGAGGGCGGGTGTGGCGTGCACCAGTGCGAGGCTGTCCTGCAGCTGGTCCCGGAAACCGTAGGCGCCGCCGGACTGGTAGAATCCCGTGCGTCCCCAGAGCCGGCAGCTGAGCGTCTGGTACAGGAGCCAGCCGTTCGCCATGACGTTCACCGCGGGGTCGGGTGTGTCGACGTGGACGGCGCCGAGCACGCGGCCCCAATGCGCCCAAACGCGTTCGAGTGCGAGCCGTCCGGCGTCGGACTGGCGAAACCGGTGAATGAGGGTCTGCACTTCGCCGAGGCTCCGGCCGGCTCCGAGACGCACGCTGGTTTCGCGCTGCTGGCCGTCCTCAAGATCGAGCATCACCTGCGTGGCGCCGCAGGGATCGAGCCCGGCGCCGGCCTTGCCCGAGAGCCGCACGCGTCGCAGCGCCGCCGGCTGGGCCAGGGTGCCGTTGCGTCCGATGAATTCCTTGCGATCGCCCGTCACCGTGCGGGCGGGATCACTCACGTCGAGGAATACGATCCGGCCGGCGAATTCCGTGTGCGCGGGGTTGCGGGCGAGGAGGGCGCCGGTCCGGAGGTCCACCTCCGTTTGCACGTGGAGGAGGCTCTTGGGTCGGAGATCGCCGAGGACCCACTCGCAGTAGCTGGTCACGGAGATGCGGCGATGCCGGCCCGAAGCGTTGCGCAGCTTGATGAGCGTCACCTTGACCGGTGCGTCCATCGCGACGTAGACCCAGACCTCGGAGGTGATGCCATATTCGGTGTGCTCGAAGACCGTGTATCCGAAACCATGGCGGATGACGTAGGGCGTCGCGCCGCGGGCCGGGCCCGGGGTGGGGGACCAGACCTCGCCCGTCTGCTCGTCGCGCAAATAGAGCGCCTCGCCCGCCGGGTCCTGGACCGGATCGTTGTGCCACGGAGTGAGGCGGAATTCGTGGGCGTTTTCGAGCCAGGTGTAGGCGCTGCCCGATTCCGACACGAGGGTGCCGAATGACGGATTGGCGAGCACATTGCACCACGGCGCCGGTGTGGATTCGCCGGGCTGCAGGGTGATGACGTATTCGTTGCCGTCCGGCGTGAATCCGCCCAGACCATTGCGGAGGATCAGCTCGCGCGCCGCGAGGACCGGCGCAGGAGAAACCGCCCGGGTGCGGGTGGGGGCGAAGGCCGGGATCGGTGGGTCGATCGTGCCGCGATGCTCCCACTGCTCGGCCAGGGTGCCGCGTTCGTCGTCGAGGGAGATGCGGGCCATGGCGTGCAACAGTACGCGGTCCTCCTGGGGAATCTGTTCCAGACGGCGCACGAAAATGCCGCCGGGTTTGTCCATCAGCTGCGCCTCGATGCCCGAGGCGATGAGGCGGAGGACATCGTCGTGCAGCGATTGACGGTAAACCGAAATGTCCTCGTTCAGGATGACCAGGTCGACCGTCAGTCCCTTCATCCGCCAGTACGAGTGGGCGAGGATCAGCTGCCGCGCGAGTTCGATCTTCGCGGGGTCGCTGAGTCGCAAGAGCACGATCGGAGCATCGCCGGAAATGCCATAGCTCCAGAGTCCGTCCTGCGCCCTGCGATTGCTGCGCAGCACACCGGCGCTGGCGCGACGGGCGTGGTCCGCGTAGACCAGGGCTCCCGCGAGGCGACCGTAGAGGCGGGCCTCGATTTCGGATACATTCAGGTGGCGCAGGGTCACCTGGCTGTGCGTCCACGCGAGGTCGAATGCGCGGTCCGCCATGCGCATGTTCTGGTACTTCTCGACCAGCGTCAGGGCCGCCCGCCGGTTCTCGGCCACGCCGAGGATGAAGTCGATGACGACGGTTTCGTCCGGCGCCACCGACACGGTGCGCCGGAGGGAAACGATGGGATCGAGCACGGGTCCGACCGTGTTGGACAGCGGAGCGGAGCCCTGGAGGGCGGCGGGCTGGACGAGGGTTCCTCCCCGTCCGACAAACCGGGAGCGGTCGGTCTCGCAGGAAAGCCCGCCGGTCGCGCCGTCGGGCCCTCGCATCACGTGGATCAGGCACGGCGGAGCCTCCTCGGGGGAGCGCGGACGCCGCGCGCACAGCAGGGCGGAGGAACCGGGGATGAACTCGGTCTGCACGAACAGATTGCTGAACGCCGGGTGGGCCGCGTCGGCGGCCGCGGGGGCGAGCACGACCTCGGCGTAGCTGGTGAACTCGAGGGTGCGGATGACGGACGAGCGGTTGACGACCGTCACCCGGCGCAGCTCGACGTCGTCCTCCGGGGACACGCTGATTTCCGTGTGCATTTCCAAGCCCGGCGGCCGGACCCGGAACTCGGCCCGCGCCGGGGTGAAGATGGCTTCCGCGCCCTTCAGCGCCTGCAGGGTCGGCTGGTGCGCGGCGGACCAATACACCCCGGTGGCGGTGTCGCGCACGTAGATGAAGCTGCCCCAGCAGTCGCGAGTCCCGTCCTCCCGCCAGCGGGTGACGGCCAGATCGCGCCAGCGACTGTACCCGCCGCCGGCGTGGCTGATGACCACGTGGTAGCGCCCGTTGGACAGCAGATGCACCTCGGGCGCGGGCAGGCTGGCCTGGGTGAAGATGCGCATGCCGCTCTCGCCCTCGGCCGGCAGGGCTCGCGTGGTTTCCAGGGCGAGGTCGTCGACGAAGACACGGGCGGCGGTCCGGGGAACCCGCTCCTGCAGCAGCAGCTCGGCCGCCTTGAGCAGTGGGCAGGCGAGGAACCGGCGCTGCATCGGATGGAGGCCGATCACATCGTCCAGGGCCAGCAGGCTCATGCCCTGGTGATGGGCCATGAACGAGCGGATGACGGCGCTCGACGAGTCGGGCGGCAGCCGCGCTGGTGTGTAGTCGATGGCTTCGTACAGGCCGTAGGGGCCGTCCAGGCCGTCCCCCGCGAGCCGCTGGAGATTCTCGCAGGAACGCTTCGGGTCGATCATGAGGGCCATGGCGGTCGCGTACGGGGCGACAACCAGGTCCTCGGCCAGTCCGCGCTTCAATCCGAGACCCGGGACGCCGAAGGCGCGGTACTGGTAGTTCAGGTGGACATCGGTCCGGTGGTAACCGGATTCGGACACGCCCCACGGCACGCCCCGCAGGCGGCCGTAGTCGATTTGTTGTTGCACCGCGGCCCGGCACGAGTGGTCGAGCAGGGTCTGCCCAAAGTTGGGCATGACCAGCAGCGGCATGAGGTACTCGAACATGGACCCGCTCCAGGAAACAAGGATGGGCTCGCCGCGCACCGCCACGAGGAGGCGGCCGAGCGAGAACCAATGGTCCTGGGGAACCTGCCCGAGGGCGATGGCGACGTAGCTGCCCAGCCGTGACTCCGAGGCGAGCAGGTCGTAGTAGCTGGGGTCGCGCCGGTGTTCAGTCTTGTTGTAGCCGATGGAGAACAGCTTGCGCTGCGGATCGAAGAGGAAACCGAAGTCCATCGCGGCCAGCTCGTCGCACTGGCGGGCGAGACGCTCAAGCTCCGCGACGCGCTCGCGTGCGACGCTCCGGGCTCCCTCGGGAAATGGGATCGGCGCAACTCCTTCCGCCGATGCCTTCTCCGACGTCGGTCCGGGGCCCGCGAGGTCACGCAGGGTCGTTTCAGCGCTCCCTGTCTCGCCCGACGTGGCAGCGGCGCCGACGGGGGCGGATGCCGGCTGGTCCAGCCAGGGCGCGAGGTGCCGAAGATCAGTGAGGTGGTCGCGGCAGTTCCGGTCCAGCGCCTGAATCCATCGCCCGCGGGCCTCGTCGCGGTCGTCCCGCGTGACCGCGACCAGACGGGCGGTGGTTTCGGTCGCGCGTGCCAGCAAAGCGAGGGCGGGCCCGAGGGAGGCTGGGGCGTGCTCCAGGTCGGAGGCCAGCCGGGCCAGTGAAGGGTCCGAAGGGAGAAGTTCCTGCAGCACCGCGAGGGTGTCGCCGATGCCGCGAAAGAGCTCCGGAGTGTAGAGGGGTTCGTCCATCTGTTCGCGCAGGCCGGCGCCGAGGGTGAGCAGATGGCCGGCGAGATTGCCGCTGTCCACGCTCGACACATACACCGGCAGCAACGGCTGGAGGGTGCGGGTGTCGTACCAGTTGTAGAAGTGGCCGCGGTGGCGTTCGAGTCCGTGCAGGGTGGCGAGGGTGTCGCGCGTGCGCTGGATCAACGTGCCGGTTGAGATGTAGCCGAAGTCGCGCGCGGCGAGGTTGGCGAGCAGCGCGAGCCCCATGTTGGTCGGCGAGGTCCGGGTGGCGATCGTGGGTCCGGGCACTTCCTGGACGTTGTCGGGGGGCAGCCAGTGTTCCTGCGCGGTGACAAAGGTCTCAAAGAAGTGCCAGGTCTTGCGCGAGAGACGGCGGAGAAAGCGCTGCTGGCTGCCGGACAATCCCGGCGAGGAGGAGTCGATGGGCCGGCTGATCCACCAGGCGATGCCGGGGGCGAGGCACCAGAAGACCAGAAAAGGCAGGGCGAGGGAGAGCTGGGTCGCCTGCCGGGTGCCGAGCAGGAGGCCCACGATGACGGCGAGGGTGGGTGCGACCCACATTGTGCGGTAGAAGCCGGCCAGATCGGTCCGCGTGGTTTGCTCGGCATCGCTCGATGTCTTCCACTGGAGCAGCCGGCGTCGCGTCACCAAGACCCGGATGAGGGTGCGGACGATGGCGTCGAGGCTGATGTAGGCGTCGTACGGCAGGAACGCCAGTGTGACCATCATCTGCCCCAGCTGCCGCCCGCCCGACGCCGCCACGCCGCGCAGGTGCAGTGCGAGGGGAAGGTCCTCGTGTTTGCGCAGGGCGTCGATCGCGACCGAGAAACATCCTGGCAGGACGATCATGCCCAGCACGGTGAGTGTCCCGGCCGCTCCCAGCCGGTCGAGGAACATCCAGGCGCCGAGCAGCAGGAACAACAGGGCGGCGGGCACCAGGCTGCGCCGCAGGTTGTCGAAGATCTTCCACCGGGAGAGGGCGGATAGCGGGTTGGCGACCCGGCGGGCATCCGAGCCCGGCACGCGCGGCAGCAGCCAGGGCGTGATCTGCCAGTCGCCGCGGATCCAGCGGTGGCGGCGGTCGACGTCGACGGTGTAGCGCGACGGATACTCCTCATAGAGCTCCACGTCGCTGACGAGGGCGGAGCGGGCGTGACACGCTTCCAGCAGATCGTGGCTGAGCACCGCGTTTTCCGGCAGGCGTCCGGCAAGTGCGTGCTCGAATGCATCGACATCGTAGATACCTTTGCCAATGAAGGAGCCCTCGGAAAAGAGATCCTGATAGACGTCGGAAATGGCGCGGGTGTACGGATCGATGCCGACGTCGCCGGCGAAGAGCCGCACGAACCAGGAACGCCGGGCGCAGGGCAGGCTCACCGCGACCCGGGGCTGGAGGATGCCGTAGCCCTCGTTGACGATGCGTCGGACCGGATCGAATTCCGGCCGGTTCAGGCGGTGGGCCAGGGTTCCGATCAGGTGCCGGGCGGCGTCGCGCGGCAGCTGGGTGTCGGTGTCGAGGGTGATGACGTACTGCACGCTCGGCAGCACGCCCGTGTTCCCGACCACCTCTGAGAAGCAGCCGGCGGAGCCGCCGCGGAGCAGTCCGTTGAATTCAGCCAGTTTGCCGCGCTTGCGTTCGTGTCCCATCCAGCGTCCCTCGCTCTCGTTCCAGCGCCGGGGCCGATGAAAGAGGAAGAAGCGGTCACCGTGCTCGGTCGGGTAGCGTCGGTTGAGCTGTTCGATCCCGTGGCGCGCCCGCTGGAGCAGGGCGTCATCGCCCGGCAGCGTCGACGTGGCGGCGTCGCGAAAGTCGGTCAGCAGGCCGAAGTGGAGCAGGGGATCGCGGTTGGCGAGGTGGTGGATCTCCAGCATATCGATCAAGCCTTCCACCCCCTCGGCGCTGGTCAGCAAGGTGGGCACCACCACCATGGTCCGGCAACCCGGGGCGATGCCGGTGGAGAAATCGAGCCGCGGTAGCACGCGGGGTTGCACCAGCACGGTGGAAAGCCAGTTCATCGCTGCGACGGCGATCTGGCTGACGCAGAGGAGAAAGAGACCGGTGAAGACCCCGTGCGCGGCGCCGGAGAGGCCCAGCCCGCTGGCGCCGCGCCAGAACATGGCGGTGCCGAGGCCAGTGAGTGTTCCGATGCCGCCGAGGTAGAAGGCGAGGGGAAACTGATGGATCACCTGCTCGAGGCGGATGCGCCAGGGCCAGCACACGCGGACGAGGCGGCCGAGGGTGGCGCGACCGTGGTCGATCAGGAAGTAGCCGACATGGGCCGTGCGATGATGATGGCCCTGGATCCGGGATGCCTCGCTGGCCAGGTCGATGGCCTGCTGGGCGACCGCCCCTTCGGAAAGCCCGCTGTGGCGGGCCAGTGACTCCACCGCATGCCGGTAGCTGTCGCGTGTGGTGAAGTCCATGTGGCCGTACACACCGGCCGGATCGCTGCGTAGCGTGGCGTCCACCTGGCTGAGCGTCTCGACAAACTCCTTCCAGTCCATGGAGCTGAGGAAACGAAGGCTGGAGATGCTGTGGCTGACCGAGACCTGGTCGGCGGCCTGGTTCTGGTTCTCCAGCTGCACCTGCTGCTCGATCGATGACCCGGCCTCAAGGAGCCGTTGCTCCAGCCAGTTGCGGGCGAGGTGCAGGACCGGGCTCTGACGGGAGAGCCGCTGGCAGAACTCCGCGACAAAGGAGCTGGAGAGCCGCACGTCGGCCTTCGCGAGGTCGGCCACCACGATGACCAGCCGGGTGACATTGGTCTCGGCCTGGGCCTGCAACCGGTCGACCCAGGCGTCGGCGCTGTCGCGGTCGGTGCGGGCCACGGCCAGCCGCGTGGTGATGCGCTGCAGATTTTCAATCACGCCGAGCCGCAGCATGATCGGGATGGCCCAGAGTTCGCCCAGTGTGAGAGGGGTGACGCTCTGATAGGCGGCGATGAACGCGCTCAGCGGCGTGGCGTCGATCTGCGCGTCGCTGTGCGAAATCAGGGCGAGGACGATGTCATAGACCCGCGGATATCCCGGACCGGTGGCGGGCAGAAGCCGGGGCAGCTCCCGACTGTAACCACGCGGCAGATGCAGACGTGCCATCTGAATCTGCTCCTCCAGCAGGTAGAAGTTGTCCAGCAGCCACTCCGCCGCCGGCGTGATGCGCCGCCCCGGGTCGACGGAGAGCGTCGACCGGTTGAAGGCGCGCAGGTCCTCCTCGTTCTGGTCGAGCCGCGCAAGCAGCCGATCCGGACCCGGGCGGGAGGCGATCCGGTGGGTGGAGGCCAGCTCGCGGGCGTGCCGTGCCAGCTGATCGACGCTGAAGAGCTCGGCCCGCAGCGGCGGGGCGTTGTCGTGCGGGCGCAGGGAGGTCAGGCCGGCCTTCCAACGCTGCCAGAGGGACACGGGGATCCGCGAGGTGTTCAGGGGCTCCGTCATTCGACCCCGGAAGGAACAATCCGCCGCTGCGAGGCAGAAGCGGGCGCGAGGGACGACGGAGGAGAGTCCGCCCGGCGGACAGGCGGGAGAGGCGCGGGCGAAGTTGGGATCACAGCATCCGGAGAGTGACTCTGAATCCGGAGTGTCGCCATGGGGTGTAGTTCCCCTGCAGGCCGGTGCGGCGGAGTCAGGTGAATGCCCCATGTCGCGCCGTGGGGCGTCTGGTAATCTCCGAGGGATGAATCCCATCCTACTTGTTCTGGTCCTGATCCTTCTCTTCGGCGGCGGAGGTTTCTATTTCGGCGGTCCGGCCTACGGCGGTGGCGGCATTGGCCTCATCGTCTTGATCGCTTTGATCGTCTATCTGATGGGCGGATTCCGAAGCCGCGGTTGACGACGTTGACGGCGGCCTTCGGTCCCGCCACGGTCGCGTGTCTCGGCAGGGGTCTCACGCGGAGGCGCGAAGCATACAGAATTCCGACCTCCGGATTCTGTGTATTCTGTGCACGCTGTGGTCAGAAATCGGAATCATTGAACCACGGATTGCACGGAGCACACAGAGTAACGGATTCCGGATTCTGTGTATTCTGTGCACGCTGTGGTCAGGGATCGGAATTGTTGAACCACGGATTGCACGGAGCACACAGAGTAACGGACTCCGGACTCTGTGCATTCTGTGCACTCTGTGGTCAGAAATCGGAATCATTGAACCACGGATTGCACGGAGCACACAGAGTAACGGACTCCGGATTCTGTGTATTCTGTGCACTCTGTGGTCAGGGATCGGAATCGTTGAACCACGGATTACACGGAGCGCACAGAGTAATGGACTCAGGATTCTGTGTATTCTGTGCACTCTGTGGTCAGGGATCGGAATTGTTGAACCACGGATTGCACGGAGTGCACAGAGTAATGGACTCCGGGCTCTGTGTGGATGAATCGAGCTTAGGACCTGGCAGGGTGGCTGTGAGGTGCCCTAGCCACCAAGCCACGAAACGGGTTCCCCGTTCCGCTACGGGGTGCGCACACGGTGCATTCTTACAAACCGCCGGACACGAAAGGCGTTCCGCCTTCCGCTACGTTCGACCCCGGTAGGGGAACGCGTGCCAGCCCCCGGGGCTGGAATGACGAGTGACGAATGACGAATGGACGAAAGGTCGGAATCGGATGTAGAGGAACGCGGAACGCGTTGCTTCATCCGCTGGCTCCGTCCATTCCGCACTTCAGCGTTAAAAGTTACGCGTTCGGCGTTCAGCGTTTCCTTCCGCGCTCAGCCGAGTAGGGCGCGGGCGTTGGCGAAGAACAGTTTTTCGATGTCGGTGCGGCTCAGGCCGAGGTCTTCGGCGGCTTGGCGGTGGCTGAGCAGCGATTCGATGCCCACGAGGGTCATGCGGGGGTTGTTCATCTCCTCGCCATAGATCCACTGAAACGAATCTCCGGCGGTGACGCAGCGTCCCCGCACGTGACTGATGGGATAGTCGGATCCGTAGAGGACGCGATCAACGCCAAGCACGTCGAAGGCGATCTTGATGCCTTCGCTCTCGGTGATCGCCGAGGTGTCGACGACAATGTTGGGCCGGGAGGCGAGCGCCTTCAGGCCGCGGGCGGTGCGGTGATTGAAGCTCCGCCCGACGTGCGCGAGCACGACGCGGCAGCCCGGATACCGGGTGCTGAGGCGGAGCAGCGCCTCCTGATTGGCCGGGTGGGCGGAGGAGGCGTCCTTGACCAGGTGAAGGATGAGCATCGCCTCGTGTTCGTGACAGCAACGCCACATCCACTCCGGCGCCCAGTCCTCGATGTCGGTCTGCCGGGTGTCTCCGTCATTGGCATACAAGTGATACGGCTTGAGCCCGCGGCACGCCCCGCCGCGCAACCATTCCCCGGCGACGCCCGGGTCGTCCGCCGGGGCCACGAGGGCGGCGAGACGGTGCCGCGGTGTGGCGGCGGCGCGGGCCTCGGCCGTCATCCAGGCGTTGACTCCGGCGCGGTCGGTGCGGCGGGCCGGGTAGGGGAAGACAAATTCCCCGACCAGGCGCGGCCCCAGCAGGAGCTCCAGCGCGGCGGTGTACTCAGGGAACCCCATGGGCCGGCCGGCAAAGGCGGGGTTGACCGCATCGCGCGCATAAAACCGCGGGTCCATCACATGCGCGTGAAAGTCGATCACCTGGGGAGGCAGGAAGCCGTCGGTGGCTTCGGTCAGCAGCTCGCGGTCGAATGAGGTCAGCTCGGTTTCGAGTTTCATGCCGGGGTCGTGGATGGAGGGGGGATGAGGCGTGCGGGCACCGGGCCGACGAACGGCGTGCTACGACGAACGCGGAAAAAGGGCGGTGGCCGGTGGTTCAGGTCAAGCGCGCGAAACCACTTTGGGCCACCGGCCCGCGGAGCGCGTCGGTGATGGGACCCTGGTCGAGTTTTGCCTTCTGGAAGGCGAAGACCTCGTCCACCGCCTGCAGGTAGGACTCGATGACCTCGGGCCGATGGGCCAGGGTGGGATAGTACGCGCCGGCGGCGAGGAAGCCGCGCGCGAGCATTTCCTGGGTGAACAGCGTCATCATGGCCCGGCTTTGCGGCCCCGCCTCGAATCCGAGCAGGCAGAGAGCGGGGATGCCACTGACCTTCACCGGCAGCTGGTGCCGGGCGGCCGCGGCCTTCCAGCCGGCGAGCACCGCGGAACCACTCGCGGCGATGTGCCGGCAGACCTCGGTGGACTCCAGGCGGGCGAGGGTCGCGACCGCAGCGGTGGGGCCGATGGCCTCGGTCCAGTAGGTGCTGCTGACAAAACTCTCCTGCGCGGCCTCCATCACGGCGTCGCGGCCGATGATCGCCGACATGGGAAAGCCGTTCGAAAGCGCCTTGGCGAAGACGGCGACGTCGGGATTGACGCCGAGAGTCAGATGGATGCCGCCGAAGTTCGTCCGCCAGCCGGCGGTGATTTCATCGAAGATGAGTACCGCACCCGTCTGGTCGGCGATCGCCCGCACCCGCTCCAGAAAACCGTCGCGCGGGGCCTCGTGCCGCATGGGCTCCATGACAATCGCGGCGAGCGTGGAGCCATGCGTGGCGACGATGTGCTCCAGCTCGGCGATCTGATTGTAGCGGAACGGCAGGGCGCTCCCGTGCAGGGCCCGCGGCACGCCGCCGGGGTCGAGCCCGGGCAGGAGGTGGCCGGAGAGGGCGTCGGTGGCGCCGAGGTTGGCGGCGAGGTACCAGTCGCTCCAGCCATGGTATCCACAGAAGGCCACCGTGCCGCGCCGTGTCGCAGCGCGAGCCAGGCGCACGGCGATCGCCATGGCCTCGCCGCCGGTGCGCGCGTAGCGCACCTTGGAGGCCCAGGGATGGATCGCGCAGAGCCGGTCTGCGAGCTCGACCTCGGCCGGCGAGTTGAGCGTGCACATGCTGCCGCGGGCGATGCAGTCGGTGACGGCGGCGTTCACGACCGGGTCGGCGTAGCCGAGCAGGCAGGTGCCGATGCCATTGGAGGTAAAGTCGACGTAGGCGCGCCCGTCCAGGTCCCAGACCGTGCAGCCTTGCGCCCGCTGGTAGTAGGCGGGCCAGCCTTCGGGCAGGAATTGTTCGGGACGTTTGCCCAACAGCTGCGCGCCACCCGGAATACGCATCCGGGCCCGGCGGTAAAGACGCTGACCCGTGTCAGCGCGAGGATCAGGGGAGGAGGACGGGTCGCGAGTCACGGTGGTCTGGTTGTCCTTCACGCGGGAGATTGCCCCCGTGGTCAAAACAAAAGTCGAAGGGCCCGACGGGCCAGACGGTCGGATACGGCCTCCGCCCACGGCGGAAAGTGACAATGGATGGCAGGTGTCACATTTTTTTTCAGGGGCTGCCTTCTTTCTGTTGCCGGCGATTGGCGTACGGTCGCTGAGATGAAGACCGTCGCTTTGCCGCGTGACCGTGTCTGGTCCGCGACCCCCACCCCCATGACCGCTGAAGGTCGCGTCGACGAGGCCTCCGTGGTCCGGATGGTGGCGCACCATGTCGATCTCGGCGTCGCCGGCGTGATGCTGGCCGGAACCTGCGGCGAAGGACCGTGGTTGCGCGACCGCGACCGCGAGGCGCTGGTGCGCACGACGGTCGAGGCGGCGCGGGGCCGGCTCACCGTGGCGCTGCAGGTGACCGACAGCTCGTCGGTGCGGGTCCTGGACAACATTGACCGCGCGGCGGCGCTCGGTGTGGAGATTGCGGTGGTGGCGGCGCCCCCGTTTTTTCTCAATGCGACCCCGAAGCGGTTGCTGGGACACTATACGGAGATCGCGCGCGCGAGCGTCCTGCCGGTGGGCCTTTATGATCGTGGAGCCGGCAGCCCGTATGTCGTGCCCGAGCCCATGCTGGCCGACCTGCTGGCGGAGCCCAACATCGTGGTGGTCAAGGACAGTTCGCAGCAGGTGTCGCGCCGCGATGCCTACCTCAAGGGCCGCGCGGCCCGACCCAGCCTCCGGCTCTTTTCCGGTGGTGAATTCGACACTGTCGAGTACCTCGCCGCCGGTTACGACGGACTCCTCCTCGGCGGCGGCATTTTCAATGCCCGCATGGCGTTGCAGATCCTGGCGGCGGTCCGGGCCAACGACCTGGTCAAGGCGAACGCGCTGCAGGCGCGCATGAACGACCTGATGTATCGCGTTTATGGAGGCCCCCAGATCACCTGCTGGATGACCGGCTTGAAAGAGCTGCTGGTCGAGCTCGGGGTGTTTGCGACCAATCGAAACCTCCTCGACTATCCCCTGACCGACCAGTGCCGGGCCCAGATCAAGGCGGCGGTCAGCGGCAGCGACGACCTGGGTTTCCGTGAGGACATGCTGGTGCCGCACCGCAGTTTTGTGCCGCTGGCGCGCTGATGGGCGGAAGCGCCCGCCCCCCCGCCCGCGGGGCGGGGCGGGAAGTGCGAAGAGTGAAGAGTGAAGTTCGAAAAGGACGAGATCAGAGATCAGTCGGAATTCAGAGGCCAGCGGTCGGTCGGAGAATGGACATCGACTTCTGACTTCTGACTTCTGGATTCTGAATTCCGACCGGCCTCCGACCGCTGACCTCCGACCTCTACGACGCGGCGGCGCTGGCGCTTGTGCTGATCGTGCCGGCGGCGGCGGTTTTGGACTGGGCGAGGGTTTCGCCCGGGACGAAGGCCGGCATGATCAGGTTGGGCACGGTGGTGACCTGGTGGCCGGCGAGCAGACTTTGGGCGATGCGCACGGCGTGGTGGGCCTGCTTCATGGTGGGACTGCGGTAGCGGGTGACCTCTGGCAGGCCGAGATCAAGTGAGGGCTGGGTTTCCCGGCAGAGCAGGGAAATGTCCTCCGGCACGCGCAGCCCCAGTCGGAGCAGATAAACGAGGACCATGAGCACGTGGGCCACGTGGATGCAGAGAATCGCCGTCGGAGGGGAGGACTTCTTCTGCAACCGGTCCAGGTTCGACAGCAGCCCGGCCCGGTTCGGCCCGGCCGCCACCTCAAACACCTGGATCGGCTTCTTCTGCTGGCGGATGTATTCAGTCAGTCCTTTCACGCAGGCCAGGTCGCCCGCCAGCGGCTGGTGCGGCAGGACAAGGGCGACCCGCTCGTGTCCGTTTTTCGCGATGCAACCGGCGGCGTGCCAGCCGATGGCGTAGTAGTTCACGTCGACCGAGGGCAGCTCCACACCCTGATGGCAGGAACCGAGCACCAGCGTCGGCACCTTCGCCTGTTGGAACCACCGCTGGATCGTGACGGACGCGCCAATGAGCAGCCAGCAGACATGACGGCGACCATTGACAATGCTGGCCAGCCGGGCCTCGGGCTGACGTCCACCCAAAGTCCGATCGAAGACCTCCTCCCAGCCAATGCCCTGCACGGCGAACTGGGCTCGCATCTCCATCAGGAGCGGATGGGCGCCAAAGTTCTGGGATTCCCGTGGAGACGGCACGATCAGGCAGACCGTGGGTGGCGCGCTGGACAAATTCGTCTGCTCCTTGGCGCAAAGCCGGGTGCGGCACCCCTTTGCGATCTTGATGTAGCCATCCTCGGCCAGCCGGGCGAGGGCGGCGCGCACGGTCGGACGGCTGATGCTGAGCCGGCGGGCGAGCTCGTGCTCCCCGGGCAGCACCTCGGACCAGGCGCCCTGGCGGATGAACTCACGCAGCGCTTCCGCCGCCTGATCGGCCAGACTCGCCCGTCGAAATTCCGAAAACACGGCGGAGCTGTTGTTCACGGGGCCGCAACGTGTCATTTATTTTTACTCGTTGTCGAACCTTTAGCGTCACCCGGGCAAACCTATTGTCCGACCATGACCTCCTGCCACACCGCGATCCACTTCACGGACGATGCGGTGTTGCTTTCCTCTTGCGCGGGCAATGACCAGCTAGGACGACTTTCCCGGTTGCGGGTGCGGAGGATTCCGCTGACCTCGTTCTCCATCCCCCGTTCCTGAGTGGTAAAACCTGCGGCGTTGCCGCGACGACTGCTTCCTCCTTATGCCCACTTCGACCGAAACCACGCCGCCGGGTTTTTCCCTGGCGGGCAAAATCATTCTCCTGACCGGCGGAGCCGGACTTTACGGCCGGGGCCTGACCGCTTTGCTGGCCCGGACCGGGGCGACCCTCGTGCTGGCCTCGCGCAACGTCGCCGCGCTCGAAACCGTGGCCGCGGAAGAGCGAGCCCTGGGTCATCTCGTGCAGGCGGAGTCGCTCGACCAAGGCGAGGAAGCGTCGGTTCTCGCCTTGCGCGACCGGCTGCTGGCGCAGTTTGGCCGGATTGACGGCCTGGTGAACAATGCGGTGTCCCGGCCGATGAAGTCCGCCGACGCCCCGCTGGCCCATTGGGAGGAGTCGATGAAGACCAATGCGACCGGTCTGTTCGCCATCACCCGGGCGTTTGGGCAGGTCATGGCGAAGCAAGGAGCGGGCACCATCGTCAATATCGGTTCGATCCAGGGCATGGTGGGCCCGGATTTCACCCTGTACGAGGGTCTGAACATGAATGCCATCCCGGACTACTTTTTCCACAAAGGCGGCATGGTGAACCTCACGCGGTACTTTGCGGCCCTGTACGGACCCCAGGGCGTGCGGGTGAACTGCGTGGCGCCGGGCGGTTATTACAACGGACAGCCCCCGCTGTTCGTCGAGCGGTATACGAAGGCGACCTATTTGAAACGCATGGCGAACGACCACGACCTCGGCGGTCCGGTCATTTTCCTGCTCAGCGATGCGGCGCGGTATGTCACCGGGGTGAACCTGCCGGTCGACGGCGGTTACACGGCCCATTGAAACCCGACACCCCATGAAGATCATCACCCTCTATCCCTCCGCTCCGGCGCTGAGCCCGATCTGCCTTGGCAGTTCCACCTTCGCCCGGGAGATCGACCAAGACGCGGCGTTTGCGCTCATGGACCACGCGGTGGCGAAAAACCTGACCCTGATCGACACCGCCGCCACCTATTCGGCGGGACGGTCCGAGCAGGTCGTCGGAGCCTGGCTGGCCTCGCGGCGGCCGGATCCCCGGCGTCTGATCGTTGCGACCAAGATTTACCCGCCCTACACACCCGAAGCGATCGACACGGCGGTGACCGCCAGTGCGAAACGGCTGGGGGTGGCGGTGATTGACGTGCTTTACCTGCACAAGTGGGACCCCGGCGCGGAAACGGCGGCCGCGTGGCAGGCGCTGGACCGGTTGGTGAAATCGGGGCGCGTGCGTGCGTTGGGCGTGAGCAATTTCACCACGCCCCAGTTGCGGGCCGCGCTGGCGCTGCAACGCGAGCACGGGCTGCAGCCGCTGCGCGTGCTTCAGAACAATAACAATCTCGCTGTGCGCGACGTCGATGCGCCGCTGGTCGAGCTATGCGCCTCGCATCAGGTGGCCATCATCACCTACAGCCCGCTCGGGGGCGGTTTTCTGACGGGCAAACACCGCGGCGGGGTGGAGCCGGGATCGCGCTTCGACGTGGCGCCGGGGCACCAGGGCGTGTATTTTCATCCCTTGCAGGAACGTCGGCTGGCGCGCCTCGCCGCGATTTCCGCCCGGACCGGGCTGCCCATGCCCCACCTCGCGCTGGCGTGGGCGTTGCATCGTCCCGGTGTGGCGTCGACACTGGTCGGCGGGCGCGGGCCCCAGCATCTCGATCAGGCGCTGGCGGCCTGGCAGTTGAACGATTCGGAGCTGTTCGCGGAGTTGGAAACGGACCCGGTGGAGGGGCAGGCATGAGCGGGGGGCAGCGCAGGCGGGACCGAGGGTCCCGTCGCGGCCTCGGCGAGGCCACCTCCAACGGAGGGGGAGTTGTTCTGTTGGAGGTGGGGTCGTCGACCCCGCGAGGATGGGCGTCGCGCGAAGAGATGGGGCCATGGGGGCGGGACCGAGGCTCCCGTCGCGGCCTCGGCGAGGCCACCTCCAACGGAGGGTGAGACAATCGAGTGGCGGACGGATTTTCTACGACCTGACATGAAAGCTGCACTTCTGGGACTGATCCATCCGCACTCCGCCAGCTTGCTGACGACGCTGGACAATCTGCCTGAGATCACCGCGGTGACCTTGTGGGATGCCGACCCGTCCGTGGTGGCGAAGCCCGCACTGCCCGCGAGCAGCAAGGTCACCACGGTCACCACCGATCTCGACGCGGTGCTGGCGGATCCTGCCCTCACGTTTGCCATTGTCTGTGTCCGCCACGATCAGGCGGCGGCCCTGGCCCTTCGCGTAATTGCGGCCGGCAAGGCGCTGATGGCGGAGAAACCCGTCGGTCTCAATCTCGAGGAAACGCTGCGCATCGAACAGGCGGCAACCCGGGCGGGTGTGGTGGCGAGCGTGCTTTATCCCCGTCGTCTCCATCCTTGCATGGAGGCGGCGCGGACACGGATTGCGGCCGGGGAGATCGGGGCCTTGCTGTCGATGGAGGTCCGCTTCCTCACGACCCAGGTCCGGTTCCGGCAGCCGGAGTCGTGGTTGTTTCGTCGCGCCCAGTCGGGCGGCGGCATTCTCCTGTGGCTGGGGTGTCACTGCCTGGATTTGCTCCACCACGTCGCCGGCGACGAGATCACCGATGTCGGCGCGCTGATGGCCACGCGCTCCGGCGAGGCGATCGACGTGGAGGATACCGTGGCGCTGACCCTCCGCTTCCGTTCCGGGGCGATCGGGACTTTTCATGCCGGTTACGCGCTCGCGTTCAGCGGTGGCGGCTATGTGAACATGGCGGGTTACGACTCGTATCTTGCCTTCAACGGACGCGAGGGCCGGATCGTCTGGCCGGACCTCACGCCCCGACTGCAGATTGAAAGCCGCCCGCCGGCCGGTGCTTCACCCGCGCGCGACGAAGTGTTCGCGATGCCGGCGTCCACCTCATATGGCGGGATGGTGGGCGACCTGTTTTTCCGCCGCTTTTTCGCGGCGCTGCGCGGCGCCGGGGCCCCGCCGACCACGCTCGCGGATGCGGTGCGCACCGCGCGACTGGTCGAGGCGGCGGAGCAGTCGGCGCGTGAAGGCCGGCTGGTCCGGATCGCCCCGCCCCCCGGGGTGGCCGCGGCGGGCGGATCCGCCGCCGGGTTGCTCGGATCGGGAATCACCGGGGCCGCCGGCGGTCCGGAACCCCGTTGGCCCGAAGCACCCGCGCCCGAACCCCGCCTCCGGTCTCCCCGCCTCTCCTCATGACCTCCGCCCAACGACTGATGTTCGCATCGTCACCGCCCAGCGTCGAACTGGAGTCCTTCACCGTGGCGGCGCCGACCGCCCGCCAGGTCCAGGTCCGCAACGCGTGCACCCAGGTCAGCGCCGGGAGCGAATCGAATTTTCTCCGGCACGGGCCCGCCTCCTACGGCCTGCCGGAAAGCCAGCCGCGGGCCAACATTGGGTACATGGCGGCGGGCCGGATCGAAGCCGTGGGGACCGGGGTCACGGAATACGCAGTCGGGGACCGCGTAATCGCCGCGGTCCCTCATGCCAGCCATGCCCTCGTCGACCTCACCCCGACCGCCGCGATTGAGCGTGTGCCGGACGGTGTGACCGACGCCGAGGCCGGTTTTGCCATTCTGGGCGATGTGGCGTTGCACGCCGTGCGCCGGGCTCGGCTGCAGATCGACCAGTCGGTGGTGATTTTTGGGATGGGGCTCGTCGGTCAGATGACTCTGCAGTTCGCCCGCCTGTCCGGGGCCTATCCGATCATCGCGGTCGACCTCGACGAAGAACGCCTCGCGCTCGCCCGCACCAGCGGTGCGACCGAGGTCATTGCCGCGGCGCGGGAGGATGTGGTCCGGCGCGTGCGCGAGCTCACGCGTGGAGCCGGGGCCGAAGTCGTGTTCCATTGCGCGCAGGCTGCGTCCATTCTCCAGACCGCGCTCGAGTGCGCCGCGGACCGCGGCACCGTGGTGCTGACCGGCAGCCCGCCCGGAACCGCCACCATCACCCTCAAGGAGCAGCTTCTGCGCAAGGAGCTCACCCTCACCGGCACCTACGAGAGTGGCCTCAATGAAGGCCATGTTTACTGGACCTGGACCCGGGCGCGCAACCGCCGCGCCTGCCTCCGCCTCCTCGCCACCGGAGAGCTGCGCCTGCGGCACCTGCTCACCCACGTCGTGCCCGCAGCCCAGGCGCCCGCCGTTTACCAGCAGGTCCTGCGCGGCTCGGCCGGGTGGATGGGCATCGTCTTTACCTGGTGAGGACGGGTGAGCGGCGCCGGACGGCGGTCGGTGAGGGAGCGACGGACGGTAGTAAGGGAATAGATACCACGATCTCCGTGCCGATCCCGCGTCCGGAGGACACGGCGACCGCGCCGCCCACGGCCGCCGCGCGCTCGCGCATTCCGAGCAACCCGAGCACCGGTTTGCCCCGGCGCCGCGCCGGCAGCCGCTCCGGGTCGAACCCCAGGCCGTCGTCCCGGATCGTTAGCCGCACCACCGCCCCCTCCTCGCGCAGATCCACCGACACCTGACGCGCGCGGGCGTGGTGTTCCACGTTTCTCAACGCCTCCTCGAACATACGATAAAACGCGAGCCCGGCACCCGCGGGCAGTCGGCCGCTCAACGGCACCACGGTGAGATTCAAGGTCAGACCGGAGCGTTCTTCGAACTCCCGGCCCGTGGATCGAAGGACGGCTTCGAGGCCGAGCAGGTCCAGGACCCCGGGCCGCAGCTGCTGCGAGATGCGCTCCACCTCACCGGCCGTCTGACCGAGCATGACACGCATCCGGATCGCCGCCTTGAGCGATGGCCCGCCCCGCACGGTCAACTCCTCCACCAACGCCTGGCAGCGAAAGAGGTTGGCGCAGAGCAATTGGGTCACGTGATCGTGCAAGTCGAGGGCCACCCGACCGCGTTCGGTTTCGTGCCCTTGCACCACCCGCTGCGCCAGCGACCGCAACAACTCTTCGGTTCGCCGGGTTTCCGTCAGGTCCGTCACCACCACGCCGAGCGTCACCGGGGAAGAGCCGGCCGCCGGCAGGGCCCGCATGGAGACTTGGACCGGAATGGACGAGCCCCGGCCGGAGAGCAGAGAAAGCTGGAGTTTGGAGCCCGATCGGGTGACCCCTGCCATCAGGGTTTGGAAGGCACGCTGGTCCACCGCCGACAAGAGGAGACGGAACGAGCTGCCGACGATCTGCTCGAGCGAGCCCTTGATCATCTGGGCAAAACAGCGATTGGCATAGGTGATCACCCATTCCGGAGTCAGGGTGAGGGCGCCTTCGTTCATGGACTCGATGAGCAGCCGGTACACGTGGTCCGCGCCCTGCAAGGTGAAGACCTGATTGCCGGACTGCCCGGCGACCACCACCGCATCCACGGCGCCCGAGCCGATGGCGCGCAGCGTGTCCTCCGCCTCGGCCAGACGCGCGCGGAGCTCCTTCAGCTCAACGGCCTGGGCGGCGACGTTTGGGTGTGCGACAGGACGACGACGGGGAAGAGGGCGGACGGGTTTCACCGTAACGCGGCCTCACGAACCGAGCCCAGATCGAGACCGGCCAGCAGCTGGGCCTGGTTCGTCAGATTGCCGATCAGACGACGGATCGGACGGGGGAATTCCCGGATCAGCGTCGGGGTCGCGAGGATCTGGCTGTCGCGGGCCAGTCCGGGCTGCTGGTAGATGTCGATGACTTCCAAGGCGCACTGCCCCTTGAGTTCGTTCGCGCACAGTTCGCGGACCCGCAGGATGGCCTGGTGCGACCGTACGGAGGCACCGGCCACAAAGAGACGCAGCACACAGGTGCGGAGCGGCCAGGGGTTGACCGGGTCGCGCACGGCCCGGATCGAGGTGCGTGGGGGACGTTTTTTCATGGACGCCCTCCGGGTTTGACGGCGGGTCGCAAGTCCAGACCCACGAGTACGCGTTCCGTGTCGGAAAGATCGCCAATGATTTTGCGCACCGGTTGGGGCAGCTTCCGCACCAGCGTGGGAATGGCGAGGATCTGATCGCCGCGCGACAACTGCGGCTCGGCCAGCAGGTCGATCACGTCGATGTGATAGCGACCCTTGAGGTGATCGTCGCAGATCCGCCTCAGGTTGGAGAGAGCGGTCAGCGATTTTGGCGTCTGGCCGGCCACGTAGAGCCGCAGCTCCCAGAATTTTTCCGCCTGCGGCAGGGTTCCGGCGGTCCGGGGTTTCGGGCATGATCGCTTCATGGGGAGTGCTGGGCGGACTTCGTCTGGCGGATTCGCCTGCTGACCGGGACCGTCGGGACGTCGGCCTGGCGCAAACGGCCCAGTTCGGTGCGTTCGGCGGAAAGCAAGCGCGTCTGGACGCCGACCTGTTCATCGATCTGGCGTAGTTCGTCCGTACCGGCCTCGTGCTCCGATTTCAGGCCGTCGATCTGACGCTCCAGGGAAGCCCGATGCCGCTGTAGTTCCTGTTTGCGGCGTCCCGCCTCCTGCTGCCGGGTCAGTGCCTCCGCTTGCTCCCGGCTGTCTTGTGCGGCCCGGGCCGAGCCCGTGAGCACCCCGCTAGGGCCGATGTAGGCATCGACGAGATCGATGCCGCGGTTCGAAATCAGAAACTCCCGGATCTGGTTGGAGTGCGCCATGCCGCGCGCCTTGAGCACGTAGAGCACCCGATTGCGTTCACCATTGCCCTCGAAATCCTGCAGCAGGAGCCAGGCGTCCATGAGCGAGGACATCGATGCTTCACTCTGCTGCAGCGCGTGCCCTCCCTGGGTGAGACTGGTGAAGAGCGACGTGATTTGTTGGGCCTTCAGGTAGTCGATCAGCCGGGTGACCATGGCCTTCCCCTCGAAGTCGGTCCCGGCTTCCATCAGGCTTGTCACCGGGTCCACAATCACGATGTGCGGACGGAAGGTGGCGATCTCCTTGAACAAGGTCGCCAGATGCATTTCGAGACCGTAGAGGGATGGCCGCGCGGAGTGAAATCGCAGCAGTCCGCGTCGGACCAGGGGTTCGAGCCGCAGTCCGATCGAGAGCATATTGCGGATGAGCTGGTCCGGCGACTCCTCGAAGGACACGAAGAGCACCCGTTCCCCGCGCCGACCCGCGGCTTGGGCGAAGTTGGCCGAGACGATTGTTTTGCCGGTGCCTGGGGTGCCCGTGAGCAGAATGCTGCTGCCCCGAAAGAAACCGCGGCCGCCGAGCATGGCGTCGAGCCGGGGGATGCCGGTGGGAATCCGTCCCTCCGGTACCTTGTGGTTCAGGGCGAGCGACGTGATGGGCAGCACGCTGATGCCCTTCTCTCCGATCAGAAAAGGAAACTCGTTGGTGCCATGCAGGGCGCCCCGGTACTTCACCACCCGCAAGTGCCGTGTCGCGATCTGGTTGTTGACCCGGTGATCCAGCAGGATGACGCAGTCGGAGACATATTCCTCCATCCCGTGGCGGGTCAGCTGTTCGCGCCCCCGTTCGGCGGTGATGATGGCGGTCACGCCCTTGTCCTTGAGCCACCGGAACAGCCGCCGCAGTTCAGCGCGCAGGATCGCCTCGTTCGGCAGTCCGGCGAAGAGTGCCTCCAGGGTGTCGAGCACCACGCGTTTCGCGCCGATGGAATCGATGGCCAGATTCAGCCGGACGAAGAGACCCTCGAGGTCGTAATCGCCGGTCTCGTGGATTTCGCTGCGCTCAACGTGGACGTGATCGATCAGGATTTTTTCCTGTCGCTCCAGGGAGGCGAGGTCGAATCCGAGGGAGGCGACATTGGCCCTCAGTTCCACCGCAGTCTCCTCAAACGTCATGAAGACTCCGGGCTCGTTGAACTGGACCACCCCGCGGACGAGAAACTCCGCCGCGAACAAGGTCTTGCCGCAGCCCGCGCCACCGCAGACCAGCGTGGGCCGGCCGCGGGGCAGACCACCCCCGGTGATTTCATCCAGACCCTGGATCCCGGTCGGACACTTGGGCAGGCGGGAAGGCGGGCGGGATCGACGGGGTCGGGCGGTCTTCATGTGAAAAGGGGGCGGCCGGCGCCCGCCCTCCACACGGCCGGGTGGTTGCTTTCCCGCCTGACCGCCCCGAGCCTGGTAACGGTTCCGCGTCCGTCGATCGGGACGCACGTGTCGTCTGTCCGAGAGGGCAAGGCCCGTTCAGGGAAGAACAAGGGAGAGTGGGGACCGGTGTTCAGGCGAAAAGCGGGGGGAGCGATCCATTCGACCCCGCCCCCACGGGGTGATGAATGGGAATCCTACGCACGGCCCCAACGAGTGACGATGGGGTGCAACCCTACCCGGCGTTGCGGACCGTGTCCGATGGAGGTGGGGTCGCCGACCCCGCGGGGATTGGCGTCGCATGGAGCGTATGGACAAAGGAGGCGGGACCGGGGGGCCCGTCGCGGCCTCAGCGAGGCCACCTCCAACGGGCACCCGGCAGGGTTGTCTCCTGGAGGGCACCGCTCCGTCGGTGCCGGTGGCGCGTCGCGTGTCCCACATGGTCCGACGCTGAAATGCGTGGACCGTTCCCCGGCGTCGACGGAGCGACGCCCTTCGACGGGCTCAGGGCATGCTGCCCTCCACCCGAACCCAATCAACAACGGACCTCGTTTCGCGTCTTCGCGTGAACCCCTGCTGAAAGCGAGGCGCGTCCGCGAGGGACGGCCCTACACTCAATCAGCCTCTGCGGCCTGACTCGTCCCGGTTCTGCTTCTGGGATCGACGACGCGGCGCGGGGCGCGTTTCCTGCTCGCTGTCCGGCCGGTCGGGTCGTCTTCGTCTTTCTTTGTCGCTGGTCCTCCTCTCCCCCATGAGCTCAACCTTGTCCCGTTTTGTCACGGTGGCCCTGTCCACCTTCATCCTGACGTTCGCCTCCGCGCAGCCGGGCCTGCAGACCCGGAAGGTCGTTTTCACCTTCAACCCGCAGCTATCCGAAACCGAGCTCGCGGACATCAAGAAGGCCGCTCCTGCGCTGGAGATCGTGTTCGCGTCGCGGGAGACTCTGATGAAGGAGATCGTCGACGCGGATGCCATCATCGGTGGTGTCACCCGCGAGCAGGTGCTGGCGGCGAAGAAACTCAAGTGGGTGCAGGTGAACTCCGCCGGAGTGGAGAACTTCGTGTCCATCCCGGAGCTGCGCGACCGTCCGATCACGCTGACGAACATGAAGATTGTGCAAGGCATTGAGATCGCCGACCACGCGTTTGCGCTGCTGCTCGGGCTCACCCGGAACATCGATGTGGCGGTCGCCAATCGCGCGACCAAGACCTGGCCGACCCTCGCGAAGTACGGGCGGCCGCTTGAGCTGCACGGAAAGACAGCGGTGGTCATTGGGGTGGGCGGGATCGGCACGCAGATCGCGATTCGTGCGAAGGCGTTTGGCATGACCGTCATCGGAGTGGATCCGAAGGACCTGCCCTATGCGCCGTACCTCGACCGCACGGTCTGGCCGGACCGGCTCGACAGCGTCTTGCCCGAGGCGGATGTGGTGTTTGTTTCCGCGCCCTACACGCCCGCGACCCACCAGATGATCGGAGCGGCGCAGTTTGCGCGCATGAAACGGGGCGTGCTTTTCATCGCGGTGTCGCGGGGAAAGATTTACGATAATCTGGAGCTCGTCGCCGCCTTGAAGTCAGGTCGCGTGGCCGGGGCGGGCCTGGACGTCACCGATCCCGAACCCCTTCCGGAAGATCACCCGCTCTGGACCACCGGCCGGGTCATCATCACGCCGCACATCGCCGGTCGTTCCGATGGTGAAGGTGCGCGCTACCACGAACTCTACGTCGACAACCTGATCCGCTTCGGCAACGGCGAACCGCTGCGACACACGGTGGATAAAAACGCGGGGTATTGAGCGGGGAGTTAAACGCTGAACGCCGAACGCTGAATTTTTAACGCTGAAGTACAGGACTATCACCGGACGAACCGAACGTCTCCGAACGTTGAACGCAAAACGCGGAAGTGCCCGAGCGTGATGTGCACACCAAAGACCCGCGGATTGGTCCCCGAACCACTTCAGCGTCAGGAGTTAAGCGTTCAGCGTTCGACGTTTCCCTCCGGAATTCCGGATCGATCGTCCGGCCTCAGGCCGGGGCTGCCGTGCTTCTGCCCAGCCCGCCGCGCTTGAGGGAGACGTTGACCATCCAGAGTAGCAGGCCGCAGAGGAGCACGCCGCCGCTGACGAAGGTCAGGATGAGGCTGACGCCGATGTTGGCGTCGCGCAACGCGCCGATGCCGTAGATGGCCAGCCCGCCCCAGATGGCGGTGCAGGCGTTGAGGATGCCGATGGCGGTGGCGCGGAACCGGGCGTCCACCACCAGGCACACGATCGGCATGGTGTTGGCGCCGAGGAATCCCATGGCCAGCCCCCAAAGACTCAGGCTGCCGAGGGTGAGGCCGATGTGGTGGATCGTGCCGGTCATCCAGAAGAACGGCGTGGCGAAGAGCACGGCGAGCGACGGGATGATCACGCGGGAGCGCGGATTGGTCAGGCTCCAGCGATCCGACCAGAACCCGCCGATAAGGAGTCCGATGGTCTGCGCACCATAGAGGAAGCCCAGCGTGGAGAAACCGGCGGCGCCTTGCTTCAGCTGAAACTGCTCGCGCATGACCGTCGGCATCCAGGCGATGATGATCCAGCTGATCGCCCCCTGCACCGACATGCAGGCCACCATGTAGTAATAGGGCCCTGGTTTGGCCAGGCTGCGCATGGCGGCGCCCAGGCTGACCGAGGACGCTCCGGTGGGAGTGGAGAGGTCCACCGGGTGTTCGCGCGGAGCGTTGCGCAGGAAGAGAAACAGCAGCACGCCGATCGCCATGTTCGGCACCGCGATGGAGATGTAGGCCTGGCTCCAGCCGTGGTGTTCCGCGATCCAGCCGCCGACGCCGCCGATGACGGCGCCAAAGATCATGCCGGTGAGATGAAGTCCCCCGGCCAGCGCCCGGGTCGGTCCGAGGTGGTAATCCACGATCAACGCGACGGCCGCCGGGATGTAAAAGGCCTGGGCGAGACCCAGCAGCGCGCGCAGCACCAGGAACAGTTCAAAGGTGTGCACATAAGCCGTGATCAGCGTGAGCCCGGACCAGGCAAACAGACTCCAGATCACCACGGCGCGGCGACTGAAACGGTCGGCGAGAAATCCTCCGAACGGACTGGCCAGGGCGTAGAGCCAGAGGAACGCCGAGGTCAGCAGACCAAATTGCGCGTCGGACATGGGAATGTCCTCGATGACCGACGCCCGCATCGTGGTCAGCATGGTGCGCGTCAGGTAATTCGAACCTCCGGCAAACCATAACAACCCCACCGCGATCCAGGCCGCCAGAGCAGTGGACGAGTAGGTGCGGACGGGAGCGGGGGATGCGGTGGCCATG
>JAEUGY010000054.1 GCA_016794625.1 Opitutaceae bacterium
ACTTAAAGTGGCGCAGCCGTAGGGAGTCGAACCCCAAACCTTCTGATCCGTAGTCAGATGCTCTATCCAATTGAGCTACGGCTGCGTAGCGGGAGGGGAAAGAAGGAAGCTCCCAACAGGAAGTGCAAGCGCTTTTTTTGAGGGGGAAAGCCCCGATCCTGCACCCGGCGCTAAAAATCTCATGCGACGCAGCTACGCAAGCCGAGTGACTCGGCCACACTTTCGCAAAGTCCGGTGAAGGTCTCCTCGGCCAAGGCAAGGCGGCGGCCCTTCAGGTGGGCTACCCCCCAAGTGCGCTTTAGGCGCCGGGCGCCGATCGGAAAGGCCACCAACGAGGCCTCGGCGAGTTCACGCTGTGCAATCCACGGGGCGAGGATCCCAGTCCCCAATCCAATCTTAACCAGTTCCTTGATCGCTTCCATGCTGCCCAGCTCCATCACATGGTGCAGCAAGATCCCGTCGCGCTGGAAGTAGTCTATGACCATGCGGAACGTATAACTGTTCTTGTTATACAGAATGAACGTTTCGTCCGCGATCTCATCACGTGAGACCCTACCTCGCTGCGCCCAGGTGTGAGTGGGCGGCACCAGGAGCTTGAGTTCATCTTCAAAAAGCCGCCTAAAGGCGACCCCATCGTCCTCAAACGGCTCCAGCATGAGAGCCAGATCAACGTGATTGCTGTGCAAAAGTTCGACCATTTTGGGTCCGTCGCCCGGCTCAATCCGAATCACGCACTTGGGAAAACTCTGTTTGAACTCCCGCAACACCGTGGGCAACAGGTAGTGACAAGCCGTCGGACTTGCGCCCACCCGGAGTCTGCTATGACCCCAATTCTGAAGATCGCTTAGTCCCGTACGCGCATCCCTCATTTCCCGGAGGATGCGCTCCGCATGACGGAGCAACTGTTCGCCCGCCTGCGTGAGAAACACCTTTTTTCCAACGCGTTCGAAAAGCCGGGTCGAAACCTCCTCCTCCAGCGCCTTGATCGCGTGGCTGACCGCGGACTGGGTGAGAAACAGCTCCTTGGCGGTCAGCGTGAAGCTCCCGCGGCGGGCCAGGGTGGCGAAGGCCAGCAATTGCCGACTGTCGAGTGTGGGCTTCATACATGAATCAGGCTCATCATTATCATTAAATGTTTGAAAAGCATTTATCGCGCCACCGTGCCTGATGGCACTGCGACGGCTATGAGGAGGGGCACATGCGGACCGCTACTCTCCCGAGCAAAATCGTCCAGTCCGGAACGCCGGTTGCGCTCCGGCTCGGGTTCATCGCCCTGAACGACGCTGCGCCACTGATTGTTGCGCAGGAACAGGGCCTCTTTCGCCGCGAAGGTGTAAGGGTTGAGCTGCGACGAGAAGTCGGCTGGGCCACCATCCGCGACAAGATCGTCTCCGGAGAGCTCGACGGCGCCCATGCCTTGGGTGCCATGGTCCTGGGTACTACACTCGGCCTCAATTGTCGCCCCACTCCGTGCCTTACGGCCTTCGTTCTCAACCTTAATGGCAACGGCATCACGCTCTCCGAGGGGCTCTGGAATTCGGGCGTCAGGGACGCCATCACCCTGCGCGAGGAGATCGTCCGGGCCCGTCCGGGTCGCGTCTATGTGCTGGGCGTGGTGTATCCCCATTCCTCCCACCGTATTCACTTGATCGAGTGGTTGCGGGCAGCGGGCATCCATCCCGACCGCGATGTACGCATCGTCGTCGTTCCCCCACCCCAGCTCTTTCGCAACCTCGCCGCTGGAACGATCGACGGCTACTGTGCCGGCGACCCTTGGAACTCGCTCGCGGTCCGCGAGAAGCTCGGCTGGACGGTCGCCACCAGCCATGACCTCAGCCCCGGGCATCCGGAGAAAGTGCTTATGGTCCGTTCGGTATTCGCCGAGCAGCGTCATCCGGAACACCTCGCACTGCTGCGGGCCTTGCATGAGGCCGCCCGTCTCTGCGACGAACCGACGTTTCGACCGGAGCTGGCCCGCCTGCTCGCACGTCGCGAGTACCTCAATGTGCCCGAACGCGTGATCGCCGCTGGACTGGTCGGTCCCTACCTCCACGGGCACGGCCGCTCATCGGATGCGACGGACTTTATCCTTTTCCACCGCCAGAACGCCAACGACCCCACGTCCGCCCGGGCCCGCTGGTTGCTCGATGACTTCTCCCGCGCGGGCCTTGTCCCTGGCGGAGTTGGCTCCCTTCCCTCCGATCTGGGGAGCCGGATCTTTCGATCGGATCTCTTTCACCAAGCCCTTCAACGCCACACCAGCACCCACCATGATGAAGTCCACGCCTCGCTCGTCTGATCACGACTCACGCCCGCTCAATCGTCGCGCCTTTATCTCCCGCGGCACCCGCGCACTCGGAGCCACCGCTCTGCTCTCGCATCTACCGAGGAGCTGGGCGGCGCCCGACCTGGGCTCTGACGCCCCGGAGTCGCCCAACGTCGCCTTCGGCTTCATCGCCCTGACCGACTGCTCTCCCATCGTCATCGCGCACGAGAAGGGGTTCTTCAAAAAGTATGGCATCAATTCGGTGATCAAGAAGGGCGCCAATTGGGCCGCCATCCGCGACATGCTTTCGACCGGAGAAACGCAGGCCACTCACATGCTGTTTGGCATGCCGCTGGCGTCCACCATGGGTCTCGCCGGCGCGCCGAAAAAGCCGATGGTGATCCCCTGGCTGCTGAATCGAAACGGTCAGGCCATCACTCTGAAAAGCGAGCTCAAGGGCAAAGTCGGCGCTGATCCCAAGGCGCTCATGCCCTACGTACAAAAAGCAAAGAGCCTGGGCGAACCGCTGACGTTCGCCATGACTTATCCCCCGGGCACGCATGCCATGTGGATGCGCTATTACCTCGGTGCGGGCGGCATTCATCCCGACAAGGACGTCAATCTGATCACCATACCGCCGCCGCAGATGGTGGCGAACATGAAGATAGGAAAGATGGACGGTTTCTGTGTGGGCGAACCATGGAACGCGCGGGCTATCGCTGACAACATCGGCTTCACGTCCGTCACCACCCAGGACCTGTGGCGCGATCACCCGGAAAAAGTCTGCGCCTTCACCGAAGAGTTCGCGACCCGCAATCCCAAGACCGTTAAGGCGGTGCTCAAGGCGCTGCACGATGCCTCGGTCTGGCTCGACGACCTCGGCAATCGTCCCGAACAGTGCGAAATCGTCTCTCGCGCCAACTACATTGCCTGTCCGAAGGAGATTCTACTCGGGCGCCTGCTCGGCCGGCTCGACTACGGAGACGGACGCATGATGACCGACGATCACCCGATGCACTTTTCCCAGCGCAACTGCAACTATCCCCAGGACAAGTATGCCCTCTGGTGGCTTTCGCAGTTTCGCCGCTGGGGCATGGTCTCGGGCACGCCGGACTACTCCGGAATCACGCGAAAGGTGTTGCGCGCGGATCTGTACACTGAAGCCATGAAGGAGATCGGATACAGTCACGGCGGGGCGGACGCCTCTCCCTTCAGTCTATTCGACGGTGTGTCGTTCGACCCGACGAAACCGGAGGAGTACGCCACCGGGGCGGCGGTGAAGTCGCTGAAAGCTTAACCTCCGAACCGAAGTTATGAACCAAAGATTCAGCACGTTCCTCGGTACCGCCGGTTACGCCCTGGTCGGATTTGCCTGCTTCATCCTCTTCTGGATGTTCCTCAGCACGATCGCCGAGACACTTCCTTCGCCCACCGCCACGTGGGAGGTGGCCCGACCTTACGTGCTGGAGCCGTTCGCCAAACGCGGAGAGCAGGACCAAGGCATCCTGCGGCTCGCCGGATACTCGCTTTCACTCGTGGCTCAAGGCTACTTCCTTGCGCTCGCTATCGGCACTCCCATCGGATTCTGCCTCGGGCTGTCCCGAACCTTCACGCGCATCTTTGACCCGATCATTCAGGTACTCCGCCCGGTCTCACCGCTGGCCTGGCTGCCCTTGGGCATCGCGCTCTTCTACAACGCCGGCAAGGAGGCCCTGGAATACGGCGCTCTCTTCACTATCGCCATCTGCGCGATGTGGCCGACGGTGTTGAACACAGCGGTCGGAGTGCGCGCAATCCCCCAGGACTTTCTCAACGTCGGTCGTGTGTTGAAACTCTCCCGGACCAAAATGCTCTTCAAGATCATGGTCCCCGCCACCCTACCCTATATGTTCACCGGATTCCGGCTATCCCTGGGCATCGCCTGGCTGGTCATCGTCGCAGCCGAGATGCTGACCGGGAAAACCGGTGTCGGCGCGTTTCTCTGGAACGAGTATAACAACTCCAACTACGGAAACATCATTTTCTCGATCCTGACGATCGGCGTCATCGGTTTTGTGCTCGACCGCCTGATGTCGCTCGTCGAGTCGCGCTTCAAGTCGATCAGCTGATTCCTCCCCCTCATGTCGTATCTCGAGATCAGAAGTGTAAGCAAGAGTCATGGGGCGCACTGCGTGCTCCGGGACGTCAACCTGTCCATTGAAAAGGGCGAGTTCGTGGCCATTGTTGGTTATTCCGGCCAGGGCAAGACGACCTTGATGTCGCTCATCGCCGGACTCCTGATGCCCGACTCGGGCGAGGTGCTGCTGGAGGGCCGCAGGATCACGGGCCCGGGACCCGATCGAGGCATCGTTTTCCAGAACTACTCCCTGCTTCCCTGGCTGACGGTCGCGGAGAACATTGCTCTGGCAGTGGACCAGGTCTTCCCGGATTGGACGCCGATCCAGCGACGTGACCACGTGGACCGCCACGTCGCCATGGTCAAACTGGCACACGCACGCGATCGGCTGCCGAAGCAGCTTTCCGGTGGAATGCGGCAACGCGTGTCCGTGGCCCGCACCTTGGCGATCAATCCGAGCGTCCTGCTCCTTGATGAACCGCTTTCGGCGTTGGATGCACTTACGCGCGGTACGCTGCAGGATGAAATTGCACAGATCTGGGCGGAGAATCAGAAGACGGTCGTTCTCATCACCAATGATGTCGACGAGGGACTGCTCCTCGCCGACCGGATTATTCCACTCACACTGGGTCCAGGTGCAAACCTTGGCGCCCCGATCACCGTGGATCTGCCGCGTCCGCGGGATCGCAAGGCGCTGAACCACGAACCGGAATTCAAGCGTCTCCGCGCTCACGTCACCCAACAGCTTCTGGGTTACAGCCAGGCCCGCCGTAACACGGTGTCCAGAAAACTCATCCTGCCGGAGATTCTCCCCGAAGACCTCGAACTTCCCCGTGTTCATCGTCCGCCGCGGCGTCCGAACGAGGAAAAACGTGAGGTCGTCGTCCGAGGCTGAAGTACAACCCCATCCCTGCTCCCATGAGTCACTTTCTCGAACTTTCCCGTCTGTACAAGTCCTTCGCTTCCGCCAAGGGACCGCTCACGGTGGTCAAGGACTTCACGCTCTCCGTGAGCAAGGGAGAATTCATCACGGTGATCGGGCACTCCGGCTGCGGCAAATCCACGGTGCTCTCGATGATCGCTGGTCTAACCGATGTCTCCGCCGGTGGAATCATCCTCGCGGGCAAGGAGGTCACAGGCGCTGGTCCGGATCGAGGCGTGGTTTTTCAGTCGCCATGCCTGCTTCCCTGGCTGACCGCCCTCGAGAATGTCCTGCTCGGCGTCGACCAGGTTTACTACACCGCCACGGTCCGCGAACGCCGTCAGATCGCCGAATACTACCTCGCACTGGTCGGGCTCGCCGACTCCATGGAGAGGCGTCCAGCGGAACTCTCGCAGGGCATGCGCCAACGCTGCGGCATTGCCCGGGCGTTCGCGCTGCAGCCCAAGATGCTGCTTCTGGACGAACCGTTCGGCATGCTGGACTCCCTCACACGTTATGAGTTGCAGGAGGTGCTGCTGGATTTGTGGCAGCGCGATCAAAAGACCGCGCTCATGGTGACCCACGACGTGGACGAGGCACTCTTCCTCTCGGACCGGATCATCATGATGACGGACGGCCCGGAGGCGACGGTGGGCGACATCCTCAAGGTTGACTTTCCCCGCCCACGCTCCCGCCAGCAGTTGCTGGAAGATCCGCGCTACTACGAGCTCCGTGCGCACCTCATCACCTTTCTGGAGGAACGCTCTCACCTCCGCCCCGCAAGCGCGCCGTCGGCTCCCCCGCCGACCTCGCCGCCCGCCCCAGCCACGGCGGCTCACCGTGCGCAACCTCCTACCCGGCTGCGGCGATTTTTCTCCGCCGCACTCACCCGCTGATTCCGGCCGCTTTTCCGACCCACCACCATGATGACCTTGCACTCACTCTTAACCGTTGCGCTCGGGCTGGCCCTGGGCTCTGCCCCGGCCCTGGCCCAATACGCCCCCCCTCCCCCGCCTCGTCCATTTCCGGGATTCATGAACGAGAATCTGCGTTCCCGGGATCCCTACCTCGCGGTCTGGGATGTCGGCGGCAGCTTCCGATTGCGTTACGAATCGAAACAGGGGGCCGGCTTTACTGACGCCGGGTCGAATTGGGACTTTTCGGACCGACCGCAGGATGACACCGAGAACGCCTATCTTCTCTACCGGCTCATGCCGCGCGCCGGATTCACAGGCAAGTGGTTCGCCGCCACACTCGAGGGTCGCTCCAGCTATTCGTATGGAGATGAACGGTACGCGTCCGCCGCTCCAGGCCAGGGGCTGACGGAACGAGACGGCGCCCTCGATCTCCACCAGGCGTTCGTGATGGTCGGCAATCATAAAGAATTCCCCCTTTCGCTCAAAGTCGGTCGACAAGAGCTCGCCTACGGAGACCAGCGCCTGGTGGGGCACTTTCGCTGGAACAACAATGCACGTACGTTTGACGCCCTCAAGCTGCGCTATCAATCCGCTCCGTTTGGTGTCGACGTCTTCACGGGCGGCGTGGTGACCAACGACCATCGCAACGGCAATGCCGCCAACTTTCAGGACCTCTTCTCCGGAGCCTACTTCAACTTCCCCAGTCTGGCGAAAAACGAGATCGTCGAGAGTTATCTGTACGCCCGCAATGTTGCCCGCGGCATCGTCACGGACGACTGGTCGGGAGTGCCCGCGCCCTTCCGTTTCCCCGCGCCGCAGGACACCTATACGGCGGGCTTACGGATCCGGTCAAAGCCGCTCGCTTATGGCGCCTGGGACTACGGGATTGAGGCGCTCTATCAGTTCGGCAACAAAACCGCCGTCTTCCCTGCCACGCCCGTGGCGGCGGCGCTGACGGCACCCCGCCTCGATCTCAAGGCCTACGCACTGGTACTTCAGGCGGGCTACACGTGGAGCGACCTCACATCACAGCCGCGATTCTCCCTCATCTACAGCTATGGTTCCGGAGACCGCAACCCCACGGATGGGAGCGTGGGCACCTTTCAGAACCTCTTTCCCACCAATCATCTTTTTTACGGCTACATGGATCTGAGCAGCCTGCAGAATCTTCACGATCTCAGACTCGCCTATACTCTGAAGCCACGGGCCAATGTAAGTGTAGCGTTTGAAGTGCACTTCCAGGCGCTCGCGACTTCGGACGATTTCTGGTACAATGTCGCCGGTGTTCCGCGCAACTTCGCCGGTGCGGCAGCGGGTTCCGGGCGTGGTTACCGCATCAATCCCACGTACAGCCGGGTTCTCGGGCAGGAGTTGGACGTGGTGGTGGGTTGGGCATTTGCCCCGTCCGGTCAGCTCGAAGTCGGGCTGAGCCACTATTTTCGGGGCGACTACATCAAAGAGTCGCTGTCCTCCGTCGGCTCAAAGGATGCGAACTACGCGTACGTGCAGACGAACTTCAACTTCTGATCACAGAAGCATCAACGCCGCGACTTTAACACCGTGAACTCAACCACCACGCCTCCAGCGCCCGTCGGCTCTTTCACCTCGGAGCAGAAAGAGTACCTCCAAGGGTTCATGGCAGGCGTGGCGGCGGCAATACCTAGCGCCTTTGTCGGCCAGACGGCGGGCGGTCTGTTCACCGCCCGCCCGGAAGAAGCGACCGGTGGCAACCTGGCGGCACCTGCGCCCGAGGAACCCAACGTGTTCGGCACCCCCGTTTCCGACCTCTGCAAGGAGGAGCGGTGGAAGCACGCGGAGAACCCCCTCGACGCATGGGAGAGACTGCTCCGTCACGCGGACGCGGATCAGGCTCCGGACCCGGAAAACACGTATCGATTCAAAACGCACGGTCTCTTCTACGTGGCGCCGGCGCAGGACAGCTTTATGCTGAGATTGCGCATTCCGGGCTGCGAGCTGAGCGCTCACCAGTTGCACGGCCTGGCCGATCTTGCCTCTGATCACGGCGGGGGACATGCCGATCTCACCACGCGGGGTAACCTGCAGCTGCGCGAGTTCCGCCCGCGGGAAATCATCAACGTGCTCACCCGGGTGCAGGACCTCGGGCTCACGTCGCGCGGAAGCGGAGCGGACAACATTCGCAACATCACTGCCACCCCCACCAGCGGCTTCGACCGGGATGAACTGATCGATGTGCGGCCGTTCGCGAAAGGACTGCACCACACCATCCTGAATCACCGCGACCTCTACGGGCTTCCGCGAAAGTTCAATGTTGCGTTCGACTCCGGTGGTTCGATCAGCGCCGCGACAGACACGAACGACATCGCCTTCGCGGCCGTCCGGTTCTGCCCTCCCGACGAAAGAACTGCAGTTCACGGAACACCGCCCGGTGTGTATTTTCGCATTCAACTCGGCGGGATCACCGGCCACGGCGACTTCGCCCGCGATACCGGACTACTCATCAAACCATCGGAATCGGTTGCCGTGGCGGCCGCCATGATCCGCGTATTCGCTGAACACGGAGACCGCACGAACCGCAAGAAGGCACGCCTCAAATACCTACTGGAGGCCTGGGGCGTGGAGCGCTTTCTTGATGAAGCCCAGAAACGACTGGCCTTTCCCATCGTCCGGATTCCGTTGGATCAGTGCGAGTCTCGCCGTCCGGTCCTCAAGCACGGCTGGCTGGGGGCCTACAAGCAGGCGCAGCGCGGGCTCAACTATGTTGGAGCCAGCGTTCCAGCCGGGCGAATGACCGCCCGACAGATGCACGCGCTGGCCGAGATCTCCTCCCACTACGGAAAAGGAGACCTCCGCCTGACCGTCTGGCAGACGGTCATCGTACCCCACGTGCCCGATGCCTTGGTCGAGAGCGTGAAGCGGCAACTGCACCGGCATGGATTCCAGACGGAAGCGTCGGCGACCACCGGTGGTATCGTCGCGTGCACAGGAAGCCGCGGCTGCAAATATGCGGCGGCCGACACCAAGGCGCACGCCCTCGCCTTGGCCCGGCACCTCGAAACCTCAGGACCTCATCTCGAACAGCCCATCAATCTGCACTTCACGGGCTGTGCGCACTCCTGTGCACAGCACTACTGTGGTGACATTGGCTTCATGGGTGCAAAGACCCCGGACGGGGCCGACGCCTTTCATGTCGTGCTTGGCGGCGGCATGGATCACGAACAAGGGATCGCGCGCGAATTGCTGCGAGGCGTACGGGCGGAGGAAATTCCCGCCACGGTTTCCCGAATTTTGAGCCTCTATCAGGACCGTCGTCAACGGGGGGAGACGCTCGTGCAGTGGAGTCGCCGGCACACACTCAAGGAACTGCAGGAATGGTATTCTCAATGAACGTCGACGTCGTCCCCCTCATCCCCGAAACGGCCCCGTTCTCTCCGGAACAAAGGGCCTGGCTCAACGGCTTTCTGGCGGGTGTCTTCTCGCGGAAGACAACCAGTGCACCCGCACCAGCGTCGGCGTTGCGTCCGCTCACCATCTACTTTGGATCGCAGACCGGAACAGCGGAGGGTCTGGCTCGCCAGGCGGCAAAGGAGGCTGGCAAACGCGGTTTTGCGCCCACCGTCATTGACCTTGCCCAGGCCAGCCTAGCCCGATTGTCCCAGGATTCGCACGCGCTCTTCATCACCAGCACCTACGGAGACGGCGAGCCACCCGACAACGCGCGTGCGTTTCACGCGGCGCTGACCTCTGCGTGCGCCTCCGTGCGGGCGGACGGAGCGCCTCTTCTGAGTTCGGTCCACTACAGCGTGTGCGCCTTGGGTGATCGCAACTACCCTGCCTTCTGCCAGTGCGGCCGGGAGTTCGACCTTCGGCTGGAGCAGCTCGGCGCCCGACGGGCGGCCCCTCGAGCCGAGTGTGATGTCGACGCAGACGCCGTGTTCAAATCGTGGCTCACGTCCGTTCTGGCGTCCTTTGCTCCCTCACTCTCCACCCCGAGCGCGGTTCAGCCCGCAGCCGTCGAGGTGTCTTCCCAGGCGAACGCTGCACCGGGCATCTCCCGGACTCATCCGTGGCTGGCCCCCCTCCGACGGGTGAAACGGCTGACCGCTCCCACCTCGGCCAAGGAGGTGAATCACATTGAGTTCGACCTCGCCCGCTCCGGACTCCTCTACGAACCTGGCGATGCGCTGGGCGTGTATCCGAAAAATTGCCCGGAGTTGGTGGGGTCCATACTCTGCGCACTGGGGTGCGATGGAGAAGAGGGGGTGACAACCCCCGAAGGCGAACGATCACTTCGCACCACCCTGACCGATCGTTGCGATCTGGGCAAAGCACCACCAGAGCTGCTCGCGGCGCTTTCGGGGGAGACGATCACGCATGGAGCTCACGTACTGGACGCGCTGCGCGCGACAAAACCAGGACGTCTCGGCGCGTCGTCGTTTGTGTCCACACTCCGAAAGCTCCAACCCCGGCTCTACTCCATCGCTTCAAGTCTGAAGGCCCATCCCGAGGAGGTTCATCTCACCGTCGGTGCTGTACGCTACGAACTCGCTGGCCTCCGTCGATCCGGAGTCTGTTCGACCTTCCTCGCCGATCGATGCGCCGGCCACGAGGGAGCCGCACCCGTTTTCGTTCACACGAATCGCGCATTCCGGCTGCCGCCCGATGGGGATACTCCCATCATCATGATCGGCCCCGGAACCGGCATCGCACCGTTCCGCGCGTTTCTCGAGGAACGACAGATCACCGGTGCCAAGGGCAAGGCGTGGCTCTTCTTCGGCGACCAACACGCGGCCACCGACTTTCTCTACCGCGACGAACTGGCCGGATTCCAGCGGGAGGGCGTGCTCACGCGGCTGGATACGGCGTTCTCCCGGGATCAGCCGGACAAGATTTACGTGCAGCGTCGCCTGGCGGAACAAGCGCGCGAGGTGTATGCTTGGCTGGAAGCAGGCGCTTTCGTCTACGTCTGCGGCGACGCCAGCCGCATGGCCCGGGACGTTCACCAGGCATTGGTGGCGGCGGTGGAGTCGGCGGCGGGAATCAATCCCGAGAGCGCAGCCGCCTACGTTCAAAATCTGCAGAATCAGAAACGCTATGCCCGTGACGTGTACTGAGAGCACAACCTCTCTTCCAACGTTCGCGGTTGCGCCATGAGCCCCGTGCTTCCATTGACGGCCGACTCCGCGGGCAATGTGGCTCCGTTGCTTGACTCGACCGGATCAGACGCAGCCGGGTCCCGTTTGATCGGCGCCGGACCCTCCTCTTTGCACGATTTCCTGGCCGCACTTCTCGACGAGCAGCAGCAACTCCAGACTCCGGTGGCTCGCTTTGCCTCAAGTCAAGTACAGTCCGGCAAACCGGCGCTGGAGCCGCTCTACCGGGATCTCATCCCCCTGAGCAAACCGCAACCGGGGGAACAATACGCATTCGAAGTCGACCTCGATTCATGCTCCGGTTGCAAAGCCTGTGTCACCGGGTGCCACTCCCTGAACGGACTCGAGGAGAATGAAACGTGGCGCGACGTGGGTGTGGTCTTGGGCACGCGGTCCGGGCAGCCCTTTCAGCAAACCATCACCTCCGCCTGCCATCACTGCACCGACCCTGCCTGCCTCAACGGGTGCCCCGTACTCGCGTACGAAAAGGACCCGGTCACCGGAATCGTGCGTCACCTGGACGACCAGTGCATGGGCTGCCAGTATTGCGTCCTGAAGTGTCCGTACGATGTGCCCAAATACTCGGAACGCCTCGGCATCGTCCGAAAATGCGATCTTTGCCATGGGCGGCTGGCCACCGGCGAGGCCCCGGCTTGCGTTCAGGCCTGCCCGACTCACGCGATTCGAGTCGTTACGGTGCCCGTGGTCAAGGTCGGTGACCGGTTGACAGCGGACACCTCTCATTTCTTGTCGACGGCCCCGGATCCAGGCATCACCTCGCCCACCACGCGTTATGTCTCCGCCCGGCCGCCGCCCGATCTGCCCGTGGCCGGAGATTGCACGCCGCCGCCTCTCCAGCCCGCCCACCTACCCTTGGTGGCCATGCTCGTGCTGACGCAAGTGGGCATCGGTCTGCTCTCGTCGGCGGTCCTTTTCGCCGGCCACTCTGAGCATCATACCAACGCGATCGCCAGCGGGCTGGCCTGCCTTGTGACGGGTCTGGCGGCGAGCATCGCCCATCTCGGTCGCCCACTGCGAGCCTGGCGGGTCGCCCTCAACCTTCGACGATCCTGGCTTAGTCGAGAAGCCGTGGTGTTCGGAATGACGCTGCCTTTGGCTTTCGCCTATGGAGCGATGAAACTCTTCCATCAGGAAGAGCGGTCGGCGTTCTTCGGAGGGGCGCTGCTCGTCCTGGGCGGAATGGGCATCGTTTGTTCGGCGATGATCTACATCGATACCCGTCGCCGTTCATGGACCGTGGGACAGACCACATTCCGGTTCGCGGGGACGTTCCTCATCGCTGCGCTTGCGCCCATTTCCGCGCCCGCCGCCGCCGCCACGCTCCTCGTGAAACTGTTGGGGGAACTCGCCCTGCAGCGAACGCTCCGGCACGACCCTCTGTATGGGCCTGCTCCTGTCGCTCCCCCACCACCAGGACTCCGCTCGCTCGTTCGCATTCGAATCGCGCTGGGATTGGTCGCGGCAGCCGGTTTGAGCGCAAACCTGACCATGATCGGTGTGATGTTGTTTGTCGCCGGCGAGTGGTACGAGCGCCTCCTGTTCTTCCAGACTTCAATCCCCTCCAAGATGCCAGGAGTTCCGCGAGGATGATGCCGGCATGAGAACCTCGACCACAACCTCAGCGGTGCTGAAAAATCTCATGATCGCCCGGGACGGAGCGATGACCGCCGAGCTGGTCCAGCGCCCCGGAGACTTTGGCCTGGGACGCATACCCGCCCGGCTTGCTCCCGCCGGGACCGTCCGAACGATCTGTGGTTTTTGCAGCACCGGATGTTCACTCCTTGCCCATGTCGACCACCGGGGACAGGCGATCAATCTGACGCCCGATCCGTACCACCCTGTCAATCAGGGCATGGCATGTCCCAAAGGTTGGGAGGCTCTGACTCCACTCGCAGCCCATGATCGGGCCCTCACCCCTCGCCTCCGAGATCCGCACACCGACAAGCTTGTACCCGTGGAGTGGAGTCGCGCGCTCGCGGAACTTGTGGCGCGTTTTCGCGGGCTGCAACAGCGCCACGGCGCAAACAGCCTGGCTGTACTCAGTACAGGACAGATCGTGACCGAGGAAATGGCGCTGCTCGGCGCATTGACCAAGTTTGGACTGGGCATCACTCACCTCGACTCCAACACCCGGCAGTGCATGGCGACCTCGCATGTCGCCTACAAACAATCGTTCGGTTTTGATGCTCCTCCGTTTAGCTACGCTGATTTTGAAGAGAGCGACACCCTTGTGTTTGTCGGAGCGAATCCCTGCATTGCACACCCCATCATGTGGCAGCGAGTGATGCGCAACACCCGCCGACCCGACATTGTTGTGATCGATCCGAGGGCCACGGAGACGGCGATGGCGGCCACGCTGCACCTGCCACTGCGGCCGAAAAGTGATCTCATCCTTCTCTATGGTCTCGCACGCGCGCTGATCGAGCGCGGTGCAGTCAAAGCGGACTTTGTCGCCGCTCACACCACCGGGTTTGAGGCATTCTCCGCATTTGTGTCCGAGTTCTCACCCGCTCGGGTCGCGGCGGAAACCGGACTCGCTACCGGACAGATCGACCAGCTGGCGGACTTGATCGCGCGGAAGGAGCGTGTCTCGTTCTGGTGGACGATGGGTGTCAACCAGAGCCACGAGTCCACCCGCACGGCGCAGGCCATCATCAACCTCGCCCTCATGACCGGCAACATAGGTCGCCCTGGCACGGGAGCCAACTCCATCACGGGTCAGTGCAACGCCATGGGTTCACGCCTGTTTGGAAATGCGACCTCGCTCCTTGGAGGCTACGACTTTGAAGACTCCAGCCACCGCGGCCATGTTGCTTCGATTCTTCAGCTCGAACCCGATCGTATCCCGGCGCAGAAAGGCTGGGCCTACGACGAGATTCTCGATGGCATTGAGCGCGGTGAAATCAAGGGACTTTGGGTGATCGCCACCAATACCGCCCACTCTTGGATCAACTCGGGACGTTTTCGGGACCTGCGGAGCAAACTAGAATTCCTGATCGTGCAGGATCTCTACGATACGACCGAGACCGCACTCATGGCCGACCTGATCTTGCCCGCCGCCGGCTGGGGGGAGAAGGAAGGCGTCTTTATCAATTCGGAGCGTCGGCTCGGTCTGACCAGAAAGGTCAATCGGGCGCCCGGACAGGCCTTGAGTGACTTCGCCATCTTCAAACTGGTCGCCGAGGCTTGGGGCTGCGGCGGGCTTTTCACCCAGTGGAAGGATCCAGAGTCCACCTTCCAGCTCCTCAAGGAACTCAGCCGGGGACAACCGTGCGATTTCACGGGAGTCCGTGACTATGCCCACCTCGAAGCGTCCAGAGGCGTCCAATGGCCATTCACCGAGTCGGACGGCGCGGTGGAAACGGAAATGAGCCCACGCGAGCGACGGCTGTTTACGGACGGGCGATTCTTCACAGCGGACGGACGGGCACGGTTCTTTTTCGAACCTCCTCGTCCCATGCCAGAAGCACCGGACGAGACCTACCCGTTTGTCCTCATGACAGGGCGAGGGTCCTCCGCTCAATGGCACACCGGTTCACGCACGAACAAGAGTGCGGTCCTCCGAAAACTCGCGCCGACTTCGCTCTACATTGAGGTCAATCCGGACGACGTCGCCCGCCTCCACCTGGATCCAGGCGGCCAGGTTCTGGTGCGATCCCGGCGGGGCGAGGTACAAGCATTTGTGGTCGCGACCTCCACCGTACAAGTCGGCCAAGTGTTCATGCCATGCACTTCGACGGTGTGAATCGTCTGACCTTTCCCGCCTTTGATCCCCATTCGCGTCAACCCAGTTACAAGGCATGCAGCGTCCAGCTGCTGCCCCTACCGCTCGACTGAGCTGACGGCACGATTCAAAGCCTCGCCCACAGCCACCACGTGGCATGGGCCACGACGGTCGCCCAGCCGAAACTCATGAGGGTGCCGATGGTGATGTACTCGGCCTCCATGCGGTTTTCCCGGTCTTTGAGTTCACCGAAACGAAAGATCGATTTCGCCGCGACCAGAAACCCCACGGCCCCGGTTTGACCCAATCCGATGAAAATGAAGATCAGTGCGCGCTCCCACTGGCCGATGACCCGTCCGCCGTTGGTCAGTCCTCGATTCGAAGGCGCCGCCGAGTCGGCGCTTCGCTTCATCTCGATCTCCGCAAGGTAGGGTTGAACCCAATACCCAATCACGACGCCGGCCACCCGCACGCACAGCACCGCGCCTGCAATCAGGACGAGAAGGCGGAGGTAGGACGGACCCAACCACACCGTCCAAGCCGACCACACCGACGCAGAATCCGACGCGAACACCAATCCGGCCACCACGGCGAGGTGCGCCATCTGGTCAACCGCCAGGGCAAACGAACGACCTCCCCGGAACGAAATCCGTGCACGATCGATCAGGATGTGCGTGAGGCTCGTGACCGCGAACAGCTCCCACGCCTCCCAGCGCCCCGCCAGAACGTACGCGACGACCCCTTGCAGCAGGCCGTGGACGAGCAGGACGGACCAGCGATACTTGGACTGTGCCATGCGGTCCGTCTGCAACACATAGTCACCCACCAGGTGGGCTGTCACCAAGGCACACCCCAGTTCAAGAGCAGAGCTGGTAACAGGGAACATAAAAGCAACCTTTATAGGTTGCAAACTAGCTATGCAACTTCCAGAAGTTGCTTTCCCAGCCTCCCAAGACCGATTCCACGGCGGGCCAATGGGCTTTCGCGAGGTGGCGAGCAATCGCCTGCCGCGTGACCCGCTCGGGCCATTTACCCGCGATTTTTTCCTGGGTGTCGCCCTGAAGTCGAAGCAAGATGGCTCGGGCCTGGCATTGAGTCCAATCCTGGATCAGGGCGTCCAAGGTGGGAACCCACGCCTGCAGCACCCGGGCGGCGCTCTGCGGGGTCTCGGGAGGAGGAATCAGGGCCAGCCGAAGCGGTTCGCGCAAGCCGTCGAGTGCGCGGCCCGAAGCTCGGAACGCTTCGCCGTCGCCCTCAGAGACCCGCTCCAGGGAAACCGGATCAATCCGGCCGATCGCGACGGCCATCCGGGTGTCGACACCGCGCGCCTCCGGAGAATACGTCCGGATCCAAGCGCGGATCACCAGCGCGATGCGCAACGACGATTCGGGCCGAGCCACCAACGTCTGCCAGCTATCGCCCCGAAAGACATCAATGGGCCGAGGCAGGACATCCGGGTAGGCCTCACGCAACGCCTCTGAAGCCCGTTTGATCTCCCCGACCACTCCCGCCCGTTCCACCGTCGATAGGCTCGAAGAGCGCACAAGATCGCCCGTGATCACCGCCCAATCATGTTCGATCACCGTAGTCATACCTGCAATCGCAGCCTATGCAGGCCAGACGGGCAAAGACGACGTCAAATTGCGGCTGCGTGCCGCCAGTCGATCAATTCCAACTGGAGCAGCTTGCGATCATTAAAATGATTCCAAGCCAGTTCCACGGCCAGATCCAGAGGGGTGCCGACCGGGGGGATGCGGTGCGCCATCTTCCAGGCCACGCCGAAGAGGCGGCGCCCACGGCTGTCATCGAGACTGAAACGAAAGTGCTGCCCCTTGAACACCTCGGGACGTTGTCGCAGGACCACCCCCCGTACTCCGAACACGGGTTCGGGATTGCCCTGCCCGAAGGGATGCAACTCCTCCAGCTCGTCCATCAACCGTTCGCGAATCGCGTCGGGCGACAACCAAGCGGAAAGGGTGAGCGAGGCTTCAAACAGCTCACTGCCCGCGTGGGCCCGCACGGCATCGGCAAATTGCGCCCGAAACCCATCCAACCGGGCTTTGGCCACCGAAATGCCCACGGCCATGGGATGCCCCCCCCAACTGTTCAAATGCTCGCAGCAGCGGGACAGGATCTCCACCAGATTGACTCCGTCCACACTCCGCCCCGAACCCTTGGCCAGATCACCTTCGTTACCGAGCACCACGCACGGACGGTTGTACTTCCGGCTCACCCGGCCGGCGACGATTCCCACGACCCCGGGATGCCACGTTTCACCGTAGAGCACGATGCCAGGACAATCCGCGTAGTCGCGCTCGATAATCCGTTCGGCTTCCTCGGTGATGAGACGCTCGATGTCCTGACGTTCGCGATTAAACGCATCCAGCTGCTTCGCGGTCTCCGAACAGAACGCCTCATCTTCGCTCAACAACAATTCCACCGACAACGCTGCGTCCGCCAGCCGCCCGGAAGCATTGATCCGTGGACCAAGACGAAACGAAATGTCGACCGGCATCAGCCCTTGTTCCGGCTTTACTCCCGCCACCATCATCAAAGCGCGCAGCCCCGGCCGCTCCGCTCCCTGAAGGATGCGCAGGCCATAACGGGCAAAAATGCGGTTCTCGCCATGCAAAGGAACCAGGTCCGCCACCGTACCCATGGCCACCAGGTCCAGGTAGTCACGCAACTTGATTTGCAGAGCGAGTGGATGCTGATCCGCCCGCAGCAGCTTGATCAGGCCATGCACCAGCTTGAAGACCAGGCCGACGGTGCACAGGTGGCGCCACGCGCCGTCGTCGGCCCGTTCGAACACATGGGGATTGATCAGCAGTCCTTCCTGAAGCGGTTTCTCCTTTGAACGATGGTGGTCGATGATCAGCACATCCACCTTGCGTGACCGGAGGTAGGCGACCTCCTCGTGCGAATTCGTTCCGCAGTCCAGCGCCACGAACAAGCCAGGCACGCCCTGGTCAAGGGCACGGTCAATCGCGCTGCGGGACAGGCCGTATCCATCCTCCATCCGCCGGGGCACAATGAAGCGCGGCTTTGAGCCAAACCGTCGAAGGATGCTGACCAGCAGCGCGGTGCTGCTGACCCCATCCACATCATAGTCCCCCAAGACGACGATTTCCTCCCGCTCCGCGATCGCCCGCCGCAGACGCTGCGCGGCCGCCTCGAGGTTGTGCAGCAGAAAGGGGTCCTGCAATTCCGCCAGCGCCGGCCGCAGGAACCGGGCGGCCACTTCGGTATCAGCAAGTCCGGCACGCAGCAGCAGCTCCGCCATCACCGGGCTGACGCCGGTGCGACGGCTCAATCCGTCAATCTCTTCAGCCGGAAACGGCGAGTAGATCCAACGCATGGGTCGAGGGTCGGCAACGCACTGCGGGCCCGGCGAACCCCCGGCGTGCAGCCGGGACTCCGCCCAGTCCGCCCCGGAGGCGGCTGGTGCCTGCCGGAGCGCTGACTGCGATCACTCGGACGCCTTGCTGGCGCCGGTCCATTCGTAAGTCGGTTTGACGTCCTGGTGCTTCTCGACGTGCTTCCGGTCACCCTTGTGCCACCAGTAGAAAATCGGGCTGGCGATGAAGAGGGACGAGAACGTGCCGGTGATCACACCGATCAGGAGCGTGAAGGCGATGTCATTGACCTCACCGCTCGTGACGACCAGGAGCGTGATGGCCGTAAGCAGCGTCGTACCGCCCGTAATGATTGTGCGCGAGAGCGTCAGATTGAGCGCTCGATTGATCACATTCGCCAGGCTGAGCGTGGGGTTCAACCGCAGCTCCTCGCGGATTCGGTCAAAGACGACGATGGTATCGTTGATCGAGTAACCCGCGATCAGGAGGATCGCCGCGACCATGGAGGCGTTGAACTGTCGTCCGAAGAGAACGAACAAACCGATCGTCATCAGCAAATCGTGGATCGTGCTGATGACGGCGCCCATGCCGTAGCCGATTTCAAAACGAAAGGCCACGTAGACGCCAATCAGGACAAGGGCCCAAAAGACGGACAACAAGGCGTTCCATTGAATTTCCTCCCCCACCGAGGGACCAATGCGACTCTCACCGGCAAACTCAAACTTGGCTTGCGGGAGCGCCTTTTGCAGGGCGGCTACAAGGTCCTTTCCTTTGTCAAAATCAGCGTTGACCTTCAGCGTGGAGACGTCGGTTCCGATCGGCGTCACATAGGCGAAACTGGAGTTGCGGAATCCCGCCTCGTCCGCCGTCTTTCGCAACACACCACTGTCAATGCGCTGCGCAAACGTGAGCGAAACGGAGTCACCCCCGGTGAAGTCGATGCCGTAGATTTCGCGGCCCTTGTAAGCCACCACCACGACTCCGATCAGCACGACAACCCAGGAGCCGATGAAGGCCGGTTTGGCATACTTGAGAAAATCAACCTTGGTGTTCTGCAGCACGGAGAACATCGGCAGCTTCTTGATCGTGCCGGGCAGAATGATCGCTTCGAGCAAGAGCTTCGATACCACCACCGCGGCGAACATCGTCGTGAAGATACCGATCGCCAGTGTCATGCCGAACCCCTTCACCGGACCGTTGCCGAGCGCGATCATGATCGCCGCAACGATCAGCGTGGTGAGGTTCGAGTCGATGATGGCGCTCCACGCCTTTTCAAAACCCGCCTCCAGCGAAGTCGGAAGCGATTTGCCGAGGGCAAGCTCCTCGCGCATGCGCTCAAAAATCAGGATGTTCGAGTCGACCGACATCGCCAGGGTCAGTACAATACCAGCGATGCCCGGCAGGGACAGCGTGGCGCCAAACTCGGACATGACGCCGAGGGTCACCAACACGTTGATACCCATGCCCACCGCAGCGACGAATCCGCCGACGGTGTAGAAGAAAACGACAAATCCGATGGTCAGCAGGGTGCTGATGATGAAGGCCAAACGGCCGCTGGAAATGGCGTCATCGGCCAGCGTGGGAGTGACTTCAAACTGCTCCTTCACCTGAAGAGGCAGGTCGAGGGGATTGTTGAGCACATTGGCGAGATCGAAGGCCTCGCGCTGGGTGAAGCTGCCGGAGATCTCGGCCGAATCGCTGTTGATCTCCTCGCGCACCGTCGGTGCCGAGTAGAGTTTTCCGTCGAGCACAATGGCGAGCTGACCAACCCGCCCGGTGCGCTGATTGTTTTCAGCAATCGCTCCGGTCACGGCGGCGAACGACTTTTTGCCCTCGGCCGTGAAACGCAGAATGATCTTGAACCGCCCATACTCGTCCATCGTCGGATAGGCCGTGTCCACCCCTTCGCCCGTCATCTCCGGGATCTGTTTGACGAAGAGTTCCTGGCTGTAGATCTGACCGTCCCGCAGCTCGTTTTCGAGGGTCATGACCTCGTAACCGGCGGGAGCATCCTGAACCTGACCGGGCATCGCGAACGGATGCACCAGACGGAAGTCGAGCCGGGCGGGCTTTTTCACCGCATTGACCACCTCCGGGTTGTCTTTGGTGCTGATGCTGGGCAGCTGAACCTCGATGCGGTTCTTGCCCACGGGACGGATGATCGGCTCCGCCACGCCAAACGCATTGATGCGGTTGCCGATGATATCAATCGCCTTGGCAAGTTTCTCCTCGCGTTCTCCCTCGGACGTCGTCGCGGCGGCCGCAGCTTCGTCAACCTCCAGGGTGAAGGCCACGCCCCCCTTGAGATCCAGACCGAGCTGCAGCTTGCCTTTGGAGAGTCGGAGGAGCTCATCCAGCAAGAGCGAATTTCGTTTCTCGAGGTTCTTGACGTCGCCCAGATTGATGTCGGGGAAGAACTGCGCTAGGTCGAGCTTCCGCTCCCGCGCGATTTGTTTGAGCGCGACAAAAACACTGGGGGCCTGGCCCGAAGCGGACTGTGCCGCGGTGCGGTCGGTTGCTTCCTTGATGAGGGCCGCGAATTCAGCGGACTTCGCCGTGGAAGACGCCTTCGCGTACTCCGCAAAAGGACGGTCATTCAACGGATAAAGCGTCGCGACGGCCCACGCCACGATGGCGAAGCTGAGCACGAGCTTCCAGAGGTTGCGTTTGATCATGGGGGGACTTGGTTAAAGGGATACAAAAGGAGACCGGACGCGTCCCGCGACCGATCTCCCATTCGACCGGCGGCGCGCCGGCTGACCGTCACTTCTTTTCTTCGCCGGCCTTTTTAACGAGGGCGTGAACGAATGCCTTGCCGATTTCGATTTTCGCATTGTCCGCAATACGAACAATGAAACGGTCTTCCTTGACCGATGTAATCGTGCCGTAGATGCCCCCTGAGGTCACCACTTCATCTCCCGTGGTCAACGCCTTCAACATCTTCTCGTGTTCCTTTTGCTTCTTCCGCTGCGGGGCGATCATCAGGAAGTACATCGCGCCGAACATGAAGACAAGAAACAGGATCTGGAACATGCCTCCGCCCCCGGGAGGCGTGGCTGCTTGGGCGAGGAACGGGTGGGTCACGGCGGACAAGAGGGACATTGAACGATTTGCGTGTTGAAGGTTTCGGAAAAAGAAACTCGCATTTAACCCGGCACCCTTCAGCGAAAGCAAGCCATAACCCGTCGCCCGACTTCCCTCTTTGAAAAGCAAAACCGCCTCCACCTGGACCGTCTCCCAATCCGAAGAATTGTATGGTTTTAAGCGCTGGGGCGCCGGCCATTTTGGCGTTGATGCCGGGGGATTTGTCAATGTTCAGCCCTGTTCGGACGGGCGTGAAATCCGCATCATGGACGTCGTCCAGGAAGCGCTCACCATGGGCCTGAAGGCTCCGATGGTCATCCGGTTTCAGGACCTTCTGCGTCACCGGGTGGTGCAACTCAACGAGTTGTTCCGCAAGGCGATCAAGGAGGAAGGCTACAAGGGTGCCTATCGCGGGGTCTTTCCCATCAAGGTCAATCAGCTGCGAGAGGTGGTCGATGAGATCATGGCCGCGGGCAAAGACTACCATTACGGGTTGGAGGCCGGCTCCAAGCCCGAGCTGATGATTGTGCTCGCCTTGCACGACAACAACAACCGGTTGATCGTTTGCAACGGCTACAAGGATCACGACTACATCCGGCTCGCCCTGCTCGGCCGAAAGTTGGGAAAGAAAGTGATTCTGGTGGTCGAACAGCTTTCGGAGATCGACGACATCATTCGGATTTCCGCGGAAACAGGCGTGAAGCCGATGATCGGGTTTCGGGTCAAACTGCAGACCCGGGGAGAGGGAAAGTGGGCGATGTCGTCGGGTGACAACGCCAAGTTCGGTCTCAACACCGCCGAAATTCTCTTTGCCACCGAGAAGTTGAAGGCCGCCAAGCTGACCCAGTCACTCCGGCTGCTCCACTTTCACATCGGCTCTCAGGTCCCGAATATCATCACGATCAAGAACGCCGTCACCGAAGCGTCCCGGTTCTATTGTCAGCTGGCGAAGATGGGGTTTCCCATGGGCTACCTCGATGTCGGCGGTGGACTCGGAATCGATTACGACGGCTCGCGCACCAATTTCGAAAGTTCGATGAACTATTCGATCGAGGAGTATGCCCGCGATGTGGTGCACAACATCAAGGAAATCTGCGACGAGGCCTCGATCCCGGTACCCGATATCGTCAGCGAATCGGGGCGAGCCGTGGTCGCCACCCACTCGCTGCTGGTGTTCGAGGTCTTCGAACGGATCAACAAACGGGAGTCGCTCGGGCAACAGCACCAGCCCAAGGAGAAACACAAGGTGGTCACCGATCTGGAGCTCCTGTTGCGCAACCGGCAGAAGCTAGGCCGCCTCGAACGCTACCACGACGCAGTGCAAAAGAAGGAGGAAGCGATTTCACTCTTCAATCTGGGTTACCTCGACCTGGGCAATCGCGCCGCCGCCGAACAGCTGTTCTGGCGTATCTGCGAACAGCTGGCCAAGGAGGGTCGCGACACAGGTTACCAGCCCGAAGAGTTGCGCGATCTGCATCAACTGCTCGCGGACCAGTATGTGTGTAACTTCTCCGTTTTCCAGTCCCTGCTCGACCATTGGGCACTGGGCCAGCTCTTCCCCATCACCCCGCTTCACCGGCTCGATGAGAAACCCACGGTGAATGCCGTGCTGGTCGACATCACCTGCGACTCCGACGGGGAGATTAGCACGTTCATTGATCTCCAGGACACGAAGGACTACCTCAATCTGCATCCGCTCAATGGAAAGCCTTACTTCCTGGGGGTGTTCCTCACCGGTGCCTATCAGGACATCATGGGAGATCTGCACAATCTCTTCGGCCGAGTGAACGAGGTGCACGTCTTCCTAGAGTCCGACGAGCCCAATGGCTTCTACATCGAGGAGGCGTTGAGCGGCAGCCGCATCGCCGATGTTATCGAGGGGGTTCAGTACCAGCAAGAGGAGCTCTGTCGACGCATGAAGGCCCAGATCGACGCAGCCACCCGCAAAGACATGGTCAAGCCGCGCGAGGGGGTGCGTCTTCTGGAACTCTACGAGAGCCAGATGCTCAACAAGACCTACCTGAACATCGAATCCAACGCGAGCGCCCGAAGGAAACCGAAACCCTGATGGATCGGTGAACCGCGCGGTTCGCCGCGACCGTTAGAGGTCGGTGCGTGGGAGAGGGACTTCACGGAAGCATATCCGCTCCACGGCTTCGTCAAAGTCCGTGGCACCGCGGATGATGTCGATCTCCAGGCGCAGGTGATACAGTGGAATGGGACAGATCATGGTCTCAGGCAGCCGCACGGCGTCCTTTTCCGTGGTGACAATACACTCCACCCCGCGATCCGCACCCTCCTGAAACACGGACGCAATGTCTTCGGGACCGAAGCGATAGTGATCGAGAAAGCGCCGGGAGAAACGAAGGTCCGCGCCCAGTTCACGCAGGAATTTCTCAAAGCTCTCCGGGGCCGCGATGCCGCAAAAGGCGCCCACCTTGCGTCCCTTCAAAAAAGCGAGCGGTTTTCGGTCCACGGTCGAGTCCGCGGGCACACCGAATCGGTGGAGATACTGCGGGCGGTGGGCGCACTCAATGAAGTCGGCGTTGGGATTGTGCTGCCGGATCAAGGTCTCGATCTCGAGATCACGCCGTCCGTCGGATTTGGTCAAAAAAACGTAGCTCGCCCGCCGCACGTGTTTGATCGGTTCCCGCAGGATACCGCGCGGGAGGAGATGCCCGTTTCCAAATGGATTCGTTTTGTCGACCAGGAGGAGATTGAGACTGCCCTTGAGCGGAAGGTACTGGAACCCGTCGTCGAGGACCAAGGTGTCGCACCCAAAGCGCTTGATCGCGTAGGTGCCCGCCTTGACCCGGTCCTTGTCGACCAGCACGACGACGCCGGGCAGGTTTCGCGCGAGCATGAACGGTTCGTCCCCGGCTTGTTCACTGTCCAACAGCACGGTGACCCCGTCGCTCACGATCCTCGGAGGCGGAGCCGAGGCATGCGTGATCCAGTTCAACCCTCGTCGCCAAAGCGGCGGAGCCTTGCTCTTGTACCCACGCGACAAAATGGCCACCCGCCGCCCGCGGTCACGCAAGGCTCGCGCGAATTTTTCCACCACCGGGGTCTTGCCCGTTCCTCCCACCGTCAAGTTACCTACCACCACGACGAGGCAGCCTAGCGGTTGGTCGTGCAAGATGCGCTGGCGATAGAGCCAAAGCCGAGCCTGCGCGATGCCGCTGAACAGGTAGGACAGCGCCTGCAGGAAAGCGGCGTAGACCGCAGCCCCCGTATCCTCACGCCGGCCAAAAATCACTTCGATGGTATAAGCTTCGAAGCCAGTGAGTTTTTTCTTCAGCCAGGACGACATGCGACCTCAACGGGAAACGAGGTTGACGGAGGATTCGCAACCGGAATCCTGCGCACCGGTCTCTAACCTCGCCACACATGCAAATCCATCTCCTGAAGTCGAAGATTCACCGTGCCGAGGTGACCGACCTGAGTCTCCACTACGAGGGCAGTCTCGCCATCGACCGTCGGTTCATGGACGCAGTGGGACTGCGTGCGCACGAGCGCATCCTCGTCGGGAATCTGACGAACGGCGAACGGTTCGAAACCTACGCGATCGCCGCACCCGCGGGGTCCGCGACGATTTCATTGAATGGCGCCACCGCCCGGCTCGGACAAAAGGGAGATCTTCTGACGATTATGTCGTTTGCGGAAGTCGATGAAAAAGAGGCAGATAAATGGACACCGCGCGTGATCACGCTCAGTCGGGGCAATCAGCAGTCCAACCTTTCGGAGACCCACTGAGTCCCTCATTTTCGCCTTCCGGCTTCCGTTGATACCGTAACCCGTTACGCTGACCCTTCCTCCCTCATGAGCTACAAACTGTTCATTCCCGGCCCCATCGCCGTTTCGGAAAAAACCCTGCAGGCCATGGCCCAGCCCATGATCGGGCATCGCAGCACGGACTTCGTGGCGCTTTACCAGGCGATCCAGCCCAAACTGCAGAAGCTTTTTGCGACCCAGGATCCGGTCTATCTTTCGACCAGCTCCGCCTGGGGCGTCATGGAGGGTGCAGTCCGCAATCTCACCCGCAAGAAGGTGTTGAACTGCATGAACGGCGCGTTTTCCGACAAGTGGAACGACGTCGCCCTCCGCCTCGGCCGCGCGGCTGGAGCTCTCAAGTTTGACTGGGGACAACCCGTCGATCCCGCCGCGCTGCGCCGCGAGCTTGCCACCGGGGCTTATGACACCGTGACGTTGATTCACAACGAAACCTCGACGGGGACCATGAGCGACCTCCCCGCCATCGCGGCGGTGCTGCGCGAGTTTCCCGAAGTGATTTCGATCGTCGATACCGTCAGTTCCTTCAGCGTATTGCCCATCGACAAAGACGCGCTGGGAATCGATGTGATCATCACCGGATCGCAAAAAGCGCTGGCCATGCCGCCCGGTCTTGCCCTGTTCACGGTTTCGAAGCGGGCGCTCGATCGCGCCGCCCAGTCCCCGGATCGCGGCTACTACTTTGATTTCATCGAGTTTCAAAAGAACCATGAACAAGGCATGACGCCGAGCACGCCGGTGATTCCGCTCATTTATGCGTTGAAGTCCAAGTTGGAGGACATCGAGGCGGAAGGCATCGCCCACCGCCACGCCCGGCACTTACGCCTCAACGAAACGGTGCGCGCCTGGGGTCTGGCCAAAGGCTTCAAACTCTTTCCGGAGGCCCGCTTTGGCTCCCGCTCACTGAACTGCTTTGCCAATACGCTCGGTTACGACCTTGCCGCGCTGAACAAAACGCTCAAGTCGAAGCACCATCTCGTCATCGACGGCGGTTATGGGAAACTCAAGGGCAAGACCTTCCGCATCTCCAACATGGGTGATGAGACCGATGAAACCATCGCCCAGTTGATCTCGGCGCTTGATCAGGCGTTGGTGACCACGCCGAAGGTGGCGGTCTGAGTCCATCGCTTCGCTTTTGGTTCTGAACCACGACTGATCCGCACCCGCAGATCACCGCGTGCGAACGCGTCGTTTCCGGTCGATTTTCGGTGCTGGGTTGGACCCGGCCCGGAAACTAATCCTTGAAATCGGCGGCATCGGTGCCTAACGCCTCGCCGCCTCATGAAGTCTCTTGTCATTGCCGAAAAACCCTCCGTCGCGGCCGATTTAGCGCGCGCACTCGGCAAAGTTCCGAAGAAGGGCGACGTCTACGAAAACGATGCTTACGTCATCGCCTCGGCAGTCGGCCATCTGGTCGAACTCGAGATGCCAGAGGACATTGACAAGAAAAAATACGGCTTCTGGCGCCTGGAAACCCTGCCGATCATTCCGGAGAAATTCGGACTGAAACCGATCGCCGATTCCAAGGACCGGTTCGATTTGCTGAAGAAGCTTCTGGTGCGAAAGGACGTCGATCAGGTGATCAATGCCTGCGACGCCGGTCGCGAAGGCGAACTCATTTTCGTCTACATTTACCAGCTCGCGAAATGTAAACTACCGGTGAAACGCGCGTGGATGCAGACCATGACGATGGACGGCATCGCCGAGGCATTCCGCAACCTGCGCGACGGTTCGCAGCTCGCCGGCCTGGCTGACGCCGCACGCTGTCGATCGGAGAGCGACTGGCTGATCGGCATCAACGGCACCCGCGCCATCACCAAGCGCATGTTCGGTTCGCGGGCTGGCAATGTCGCCTCCGTCGGCCGCGTCCAGACCCCTACCCTGGCCATCGTGTTCAACCGCGAACTCGAGATCCGCAACTTCAAGCCGCGTGCCTTCTGGCGCGTGACCGCCCAGTTTCAAATCACCAAGGGAACCTACGAGGGCGTCTATCAAAGGGCCAACTACAAGAAGGTCGAAAACGACGAGCATGACCGCATCGACCGGGTGTGGAACAAGGCACTGGCTGAGGCCGTGGTCGCCGCCTGTCAGGGCAAACCCCTCGCCGCCGTCACGGAAGACAAGAAGTCCTCCAATCAAAGCAGCCCTCGGCTTTACGATCTCACCACGCTGCAACGCGAAGCCAACAACCGGTTTGGTCTGCCGGCCCGTCGCACCTTGCAGATCGCCCAGGCGCTCTACGAAAGGCACAAGGTCATCACCTACCCCCGCACCGACTCGCGTGCGCTGCCCGAAGACTACATTCCCACCTGCCGCCAGACCCTGGGAAATCTGCGGGGCGACCTGTCGTCTCACGCCCAGACCGTGCTGACTCAAGGCTGGCTGCGGCCCAACAAGCGCATTTTCAATAACGCGCAAATCTCGGATCACTTCGCCATCATCCCGACGACCACGGAGCCGCAATCGCTCGACGAGATGGAGTCGAAAATCTACGACATGATTGCGCGCCGGTTTGTCGCGACCTTCTTCCCCCCGGCAGAATTCGACATCACCACACGCATCAGCACGGTGGCGCCCGGACACGATTTCAAAACCGAAGGCAAAGTGCTCACCTCTCCCGGCTGGCTGGCGGTCTATGGGAAGGCGACCGTCGACGATGACTCACCCGACTCCAAGGCGTTGCCCGCCCTGAGTCCGGCTGATGCCGGGAAAGCGACGACGACGGAGGTTCAGCTCCACGCCGAGACGACCAAACCACCTCCGCGCTACACGGAAGCCACCCTCCTCTCCGCCATGGAGGGCGCCGGCAAGCTGATCGACGACGAGGAGTTCGCCGAGGCGATGAAGGAGCGAGGCCTGGGCACGCCCGCCACCAGGGCGGACACCATCGATGGTCTGATCAATCAGAAGTACATGGAGCGCAACCAGCGCGAACTTGTGCCGACCACCAAGGCGGAGTCGCTGATCGAGTTCCTGGCCGCCGTCAAGGCGGACGCCCTGACCAAACCCGACATGACCGGCCAGTGGGAGTACAAGCTCCGTCAGATGGAGCACAACCAGTTTCCCCGCGACAAGTTCATGGCGGAAATCGTCGAGGTCACCAAGGGCATCGTCGACCGGACGAAGACGTTCGAAGAAGATGAATCGAATTCGCGGTTGACCGATCTCGTTTCCCCGACGGACGGAAAGCCGATGTATGAGACCCTCCGTGGATACAAATCCCAGGATGGAACCCTCATGATTTACAAGGTCATGAGCGGACGGAAGCTGGAGGAAACGGAAGTCCGCCAGTTGATCGCGACCGGGGAGATCGGACCGATCGATGGCTTTGTCTCCGCAAAAACCGGCAATCGATTTCCCTCCAAGATCAAGATTGTCGACGACGAAAAGAACCCCGGTCGGAAGAAGGCCGAACTCGACTTTGGAACCAAGGTCGATGTCGGAGGACTCGAGCCTTTCTGGGTCGATCCGAAGACCCGAGCCGAGCTGTGTGAAGCTCCCACCAACTACGTCCTGCGCGAGCGCGATGGCGAAGGCTGGAAGGAGACCTTCAAAGTGGGTCGCCTCATGTGCCAGAAACCCATCACCCGCGAGCTCGCCATCCAGCTGGTCGAGCGGCAGAAGACCGACCTCATTCAGGGATTCACCTCAAAAAAAGGTCGCCCGTTCGACGCGTTTCTCATCCGGCAGGGAGCGAAAATCGCGTGGGAATTTCCGCCGCGCAAACCACGCGAATCCGCCAAGAACGCCGACGGCACGCCCCGCGCTCCGCGCAAGTCCAAAGCGCCCCTCGATCTCGAGAAAGCTCGCAAGTTGGGTGAAAGCAAAGTGCACGACGGGGACCTTTACGAAACACCCGACGCCTACGTGGTCGCAAAAAAGAACAGCGACGGATCACCGCGTGTCGTGTTCGAAATGAAACGCACCATCTGCGGCAAGGAAATCCTGGCCGAGGAAGTGGAACGCCTGGTCGAAACGGGCCGCACCGGATTGATCGACGGCCTCATGTCGAAGCGAGGAACCACCTTCAGCGCCTACTTTGTCTTGTCCAAGGACAAGAAGAAGACGGATTTCGAATTCCCTCCGCGCTGACATAAACGCAAAAAATAAGCGATAAAGACTCCTGTGATTCCCCCCGCCTCAAGATGCGCGCAAACAATGGCACCATCTGCGCGGAATAAACCCTTGTGGGTTCTTCCCGAGCCGCGCTAACTCAGCTTTGCTCAGCCTTCCTCAACGCATATGATCGTCACCACTGCGCAACTGTTCAAACACGCCTACGGCAAGTACGCTCTTGGCGCCTACAACATCAACAACGCCGAACAGGCGATGGGCCTGTTCAAGGGAGCCATCCAATCGAAGGCCCCGTTCATCATCCAGATTTCCAAGGGTGCACGCAGCTACACCGACAAGCGCATGCTTGAGGCCGTGATCCGCGCCGCCGGCGAGATCTTCCCCGAGGCGATCTTCGCGGTTCATCTGGACCACGGTGATGAAGCCACGTGCTACGATTGCATCAATTCCGGGTTCTTCAGCTCGGTCATGATTGATGCCTCACACGATCCGTTCGAAAAGAACGTGGAGATCACCAAGCGCGTCGTGGACGCCGCCCACGCCAAGGGCATCTCGGTCGAGGCGGAACTCGGTATGCTTGGCGGCGTGGAAGAGGACATCAAGGTGGAGGACGGCCACGCCACGCTCACGAATCCGGTCGAGGCCGAGGAGTTTGTGAAGCGCACGGGCTGTGACTCCCTCGCGTGTGCGATCGGTACGTCGCATGGCGCCTTCAAGTTCAAAGGCAAACAATCGCTGCACTTCGACGTGTTGGAGAAGATCAAGAGCCGTCTGCCTGGCTTCCCGCTGGTCATGCACGGATCGTCATCCGTGCCGAAGGACGAGGTCGACCGGATCAATGCCGCGGGGGGCAAGATCAAGGATTCGGCTGGAGTCGACGTGAACGAATATCTGCCCGCCGCCCGCCTCGGCGTCACCAAGATCAACATCGACACCGATGGACGCCTCGTGTGGACCCGCGTGCACCGCGAGTTCTTCCGCGACAAGCCCTCCGAATTCGATTTCCGTCCGCCGGGCAAGATCTTCATCGAAGAGTACGCCAAGTTCATCGCCAGCCGCAACACGCTGCTGGGTTCGGCGGGCCAATTGGAAGACCTGCGCGCGTCGCTCAAGAAGTAGACCGCCGCCCCTTCGCGTGGTCGACTGACCCCCTTGGCGGACTGGACCTTGGTCCGGTCCGCCTTTTTTCTCAGCCGGCGGCCGTCAAGGCAACCAGGGGAACTTGCGGGCGTCAGGCTTTCGTTTTTCGCGCTGGGCCCCGTGGAACTCCTTCGCCTCGTCCGTCATGTAGTAGAGCAACGTCGCGTTCCCGGCCAGTTCCTGTATCCCGGACTGCCCGTCGAGCTCGGCGTTGAAGGCACTCTTCAGGGCTCGAATGGCGAGCGGACTGTGACCCATGATCTCCCGTCCCCACTTGACCCCCTCGGCTTCCAACCCGGCCACCGGCACCACGGCGTTCACCAACCCCATGTCCAACGCCTCCTGGGCATTGTACTGCCGGCAGAGATACCAGATTTCCCGGGCCTTTTTCTGTCCGACGAGCCGGGCGAGGTAGCTTGAACCGAATCCGGCGTCGAAACTGCCCATCCGGGGCCCAACCTGTCCGAAAATCGCATTGTCCGCCGCCAACGTCAGGTCACACACCACGTGCAGCACATGCCCTCCTCCAATCGCATAGCCTGCCACCAGGGCAATCACGACCTTGGGCATGGATCGGATCAGCTTTTGGAGGTCCAATACGTTGAGCCGCGGCACACCATCGCCGCCCACATACCCGGCATGACCCCGGACCGCCTGATCGCCACCGGCGCAAAAGGCGTACTTCCCATCCGTATGCGGTCCGGCCCCAGTCAGGAGGACCACGCCAATCGAGGAGTCCTCCCGCGCATCCAGAAACGCGTTGAACAATTGCATCACCGTATCCGGGGTAAAGGCGTTCCGGCGATGCGGCCGGTTGATCGTGATCTTGGCAATGCCATCGATCTTGTGGTACAAAATGTCCGAATAGGTCTTCGCCACCTTCCAATCCAGAGTACTCATGGTCCGGCCACGCTGCGCACTTCCGCCCCAACGTCAATGCACCGAGGTTGCAAGCAAACGTACGGCGAGAGGCGAAATCAGCTTGGAGACGGGATGGTAATGCCGATTCTCAGCGAACCATGACCTCACCGCCGGCCGGTCAGGACTCCAACGCCGCTGTTCGCACCGCCCTTCTGGTCGGTGCGCTTGGCGTCGTGTTTGGAGACATCGGCACCAGCCCTCTTTACGCGTTTCGCGAGTCCATTGACCACCTCGCACCGGCGGATCGCGTCGGCGGGGTGCTCGGCGTGCTTTCACTGATCTTTTGGTCGCTCATGGTCGTGGTCAGCTTGAAGTACACCACGGTCGTGATGAGGGCAGACAATCACGGCGAAGGCGGTATCTTCGCTTTGCTCTCCCTGAGCGGGCTCGATCGTCCCCAGGAAGGCCGGAAGCGACTTGTTCCCGGGGTGCTCATCGTCTTGCTCGGCGCTTCCATGCTGTGTGGAGAGGGGGTTATCACGCCCGCCATTTCCGTGTTGAGCGCAGCCGAAGGGATAAAACTCATCATCCCGGCGGCAGAGCCCTATATTCTGCCGCTCAGCCTCGCCATTCTCGTGACCCTCTACGGCGTGCAACGCAAAGGCACCCACCGCATCGGGCAGTGGTTTGGTCCGATCATGGCCATCTGGTTCCTGGTCCTGGGGGGCCTTGGCATCTACCACATGGTCGGCACCCCCGAGGTGCTCCGTTCTCTCAACCCCATGCACGGCTGGCATCTGCTGCAAAACCATCCGTTGCACGCTTCGGCCATCCTCGGATCGGTGGTTCTCGCCATCACCGGGGTCGAGGCGCTGTACGCGGACATGGGGCATTTCGGGCGCCCGGCCATCATGCGCGCCTGGTATTTCTTGGTGCTGCCGGGGTTGACGCTCAATTACTTCGGACAGGGAGCGTACGTGCTCTCCCATCCCTATGACAACGGCAACCCCTTCCTTTCACTCGCACCCGCGGGAGCTCCGCGCACAGCGCTGCTGATTCTGTCACTTTTCGCCGCCGTCATCGCCAGCCAGGCCCTCATCTCCGGCACGTATTCGCTGGTCCGGCAGGCCATCCAGCTCGGCTTCTTTCCACGTCTCAAGGTTCTGCATACCAACGCCCTTCACCAGGGGCAGATCTACGTCCCGCTCGTCAACTCCCTGATGGCCATCGGCTCCATCGTGACGGTGCTCTTGTTCAAGTCCTCGTCCGCGCTGGCGGGTGCCTACGGCATCGCAGTGACGGGCGCGATGACCGCCACCACATTCACCCTGTTTTTCGCCGCCCGCCGGCGCTGGGGATGGTCGCTTCCGGCGGCGCTGGGCGCCTGTGCTGGTTTTGCCATCATCGATCTGGGCTTCCTCGCCGCCAACGTGCCCAAGATCGCCCACGGTGGCTGGCTGCCGCTGGCCATCGGCGCCGTCATCTTCGCCATCATGCACACTTGGAAGAGCGGCCGCTCGGAAATCCAGGAACGCATCTACGGCAGCGCCGTGACCGAGCTGGAGCTTTCCAGCATCGCACGCAGCAAGAACATCGTTCGCGTGCCCGGCGGCGCTGTTTTTATGGTCGGTACACCCAAGGGCACACCGCTCGCCCTGCTCCACCATTTGAAGGCCAACAAGTGTCTGCAGCAGACGGTGGTGCTGCTGACCATCACCACGCAGGACACTCCCCAGGTGGACGAGGACGACCGCATGAGCCTTGATTTCATGGGTGAGGGCGTCTGGCGCGCGATCGGACGCTACGGATACATGGAGTCGCCTGACGTGAGCAAACTGGTCGAGCGGATCAAGAGCCAGGGCGTGCCAATCAATCCGATGGGGACGACCTATTACTTCAACCGGGAGATGATCATCTCCGGCGGCAATGCGCGCATGTTCGAGTGGCAGAAGAATCTCTACGCCTTCCTTAGTCGCAATGCCACTCCGGTGAAGGACTACTATCAGATCCTGCCGACACAGATCATCGAGATCGGACTGCCGGTTCAGCTATGACGCCGCCGGCAGGATATCACATCAGAGCCATGCGGGCCTCCGACTACGCCGAGGCTCTGGCCCTGTGGCAGTCCTGCGAGGGAATTGGATTGAATGAGTCGGATACCCGGACCGGGGTGGAGTCGTTTCTGGAGCGCAACCCTGGGATGAGTCGGGTGGTGCGCACCCGCGAGGGGAACGGACTCGTGGCCGCCGTACTTTGCGGACACGATGGAAGGCGAGGCTACTTGCACCACCTGGCGGTCTCACCCGACCATCGCCGGCTCGGCCTTGGCCGCTGGCTCGTGCTCGACTGCCTGCGGGCGCTCCAGGACGCCGGTATTCCGAAGTGCAATCTCTTCCTCTATGCCGACAATCACGCCGGGCGCGAGTTCTGGCTCCGGGAAGGCTGGTCGGCTCGCACCGATCTGGTCGTTATTCAGCGGGTCACCAGCCCGGACCATGGCCCTGGGTAGGCCCGCGGGGGCTCAGACGTCGGCCAGAACCTCCCGCCCGGCCTCCTCTGAGACTCTCCCAAAGTGGCGTTTGCGGAAAGCGGCGTCCTGACGGCGATCTGTCCGGAATTCAAGTATCCGAAGACCCGACACAGGCAGCGACGTGAGCTCGCGCTCCAGCTCTCCCCACGTCGGCACGAGTCGATGGGCGACCCCGTAGGCTTCCGCCAGCCGGCCCAGGTCGACCTGTTGCGGCGTGGCAAAATAGTCTTCAAAGGGCGGGTTGTAGGCCGCGATCGAGAGGTGCTCAAAAATGCCTCCTCCCCGGTTGTTGATCACGACCACGGTCAGGGAACCGCGCAGTTTCGGGGCCAGCAGGAGTCCGTTCGTATCGTGCAGGAAGGCCAGGTCTCCCGTCAGGAGGACGGAGGGCGCGTGGCCGTGGGCCACCCCCAGCGCCGTGGACAAGGTTCCGTCGATCCCGTTGGCGCCGCGGTTGAAATAGAGACGCTGGCCCCCTCCCTGGCACGGCCAGAAGTACTCAAGGTCGCGCACGGGCATGCTCGCCGCCACAAACACCGGCGTCGCCGGTGGCAGGACTTCTCCCAAGCGCGCAGCCACCCCTCCTTCAAAACCAGCAGCGGCCGGATCCTCGATCGCCGCCCGCAAGCGGGTGCGAGTCGCTTTTTCCGCTCGCTGCCACAGCGCGGAATACGCCGGATCCCGGGTGGGCGTTCCCTCGACCGCCACGGCTTCCACAGGGGCCACCAGCTGCCGGGTTCTACCGTGAAGTGGGTCACGGTTTGTCGGCCAGGGCGAAAGCAGAATCGTCTCGGCTTGCGACGTCTCCATCCACCCTCGGAGCACCTTGCTGGTCGGCCATCCTCCAAGGCAGATCACCTGCCGGGGCGTCAATTGGCGCGCGAGGGCTTCGTGGCGCAGGAATGTGTCGTAGGTCGTGATAATCCCGGCTTCCGCCGAGGCAAAGGCTCTCACCGGTGACAAGACGTCCGCCAGGACCGGCCAACCCGTGGCCCGGGCGAGCGCGAGCACCGATTGCACATAGGAATGCGGATCCGCCGGGGCCGCCGCACCCGCCACGATCAGCCCCCGGGCGGTGGTTGAACGAAGCCAAAACGTCGCGTGCGTGCACGGAGCTTGGATCGGAATGAGATGTGAAAAGAAAGCCTCCTCATCACCCAGATCGACCTCCACTCCGATCGCATCCGTGCGCGGAACCAATGGGTCCCGAAAGGGCAGATTGAGGTGAACCGGTCCCGGATAGGCACCGGCGGCCCGCTCCCACGCCTGGACCAGCGTCTGTCGCAGGTAGCGCAACCTCGCTTCACTCGCCTCCGGGACGCCCACCTCGTGCTGCCATCGCACATAGTCCCCATACAGCTTTTGCTGATCAATCGTCTGGCCGGAGTTGCAGGCGCGCATCTCCGGGGGGCGGTCCGCCGTCAAGACCAGGAGTGGCACCCCGCTCTCAGAGGCTTCAATCACTGCCGGGAAGTAATTCGCCGCCGCCGTGCCGCTGGTGCAGACCAAAACCACCGGTCGCTGGGATTGTTTGGCCAGGCCCAAGGCAAAGAAGCCCGCCGATCGTTCATCCAGCACCGGTATGCATTCCACCGCACGATGGGCCACCAAGGCGACGGTCAATGGGGTCGATCGCGAGCCGGGAGAAATCACCGCCTGCCGCAGACCCAGCCTCACCAAGGTTTCCACCATGACACTACACCACCAGGTATTGGGCGTACGTTTATCGAGATTCGGCATAGGGAACTGATCCGACCCCAAGTCTATCGACGAAGCTGCTTGAAGAAACATCAATCCTGCGATGCCGCAGACGGTTGACCGTGGTCGGCGGGCCCCAGAGCGCTCACTAAATCGACATAATTATCTACAATAAAACGGTATACAAAACAAAGGAACATGAGGGAAATGCGCGTCTAAATTCCGCTCACGACCACATGGGAGGATCGGACATTCTCCGCCGGAGTTTCCCCGGTTCGTCCAACTGTCAAGACTCCGTCAATTCGCCACTCGAAACCGGGTGATCGCGGTTTTTGGGCTTGTGAATTCCCGGTGCGACTCGTGACTGGAGAGCCCGTCTTTTGCCTTGTTCTGCATGCTATTCTCTTTGATCCCCTCCGCCCGCGTTGGTTTTGGCCATGCCACGGCCAGAACGCTCACGGCAGGCAGGATCTGGACCCCGGTTGTCCGGTTGAACGCCATCTGGCTCGCCGTGCTTGGGGGGCTCTTTTTGGTTCCGCACGGAACCGTCCATGGTCAAACCACGGCGAATGCCCCTCAGTTTGCCTCCTCGGTGGGTCATCAGATCGTTTCGGCGGGCACCCCTGCCAACTTTTCCGCCGAGGCCGTTGGGGCCGCTCCTTTGGTGTACCAATGGCAGCGGTTCCCGGTAGGTGGTTCGGGCTGGGTGGCTCTTGTTGGTGGTTCGGGGTCTCCCTATGTCGGAGTCGCCACACCTAGCCTCACGGTACAGGCAACGACGCTCGTCATGTCCGGGGATCAGTTCCGTTGCGTGGTCACCAGCCCCGCGGGCACCGCGACATCCACCACGGGATTACTCACCGTCGAATTGCCGCGAATCCCACCTCTCATCGTCACTCAGCCGGCCAGCCAAACGGTAAATGTCGGTCAGTCTGCGACCCTTACCGTGGTGGCCAACGGTTCACCCTCCCCCACCTACCAATGGTATCGTGGCAGCAACCCCATTTTTGGTGCGACGGGAGCGTCGTTTCGGCTGACATCGGCCCAGATTTCGGACGCCGGTAACTACTTCGTCGAGGTCAGCAACACCTGGGGCACGATCATTTCTCAGATCGCGCCGATCGACGTCATCCCTGTCGTCAACGCGGTGGATTCGTTCCACTTCTCCCTTCTGGCCGGACAACCTGGCGCCGCCGGCATGATCAATGCGACGGGCAACGCCGCGCTGTTTCGCAGCCCCAACGGCCTGGCGGTGGATGGGGAGGGCAATCTTTTCGTTGCCGATGAGAGCAACCACGTGATTCGAAAAATCACTCCGGCGGGCGTGGTCACGACGTTTGCTGGACTCGCTCTCTCCGGAGGTAGTGACAACGGGACGGGAACGCAGGCTCGTTTTCTCTATCCCCGGGGCCTGACCATCGACACGGGCGGAACGCTCTACGTCGCCGATACGTTCAACCATACGATTAGGAAAATCTCTCCCGCCGGCGTGGTCACAACCCTCGCGGGCCGCGCGGGCAATGCGGGTGCCGTTGACGGCAAAGGGCCCGCCGCCAGTTTCAACTATCCTGTCGCTGTCTCCATCGATCCGGCGGGAAATCTCTACGTGGCCGACCGCTCCAACCACCTTGTCCGCAAGGTGACCCCCGATGGTACGGTTTCCACACTGGCCGGTACCGTGGGCGTGTCTGGGGCCGCGGACGGTCTCGGAGCCGCCGCGCGATTCGACAACCCGGCCGGAATTGCCACCGACACCAACGGAACGGTCTACGTATCCGATTCCTACAACCACGCTATCCGTCGCATTTCTCCCGACGGTTTGGTTTCGACCCTCGCCGGCCTGCCCGGTGTGGGAGGCAGCAATGACGGGACGGGACGCAACGCCCGGTTTCTCTACCCGAATGGTTTGGCGAGCGATCGTTACAATAATGTGTATGTCGCGGAAGGCTCCAATTCCACGATTCGCCGCATTTCTCCGACGGGATTGGTTACCACCCTGGGCGGACAGGCAGGATACCGTGGATACGCGGATGGCACCGGGGCGGAGGCCCGCTTCCACACCCCGATCGCGGTCGCCCTTGACGCCGCAGGGAACCTCTACGTCGCTGACAACTTGCAGTTTGTCGTGCGCAAGGGCACCTACACCTCCGCTGCCCAGATTCGCTCTCAGCCGGTCAATCTCACCACCATGGCCACCACGCCGGTTTCCTTTGAGGTCACCGCCTCCGGCACCGGCCAGCTCTCCTACCAGTGGCAGCGTTTGTCCGCCGGTTCGTCCACCTGGAGCCCTCTCGTGAATGGAACGACGTTCTCCGGGGTGACAGCCGCCAAGCTGACGGTGCTGGAACCCGTGACCAGCATGAGTGGGGACCAATTCCGTTGCCTCGTGGCCAATGCGCTCGGAAGTGCGACCTCGGAGCCGGCGAGTCTGTTGGTGACACCTCTCGTCATCGCGCCCGCGATCGTCGCATCCCCCGTTTCCAAGTCCGTCCTGGTCGGTGACGTGGTCGCCTTCTCCGTCGTCGCCTCCGGCACCGCGCCGCTGTCCTATCGCTGGTCCGTGCGTTCGGGCGGAGGCGCATGGCGGGACCTCGCTGCCGATACCAGCGGTCGCTATGAAGGGGCGACCACCTCCATCTTGGTGGTAAGCCAAACCGTCGTGACCATGAACGGCGACGAATTCCGGTGCACGGTCTCCAACGACAAAGGAACGGCGACCAGCGCGTCCGCCGCGCTGACCGTCACGCAGCCAGCGTCCAAACTCTCCAATGTTTCGGTCCGCGCCACGGCCGGATCGGGAGCCCAGGCGCTCATCGTGGGCGTAGCCGTGGGCGGCGGGAACAAATCACTGCTTGTCCGCGCCACCGGACCAACCCTCGGCCTCTACGGTGTGCCTGGTTTTCTCCCCGACCCGAAACTCTCGCTCTATAGTTCCGGAGGTGGATTGCTCGCGTTCAATGACGATTGGGGTGGCAGTTCCGTGATCGGCCTGGCCATGTCTCAGGTGGGGGCGTTCCCCCTGCCAAACGATTCAAAGGATGCCGCACTCCTGACCTTTGTTGAACCGGGCGGCTACACGCTTCATGCCGCCGGAGCGACCGAGGGCGTAGGCACAACCCTGATCGAAGTCTACGATCTCGACGGAGCATCGTCGGCTTCTCGACTGAGCAATTTGTCCGCCCGGAGCCAGATCGCCTCCGCCGGCGACTCCCTGATCGTCGGATTCGTGGTAAAAGGGGATGCCCCGCGCGCGCTGCTGATCCGCGGCGTGGGACCCACGCTCACCACCCTCGGACTGACAGGAACTCTCTCGGACCCGAAAATTCAGGTATTTTCCAATACAGGCGCGAGCCTCGGCGAAAATGATGACTGGGCCGACAACCCGGCGCTGATTCGCACCTTTAATCAGGTAGGCGCCTTTCCGCTGGTCGCGGCGAGCAAGGATGCCGCACTGCAGGTCGCCCTCTTGCCCGGGGCCTATACGATTCATATCTCGGGTTCCGGCGCCGCCACCGGCACGGTGCTCGCGGAAATCTACGAGATTCCGTAGTCCCGGAACAGCCGGTCCTTCACCGGCGCGATGGGGGCCAGCCTGGGTTGCGTGGGATCAATCCGCGTCGACCCGTCCGCGTCGCAAACCCGCGAGCAAAGCGTCGAATTTTAGCTCGGTCTCCGCGAACTCCTGTTCGGGAGTTGAGCCCGCGACGATGCCAGCCCCGGCGTAAACCCGCGCATGGCTGCCGTCGATCAGCGCGCTTCGTATTCCAACAAAAAACTCTCCCCCGTCGCGGGCATTCAGCCAGCCCAGCGCACCCGCATAGAGCCCCCGGGGGAACCCCTCAAGCTCCCGAATCTGGTCCAGCACCGCTTCCCGCGGCGATCCGCCAACGGCAGGGGTGGGATGCAACACAGCCAAGGCATCGAGCAGACGTACACCGGAGGGCAATACCGCCTGAATCGGCGTCGACAAATGCTGCACATTGGCCAGCCGCCGCAATCCTGGCCGAACATTCAGATCTACTTCCACACCCAAGGGCGCAAGGCGGCGGGCAATGGATTCCAGCACCAGACGCTGCTCACGCAGGTCCTTCTCGCTGCGCAGCAGCGCATGGGCCAGCGCCGCGTCTTCGCTGGCACTGGCTCCTCGCCGGGCCGAACCGGCAAGAGCCTCTGTCTCCAGTCTTCCACGACTGACGCGCACAAGCCGTTCGGGACTGGCCCCGATGAAACTGCGCCCACGTCCGTCCCCGATGGAAAAGGAGTAACAGGCGGGAAACCTCTGCCGCAGGTCATTGAGCACGCGCAGCGGATGCAGCGCATGCTGAAGCGACAGGTCCTTGGCCCGGGCCAGCACGATCTTCTGAAAGTCGCCGCGCTCGATGCGCCGGAGCGCATCGGCCACCGCGACGGGATAGTTGCCGATCTCCTTCGCGGAAATGGTCCCACCAGACGTGTCCGGCGCCGATGCCACCGTCGATACCCGCTTGTAGGTGAATTCCGAAAAGGTGCGATGGGCGCGCCACACCCGCTCCGTGAGCGCCGCAAGGTCGACATCGGGAGCCACGACCACATTAGCCACGGCCGTGGTCAGGTCTCCCGCACGCGCCACCTGCCACCGGGGAACAAAGACACGTGCCGAAGGAAACACCTCTCCTGGCTCAACGGCGTCGAGGAACGTGAAACTGGTAAAAAAGTGAGGTCCACCAAAGGGCGCCTCCAACGATCCCACCGCCACGGTGTGCCGCAGCGTCTCATCGACCCAGGCCTGCACCGCCGCGAAACGACCGGGGCCACTCGCTTCAAACGCCAGCACGGCTTCCGCCCCGGCCAGTGCGGTCTCCAGCTTGGGATGCTCGGCAAAAAAATGCAGTTCCGCCGGTTCGTAGATCGACTCCAGCACCGCGAGCGGATCGAGCGCATCCACCGCCACCGTGATGCTGGCCAGCTTGGCCCGCCCATCGGCACGGGCGGCTGCGCGACAATGACCGAAGAACGCCGCCAGCGACTCCAGCGACGCGTTCTCCGTGGGATTGAGCGGAAGGATGGTCACGCCGTCGGACGTGGAAAGAGGATCGCGGTCGCCGCCACTTTGCAGCCGGTCAGCCGATTGCTCCAAACCAATTCCTCCGCCCAGACTGCGCCGGGGGTATAGCCAAGCACCCCGTGAATCTTTCGCGTGGTCCCCGGCATGACGGCGGCCAGCAACGTGACTCCCAAACGCAGGGCCTCCGCCATGGTCGCCAACGACGTCTTCAACAAGGCCTGGTCCTTCGGGTCTGAGGACTTGCCCAGCTTCCACGGCGCGCGCAATTCGATGTACGCATTCGTTGCGGTGATGAAGGCGAAAGTCCGCTCCAGTGCCACATGGAACTGGAAGGACTCATGCAGCGCCACCGCCTCATCACGCGTCTTCACCCAGAGTGCTCGCAAGTCTGCCTCGGGCGCTTCCTCCACTTCCACACCGGGCACGGTAGCCCCGGCGAAGCGATTGGTCATGTTGAGCGTCCGGTTGACCAGGTTGCCCAAATTGTTGGCCAGCTCGTTCGTGTACCGGGCCAGAAACTGCGCCTGCGAAAAATCGCTATCCTGCCCGACGCTCATCTCTCGAATGAGGAAATACCGCAAGGCGTCGACGCCGTAGGTGTCGCAGTAATTGCCTGCATCGATGAAGTTGCCCGTGCTCTTCGACATCTTGGTACCGTTGATCGACCACCAACCGTGAGCCAGGAGCGACCGCGGCAACGGCAGTCCGGCAGCCTGCAGCATGATGGGCCAATACACGGCATGCGGCGGCACCAGGATGTCCTTGCCGATCACATGGAAGGTCGCAGGCCAGATGTCCGGCTTGTCCGCGACCGCGGAGTAGTAATTCAACAGCGCGTCGAACCAGACGTAAGTCACGAATTTCTCGTCGAACGGCAACGGTATACCCCACTCCAGTCGTTCCCGGGGACGCGAGATGCACAGGTCGTTCAGCGGTTCTTTCAGAAATTCCAACACCTGTTTCGCGCGATAGCGCGGGATAATGAAATCCTCGTGAGTGCGAATGTGCTCCACCAGCCATTCCTGATACGCCTTCAGCTTGAAGAAGTAATTCGTCTCGGTGATTTCAGTGACTTCACCAAAAATCTCCGGCCAGCTCCCATCCGGATTGCGATCCTTGTCCTGCAAGAATTGCTCCTGCCGGGTGGAGTAGAAGCCCTTGTAGTCCGCCTGGTAGATCTCCCCTTTGTCGAAAAGCTGCTGGAGAATCCGACGAACCACCCGCTTGTGACGCTCCTCGGTGGTGCGAATAAAATCGTCGTTCGAGATTTCAAGCTTGGTACACAGAACCCGGAACTCGTTGCTGACGCTGTCGACAAAGGTCTGAGGATCGACCCCATGCTTGCGCGCGCTCTGCTGGACCTTCTGCCCATGCTCGTCCGTGCCCGTCAAAAACCAGACCTTATCCCCCATCAACCGACGGAAACGGGCAATCACGTCCGAGAGCACCTTCTCGTAAGCGTGCCCCAAGTGGGGTGAACCATTCACATAGTCGATCGCTGTGGTGAGGTAGAACGTCTTCATCAACTTAGCCTGCGAAGAGAAGCCAGCCCGACCCCAATGTCGAAGATTTTGCTAAAAAGTGCGGCTTCAGGCTTTGCCGTTGCGTCCCGATATGGGGAAACCACCGTCCACGTGTCACTCAGACGCAATTAGAAGATCCCCGTGTCCCGGACCGCTGCAGAGCTCCTCCCTCCCACCGACTCGGCCCTGAAGGGCCCCGTCCAGGCTTTGGCGCAGACTACAGCAACCTTAAATCAAACAAAGGCTTCCGTGAGCACCGAACCCCCGGAATTGGTCGTCGTGGTGCCCGTCTATAACGAAGAGTCGGCCATCGTGGGGGTGCTCGAGGAATGGCGGACGGAGTTGTCCAAGGTGGTTCCGCACTATCAGATTCTGGTCATCAATGATGGCTCCAAGGATGGCACGTTGAAGGCCCTGTCGGCTTTGAACTGGCCGGAACTTCGCATTCACACCCACTCCAATCGCGGACATGGGCAGAGCTGTCTGGTCGGCTACCAGGAGGCGCAGCGCATCGGAGCGCCCTACGTTTTCCAAATCGACTCCGACGGCCAATGCGATCCGATTGCGTTCAGGTCGGTTTGGGAACGGCGCAAGGACGCGCCTGCGGTTTATGGTCGCCGCATGACCCGCGATGACGGATTCAGCCGGCGGTTGGTCACCCGGGTTCTGCGCTGGTCGCTCAAGGCGACGCAACGGACGCGGCTGAACGATACCAACGTACCCTACCGTCTCTACCATACTTCGGTGGCGGCAGACGCTGCTCGCCAGATCCCGGCGACCTTCGATCTGGCCAACATCGGACTCGCTTTACGTCTTGAGCCCCTCGGATTTGTCGAGGTGCCCATTCATTTTCGCGATCGCGTGGGCGGGCACGCCTCCGTGCGCTATTGGGGCTTTGTGCGCAAGGGACGCCGGCTCTTCCAGGATCTCAGGTCGCTCTAGCCCATGTCCAACACCTACGACTACGTGATTGTTGGAGCGGGCTTTTCGGGACTCGTGCTGGCCGAGCGGCTGGGATCGAAAGGGCACCGCTGCCTGGTCATCGAGAAACGCGACCACATTGGTGGCAACTGTCACGATCGCACGGACCGGAACGGACTCCTGTACCACGTTTACGGCCCCCACTACTTTCGCACCAATTCGGAACAGGTCCGGACCTACCTTTCCCGCTTCACGGAATGGCGGGAAGTGCAGTACCGGGCGCAGGTCTTCACACGCAATCGCTTCTGGAGCTTCCCGGTCAACCTTGCCACGTATCGCCAGTTGAGTGACAACGCGCAGGCGACCGAGTCGGACTTCAAGCGCTACCTGGCGGAAAATGTCGTTCCCATCGCTTCTCCGGCCAATTCCAAGGAGGCGATTCTCGCCTCGGTCGGCGAGGAGCTCTACGACCTGTTCTTCAAGGGATACACCTCCAAGCAGTGGGGTCGGCCCGCCGAGGCGCTCGATCCTTCGGTTTGCCGGCGCATCCCTTGGCGGAGCACCGTCGACGAACGTTACTTTCTCGACGAATTCCAGGCGTTGCCGAAACACGGTTATCACACGCTTTTCGATCGTCTTTTCGACGCTTCGGGCGCCGACCTGCGACTGGAGACGGACTACCGTGAAATTCTGCCCTACCTTCGGTTCCGTCACTTGATCTACACCGGACCGATCGACGAGTATTTTGGCCACTGTTACGGCCATCTGCCCTACCGCACCGTCCGTTTTGAGCTGGAAGAACGCTCCGTCCGCCACACGGCCAACGGATTCCTGCAGCCCGCCCTGCAGATCAACTATCCAGGTTCCGAACCCTTCACCCGCACCGTGGAGCTCAAGCACATCACCGGTCAGGTGAGCGCCTACTCCAACCTGGTTCGAGAATTCTCCGAGGAGTACCGCGCCGGGAAGAACGATCCCTATTACCCGGTGCCTGGACAGGAGAGCGCCGCTTTGATCGAACGGTACCGCGAACTCACAGTCAGGGAAACCGGCGTGACCTTCATCGGGCGCCTTGCGCAGTACCGCTACCTCAACATGGATCAAATCGTCGGCGCCGCGCTGCACACCTTCGACAAGTTGGAAGCAGCTCCCCCGACGCCCGGACTGGTCACTCCCATGCGGAACATCGCACGGGTGCAGGTCGCCTGAATCAGCGCGTCAGCCGGGCCAGTCGAGCGGCCAAAAAGATGGCGGCGAATGCAAGGCCGCATGCCAGGGCCGCCCAAATGCCGACCGTGCCATAGGGACCGGATACCCCAAGAACGTATCCACCAGGCAAAGCGATCACCCAATAAGCAACGAAGGTGATGACCGTGGGCACCTTGACGTCGCTCAGACCGCGCAACGCTCCCGACCCCACCACCTGCCCGCCGTCGAAGATCTGAAAGATCCCTGCGACGATCAACAACTGCGCCGCGAGGGCGACCACTGCGGAGTCATCGACAAACAGGGCCGCGATCGGACGCGCCGCGATAAAAAACACTCCGGCGAAAATGACCATCAACACGGTGCCGGCGGCCAGCGCGCCAAAGCCAATGGCGCGGAGCCGGTGGCGCTCTCCGGTCCCCACGACCTCGGCCACTCGCATGCTCACCGCCATGGACAATCCGAGCAAAAACATGAACGTCATCGCCGCGCAGCTGATGGCAATCTGGTGAGCCGCCAAGGGAACCGTGCCGAGCCACCCGATCATCAGTGCCGCCGCCGAAAACGCTCCGCTCTCGAAAAGAAGCTGTCCGGCGGCGGGCAGCCCGATGCGCAGCATCTCCCTGATCCGAGTCCAGGCCAGTGCCACGGCCCACCTTTCCGGCCAATAGGAGCGGAAGCGGACATCCAGCGCGAGGCAGAGCACGATCGCGATCACGGCCAGCCACCGGGAAATCAAGGTGGCCCAGCCTGCACCGGCCAGGCCGTAGGCAGGCACTCCCCAGTGGCCATAGATGAAAATCCAATTGAGGCCCGCATTCACGGCCACCGCCGCCAGCAACACCACCATCGGAATCCGTGGATGTCCCAGCGACTCCGCAAACTGGCGAAACACCTGGAACAGCAAGGTCGGAACCAGCGACCACGCGATCAGCTTAAAATAGGTCCCCGCCTCCAGCACCACTTCGGGGGGTTGACCGAAACGCTCCAGATGGTCCCCAATCGCAAGCATCAACACGGTCTCCAACAAGCCAAAGACCACGGCAATGGCGGCTCCATGGCGCAGATACTGGGCGCAGGCCTTCGGTTCGCCCGCGCCTCGGGAACGCGCGACCATGACCGCGACCGGCAAGAGCAGGCCGATTCCGACAATGAAAAAGATACCGTAAATCGTCCCGGCGAAGGCGGAGGCCGCCAGGGGGACCGAACCGACCCGTCCGATCATCACACTGTCGGTCAGACCCATCAGCATCTGGCTGACCTGGCCCACGATAATGGGTCCCGCCAGGATCAACGTCGTCCTGGTCTCTCGCCAAACTGTTGCTGTCGCAGTTGAACTCACAAATCGAACACCCCAAGCAAGGTCGAGAACGAAGGCAACCCCTCCGTAAAGCCACGTCCGCGCTCACCACCCGCGTGGGATGGCCTTCAAGGAATCGCCTGACGTACCCGAACAGCAAAATTGCGTGCCGTCGTTCCGGAGGAAACAAACCGAACCGCTTGGGTGACGCGGCCCTCCAACTCAAGCAACCGCCACGGTGTTTGTTCAAGATCGACGAGTCCGTCCGCGTTCCTGAACGCGACACTCAGCTCAACTCGATTAAGTCCACTCTCACGATTCTTAATGTTGACAACAACCTGCATTTTCCCGTCGGGAAGTACCGAATGCTGGATGCCCGTGCTGCTGATCGTTCGTTGCACCCACGGGTCCTGAAGCACCAGCTTCTCGGTTTGTTCCAGGGTGAACTTCGTGGTGGTCAACGGCGTCGACGACAGCATGCCCATCTGGCACCCTCCCAATCCGAGGCCAACCAGCAGGAAAACCCAGCTCCGGACAAAGAGGTGGAAGGAAATCGGATTCGGGCGGGGGACGCGGAACATCGAGCAAAGGGTCGTTATGCCTTAGGTGAGGTTAGCCAGGAAAATGTTCCGTCTTTGAACCAATCATCGCGACTTATGACCTGAACCTGAATCCGGTTGAAGGAGAAAAACGTGAGTAAACTCAGGGCACCGACTTTGTTATCGGCGCGCCTATTGCAGCAAGCCCACCTGCCGGATCGCCTCATAACAGCCGATTCCTGCGGCGGTGCTCAAATTGAGCGAACGCAACGCGGGATTGGCCTGCGGTATCGTGACTCTTTGGTGAACACTCAGTTCGGCATGCAACCAATCCGGTGCGCCCGCACTTTCGCTCCCGAATACGAGGCCGTCTTCATCGGCAAAGGAGACCGACCAGAAGCTCTGGGAGGTTTTGGTGGTGAACAGCCACAAGCGGCGGGGCCCGACCGGACTGGCGCGAAAGGCCGCCCAATGAGCATGTTCATGGACGTCCAGTGAATACCAATAGTCCATTCCGGCCCGCTTGAGGTTGCGATCATTGATGGTGTAGCCAAGGGGATGAATCAAGTGCAGCCGCGAGCGGGTGAGCGCGCACATCCGTCCTACGTTCCCCGTATTCTGGGGTATCTCCGGTTGAAACAGGACGACATGAATCATAGAGCAGGATGGATGTGGCGAAGCGCCCGCCGTCCCTACTGCGGAACGCGAAATTCCCAGGGGAGGCAAGCAACGATACCACGCCCCGGGTACAAGACCCTTTCCCCATCAGGTCGCCTTTCCACCCTGGATCCCGGTCGATAACGGAGGATCCGCGGGCGAGCGCGACGATTGAGCAAGGAAATGACGCGGCGCCTGACCAAAGTGGTTCTTGAACACACGAGAGAAGTGATAGGGGTCCGAGTACCCGACGGCCGCCGCAACATGTTTGACGGCAAGTCCCTCCCCCGCGAGCAATTGGGCTGCCCGATTCATCTTCTTGCGCGTGAGATATTGGAACGGGCTGGGGTAGCCGAATCGTCGAAACACCCGGCAAAGATAGGCCGGCCGCACTCGCAGGTCGCGCGCCAGTTCACCTAGGTCGTGCAACTGCTCAAAATGTTGGTCGAGATGGGCGCGCCACCGGGAGAAATTCTCCGCCATCGGGGACTCCCGGGGATGCGAAGGCTTCAGTCCCTCCGAGGCCTTGAGGATGATGATGCGCAGGAATGACGCGCAAATGGTCTCCGCATGGCGGAGATCCCGTGCGCCGTGGGCGATCATCTGGTCGAAGAGCAGACTCAACGTCTCAATGTCCGGCGATTGCACCGCTGTGCCCGGCATCAGACCTCCATCCCGCAACAGTCCGCGCGACTCGTCACCGAAGAAGTTAACGAAGTACTTGCTCATCGGCTGATCCTCGCGGCTCGTAATGAGGTGAGGGATGGAGGGGCCGTAGCAGAAGAGGACACCCGGATGAAGTGGGTAAGATTGTCTATTCAAGAGCAGGGTGCCCCGGCCGTCGGCCACGTACTCCATCGTCAAACAAGGGAAGCCGCGACGCTCGACCCGGTAGTCGCGATTGCAGACCTCTCTCCCAGCGGCGATCAAAGACAGATCGCGCCGCTGCGTGATCTGCCGGCGAAAGTAGGCATACCGCGGCGAGGAAACCTGCAGTGAAAACGGAGGCAGCGGGAGACGGTCTTTCAAGGGCGTAGGCACGGCCAAGAATATCCATCAGCTCAGACGAGAATGTCCATTCCAAGCACCCAGGAAAAAGGCGTAAGATCATCCGTCCTCTTGGCGCGCCACTTGGTCCGCCCGTTTTCCCCCACCCTCCTCCGCACCCATGTTATACCGCCCGCTTGGCACGACTGGTCTCTCCGTTTCGGTGCTCGGTTTCGGGGGTTCCTCCCTGGGCTCCGTGTTCAAGTCAATCGACGAATCGGAAGGCGTGCGCACCGTACACACCGCGCTGGACCATGGAATCAACCTGATCGACACCGCACCCTTCTATGGCCTGACGAGGGCGGAGGAAGTGCTAGGCCGGGCCCTGCGCGAGATTCCCCGCGACCGCTACCTGCTTGCGACCAAGGTAGGACGTTATGGATACAAGTTGGCCGACTTCGACTTTTCAGCCGAGCGGGTGAAACGGAGCGTGGATGAAAGTCTGGCCCGACTAGGGGTCACCCACGTCGACTTCATCCAGGTGCACGACATGGAATTCGGCGACCTGCACCAGATCATCCACGAAACGCTGCCCGCCCTGCGCGAGGTGCAGGCGGCGGGCAAGGCGCGCTTTGTTGGCATCACCGGACTTCCCCTGCGGCTCTTCCGTGAGGTGATGGAACAAGTCGACGTCGACCAGATTCAGTCCTACTGCCGCTACTGTCTCAATGACCAGGCCCTGGCCGACCACCTGCCCTACTTCAAAGCCAAGGGGGTGGGTGTCTTCAACTCGGCCCCGATCGCCATGCGTCTGCTTAGCCTTGAAGGCCCACCCCACTGGCATCCGGCACCGGCCGAGCTGAAGGCTCGCTGTGCGGAGGCTGCGCGGCTTTGCGCGGAACGCGGTGGCGACCTGAGTCGTCTGGCCCTGCAGTTCTCCGTGGCCCATCCCGATATCGCCACCACCATTGTCGGCACCGCCACCCCGGCGCGAATCGTGCAGAATATTCGCGATGCGGCGCATCCCCCCGACGAAGACCTGCTCCGAAGCGTGCTCGACGTGCTGCGCCCGGTGCGCAATGTCACGTGGTCGTCCGGTCGCCCGGAAAACAACTGAGCCCTTTTCCATGGTCACCTTACGTCTCGAAGCACCTGGTCGGCTCGCGCTCGTCACCACGGACGCCTCGGCCGCGCCGGGCGCTGGCGAGGCCCTGGTTCGCATCCACCGGGTGGGCATATGCGGAACCGACCTGCACGCGTTCGGTGGCCGGCAGCCTTTTTTCACCTATCCCAGGATCCTCGGGCATGAACTCGGGGTTGAGGTCCTTGCGCTGGGAAGCGGGGTGGACGCGGTCGCGGTTGGTGATCGCTGCTCCGTGGAGCCCTACCTCAATTGCGGAGTCTGCATCGCCTGCCGTCGGGGAAAACCGAATTGCTGCGCCCAACTTCAGGTTCTCGGGGTCCACACGGATGGCGGGATGCGAGAGCATCTGCTCGTTCCTGCCCGCAAGCTCCATCGCTCGGCGCTGCTTTCTTTCGATCAACTCGCTCTGGTGGAAACACTCGGCATCGGCTGTCATGCGGTCGACCGGGCCCGGATTGAACCCGGTGAATTTGCCCTGGTGATCGGCGCGGGTCCCATCGGACTCGCCGTCATGCAGTTCGCGGTCGAAGCCGGGGCCCGTGTCATTGTCCTCGACATCAACGAGGCGCGCCTTCGCTTCTGCCAGCAGCAACTCGGAGTGGCGCACACGCTCCTTGCCACCGCGGGTCCGGTGGTCGACGCCTTGCTGCAGCTGACGGGCGGGGACCTTCCCACCGTCGTGTTCGATGCGACGGGCAATTCCAAGTCGATGATGGCGGCGTTCGACTACGCCAGCCCGGGAGGACGGTTGGTCTTCGTGGGTCTCGTTCAAGGCGAGATCACTTTCAACGATCCCCACTTTCATCGTCGCGAGCTGACCCTGTTGGCCAGCCGTAATGCACGCAGCGAGGACTTCGATCGCATCATCCATCTGATAGAATCGGGTCGCATCGATACGACCCCGTGGATCACCCACCGCGCCTCCATCCATGAGACCCCGTCGGTCTTTCCCTCATGGACCCGGCCGGAAACCGGGGTGATCAAGGCCATGGTAGAACTTTGAACCTGTCCGTGGTCGTCGCTTTCAATCCTCCCCCTCCATGAAACTCCCCTCGCTCACTTGTCTTGGTCTCCTTCTCGGCACCGTCGGCCTTCTGCTCGCCGGATGTGGAAAGAAAGAAGCCGCCTCGAATCCATCCGGCGTAAAGAAACTCACCATCGCCGTGGTGCCGAAGGCCACGACCCACTCGTATTGGAAATCCGCGCAGGCCGGTGCGGAACGTGCGGCCCGCGAGCTGGGGGTAAACCTGGAATGGCAGGGGCCACTCGACGATTCCAAAGTCGCAGATCAGATTGGTATCTTCAACAACCTCGCGGCCTCTGGCATCGACGGCATTGTGCTCGCACCGTGTGATGACCGCGCCTTGGTTTCCCATGTTCGTACCGCGGTTCGTCGCGGGCTGCCGGTCGCAATTTTCGACTCCCCACTCGATGGCAAAGCCGGCGTCGACTACATCAATTTTGTCGCCACGGACAATAAACAAGCGGGAGTCACGGCCGCCGAGACGCTGCTGGGCCTGAGTACCGCCCCGGCATTCGGGGGTCGCGTCCTCATGGTGCGATTCACCGAAGGATCCGCCAGCACCCGCCTGCGCGAGGAGGGGTTCGTCGAAAAACTGGGGTCACAGGCGAAGCTGAAACTTGAAGCGCAACAGTTCACCGACGGTTCGATGGCGGGCGCCCAGCGCGTGGCGGAGACACTGCTCGGAAACTACGTCAAAAACAACACGCTGGAGCTGGACGGCATCTTTGCCTCCAACCAGCCGACCGCCGAAGGCACCTACAATGCCCTGCGCGCCTTGCGGGACAAGGGGGTGGCCATCAAGGCCCCGTTTGTGGGCTTCGATGATTCGGAACTGCTGCTCCAGGGGCTGCAAAACGGCATTATCCAAGCTCTTGTGGTGCAGGATCCGGACCGGATGGGCTACCTCGGGGTGAAGTCGGTCGTCGACCACCTGCAAAAGCGCGCCGTCCCGTTGGTGGTGGATACAGGTGTGACGGTGAAAACCAAGAAGTAGGTCCGCCATGGTCTCCCCTCCCTCCTCTCCCAGACCTCTGCTCACCATGCAGGGGGTGCAGAAGCGGTTCGGCGCCACCTACGCACTGCGCGGGGTTGACCTTGAGGTGTCCGCGGGATCGGTACACGCCCTCATCGGCGAAAACGGGGCGGGCAAAAGCACCCTGATGAAGACGCTCTCCGGAGCCTACCAAGCCGATGCCGGTGAGATGACCTTCGATGGTCAACCCTACCGTCCCGCCAATCCCCTGGATGCCCGGTCGCGGGGCGTCTGCATGATCTACCAGGAACTGGCGCTGGCTCCGGATCTCAGCGTCATGGAGAATATCCTGCTGGGCATTGAACCCACCTGGGGGCCCTTCATGCGCTGGAGCGAAACCAGATCGATCGCGCAGCGGGCACTGAACGAGGTCGGGCTCGAGACCGTCACGCCCGAAGCCATCGTGGGGCAGCTCTCAATCGCGAGCCAGCAACTGGTCGAGATCGCGCGGGCGGTCGCCGTGGGCTGCAAAATCCTGGTCCTCGACGAGCCGACCAGCTCCCTCACTCAAAAGGATGTGGCCAAGTTGTTCTCCTTGGTCCGGCGCCTGAAGGAAAAGGGCATCGCCATCGTCTATATCAGCCACGCGCTCGAAGAGGTGCAGGCTCTTTGTGACCGCTTTACCGTCATGCGTGACGGTGAGACCGTCGGGCACGGTCGGGTCAACGAAGTGCCCGTGCACCGCATCATCTCCATGATGGTGGGACGAGAGGTCGCCGATTTGTATCCACGGTCGGTCCGGCAGCCCACCGAAGTTGTGCTGGAAATGAAGGACTTTGCGGGGGCCAGCCTGCCGCGCAAAGCGGCATTGACCCTGCATCGAGGGGAAGTGGTCGGCATCGCGGGCCTGATTGGGGCGGGTCGCACCGAAATGCTGCGCTCCCTCTTCGGACTAGAACCTGTCAAGTCGGGCGACGTGCGCATCGGCGCGTTTCGCGGTGAAGCCTCACCCGGTCGCCGCTGGGCGCAGGGGGTGGGATTGGTGAGCGAAGATCGCAAGACCGAAGGCCTCGCGCAGAACCTTTCGATCGCCGAGAACCTCACGCTCACGCGCCTGAGCGGACTGGGACCCTGGCGGTTCATCCGGCCGTCACGGCAACGCGCCGCCTGCAAGCCCTGGATCGATGCCCTGCCTATCAAATGCCGCGATGCCGGGCAGGCCGTCGAGGATCTCTCCGGCGGCAACCAACAAAAAGTCGCCATTGCCCGGCTGCTTCATCATGACGCCGACATCTTCTTGCTCGACGAACCCACCCGAGGCATCGACGTGGGATCGAAGGCCCAGATATACGCCTTGATCGACCGCCTTGCGCTCGGGGATCCCAGCACTGGCAAGAAGCCCAAGGCCATTCTCGTGGTCAGCAGCTACCTGCCGGAACTCCTGGGCATCTGCGACCGCATCGCGGTCATGACGCGGGGAATCCTCGGCGAGGCTTTGCCCGTTGCTTCGTGGACAGAGCATTCGCTCATGCTCGCCGCCACGGGGCAGACCAGCGACGCACCTTCCTCGCCTCCGGTGTGAGCAAGAGCGACGACGCCAAGCGCCTGCTGCAACCACCCCGATTGACCGAGACCCGTCATGAGTGAACCGACCGACTCCGCCCCATCCCAGTCCAAGCGTGTGCTGGCCTTTGCCGCCCGACTGGTCGCCCTGGTCTGCGTTTATCTCTTCTTTGCCGTCCTCACGCCCGGCAGCAAAGGTTTCACCTCGGACGCCAATACACAGCTGATGTTACAGGACATTGCCGTCGTGGCGATGTGCGCGATCGGCATGACCCTTGTCATCATCGCCGGCGGAATTGACCTGTCGGCCGGCTCGACCATTGCGCTGGCGATGATCACGACCGCGTATGTACTCAACCTCGGGCCCAAGGGCGCGGAATGGGTGCGCAGCTCTCCTCATCTCATGCCCATCCTTGCGGTGCTCGCCGCCATGACGGTCGCTGGAACCGTGGGGTTGATCAACGGCCTGCTGGTGACCTCGTTGCGCATGGTGCCGTTTATCGTCACGCTCGGCACGATGCAGATGGCACGCGGCCTCGCAAAGCTTGTCGCCAACGAACAGAACATCTATCCCCCGTCGGACGTGGTCGGCGATCTGTGGATCGCTCGCCTGCTCGATCCCGCGCGGACCGTGTTCACCTTCCCGTTTTTGCCCGCCGCCGTCTGGCTGGTCATCCTCTGCGCATTGCTGGCGTCGTTGTTTCTGCGTTACACCCGGCTGGGACGGCACGCGTTCGCCGTGGGTTCAAACGAAAAGACAGCGGTGCTTTGCGGAGTGCCCGTGTTGCGCACCAAACTCGCCGTGTACCTGATCAGCGGCCTCTTCAGCGGACTTGCGGGCATCATTTTCTTTGCCCGGCTGGGCGGCATCGGACAACCGACCGAGGCGATCGGCTACGAGTTGTTTGTGATCGCCGCCGTGGTCATCGGCGGCGCCAGCCTGCTGGGCGGACGCGGGACCGTGCTCGGCACAATGATCGGTGCGCTGATCATCACCATCCTGCGGAACGGGGGCGTGAAGATGGGCTGGCCCCAGTACACCCAGGAAATCGTCATGGGGGCGGTCATTGTCGTGGCGGTGGCCATCGACAACCTGAGGAACCGTCGACGGACCTGAGGGATGGATTCCGGGCGGCCGCGTCGTCCACGAGGTCAGGGCGAGCCACCGGGAGAATGGCTTTGAAACCGCTGCGTGCGAGCGCCAGGCTGGATCGGTGAAAATCCGAGTCATTGCCACAGGCGGTACCATCGACAAGGTCTACTTTGACGCGGCGAGCACGTACGACGTCGGTGAACCCCAGGTCGGTCCCCTCTTCCAGGAAGCCAACGTCACCTTCGACTACGTGGTGGAATCGGTCCTGCAAAAGGACAGTCTGGCCATGACGGACGAGGACCGGAAGCTCATCCGGGAACGGGTGTTGGCGGCCCCCGAAACGCACCTTCTGATCACGCATGGCACCGATACAATGACGACGACAGCGGAATGGCTCTCCGGCATCAGCGAAAAAGTCATCGTCTTTACCGGCTCCATGCTACCCGCTCGGTTTCGCACCAGTGATGCGTTGTTCAATCTAGGATGTGCCGTGGGCGCGCTCCAGGTCCTGCCTCCGGGGGTCTATATCGCCATGAACGGCCAGATTGCTCCGGCCGGCTCCTTGCGGAAGAATCGCGCCCTGAGCCGCTTTGAACGGAAGGAACCTTGATTGGTCAACCGGGTCGACCCAGCGGCCTGTCGGAAGCCACCGCCAGGGGCGGTTTACCGGGGATTGGCGGCAATCCGCGGAGTTGGAATCGCCCCCCGGCCATCGCCATCGACTCGAGCCAGGCGAGTCGCAACGCGGACGTGGTGACATGACGTTGGGGCGGTTGCCGCAGAGCCACGCGACCGTCCTGAGTGGAAACGTCGAGCCAGCCCCATCCGACCGGCACTTCATGCGGTTCGATCAGCCCGGCCGTGGTCACAAGATAAAGGTAATCCGCGGCGTGGTAGCGATGGAGGCGCGCAAACTTCACGCTTCGTACCAGTTTCCGCTGCCGGATCTCAAGGTCGCGCTGCAAACGCTCGAGTCCATCGTGACGGAGTCCACGGAGATCATAGTCGTCGTAGTCTGGAAACAGGGCGGCGCCTCGCCGCAGGTCGGGACGATGTGCAGCCACGAGGGAGGTCAACGTCTTGAGTCGGTCGGCACACTCCGCCGTCTCGCAACGCAAGGTCGGTTCATCCGCTTCGTCCCGCAGAAAATCGGATCGCGCCTGCTTGCACTCGAAAAGAGCCACGACCCCGCCGTCGGCGCACGGATGTCGCGACGCCGCCGCTACATCGGCGCGATAGGGACTCGCGGGCACCCGCACCTCAAACCCGAGCACGGGAAAGCGGTTTTCCAGCGCCCATTCACCCGCAGCGCGCTTGAGGGCCCGGTGAACCGCAGACTCGGACGTGGCACCCCGGCGGGCGGTGGTTGACGCGACCGGCGACGGACCGGTTGGTTCACGGCCCGCATGCTCCGGGTTGCTGGCGGCCATGGTTACCTCGGTTCTCTGAGGCCCACTTCGTCACCGCGTCACGCGACGGAGCAGGCCGACCAGTACGCCCTGCGCTTCAAGTCGCTCCACCGGGACAATGTCCGGGAAAGCCGCATTTTCCGCCCGCAAGACCGGCTTTCCATGTACCAGCACGTAACGCTTCAGCGTCGTCGCACCATCCACCAACGCGGCTACGATTTCCCCCGGGCGTGGTTCGCGACGTTCAAACACGCCGACGTCCCCCGGACAGATGTGCACGTCGATCATGGACTCGCCGCTGATCTCCAGCGCCCAAACCCGGTGGGATCGATCTCCGGTGACGCCAAAGACCGAAGGATCCAGCGCTATCGAGCGCAGAGCTTCCGGACCCGTCGCGGAGGGGTGCCCCGCCGGAATGGTGCCGAACACAGAAACGTCAAAAAGCCGACCTTGGATCTCCGCCGCCTTGATCCCCCACGACCCGTCGGCCAATTGCTCAACGGAGCCTTTGGTCGCGAGTGACTTCAGGTGCCGAATCACGGAGGTCTGTGAGGCGAAACCAAACTGCTTCTGAATGATGCGCGTCGAAGGCGGAACCGTATTCTGCCGTTGGTATTCGCTGATGAAAGCGAGGATCTCCTCTTGTCGGTCGGTCAACATGGCGTGTTCATTTGAACCGTGTTCATCCGAACACAACCTGACTGCGTGGCAAGCTACAATTGACTGAATTCCCGGCCACGTCGGGATAATCGGACTGACCCCGCGTCCAATCAGGGCCGGTTCGCGGCGCCGTGGTCCCGGGCGTAGTGCTCCTTGAGCAGGTCGCGGCCAAAATCAGCTTCCGGATCACGCCAGACGGCGTGCACATGGTTCGCCCCGTTTTGTACATTGTCGTACTCGATGACAAAGGTGGGCCCTTGGACACGATAGTAGTGGGGCGCGCCTTTCTCGAGACCTCCAGCCCAGCAGAAGTACACCCGATCCCAACCGGCGGCGGCGATTTTTTGCAGGTCCACCTGGGCGACATCATCACGATGACGTTGCACATAGGCGCGAACCAAGGCCTTCAAGCGGGTCTGTTGGGCGGGAGTCATCCGGGAAAAGGGAACTCCTTGGGGCGCTTCGAGCACAACACGCGCTTGATTCGACGTGAGAATGTCCTTGGGGGCCTGGTCGGAAATCACGGCCACGGCCCGTTGTGAGGAGTCGAGTTCGTTCAAGAGATCGCGCCCCAAGTCTTCCAAGGCGCCCAACGCGCGCTGTCCCTTCTTCGGCCCACTGCGCACTTCCGCGGGGTTCGAGCCGAAGAAGGAGGGAGTGGTCGATACGTGGGTTGAACCCACCAAGGTGAAATTAACGGAGAGGTGATGCCCCTCAAATCGCCATCCCCAGATACCGTCAGGCGAGGGCGTACCGAACACGGTGACCGTATAAAGACCGGCATCGCGGCGGGCAGAGCCCTCCAGTTCGAACAGGACTCGCTCCAACGCCATGATCGCCTCGACCTGTAGGTGTCCTCGATCGCTCAATCCAGCGCGCAACAGGGCGAGCGCTTTTTCACGCTGCTCGGGGGTCATCTCCTTCAGCGCGAGCCCGTTTCGTTCCTTCGGGACGAAGTGCCAATTCTCTCGTTCCGCATCCTTGACTCCATAGGTCGCACGCCGCGCCTGATCCGCCGGCAAGGTCGCGAGAAATGCCAGGGCCGCCTCGGACAGCTCGCGCGATGCTGTGTGCGCCGGCGAACGAAGGGGAAGCAGCATTCCGCACAGAACGAGGAGCAGGGAGAGGGGTCGCATTCCCCAGCCTGTTCACCTGGTGGAAGAAGCACAAACCAATTGAAGCCTCGGCCACGACCGTTGCGGATACGCCGACCCTCAACGTCGAAAAAGAAAACAACCGCCTGCACTGGTGCATTGATCTCCCGTGACCGCAACCCTGATGATGGCTGGCATGGAAGGGATCAATTTCATCCAGGACCTTGCGATCGTGCTGCTCGCGGCCGGGCTGGCCGGCGCGCTGTGCAAGCGACTCGGCCTCTCTGTGGTGGTGGGCTACCTGTTTGCCGGCATGGTGATTGGTCCCTTCACTCCGCCGTTTTCGCTGGTGCTCGACGTGGGACGAATCGAGACGCTCTCGCAGGTGGGATTGGTATTCCTGATGTTCGCCATCGGCCTGGGGTTGAGCCTGACCAAACTTCGGCAGATGGGCATGTCCACGCTCATCGCCACGGGTTTGGGCGCCTTTTTCGTACTCAACCTGACTCAACTGCTCGGTCTGGCGCTTGGCTGGACCTCGTTGCAGAGCCTCTTCATCGCCGCGATGTTCATGGTCTCCAGTTCGGCGGTCATCGCGAAGATCATCGCAGATCTCAACCTGAGCCATGAACGCCCCGGCCAACTTGCATTGGCCATCACGGTGCTGGAGGACGTGGTGGCGGTCATGATGCTCGCGATCCTGGGCTCACAAGCCTCCGGAGTCTCCTCCGGCACCGAAGATCTCGGAGGCTTGCTGGCCAGTCTGAGCGCGTTTGTCGTTGTGTTGGTCATGGTCGGCCTCTTTTTCGTGCCGCGCATCCTGCGTCGCCTGGAGGCCAAGGCTGACCCGGAGCTGCAGACGATCATCATCGCGGGTGTGCTGCTGCTGATGGCGCTCTTGGCGGTGAAAGCCGGGTATTCGCTCGCACTCGGAGCGTTCCTGCTCGGGGCGATTGTTGCGGAGATGCCCCAGCGGCGGGGGGTCGAGCGTGCGTTTGTCGGCATGCGCGACATTTTCAGCAGCGTGTTCTTCGTCGCCATCGGCATGATGATCGATGTCCGCCTGATGTGGGACGTCTGGCCCTGGATCATCGGCCTGGGACTCTTCACCCTGGTGGTGCGGGCCGTGGCCACCAGCGCCGCACTGGCCTTGATCGGCACGCCTTCGCGACAGGCGCGTCGGGCCGGTCTCGCACTCACGCCACTGGGGGAATTCACCTTCGTCATCGCACAGCTGGGAGTGGGCGCAAAGGTCCTGCCGGCCCCCTACTACCCCATCGCCGTGGGCGTTTCCCTGCTGACCGTACTGGTCGCTCCGATCCTGAATCGTCACGCCGATGTCGTCTTGCGCGCATTCGATGCGCTTGAACCCTCGTTCGTCCGTCGGGGTCTCACTGCCTATCAGGAGTGGTTGCACCAGCTCGGTGGAGTCCAGGGCGGACAATGGTGGCAGCTGAGCAAGAGCCGGTTGCTGCAAATTGCGCTGGAAATGCTGTTCGTCACAGGGCTCCTGATCTTCTCCGAACGCATTTTCCGCACGCTGCAAGAGAGCGGCCTCGTCACCGGACTCGCTCCCGGCACGCTCAAACTGCTTTTCTGGTCGACCATGGCGCTGCTGGTCCTGGTGCCGCTCGTGGCCATCTGGCGGAACATCTCGACGCTCGGGCTGATCTTTGCCGAGCAGGCATCCCGGCACACCCGGCTGCCTGGTCGGGTGGTGGAAACAGCGCTCAAGGTTCTGTGCGGGCTGGGTCTGGCCTACTGGCTGTCTCGCATCGTACCCACGGATACCATCTCGCGCTGGGCCTGGCTGGTCATTGCCCTCGTGCTGGGTGTTGTGCTCGCCATCTTCTCCCGGCGATTGATCTATTGGCATAGTGAGTGGCAGTCGTCATTGAGCGGCGTCTTCAATTCCCAAACGACGACGGAACAGCCGAACAGCCCGCCCTCCTGGGTCGATACTTCGGGCGACTGGAACATCAACGTCCAGGAATGCGCCCTGCCCGAACGGGTCGCCTGCGCTGGCAGCACCCTGGCGGAGTTGGGGGTACGCTCCCGGTACGGGTGTTCCATCGTCGAGATCAACCGGCATGGCACCACCCTGATCGCTCCGGAACCGAGCCAGGTCTTGTACGCAGGGGATCGCCTGCTTCTGCTGGGCACGGCCGAGCAGATCGCGGCGGCGCGCGAGGCGCTCATGGCCGTGACTCCGCCGGGAGAGAATCCGTCGTTTGACGAAGCGCGATTGGAGTCGGTGCGGGTACCGACGGGAGCGCACCATGGAAAGTCACTCGCCACGCTGCAGATCACGCGCCAGACCGGCGTTCTCGTGGTGGGCCACGATCGCGGCGGGCAGCGTCACATCAACCCGCCCGCGCAACAGGTGCTGCTCGAGGGCGATCATCTCCTCGTCCTCGGTTCGCCGGCCCAGATTCGCGCCTTCAAGCGCTGGCTGGTGCGCGAAGAACCTGCTCGAGACGGGCCCTTGGCCGGCGCTATCGCCCCGGCCGGTTCCTAAAGGCGGGAAGCCGCCGCGTCGTCCACCAGCCACGTCACGCAGTCGGACGCCGTGGAGAGAATTTTCGCCGGCACCTGCGGCCATGGTTCCTCGCTATGAATCACGCGACGAAGGGCCTCTGCTTTGCTCTCGCCGAGCACCATGACCATGATGCTCCGGCACACGCGCAAGCCCGTGGGGGTGATGGTCAACCTCCCACCCTTTTCCCCGGCGTCGACGCAGCCAAAGAGCAGCCCGCCGTCGTCCTCGAAGAGCGGAGTGCCCGGAAAAAACGAGGCGGTGTGAGCATCTTCACCCAAGCCCAGCATGCAGACGTCATAGGCCTTGCCTGGTCCGGCGAGCAGGAACCAGGTCTTGCGATAGGCCTCCGCGGCCTCCCGCGCTTCGTACGCGACAACCCAGGGGTGCCGGTGTTCGCGGGGGATGCTCAAGGGAGTGAGCAGGAGGCGTTCACAATGGCCGAAGTTGCTCTGTGCATGGTTCAACGGAACGAGGCGTTCGTCACTGACCGTAAAGTGGGTTTCTTCGACGAGTTCCCGCGAGAGGGCTTTCGATGCCACCAACCAGCGGAACCAATCCTGCGGCGTGGTGCCTCCGCTCATCGCCCAGGTGAAGTTTCGCGAGGCGCGTTTGGCGTGTTGCAGTCGGGCAATCTCCACCGCGCGCGCAAAAAGCGCTTCGCGGTTTCCGATCACCACTCGTCCGTAGGGGGTCGCTGTTTCAGTCATGGAAAGGGAATCGGACTTCGGAGCCACGTTCGGTCGCGTCTGGCGGGTCCGCGCGGCGGGCCACTTCCCTACGGGCGACACAACGCGGCACCATCAATAGAACAGCGCCTCACCGAGCGCCGCCTCGGGGGACAGCAGGCTGATGGCGGTGGGAAAGTGAATGGGGTCAGCCCCAAAACGGGTCTCAAAACACGCCTGGCCCGCTTCAAAATCTCCCCGCCACTGGAATCGATTGGCACCCGAATAGCCAAACGTGACCGACAGGCGCATGCCCGTTCCCGTCGTTTCTTCCTTTACCAGGAAACGCAGATCGGTCGACGCGCCACACTCCACCAGCCGGGAAGACAGCCATCGTTGCAGGGCGTGCGCCTCCGCTGCCAGCCGTCCCACATACGCGATGTTCACTGAAAACAAGCCCTCGACCAAACGCGCGGGCGGAACTCCCGCGAGAAACTGGCCCATCGATTGACGCACGGGCAGCAGACGGGCGGAGGCCAGATCCCGCACGAGCTCAGGACGAGGCCAGGGATGGGTCAGGGCGTCTCCCGGCACAATGGCGGTGTCAAAGATGACCCGTTTCGAGGTTCGCAGGAGGTACTGATAGTCAGCCAGACGCGAACTGAGCGAAAACCGGTGCGCCCAATAGTAGAGCGGCAGGTCGGTCGAGAGACAGACCGAGACCTGGTTTTCCAGATAGCGACGGGCCGAAACGGGGTAGCTCAATGCGACGAACTCCACGCAGCGCGTGTCTCCCTTCGATTTCCCCAGAAAACACTCCCCGTAAACCTTGGCCCGCAGTTCCGTTACGCCTCCATCATGAGACAACGGACAAAGCACCACCACCCGGCAGGGATAACGATGGGCGAAACGGAGGGCGGTTTGAAACTGGGTGCAACCATCGTCGGGGGTTGTCGCGAAACCAAGATGGAGGACGAGGTTGAGCTGGGTCGCCTTGACATCATCACCCGCCGCCGACGACTCACCGGGCGTCGACGGATCCGTCCAGATCTGGGCGAGGCTTTTGGAAATCGAACCCACCGGGACTTCGATTCCCGGCAGGGCGTTAAAGACTTCGGGCATAAGCGGCAAAGAGGAACGCCTCCCGTTGATTCCGTTCGCCCCCCGCTGCTGTCGGGCAAGTCGGAGCGAACGAAACGGGGCGTCGATGGATCACGGTTTTCTCCAGATGTGATTGTTCTTGCTGAGCAGCTCGTCGGCGGACGGAGGCCCCCAGGAACCCGCCGCGTAACTGTCCATGCCTTCCCGTTTGGCCGCGGCCCACGATTCCAGGACCGGAGTGTAGAGTCGCCACGAGGTTTCGGCCTCGTCGCCTCGGATGAAAAGCGTCCCATCCCCAATCATGGCGTCCAGCACAAGGCGCTCGTAGGCTTCGGGCGTGTTCGAGCCGAACGTGGTGCTGTAGCGGAAGTTCATCTTCACTGGCTGGGTGCGCGTCTCCAAACCCGGCACCTTGCCATTGAGCACCATGCTCAGTCCCTCGTCGGGCTGGATCTGAAAGGCGAGTGTATTGGGGGCGAGATTGAAGCGCTCGCCCTCGGCGAAGAGTGTGCCGGGAGGACGCTTGAACTGAATGGCGATTTCGCTCACGCGACGGGCCATGCGTTTGCCTGAACGCAGGTAAAAGGGAACGCCCTGCCACCGCCAGTTGTTGATCGAGAGCCGGATCGCAGCGTACGTCTCAGTGGCGGACACGGGGGCTATGCCCTCCTCTTCCAAATAGCCCTTCGACGGTTTGCCGCCCAGCAATCCGGCCGCGTATTGGGCGCGGGCGACATCCCCTCCCGGACCGACCCGAAGTGGCTGGATCGCCTTGAGCACCTTGACCTTTTCATCGCGGACCGCCTCGGCGTCGAGCGACACCGGCGGTTCCATCGCGGTCAGGGCCAGCAGCTGCATGGTGTGGTTCTGAATCATGTCCCGCAGCGCACCGCTCTGCTCGTAGTACCCCCCGCGTGTGCCGACGCCCACTTCCTCAGCCACGGTGATCTGAACGTTGTCGATGAAGGTGCGATTCCAGAGCGGCTCAAAAATCGAGTTGGCGAACCGCTGCACGAGAAGATCCTGCACCGTTTCCTTGCCCAGGTAGTGGTCGATCCGGTACACTTGGTGCTCCTGAAAGACCGACCTGATGGTGCCATTGAGCGCCACCGCCGAGGCCAGGTCCTTGCCGAACGGCTTCTCGATGATGACCTTGGCGTGATGGACGTGCCCAAGGTGCTTCGAAGCCAGTCCGCTTGCGCCGAGATTGAGCAGAATCGGAGCGAAAACCGAGGGAGGGGTGGAGATGTAGAAGAGCGGCTGCACGTCGCGGCCGATGCGCTTCTCAATCTCGGCGATGTGCGCCGCCAGACGGTCGAAGGCCGGCTTCTCGTCGTAACCACCAGCCACATACGTGGTGTTGGCGGCGACCCGGCCCCAGACCTCCGCATTCAATTCTCGGCGGGAAAACTCCTTTACGGCGTCGGCCGCCATCCCGCGAAACTCATCGTCCGGGATGGGCTTGCGTCCGTAGCCGATGAGGTGGAAATCGGCGGGGAGCAGATTGTCCACCGCCAGATTGTAGACGGCCGGAATCAGTTTCCGCGCGGTCAGATCCCCCGATGCGCCAAAAATGACGACGACGGTGGGAGGTGCTCCGCGGTGCTTGCTCAAGCCCTGCAGGAATGGATGTCTTGGTTGGTTCTCGGCCATGACGTGGGAGTGTTTGTCGGCAGCGCCGTCCGGCGAGGCAAGCGGTTTGTTTCGCCTGGCCGCTCACACCAGCCTTCGGAGTCGGTATTCTGGCTCCCCTTGTACCATGCGCACCAACAGCTTCGCCATTCATCCAGGCTACCGTCGGTAGTAGGTGCGGAACAACGGCACGTTTGCGAAGTGGCGTACCCCGGCCTCCTCTCGGGCCCGCTGGGCGGCTCCGGGATCGGAAACCTCGACCACATCAAATCGAAACGTCCCGGGCCGACTCCTCACCGGGAGCGCCCGCAGGTAAGCGTCGCACGCCACCAACAATGCCCGTCGTTTCCGTTGATTGACGGCAAACCGACCCGAGACCGCGGCGGCGCGTTTGCGTGTCTTGACCTCGACAAACACCAAGACGGCTCCGTCGAGGGCCACGATATCAATCTCCCTTCGGAGGTTGTTGGGATCGCGCCAGTTGCGGGTCACCACCCGAAAACCAGCATGTTCCTGGAGCCAGGACGCAGCGATCGCTTCCCCCCAGGACCCGGTGTCGCTCCCCTGCGTGCGAAAACGGTCCTGGATCCACTGCCACATGCGATTCGGTCCTCATCAGGCACCCGCCAGATGCGGACTCTTCGCGCCTCGCACCGCGTCAGCCATGTTTTGCTGCGCCGTCTCCGTGTCTCCGATCAAATGATTGAATTTCATCGAGACGGTCTTGGAGACGCCGCGCTCCTCCATCGTCACCCCGTAGATCGCCTGCGCGGCGGAAACCGTGCGTTTGTTGTGGGTGATGATGATGAACTGCGACTCGTGGACGAATTTCTTCAGCAGATCGGTGAAGCGCCCAATGTTCGATTCGTCGAGCGGAGCGTCCAACTCGTCGAGCAAGCAGAAGGGCGACGGCTTCACCATGTACAACGCGAAGAGCAGTGCGACTGCAGTGAGCGTCTTCTGTCCGCCGGACAGCAGGGTGATGCTCTTCAGTTTGGTTCCTGGAGGCTGGGCGGTGATCTCAATGCCGCTCTCCAGGACGTCGTCCGTCTGGATCAACTCCAGATTTGCCACGCCACCGCCAAAGAGGGTTTGGAAGGTGTAAACGAAGTTCTTCTTAATCTGCTCGAAGGTGACGGAGAACTGCTGCTGCGAGGTCTGGTTGATCTCATCGATCATCGCGAGCAACGAGGTCTTGGCCTGGACCAGATCGTCATTCTGGTTTTTGAGGAAGTCGTAGCGCTGCTTCAGTTCCGCATACTCCTCGATGGCGACCAGGTTGACCGCGCCCATAGAGGCGAGCCGTTGGCGCAAGGCTTCAATTTCAGTCTTGAGCGGAGCCCAGTCCGTCCCGGTTTCGAGAGACTTCAGGTCGTCTTCGGTTGGCTCCGGTTTGGGTCCCTTCTTCTTGCGACGACGGCTCGTGGTCGCCGGGGCGCTGGTCACAGCCGCGGCGGCGGGATCAACCGGAATTCCTTCCGCTCCGGACGCAGACACGGCCTCGGGCGAAGTCACCACCGGACTGGCGGCCGTTCCAGCCAGCGCCGCGGCGGGAGCGCTGCCCTCGGCCTCATCTTCGTCATCGTCCAGATCGAGCGGTTTGAGATCCGCCGGCTCTTCGTCCGCCCGCCACAGCAACGCACGCCAGTCATAGGTTCCCACCCGGATCTGGAATTCGCGCTGCACGTCTTCTTCGATGAAAAGAGCCCGTTGCTTGCTCTCGGCGAGCTTGATCTCGCAACGGTTGAGTTCCGCCTGGGCACGGTCCGCCTCATTGCGGATGTCGAACTGCCCGGACTCCACTCCACCGATCGACTGCTCAAGCGCCACAAGTTCGCGCCGGATCTGTTCCACCTGTTGCTGGGCCACGACCAACGTCTCGCCGAGCTGGTGCGCCTGGGCGCGCTGCCGGTCACCGACCTGCTCAAGCTCCGTCACCTGCTCGCTCCAGACTTCAATCTCCTGCTGCCGCTGCACCAGCAATTCAGAGAGTTGTCCGCGCCGGCGTTCCATGTCCGCCAAACCGCGGTCGAGCACCTCGACACGCTGCCGGCGCTCCGCCAGTTCGAGTCGGGCCTGGGCAAGTGACTCGCGCTTCACGTCGCGGTCCGTCCGAAATTCGACAATCCGCGTTTCCAGGCCCGCGATCCGCTCGCGCAAGGCTTCGACCGAAGCGGTGGCATCGGTCAAGCCGCGCTGCGCCCGTTCAAAACGGACCTGCGCCTCATGTCGCGCCTGCTCCAGCGCCATGACCTCGTTCTCCATGCGGGCGAGTCGCGCCCCGATCTCATCCAATGCCTTTTGCGCCCCACGCTGTTCCTGTTGGACCGCTGCCACGGTCTGCGTGGCAAGCAAGACGTCCTGCCGGCATTGTTCCAGGCGCCCCTCGGTTTCGGTCAGACGCACCTGCAGTCCGTCAATCAGAGCACGCTGCTGATCGTGGTGCAGTTGGTCCTCGGCCAGCGCCTTGGCCGTTTCCCGCAAGTCCACCTCGCGCTGCATGATGGAATGCGCGGACTTCTTGTGGTAACCGCCGGAAACCAGACCCCGTTGATCCACCAAATGGCCACTGCGGTGGGCAACGGTCAAAAACGAAAAGCCAGGGTTGGTTTTCCAGAAATCGAGAAACGCGTTCAGGTCCTCCGCGATGTAACAGGCATCGAGCAAGGCGAGGACCGGATGATCGTCCGTCGAAAATCCCACCACGGAAGCAGCCGTGATCAACCCGGGCGGAAGTGCATCCGGGCTCGGTCTGCGGCCGGCACCGACATCACCCACCCGCAACACCGCGGCACCAATCTGCTCCTGCTCAAGTTGTGAAAGGATGCGCTGGGCCGTCGCAACATCGAGCACGCTGATCGCCTCCACCGCCGATCCCAGGATCGCTTCGAGCGCTTTCGCGTACTCGGGCTTGATCTCCAGACCGTGGGTGATCGGCGCCACGCGGGAACCCGCCAGCGCTCCGTCGAGCTTGCCCTGCAGCACGGCCTTGGCCCCTTCGCCAAAGCCTTCGAGGCGTTCCTGCAGTTGCTGCAGCAACTTGAGGCGGGCCGTGCGCTGCGCGAGCCCGCGATCGATTTCCTGCAGCTTTCGTTGGGCGTCTCGAAACTCCCGGGTCAGGTCAGTGATCGCCTGCTGCGATGCCGTCACTTCGTTGTGCGCACGCGACTTCTCGACCAACGCCTCCTCGACCCTGGCTTCGACCTCGCTGAACGCGGCGGTGGCGGACGCCTGTTGGGCCCGGATGCCTTCAATTTCCTGGACCACCGCATCGTGGCGCTGGGCACTGGTTTTCTGGTCGACTTCGTAGCCGGTCGTGTCGGTGCGCAACCGCGCCACCGTGCTCTCGTGCTGGAGCAGTTGAAACTTGGACTGCTGCAACTCCTGCTCGTGCTTGGAAAGTTCACCTTCCACAATCGCGAGGTCGCGATTGCGCTGCTGGAACACATCGTCGGAACTGCCCAGCAAGGTCAGCTGCTGCTCCTTGTCCAACGCCCCCGTATCGACCTGCGAGGCGAGTTCGCGCAGCTGCATCTCAAGTTCTTCCAGGCTCGCCCGGGAAGATTCCAGCCGGTCGCTCAATCCGGTCCGCTTGATCTGGGCCAGATTCATCTGATTCTCCGCCTGCTCCTTTTGCGAGCGCAGGTCGAAAACCGACTGTTGCGCATCTTGGACCCGCTGGTTGAGACGCGACCGCTCGGTGCGCTTCTCTTCCAACGCGCTCTGGCGCTGCATCAACTCCACGCGACGTGTCTCCGCCGCCGCCCGCAATGAAATCACCTGATTTTCCAACCCTGCCAGGGTGGTCGTCAGCTCCGCATGCTGATGCCCGGCGTGCGAAAGCACCAGGTGGCGCAAGCGGTGACTCAGCCGTTTGTAACGCAGCGCCTTCGAGGCCTGGCGGCGCAGCGAGCCAATCTGACGGCCGACCTCGCCAATCACGTCGGCTACGCGCGCGAGGTTCTGATCGGTCAGACCGAGTTTTTGCAGCGCTTCCCGGCGCTGCGACTTGTACTTGGTGATTCCTGCGGCCTCTTCAAACACCGCTCGTCGCTCCTCGGGCTTGGAGGAGAGGATTTGGTCGATCTGCCCCTGCGCCATGATCGAGTACGAAGTCCGACCGATACCCGTGTCCATGAACAGTTTCTGAATATCCTTCAACCGGCAGGGCTGCCCATTGAAAAAGTATTCGCCCTGCCCATCGCGATGGACGCGGCGCATGATTTCGATCTCGTGAAACTCGCTTCCCAACTGCTTTTCACAGTCCGTCAGGAGCAGGGAAACTTCGCACAGCTGGGCTGGTTTCCGGGTATCGGCTCCTTCAAAAATCACATCCTGCATCTTCCCACCGCGCAGGGCTTTGGCACTCTGTTCACCCAGAACCCACCGGATGGAATCGGCGATGTTCGACTTGCCGCAACCATTGGGACCCACCACCGCTGTCACCCCCGGTTCGAAACGGAGTGTGGTCGGGTCAGCGAAGGACTTGAACCCATGAAGCTTGAGAGCCTTGAGATGCATGAAAGAGCGCCCGATTGAGACGCCGGAGTTTCGGTGAGCAAAGAAAAAACGTGCGTCCCTGACGCGCGAGTCTGCAGACACCCCAAATCAGGGGTGGCCGGAGGAAGGGATCTTTTACATCCCCATCGTCACCGGTCAGAGGCAACGTGGCGCCAGGAAAGAACCAAAGGTCACTTGTGATCCCAGGGAAGTTTGATCTTCAAACGCGGGTGTTCCCAGACTTTGAAGGGAGTGAACATCTTCCCTGGATTGAGGATGCCGTTGGGGTCGAGCGCAGCTTTGACCGCCTTCATCGCCTTGATTTGCGCGGGCGTGTGCTGAAGGCGGAGAAAGGGAGATTTGGCCAGTCCAATCCCGTGCTCGCCCGAGATGGCACCACCCAGTTTTACCACTTCACGCATCAGGACGCCGACGGTGCGCTCCGCCCGCTGGTATTCAGCCCGATCTGCGGCATGATACATGATGTTCACATGCAGGTTGCCATCCGCGAGATGACCGAAGGTGGGAATTGGTAACCGCGCCGACGCGCGCAGGCGTTCGAGGAAGGCGGCAAAGCGTTCATAGTTCCGCATGGGAATCACGATATCCTCGTTCAACTTGGCGTCTCCCAGTTCGAACATGGCGCCCGAACACTTGCGGCGGACGCTCCACAATTCCTCCGCTTCGGCCCGGTTTCCCGCCTCCTTGTAGGCCACCGCATGAGCGCGAGCCCACTCCATTACGGCGGGACTTGTTTCCGCGAGTTCGCCCGCGGTTCCAGCCAGTTCCAGGAGAATCACTGCGCGGCCGGCCTGCCCTGGAAACACCGTCTTGCCCGTCGCCCGTTCGGCGCAGGTGACACTGGCTCGGTCGAGAAACTCACAGATCGCGGGCTGGATGCGGCGGGCGAAAAGAGCGCGGGCGGCCTGAAAGGCGGTCACTTCATCGGCAAACGCCGTCAGGAGCGTCCAACGCGCCGCTGGTTGCGGGATGAGTTTCAACGTGGCCTCGGTGACAACGCCCAACATGCCTTCGCTGCCGATCCAAAGGTCCCGGAGGTTGAAACCGGCGGCAAACTTCTTCGTGCCACTGCCCCACTCCACATACTCGCCGGTGGGCAGAAACCCACGGAGCGCGAGGACAAAATCACGGGTGACTCCATACTTTCCCCCGTGCATACCGCCGGCGTTGCAGGCAATGTTGCCTCCCACCGTACTGTACTGCTTGGAGGCCGGGTCGGGCGGGTAGAACCAACCCGCTGCCTCCACGGCGCGCTGCAAGTCCGCCACCACGACCCCGGCCTGCGCCTCGACCGTGCCCGCCTCCGCATCAAGGCGGATGCGTTTCCAGCCCGACAGGTCGAGCACCCAGCCTCCTCGCAGCGGCGAGCCGGAACCCGTCAGGGAGGTTCCTCCGCCGCGGACGGTCACCGGAACCCCATACCGATTGGCCATGGTGAGCACCGTGGTGATATCCGATCGGGTGCGCGGACGGACCACGGCGGCCGGCATGAAGGAAAGTTTGCTGCCATCAAAGGAGGCCCGAAACCGGGAGGCTTCCTCCACGGAAACCTTCTGACTGAGGCGTCGCTTGAGCAGGCGGGTGGCGAGCAGGACCGAAGACATACCCCTCAAGTTTCCCGCGCCCCGTCACGGCGCGCAACTCCATAACCTCCACGGTGCCCGGACGGATTTTGCAGCCGCACCCCGATTCCGCGACTCGGTCTTCGACGGCGATTTCCGGTTTTTTTTGGCGTGGTGAACGTTAGGCATCTTCAGGCTTTTCAGTCTGTCGCCACCCGCGTTTGCTGAGCGTCCGATGACACGTGTCCTTTTGTCGACCACCTCGTTTCAAGATACCCCCGGCGTCCATCATGAGATGCTGGCCAAGGCCGGTTTCGAAGTCGTGCGCGAACGGGGTCCTTTGCCCGAGAGCCGCATGCTTGAACTTGCCGGCCAGTTCGACGCCTACCTGTGCGGCGACGACGCCTTCACTCGAGCGGTGATCGAGAAGTCCCTTCCACGTCTCAAGGTGATCTCCAAGTATGGGATCGGCCTCGACAAAATCGACGTGGCAGCCGCGACCGAATTGAAGGTGCCGGTGCTGTTCACCCCCGGCGTCAACCATACGACGGTGGCCGAACACACGTTCGCCCTGCTCCTCGCCACCGCGCGCAATCTCGTAACGGAAGCCAACCACGTGGCGGCCGGTCGCTGGACGCGTATCACCGGCTCGGAACTTTGCGGTAAAACGCTTGCAATCATTGGGTTCGGCCGAATCGGGAAAGAAGTCGCGATCCGCGCCCGTGCGTTCGGGATCAAGGTTCTCGGCTACGATCTCTACTGGGACGAGGATTTCGCGCGCTGGCATGACGTCGAACGCGTCCAGGATCTGGACACCCTGCTGTCCCGTTCGGACATTGTTTCCCTCCACGTCAACCTGACTCCGCAGACGAAGCACCTCTTGAACGGACAGAACCTGTCACGGCTGCGCAAAGGCGCCATCATCGTGAACTGCGCCCGCGGCGAACTGGTGGAGGTCGAGGGTTTGGTCGCAGCCCTGAAATCGGGACACCTGAGAGGCTACGCGGCCGACGTGCTGGATCAAGAGCCGCCGCCGGCGGACCATCCGCTGCTCGGGCTGCCGAATGTCATTCTGACCCCGCACATCGGTTCGCGCACGAATGAGAGTGTGCAACGGCAAGCCTCCTGTGCCGTTGAGAATCTGACCCTGTTTCTCTCGGGACGCCGTCCCATCGCGCAAGCGAACCTGAAGTAAGTTCCGCCCCACCCCGTCCGTCAGTGCCAAATGGCCGGAGGCGCCCGTACGGGCGCGGGACCGGCCCCGACCCCAGCCATCTCCATGGAAACCTTCCACATTGTTCCCGAGTCACGCCACAACGCGCTGGTCGTCGCCGCCTATCAGCATCGCGGATACACCGCCGACGAGGCCGCCGAGGGCGCGCGTTTCTGTGCCGAGGCTTCGCGCCACGGCATCCGAACCCACAACGCTCTCAAGGCGCTGCATCTGGACCATCTCTTCGGTTCGGGCTCCAAGGGCTGCGTCCCGGGCGCCACCATCGAGGAACGCCCTTGCCGGTTTCCCTCCGCACGTATCTGGAACGCCAACCGCAAGCTGGGTCAGGCCACCGCCTATCGGGCCATGGATCAGGCGATGCGCCTGGCGGATGAATTTGGCGTCGGCACCGTTTCGGTCGACAATGCCTTCCACTATCTCTGGGGCGGCGGGTACGTGATGGATGCCGCGAAACGTGGCTACATCGCCTACACCAATTGCACGGCGGCTCTGGCCGAGGTGGTTCCGTTCGGCGGCAAGTTTCCGACGTTGGGCACGAATCCTCATTCGTGGGGGTTTCCGACGACCCACGCGGTCGGTTTTCCTATTGTCATCGATTGGGCGACCTCGGTCGTCGCGATGGGGCGGGTCCAGCAACTCAAGCGCGAGGGCAAGCCGTTGCCGCCACTGGCTGCGGTGGACAAGGACGGCAATCCCACGACGGATGCGAACGCGGCGGTTTCTCTCCTGCCCTTCGGCGCGCACAAGGGCTACGGGCTCTCCCTGATCAACGAGATCGTGGGCGGCTTCATCGGCGGCTCCTTGCCGACGCTGCGCAATCGCTGGGTGGAAGACGGTGACAAACACACCTGCACGTTCTTCTTTCAGGTCATCCATCCGGAGGCGCTCAGTGCCGGAGCGTTCGCCAAGGGCCGCTCGCAGTCCGAAAACGTCAAGGCCGTCATTGCCGACGTGCTGGGTCATGGCAACGAGCGCTGTCTCTTGCCCGGCCAGGTCGAGGCTGATTTTGCCCGCAAGACCGCCGCGGCCGGCGGATTGCTCTTCAGCGCCGCTGAAATTCAGGCGTTTGACGAGCTGGCCCGCGAGTGCGGGCAGCCGGGCTGGTCCCCCTCGGAATTCGCGACGACGACGTAAGCTCCGCCACCGGTCTTTTCATTCTTCTTTCTCCATGAGCCTCAAGATCAAATCCGCCTCCGACTGTCACTTCGACCAGCTTTCCCTGGGCGAGGTCATGCTCCGCCTCGACCCCGGCGAGACCCGCGTGCGTACCGCCCGCCACTTCACTGCCTGGGAGGGCGGTGGCGAGTACAACACGTCCCGTGGGTTGCGGAAGTGCTTCGGCCTCAAGACGGCCGTCTGCACCGCATTCGTCGACAACGAGGTCGGACACCTGGTTGAGGACTTCATCATGCAGGGCGGCGTGGCGACGGACTTCATCAAATGGCGTGAAGACGACGGCATTGGCCGCACCGTCCGCAACGGTCTCAACTTCACCGAACGCGGCTTCGGCATCCGCGGCGCCGTCGGTGTACCGGATCGCGGCAACACCGCTGCCAGCCAGCTCAAGCCCGGTGATTTCAACTGGGATCATATCTTCGGAAAACTCGGCGTGCGCTGGTTCCACACCGGCGGTATCTTCGCCGCACTTTCCGAAAGCACCGCCGCTCTCACGGTTGAGGCGGTCCGCGCCGCCAACCGGCACGGCACAATCGTATCCTACGATCTCAACTACCGGCCGTCCCTCTGGAAAACCATCGGCGGCCTGAAGAAGGCGCAGGAGGTGAATCGCGAGATCGCCAAGTATGTCGACGTCATGATCGGCAACGAAGAGGACTTCACCGCTTCGCTGGGTTTCGAAGTCAAGGGCGCCGATCACAGTCTGAGCCACATCGAAACCGAGGCGTTCAAGGCCATGATCGAAACGGCCGTGCGGGAGTTTCCCAATTTCAAGGTGGCCGCCACCACGCTGCGACGGGTCATCACCGCCACCAAGAACGACTGGAGCGCGATCCTCTGGCACGACGGCAAATTCTACGAGAGCCGGAAGTACCCGGAGCTCGAAATCCTCGACCGCGTCGGCGGGGGCGACAGCTTCGCCAGCGGGCTTCAATTTGGCTTCCTCTCCAAGAATGACCCCCAACTGGCGGTCGACTACGGTGCGGCCCACGGGGCCTTTGCGTCGACCACTCCGGGCGACACGTCCATGGCCACGCAGAAGGAAGTCGAAAAATTGATGAAGGGCGGCGGCGCCCGCGTCGTGCGCTGACGGTCAAGCTCCGGCCGAGGTGCGTTCTCCCGTCGGGAGAACTCGCCTCGGCTTCACCATGGCTTGATCTCGTGGGGCACGATCAGGCTTTACGACGCAGAGTCGCCAAGCCGATCAGCGAGAGCAGGAGCAGAGCCCCTGTTGAGCCCAGGTCGGGCACGCCGTGGGTCTGAAAGGCCACAAGTCCGAAGTCAGATTCGCTCCCCGTCGAGCCCGAGGCCAACGGTGAGAGCGTCAGCGAAGTGATCGGCAACGTGCCAAACGGGTTTTGGATGTTCCAAATGCCCGCCCCAACAAAATCTACGGCCGGCGACAGGTTGGTCACGGTCGATGAGAGCAGAGACCAGGTGGCGGTCGTCTCGCCCGTGGCCGTCAAGATAAAGGGGACCAGAGCCCCGTTGGGATAGGCGCCGGCGCGCTCGTTTCCGTCGCCATACTCCGGGCCGTCAAAAAGCATGCCGAGGGTGAGCGAACTGAAGATCTGGGGAGAAAGAAACGTGATGGTGACGCTTTGACCCAGATCGATTTCACTATCCACGCCCAGAAAGGTGATGAGGGGCTCGGTAAAGGCCGACAGCGTCAGGGTGCCACCCGATGCGCTGAATGTGGCCCCCGCAGGGGCGTTGATCCCATTGACCCCGGCGTGGTACGAAATGGTACCCGCCTGAAGCCGCGCCGCCGCACTGATCACAAGGACCGCGAGGGAAACCCGAAGAGCATTCATAGCCATGACAAGTCGACTTCCGTGCCCTACGGCTCGCACCGACGGGCGCGGTCCCGGCGCAGAAGGCGCTGGAGGCACCGTTGCCCGATCTCCCCTTGCCGCAATGAAATTCGCCGGACTGCGTGGAAGTGCCCAAGGATCAGGGGACAACTACGTAGAAAAACCGTCTCCCCAATGAATTCAAAACGGTATTAGAGGCCATCATTGACCGGCGAAACGCCCCGGCGGGCGCCGGAAAGGATTGAAACTTAGGGCACAGCGGCTCGCACTTCCACAGGCCCCTCTCATGGAAATCCCCTTTCCCTTCCGCCGCACGCACCTGCCTTGGCTGGTCGAATTGGTCGCCCGACTGGTGGTTGCGCTCCTCTATCGCGTTAGAACCCGGGGCGCGGAGCACGTGCCCGCGACTGGCGGCGCGCTGGTGGTCGCCAATCACCTGTCGTACATGGACCCAGCGCTGCTGCAATTGGCCTGCCCGCGGCGGATTCGCTTTGTCGGTTCCGAGGACGTCCGTCGATCCCATGGTTTCTTTGGCTGGCTGTTCGACGTCTCGGGTACCATTCCCGTGACTCCGGACAACGCCCTCGACACCACCCGTCGGGTGATCGCCGCGCTGGCCGCAGGAGAAGTGGTTTGTCTGTTTCCCGAAGGATCCATCTCACGCACGGGTCAGTTGCATGCCATCCGGCGCGGATTCGAGGTGATGGCGAAACGAGCAGGAGTACCCGTCATCCCCGTGGCCCACGACGGGATCTGGGGATCCATCTTCTCGTTCTCAGGGAACAAACTTTTGTTGAAGTCGCCCCGGCTCATGCCGACCCCGATCTTTGTGGCTTGGGGCAAGCCGATTGAACCCGCCAAGGCAAGTCCCGCCCGGGTGCGGCAGGCCATTCTCGACCTAGGATTCGAAGCGTTTGAAGAGCGACCGGTCTTGCGTCGACACCTGGCGCGAGAATGTGTGCGAGCGCTGGCGAAACGACCCGGACATCTTGAAATCGTCGACCGAACGGCCGAGCGACGGCCCGTCAAGGCAGCGCAATTGCTCGCCGCGGCGGCCGCCCTGTCGCGCCACGTCCGTCGCAAGATCCCAGAACGCCGGGTCGGTATTGTCCTGCCTCCAGGTGCAGGGGCTGCGATCGCCAACCTCGCGGTCATCTGTGCGGGCAAGGTTCCGGTCAACCTGAACTTCACCGCCGGCAAGGCTGCCATCGAGGCCGCCCTGCGCATCGGCGAAGTCCGCACGGTGCTGTCCGCCCATGCCGTGCGAACCAAGGTTCCAAATTTCCCATGGCCGGAGCAGACCCGCGATTTGCGTGAAGAGATTGCCGCTGCGGGCGGCAAACGCGCCATCCTGCCGTGGCTCATTGCAGCCTGGCTGCTGCCCAACCAGGTTTACCCTTGGCTGCTGGGTCTCCCGGAGGTGGGCGACCGGGAGGAGGCCGGCTTGCTCTTCACCAGTGGCAGTTCGGGTGAGCCCAAAGGAGTCATCCTCACCCACCGGAACATCCTCGCGAATTGCTGGCAGATCTCCTCGCTTTCCATCCTGCCCGACAGCGCGAAGTTGATCGGCTGTCTGCCGATCTTCCACAGTTTTGGATTCACCGTCACGCTCTGGTACCCGCTGATCCGCGGGTGCCAGCTCATCACGTTGCCGAGCCCGCTCGACGCCCGCAAGATCGTCGATGCCATCCGCGAAGAGGAAGCCACCGTTTTGGTGGGAGCACCGACCTTTCTGCGCCCGGTGGTCAAGAAGGCCGAATTCTCAGAACTGCGCAGCCTTGATCTGGTGGTATCGGGCGCGGAAAAGATGCCGGACGACCTGTATCGCGCTTTCCACGACAAACACCACATCGAGATGATGCAGGGCTACGGGCTGACGGAGACGTCGCCCGTTTCCAGCGTCAATCAGCAAGACCCGCCGCTCCTCACCGAGACCGCCGACCTGCAACAGGGCAAGCGCACCGGGACCGTCGGCCGCATGCTTCCCGGCATGACCGCCCGGATTGTCGATCCCGAAACGCTGGAAGAAAAACCTCTGACGGAAATCGGCATGTTGCTGTTTCGCGGCTCCAACGTGTTTCCCGGCTATTTGAAGGATGCGGAAAAAACGGCGGCGGCCTTCCACCAAGGCTGGTTTGTGACCGGGGACCTGGCTCGCTTTGACCAGGACGGATTTCTAACCATTGAAGGGCGTCTTTCGCGGTTCTCCAAGATCGGCGGAGAGATGGTTCCGCATGGCACCGTGGAACAGACCCTGGTCGAGGTTTTGGACCTCGACCAAAGCGAAGGCCCGTTGGTGGTCGTCATTGGCGTGCCCGACTCCAGCAAGGGTGAGGCCCTAGTGTTGGTCACCTCGCTGGACCTTACCTCCGAGACCATCCGGGAAAAACTCCTGGCGGCGGGCCTGCCCGCGCTCTGGGTGCCGAGGGTGATTGTGCGGGTGGAGAAGGTCCCGGTGCTGGGAACAGGGAAACTGGACCTCAAGAGCTGCAAGCAGATCGCGGCCAAAGCCGGAACGGGTTGACCACGGATTGGGATGCACCCGGGGATTGGTTAGCGAGCTTTCCAGGAACGCAGGTCCGCGGCCAGCGCGGCGAACCCGGGAAAGTCGAATTCCAGCCGGCGCGTATCACGTCCAATCCTGCGCACCTGTCGCAACGCACAGTGAGTCTCATGAGCGAGACTGGGCCGGTCCGTGCCGTAGACCCGGGCCTTCAATTGGGCCCGGTTGTAGGGGGCTTGACCCGTGTTCTGGCCCTCGATCCACGCCGCCTCTGTCACGGCATCGTCGATACCACTGAGGTACCACCCTTCCACCGCGGGAACGGCGACACCGACTCCGCGCAGCACCCGGGCGCGCCCTCGCGCGGCGGGCAGATTCTTGGTGCTCTGGCGAAACACGGCGCGGAGCCGGCACATCCGGCATTGCGGATGAAAGTAGTCCGGCTTGTCATGCAGAGGTGTGTGCACCACCGAATCATCGGAGTCCACGACCACCACGAGACCTTCCGCATCCGTATTGAAGTGCAGGTGGCGGATCACGGCCGGCAAGACCTGGGCCACCGACGGCCAGCCCCGCGCCCGGAGATTGGCCTGCACGCGCAGGTAGGGGCCACCCAACACCGCTTCGATCAGCACCCCAAGCGCCGCCTCGTCCGCGGGAGATTCGCTCAATATGGCCAGCTTCATCCCGGAAAGAACTCCCGGCCGCAACCCCTCCCCCGTCCGGCCCCTCCTTCGTTACTCATGGTAGGTGAATCTCCCTTACGCATCAGACCGCTCCAGGAGACGGACTTGCTTCGGCCGGTGCATCCGGCACCCCACCCAGGATTCCACTGTACCACAGGTCTCCGAGTGAGGCTCCCTCCATCAGCTCCTTCAGGTCCGGCCGATCGCACAGCCGGGTAAAGTACGCGGCCCGCCCGTGTTTCTGAGCGATGACCACCTCCTCCGGATGATCTCGAAAGAGTTCGAGCAGGTAGGGCGAATGTGTGGTTGCCACAACCTGAACCGGCGGGCGCTTCAACCCCACGGTCTCGGGGTGACTCAGCCGATACATGGCATCCCGGACCTCCCGCAGAAGTCGAGGGTGCAATCCCCGGTCCAGTTCCTCCACACAAACAACCGCCGGCGGTGTCGGGTCATAGGCCAAGGCAAAAAGGGCCAGCGTATAGAGGGAGCCCTGCGAAAGGTCCTCGGCTCCGATCACTTCGCCACCATCCTCGAGACGAAGACGCAGGTGCGCTCGTCCGACCTCGTCCTGCTCGGCCATGATATCGGTGTATTCGGGGAGAGCGCGCAGCACTTCGACCTTCCACGCAGCAAAATCCTGCGGTGACGAGGACATGCGCCGGACCAGCACCGCGGCGAGGTTGGAACCATTCGCAGCGAGTTCCAAACCGTCTTTGGTTGGGGAGGGACGTCCCATCACCGTGTGATCGAACTCGTAGCGGCGCATGCGCAGCAACCACTCCCGCAAACCCGACCAGTCGTCGATTCCGCCGCCGGCGGGCAGCGGCACGGCCTGCAGAAGGTCACACCGGTCCTCGGAGGCGCACAAGATCAAGGCTTCCCAGCCATCATGCGGAGGACGAAAGCGGAAGGAAATCTCCGGGCCAGTCGCGGGGCGATCCTGATCGGACGAGTTCTCAGCCAAGGGCAAACGGGCGAGCGTTCGCAGCCTCATCAACGATTCAATCAAACTGGATTTTCCAGATCCGTTGGGACCGATCACAAGGTTGAACCGTTCCAGTTCAATCCGCGCGTTGCGCAAAGCCTTGAAATGACGAAAAGCGACCGAGGCGATCACCCGAGCAGGCTCATTCGCCGCGACCCCGAACGCAACCTCCCTTTCCCGAGCCAGAAGCGTCTACGATCTCGGACCCACACGTCAGCCATAGCGCGGCAGTCCCAGCAACCGCTTGAGAGAAAACGGTCGCTTGGGCGAAAGCTGGTTCGCACGACGGAGCACGGCGCGGATGGAGGGTGGTTCCTTGGTGAGATTGAGGGCGAAGCCTCCAACCACCTCGTAAATGGCCCGGAACATCGGCTCCGAAAAGAGGCTGCCGCGTACGCCTCGAATGACGTGACGGCGAAAGGCCCGATCCGCGAGGTGGTTGGCAATGAAGGATAAACACATGGCTAGCACCACGCCGCGGCGGGTTCGCTCCCCAGGATCGGCATAGGTACGCTGAATATAGGCATGCGCCTCCAGGACCACTCCCGCATTCTCCCCCGCACCCGCTCCTCCCGACGCTTCCGTAACGGCATCAAAGTCTCTCGCAAATGCGTCGAGCGGGTAGTCCTCATACGACACAGGATTCATCGGAGCCATGCCATCAGCTCCTCATGGCGGATTGACCGCTGGGGCCGCAGAGGAGTCTGCGCGTGGTGTGACCAAGACAATAATCCGCTCAACTGGAAGTCGTTGGGCTTGATCGATCAATTCGACAAATGTGCCAAACCGTTCGTCGTCCCCCACCGCCAACGCGAGGATGTGGGACTTCGTCCGCGCCAGCTCTTCCGACAACCGGGGGGTCCACGTCGCCGGTGTCAGCGCTTCGGTTCCAAGGAAGAACCGGCCCCGCCGGCGTTCGATCCTCAACAGCCCCGTCTCGTCGAGTGGTTCTTGATCGGTTTGCAACGAGACCGGCGCAAGACGTACGGCACCCGCGCGATCAGGCCGGACGGCCTCCACCGGCGGGGCGGGCGGGCGCGGACCCGCCCAGGCGTGCAACAGGTAACCCACCGCACCTCCAGCGACCACCGCCAAGATGATGCGTGATATGGGTTGCACACGTCGAGCCTTGCGGACGGTTTGCTTGTGACGAGCCAAATTCGCGCCCCCACCTCCGCGCATCCACCCCGCTACTCGCACATCGGATTCGACCAGCCCCCACTTCCGGCTCGCCCTTCCCACCGGGTCGGAAACAGTAGGGGGGGACGACAGTCCTCACTTCCAACATGTGCGACGACTGCCTCCTTTCTCCATGGCTTCCCTCCCTTCCAAACCCCGCATCCTCACCACGACGGTCGGTTCGTACCCCATCCCGGACTGGCTCGCCGCGCTCCCCAGCGAGCAAGCCGTCATCGACGCCACCCGCGTCGTCTTCGATCTCCAAAGGCAGGCCGGCATCGACCTCCCGACCGATGGCGAACTCTATCGCTTTGACGTCAACCATCCGGACACGAATGGAATGATCGAGTACTTCATCCGCCCGATGGCGGGTATCTCCTCTGTGGTGGGACGCTCGATCACCGAGGAGTTTTCGCGACACCACCCCATGGGGTTCCGTCGCAAGCCGGCCGGCGTCGCCGTGAGCGCCCTCGGTGAGGGCTCGCTCAATCTCCTGGCCGATTGCCAGCGGGCTGCAGCGGTGGCGCAAGGTCCCTTCAAGTTCACCGTCACAAGTCCCTACATGCTGGCCCGCACGCTGCTGGACCATCACTACGGCAGTTTCGAGAAACTGACACTCGCCCTGGGCGAGGTACTGGCCGCCCAAATGCCCGGACTTCCTGCCACCTGCATTCAGGTCGACGAGGCCAATATCCCCGGGAATCCGGCGGACGCACCGCTCGCCGCCCGCTCGATGAATCTGGTCCTGGATGGCATCGACAAGGGGACCGAGCGCGCCGTGCACTTTTGTTTTGGCAACTATGGGGGACAAACCATTCAGAAGGGGAACTGGAAGAAACTCGTCGAGTTTCTCAACGCCTTGCACACGGATCATCTGGTGCTGGAGCTTGCCCATCGGCCCACGTCCGACCTCGACGCACTCAAACATATCGACAAGAAGATCGCGCTCGGCGTCGGAGTGATCGACATCAAGGTCAACCACATCGAAACGCCCGACGAAGTCGCCGCCCGCATTGAAGCGGTCGAAAAAAAGGTGGGCGCGGGACGAGTCCGTTGGGTGCATCCAGACTGTGGATTCTGGATGCTGAAACGCTCCGTGGCGGATCGCAAAATCGAGGCGTTGGTCCGGGGCCGCGACCTCTATTTGGGTCGCTGAAACCGCCGCCCATGCCGGACACCGGGCGCGAAGAACCTCCTCTCGTGGTCGACTGGGGTCGCACCCGGTATGAGGAGGCCCTGTCCAGACAGATCGAGATGGTGGCAGCGCGCCTGGAAGGTGGGACGCGCGATACGCTGGTGCTGACGGAACACGAGGCCGTTTTCACCACGGGGCTGCGCCCCGGAGCGCGGGACCATTTGGTTTGGGACAGCGACCGGCGGCGTGAGCTGGGCATCGGGCTGGTCGAATCCAATCGCGGTGGCGACATCACCTACCACGGGCCCGGACAACTCGTCGCCTACCCGATCGTCTCGCTTGTCCGTCACCAAGACCTGCATGCCTACCTGCGGTTTCTCGAAGACGTGGTGATCGCCACCCTGGCAGACTTCGGGCTCACCAGCGGGCGGCGGGACGGCAAAACTGGAATCTGGGTCGGAACCAGAAAGATCGCAGCCATCGGCGTCGCAGTACGCAGGTGGATCGCCTATCACGGACTCGCCCTGAATATTCAACCTGATCTCACGCACTTTCAGGGCATCATTCCCTGCGGGATCGCACCCGAAGAAGGAACGGTCACATCCATGGCCCGGGAGCTGGCCCACCCCCCCTCCATCCCTTCGGTCAAAGCCGCCCTCGCCACCCACTTCCTGCTCGGTTGGCCTGAGTTTGTCTCAGCAGGAGCGCACTTAAACCGCGGATTACCAATTGCCTAAGCCCAACAAACGCAGAACCCTGGCTCCGTCGATACCAGGTTTGCCCGGCGGTCCGGAAGTCAGGCCACCGTCGGTGGGAAAAAACGGTGTTCCCCTCTGGCAAAACGGGCGTAGTGTCACCCCTTCATTGTGATGGACACTTCTCGAAAACCTTCCTGGCTCCGGGCCAAGTTGCCAAGCGGCCCCGGCTATTCGGCCGTTCGAAAACTGGTGGATGATCACCAACTCCATACCGTGTGCCAGAGCGCACAGTGTCCGAATTTGGGTGAGTGCTGGTCGCGGGGAACCGCCACGGTCATGATTCTCGGCAACATTTGCACGCGCTCCTGCCAGTTCTGCGCGATCCAAACGGGACGGCCGAGCGAACTGGATTTGGGTGAACCCGCCCGGGTGGCCGATGCCGTCGCGCGCATGGGCTTGAGACACTGCGTGATCACCAGCGTGGCCCGCGACGAGCTGGCGGACGGTGGAGCCGGAGTGTGGGCCGCCACCATTCGCGCCGTCCGGAATCGGAACCCCCAGACCGCAATCGAAGTCCTGGTGCCGGATTTCAAAGGTCGGCTCGACTTGGTGGACGTGGTGCTCGCGGCGAAACCAGACATCTACAATCACAATCTGGAAACCGTGGAACGGTTGCAGCGCCCGGTGCGCGTTCAGGCGCGCTACGATCGTTCCCGACAGGTTTTAACTCACGCCAAAAGCCGCGGCTTCACCACCAAGACAGGAATCATGTTGGGTCTGGGTGAGCGGCCGGACGAAATTGAAAAGACCATCCGGGACATTGCTTCGGACGGGACCGACATCCTGACCATCGGTCAATACCTGCAGCCGACACCGCAGCATTGGAAAATCGATCGGTGGGTTCATCCGGACGAATTTGCTCAATGGAAAGCGTTTGGCCTGAGCGTCGGAATCGGAGTGGTGGAAAGCGGCGCCATGGTCCGGTCCAGCTACCATGCCGACGAACAATCGCAGAAGTACACCGGCGTGGACCACCTGAACACCACCAACGCATTCGCAGAGACATGAACCGACAGAGCGACACGGTTGGTCCCTCCTGGTTGGCTGACCGAAGGTCGTTGTGCCTTTGGTCGGCGCGCTCCTCACGCTTTTGTCGCATGGCACCCCGACTCTGGCTCGCCCTCGCATTGTTTCCCCTGCTGGCCGCGGGACGCGGCTCGCTGGTCTCTGGACCGATGCTGGGCTATCAAGCGCATCGCGAGGCGCTCATCTGGTTGGAAACGAAAGACGCCCGCACCGTCTCGATCGAATACGAAATCGAGGGAAAGCCCGCGACCACCAAGATCCTAACGGTGGTGACCCCGCCCTCGACACCGGCCGGAGTTCAGCCGGTCAAATTCGTCCTGCCGCTGTTGGAGATGGGAACGCGCTACACCTACCGGCTGGTGGTCGACGGGAAACGCCTGTCATTCCCCTATCCGCTGGCGTTCACCACCACCGACCAGTGGGAATGGCGCAAGCCCGCCCCGGATTTCTCCTTCCTCTTCGGCTCCTGTGCCTACCTGAATGACGCGCCCTACGATCGACCAGGTTCGCCTTACGGAAAGACGCTGGAGACGTTTCGCCTGATGGCGGAAAGTGGCGCCCAGTTCATGGTGTGGGGTGGCGACAACATCTACCTTCGCGAGGCAGACTTCTCCTCCGCATCGGGGATTTGGTATCGGTACTCCCACGACCGCGCCACGCCGGAGCTGCAGAAACTGTTCGCCAGCATGCATCACTATGCGACGTGGGACGACCACGACTACGGCTCCAACGACGCCAATCGGAGCTTTGAGCTCAAGGAGACGTCACTCGCCGCCTTCAAGGCCTATTGGGGCAATGCGGTCTGGGGCGAAGCGGACCATGCCGGCGTTTACGGGAAGTTTTTCTGGGGCGACGCCGCCTTCATCCTCCTGGACAACCGTTACCACCGCGACGACACGCTTCTGGATCAAGAACGCCACCCCGGGAAGTCCCAGTACGGAGCGCGGCAGATGGACTGGCTGAAACAGTCCCTCCTCCAGACCAAGGTCCTCGGACACTATCCGTTCACCTTCGTCGTGACCGGCGGTCAGGTCATCACCTCTTTCGGAGGTGCCAGTGAGACCTTCGATTACTTTCGTCGCGAGCGGGAGGATCTCCTCCGGTTCATCGAGCAACAACGGATCCAGGGAGTCGTGTTTCTCTCGGGCGATGTTCACTTCACCGAACTCGCCCGGAAAAAGCTCGGGGCCACCCAATGGGTCTACGAACTGACGGCGTCACCGCTTTCGAGCGGTGTCTACACCAAGGTGGAAACCGAACGCCCCTCGGACCCGCAACGCATCGATGGCACCCTCGTGGTCGATCAGAACTTCACCCAGCTCTCCCTCAGCGGTCCCCGAGGACAGCGCGTGCTGACGCTGCGCTGCATCGACAAGACAGGCACGCAGCGCTGGCGACACGACATTCCAGAGGCCGAACTACGCTGATTCCCCTGACACGCCGGTCCCCTTTCTCTCATGAAAACACGTCGCGAAATCGTCGAGAACTGGCTGCCCCGCTACACCGGAGTGCCTCTCGATGGCTTTGGGGACTACATCCTGCTGACAAACTTTCAGCGCTATGTGAAACTCTTTGCCCAATGGCATCGGGTCCCTGTTCACGGTCGGGACAAACCCATGCCCAGTGCGACGGCGGGACGGATCACCATCGTCAACTTCGGCATGGGGAGCGCCACGGCTGCCACGGTGATGGACTTGCTGAGCGCGATTGACCCCAAGGCGGTGCTCTTTCTCGGCAAGTGCGGTGGCATCAAGCATCGCGCCGAGATCGGGGACCTCATCCTGCCGATTGCCGCGATTCGTGGTGACGGTACCAGCAACGACTACTTCCCACCCGAAGTTCCTGCTCTTCCGGCCTTCGCGCTGCAAAAGGCGATTTCAACCACGATTCGCGACCACGCCCGGGACTACTGGACCGGCACGGTTTACACCACCAACCGGCGCGTTTGGGAACATGATGACAAGTTCAAGAAGTACCTGCGCAAGATCAGGGCGATGGCCGTGGACATGGAAACCGCCACGATTTTCATGACCGGCTTCTTTAACGAGACTCCGACCGGGGCTCTCTTACTGGTGAGCGATCAACCGATGATCCCCGAAGGAGTGAAAACGGCCGCGAGCGACGCCAAGGTCGACGCCGATTTTGTGAACGACCACCTGCGCATCGGCATCGATTCTCTCAAGCAGCTGATCAATCAGGGGCTCACCGTCAAACACCTGAAGTTCTGAGTACCGTAGCCGTCGCCGCCCCCCCCCGCGCATCCACTTAACGGACGACATCGAACCAGAACGGCAGGAACACCTCTTCTCCCGACAACCCCACCTGGGCCCAGATCACGTAGCGTCCGGGCTGAGGGATCGTTACTTTGAACCCGAGGGTGGGCCGTCGCGGGTCAGGTCGGTGCGAAACGTCAGCGTCGATCGGATGAAGGTGGGCAAACCCTCCGCGTTTTTCATCGAACGCGACCAAGTGGGCATAGGCGTCCATGACGGGCTCCAGCTTGAGATCGGCCCCGCTCTTGCTCTCGAGCGTAAACGTGAGGTCCGCGGTGACGCCGGCCTGAATGGAGGGCGTGCCGGCCTTGAGGGAAAACCGGACATCACCGCGTTCCTGCTGCAGTCCAGGTTGGCGGTTCAAGGCGGGAGATTGCGCCGGGCCTTCCACTTCGAGGTCCGCGCTGGCGTAAAGGCCTCGCCGCGTGGCCGCCGGGGTGAAGTCGGCAAAAAATCGGTACAAACCACCGGCCTGCGGACGGAACGAGACCAGCCAATCACCCGCTTTCTGCCCCGGCTCCGGATGCACATGCTGGTAGTCATCCAGCGAAGGATCCACAATCAGCAGATGGAGCTTTCTCGTGTGGGCGACCACAAGGTCGTCCGGCCCGAGCGGCTTGCCGCCGGAGGTGGTCAACCGAATTTGCACCCTCGTCTCGGCACCCGCGCGCGCCGTTCCCTGCGGCTGCAGGGTCATCGTCACGGGCGAGCGGACCGCCACGACCGGAATGAACTGGGGGTTGGACGGATCGCAGAACTCGATGGAGCTCCCTCCCTCCACGCGAAAATCCATGTGATTGAGATTGGTGCCGGTGGGCAGGAGCCGGAATCCAGCGTACAGCAGGATCGCGGCGATCGTGATCCCAGCGATGCGCCAGACCTGATCGTGGGTGAGCGGGTTTGTCATGGAATGGGCGGAATCAACGCTTGAGACGGGAGAGGAACTCGTCCACGGACCACGAACTGCCATCGGCCCGCCACGCTATCTTCCCCGTTTCATCGATGAGCAGCGTCGCCAGTGTGTGGTTGAGCAGGTCTCCCTGAAACTCGGCCAGGACCCCGAATTGGGCGAGCAGGGCCCGAATGGCGGCATCCGGGCCGGTCAGGAAGGAGTAGTTCGAGGTATCGATCATCCGACTACGAGCGTACTCGCGGAGCACTCCCGGCGTATCGTGGAGCGGGTCGAGTGAAATGGAGACCAGTTCCAGATTGTTCACGCCCGAGGCGCGGGCCTTCTGCTGCACCTGCTGAAATCGAGCCACCGCGGCCGGGCACATGGTCGCAACCGGACAACGCGTGAAGATGAAATTGAGCATCACCTGCCGGCCTCGAAAGCGATCGCTGGTGACCACCTCGCCATCCTGGCGAAAGAGAGCGAAAGCAGGGGCAGGCGCTCCCACCTCGCGGTAGGCATCTCGTCCCAGGTGGGTGGTCTCATCGACCAGATCCTGGGTCTTGCGCCGCACCACCGCCGCGGGCTCCCCGGCAGGCCAGATTTTAACCAGCCGAAAGTCACCTGTTTCGCTCGGGATCATGGTAGCCGAAATGCGGCTTCCCCGACGGGCGTTCTGCAGATCGCCCGGTTCAACCAGAAACTCCATCGTCATCGCCGGCATGTAGCCAGGAATCGCGTCATGTCGCACAATCAGACATCCCTTTTCCAGCGCCACATCAATCACTTCGCCCGTTATTGCATAAGACTCCGTTTTTGCCGCGACGGAGGAAACACTCCGTGCTTCCTCCCGTCGGCAGGCAGGGCCAGCCATGAGCACCATGACCAGAAGTGCCCCTGCCTGTAACGAGGGGATCGCCGCGAGCCGAGCCTTCCCCATGACAACGAAACGCATCTCCTACCGATCCACGCGGAGGAAAAAATTGTCAAAGCGTTTGCCGCCGGTAGGGTCCCCCTTTCTGTACGTTCGTGAAGTCGACCATGTCCACCGCACCTGTCTCCTCCTCCCTCCCTGCTTACCGACCCGCGTTGGCATGGTTGACCGCCTTGGGCACGGCGTGGGTCTTCGTTCTGGTCAAACTCGGCGCTTTCACCACCAGCATTGGCGCTGGCATGGTGTTCCCCGACTGGCCTCTCTCCAATGGGTCGCTCAATCCTGAGGGCTGGCTGACGGATCTGGCGATGTTTGCCGAACATTCACACCGGTTGAGCGCGGGGCTGATGAGCTTGATCACCATCGGCATCGCCGTCGCCATCTGGAAGATGGACCGTCGCCTGTGGCTGCGCCGCATGGCATTGTTCGCCGTCGGTCTGGTATTCGCTCAGGCACTTGTGGGCGGACTTCGCGTTTTGCTCGATCATCTCCATGTCGAAATGGTGAACACCAGCGTGGGAAGGCTCTTCGCCATGGTCCATGCCTGCCTGGCTCAGATCTACGTATGCGCACTCCTGGCACTCTCACTCGGGGTCAGCCGGCCTTGGCTGCAACCGCGGGATCAACAGACCGCTTCCCCGACCTATGTCCCATGGCGTTCGTTCGCCGTGATCTGCTTCGGTCTCCTGCTGCTGCAGCTGGCCATCGCCGCGGTCATGCGCCATAGCTTCGCGGGCCTCGCCATCTCCACGTTTCCGTGGAGCACAGCCGAAGGCGGACTCCTGCCGGCCGACTGGAATTTCCGCATTGGTATCCACTTCAGCCATCGCGTCATGGCCGTGATTCTGACGGTGGCTCTCGTTGTCCTGGCAGTGAAAGTGACTCGCGACCGTGCGGCGTCCGGCGGTATCAAGCTTGCGGCCCAGTCCCTTGTCGCCCTGGTGTTCGTACAGATCACACTGGGAGCGGCCTCCGTCCTGAGCTATCGCAACCCCTACTATACCACCGCGCATGTGATTATCGGCGCGCTGACGCTCGCGGTCAGCTTCGGCCTCACCTGGTGGTCTTTCCGCGGTCGGATTGAACAAGCCGGTGGAAATGTCCGCGCTGCCGTCACCACGACTCCCGTCTATGCGGGGTCGTGATGCGAATCAGGTTCCCATTCACATCATGACCACCCTGGCGCCGAGGGCGCGGCTCGCGGACTATCTGGAGCTGACCAAACCTCGCTTGAGTCTGCTCTCGGTTCTCACCGCACTGGTCGGCTACCTCGCGGCACGGGTGCCATGGGACGGCCCGCGTTTCGCCTTTGCCATGCTTGGCACTTCCCTGTGCGCAGCGGGGGTGGCAACCCTGAACCAATGGCTCGAGCTGGATACGGACGCCCAGATGCGCCGCACCGAGGAGCGACCGCTGCCGACCGGAAAAGTCGCCACCGGTTCCGCCTTCGTGCTTGGCTGGGGACTATGCGCCGTCGGCCTGGCGGTTCTGTTTCGACAGGTGAATGGACTCTCCTCCCTGTTCGCGTTGCTCACGATCATCTCCTACCTCGCCATTTACACTCCGGCCAAACGCTTCTCGCGCTGGAGCACCGAAATTGGTGCCGTGGCCGGAGCGTTTCCCCCGTTGATCGGCTGGGCCGCCGCCGAGGGGAGGATCAGCGAGCTGGGTTGGATTCTGTTCGCGGTGCTCCTGTTCTGGCAGATACCCCATTTTATGGCGATCGCCTGGACGTACCGCCAGGACTATGCCGGGGTCAATTTTCCGATGCTTCCGGTGCGCGATGCCGGAGGAGGCAAGGTCGCCCGCTGGTCATTTCTCAACACCGTCTTGGTGGTGGTCTGCGCCGCGGTTCCTTCGTTCCGGGGGCTCGCCTCCGGGTGGTATCTGGGCCTGACAGTCCTTCTGGGCTTTTGGTTCATGGCACGAGCCGTTGCGTTCCTGCGACCCGTCGACCGAGATGTCTCGGCGAGGCGGTTATTCTTCGCCTCGATCGGATGGCTGCCTCTGCAACTCGGCGGCTTGGTGGCTGACCGGTGCATCTTTTTTTGAACTCAACCAGAATGAACTGCATCCGCACGGCCGGTCGCTGCGCCGCGCCTGACTCACCGTCTCGATGAACGTCCACTCCATCCCTGCGCTCAACGCGGCCCTCAATGCCCTCGCCACGGTGCTCATGACCGCCGGGTTCTACTTTATCTGGCGCAAGGAGATTCGCGCTCACCGCGCCTGTATGCTTTCTGCGGGTGTCGTATCGGCCGTGTTTCTCGTCGGCTACGTGGCACACAAAGTGATGGTTCGCGGCGTGCACACGCCTTTCGGAGGCGAAGGCACGATTCGCGTGGTCTATTATTCGATGCTCATCTCCCACATTCTGCTCGCGATCAGCATCGCCTACCTTGTCCCGCGGACGTTTTATCTGGCGCTCAGCGGTCAGATCGAACGTCACCGCAGGTGGGCAAAGTGGACCTTTCCCATCTGGTACTATGTCAGCGTGACCGGAGTGCTGGTCTACTTCTTCTTGTACCAATGGTGGCCGGCCGCTCGGGTCTAGAACGACCGTTTTCGTTGTCCAAAAAAAGGGCCGGATCGATCGATCCGGCCCTTTTTCTTTAGATGGGGAAAGTTCTTACTTCACCACGAGAACGCCACGCATGCCCGCCATGGCGTGAGCCGGGAAACTACAGATGTAGGTGTATTCACCCGGTTCCTTCGGGGCTTTGAACGTGACCTCGTCCGTTTGCTTCGGTCCGAGCATCTTGGTGTGAGCCAACACCTGCGCGGCCATCGCCGGCGGGATGTAATCCGTGGCCTTCGCCGCCATGGCGGCGGTGCTGAACGCCATCATGTCGACACCCTTGTTCAGCAGAACCCAATTGTGTCCCATGGCTTCCTTCGGAAGCGTGCCCATGTTCTTCAGGACCACCTTGAGTTCCTCGCCCGCGGCCGCTTCGATTCGGACGACGTTGAACTTCATCGCGTCATTGGCCTCAATGGTGACGACCCGGGCGCCCGCCGCGGGAGCCGGAGTGGCTTGAGCGGCCGGGGCGGCCGGAGCCGGGGCCGAAGTTGAATCTGATTTTGAGCATCCTGACGCCACCACGAGCGCGGCCAGCATCAGAGGGAGTGTGTTCGTGAGTTTCATAGTCGCCTGCACTGTAGGGGGAAATGGTCCGGGCGCAACCCGTAGATTTCGAGAACCGGGCCGCCCCCAGCCATAGCACCCAGAAAACGCAGAACCCCCGTCCGCACAGGGCGAACGGGGGTCGGCGGGTTGATGCCGTGTCTGACGTTATCGTTCTGGGCGTGCTTACTGGAGCAAACGGAGCGCCGTCTGGGCGGAACCGTTGGCCTGCGACAGCATGGCTGTGCCGGCCTGGACGAGGGTGTTCCAGCGTGCAAGCTGGGTTGATTCCTCGGCCACGTCCACGTCGATGATGCGGCTGGAAGCGGCTTCCAGGTTCGCCTTGTTGACGGTGATCAGCTCGCTCGCGAAACCGAGGCGGCTCTGCTCTGCGCCGTTGGCGGCGCGGAACGTGGCCACATTCTGGATCGCGGACGTGATCGCGCTCAGCTGGATGTCGCCGAGATCGGTCACGGAGGAGGCGGTGATCGCACCGACACCGGTCGCCGTGCTCGTGAGATCACGAGCGGCCAGCGAAACCGAGGTCGCGCCATCTTCCGTCACCTGCACACTGAAGCTAGCACTCGTACCGAACAGCGCCTTCCCGTTGAAGGTCTCGGCCGCCACGGAGGTGAGCTGCGACTGCAGAGCGGTAAACTCCGAGTCATAGTTCGCCAGGTCCGTCGCGTTCTTGGTCGGATCGGCGTACAGGGTCTTGAGTTCGCTGATGCGATCAAGAACCTTGCCGGCGACTTTGAGCGCACCGTCTTGCGTCTGGAGGAGCGAGACGGAGTTGCCGATGTTCATGTTCACCGCACCGGAACGCTTGGCGGCCGCGCTGATCTTCATGGAGACCGCGAGACCACCGGCGTCATCGGCCGGGGAGATGATTTTCGAACCGCTTGAGAGCCGGTTAAGGCTC
>JAEUGY010000058.1 GCA_016794625.1 Opitutaceae bacterium
GCCCGATCCCTGTAGCGGAACGGGGAACCCGTTTCGTGCCTTGGCGTTGCGGAAACGCTCTCCCAGCCCCTCAACACACGCGCCAAAGCAACCCAGCCCGCCAAAGCATCCCTGCCAGCCGGCCCGCTTGCTTCCGAGCGAGATCGTGCTCCCAAATACGAACACCCGCCAACCCGGAGCGCGCAGGGTGCGCGGTGTTGAAGTCTCAACTCTCAGCACTCGCAACACATTGCGCTGCGTGATGCATTAAGAACGCGGGGTCTGGAGAGAACTTCTTTGGCAAAAGGAGCGGCTGTCCTTCTCGTTGAGTCAGCCAATCAACTGTGGACGCGCTCTGACCTTTCGCGGCTCGCAAAGTGGGGGAGAAGCGAATCAATCCGACGGGATCGATCCACATGAGATGGCGGTCAAACGCGCGGTCGTGCAACGCATTGAGGCAAAGTCCGTTCTTTGGATTCAATCTATTCTTCTTATCGACGGCCCAAGGTAGAATGTGGCTGGCCGTCAAGAGTGCCGGTGATGTGAGACCCGTGACACAGCAGCGGAAATCGAAAGCCGAAAGCACACGACGCCGAAAAAAACTCTGGTTAGCGCGGACCATCACCAACGCCGTGCGCTCGATGCCTTCTGGCGGAAGGTCATTGGTCTGGATTTCTGAAACTTCTTCCAGAGTTTTTCCGCTCCATTCAGCCAATACTTGGTCACTTTCCAGGGCGAGCGCTTCAGGATCCCGAATATAGGCCTCCCAAATCTCTGCCTCCCCTTTGGCGCCATGTGACATACCCTTAATGTTGCGCCTCTGCAGCACGGGGTCGAGACGGGCAAAGTTAGCCAGTTTAAGCGACACAGCGTTCACACCACGACCGATCAACGCTGCCAGTTCCTGAAGCTTCGGGTTGCCGGTGTGAATCGAGCCAAAGGGTATCTCGTTGTAGAGACGAAACGCGAGCAAGTGCTGCGCGCGAGTCCAATTGGGGTTCTTGTTCATGGCACTTCTTGGGCAAGATCTTGTTCCACCGTCCGCCATGCCTCTCTTGGCCCGTAGAGGCGCGAGATGATCTCACAGTCGGCTGGATCGGCGAGGTCAAAAACGGGGCGGTCGATCTCACCGACGACATAAGCTCCCCAATAGTCGACGAGGAAACGCTCAGCGATGAAGGCAAAATCATGCCCGTCTTCATCCTTCCCGATCTCCGCGGTCGGATTGTCGTCACTGAAATAGCCGACAACGCGACCGCCAAAGGTATCGGCAACACGACGTGCACTCGTCGTACATTGAAACACAGGGTCTCCATCGGCCCAGACCCACTCGCCTCCTGGCCCACCTTCCGTTACTTCGTTATCAAGTTGCTCGAGAAACGCGAAGAGAGAGTCCCGATTGAGCGGATCAGGTGTCGCGGGAAAAGGCTCCACGCGAACAAGGCTTTGAAGTTTGCGGCCCGGTTCAAGGTTGGAGTCCAAACAACCCGTCGACGTAAAAAGACGCATAGAACCCAATCGCTCGGGTTCCCATACCCCCGCAACAGCCGTGAACAAACGGTGCGTTCCCGCGAATCAAAGACGCCTCGATGCTCGGACGACCGTCCTTGTGCACCCCTACCGTTCGCCTTCCGCGTCTTCGCGCTTCATCCCACCGACTGAAGAAACGGGTTCCCCGTTCCTCTACGCCAATCCGTCCTTCGCCTCCCTCCTCCGCGACTCCGCGCATCCTTGTTTTCCCAACCCCCAAACACGAAACGGGTTCCCCGTTCCGCTACATCGATCCGTCATTCCCGATCCGACTTTCGCGTCTTCGCGACTTTGCGCTTCCCACCGCTCCGGATAAAGAAACGGGTTCCCCGTTCCTCTGCTCCATTCCATCCTTCGCGTCCGTTCCCCGCGGCTCCGCATCGCCGCGTTTTCCCAACCCCCAAACCACGAAACGGGTTCCCCGTTCCGCACCATCGATCCGTTCGACTTCAGCGTTAGAAACTCAGCGTTCAGCGTTGAGCGTTCAACCCGCCCCTCTACGGGGCGGGACGCGGCACCGCGATCAGATCGATGTGGAATGATCGGCCGGGCTGTCCCACGGACTTCACTCCGACCGCCGACGCCGCCGGTGGGCGCGTGGGGTCGTAGTACACGGCCCGGATCTCGTTGAGCAGGCCGCGCTCCGGCGTCTCTTCGAGGAAGTAGGTCGCCTTGACCAAGTGACGAAAACTGCTGCCGGCTTCAAAGAGCGTCCCGCCGAGTTGCTCAAAGATGCGTTTCCACTGTTCGCGGTAGGCTTGCTCACCCGGGCCGGCGTCGATCCCGCCAAGCACAATCAGCGGGGTGCCGGCGGACACGATCGCCACATGACTGAAGCGGGGGGAACTCGGTTTGCCCGGCAGGGTTACGAAGGTCACCCCTTCTCCCGGCGGCGTCTTCAATCCGCGTCCCGCCACCACCAATTCAATTTCAGCCGGCAGCGTCGCCACCCACTCCATCATCACAATGGCCGGCAGGCGCCCCCCGGCGAAACCCGCCTCAATCGCTGCGCGCGCCGCAGCGTGCCCGGAAAAGGGATGGATGAACGCCTTCACTTGTACGACGTCCGACGGTGCCAGCCCTAAACCAGCGACCGTCCGGTGCAAACTCTCCATCGTCCGGCGCACGCTGTCCGTCAAACCGTCACCGCGCTCCGCCTGCCCGGAGATGAACACTTTGGGTCCCGGCGGGAGAATCGCGCCACCCTCGGGCGACGCCCCGTCACCGCTCATCGACGGAGCCACGGCCGCCATCGCCTCAAACGCCACCCGCGCACCCGGTACGGCGAGCGGGGTCGTGGTCCAGGTCACCGCTGGTGGATACGCGGCAAACCGCGAGGCCACCACCGCCGCCACGGCTTCATAGTCACGCTCCTCCACCAAGTAACCCTGAAGCCGCACCACGGTTTGCCCGGATCCGCCGGCCTTCACCACGTCGCGCACCAAAAGGTCCAGCGCCTCCTCGGCCTGACGGACCACCGCGGCGGTCACCTCCGTGGCCACCACCATGCGCGAAAAGAAGAGCGGTCCCTCGGGCACCCGCACAAAGTCCGCCGTCCCGCTTCCGTCGGCGCGAGCCCGGCGCACCAAGGACACCGCCGGCGCACCTCCCGGCTGGGCCAGGCCCGTTTCCACCCCGACCAGCGCCCCCAGCAACATCCAGTGGACCCACGTCATGCCCGCGAACCGATCACAATCCCCTCTCCCGCGCAACCCCAGCCAGCCCCTCCGGGGAGGGGCTGGAATGACGAATGACGAATTCCGAATGACGAATGGGGCAGCCCCGGAGGGACGGGACGGGCGAATAAAGAAACGCGTTCCGCGTTCTTCGACCGGTTCGAGAGTAGCGGAAGGCGGAACGCCTTTCGAATTCGGCAGATGGTCGCGTTGGTTTGCGGGATCGCCCCGTAGCGGAAGGCTGAAAGCCTTTCGTTCCGATGAGCCCCGCGCCGCGAAGCCGGAAAGAAACGCGTTCCGCGTTCCTCTACATTCGAATCCGGCTGACCGCTGACCTCTCGCCTTTTGTCCGACCTTCACTTTTCGCCCTTCACTCTTCGCCCTTCGCACCTCCAGCCCCGGACCTCGTTTCGCGGCGTTCGTTTCCGGTTGACTATATATCGCATGATATATCGGCTTTGCGGCAACCCTGTCTCGTCCGCGCCACACCGGCCCCCGTTGCGGCAGCCTTTCCCTGGTTTTCTTCGTCTCTCATGCAAGCCCTCGTCCTGACCGACAAAAAGCAGTTTGAACTGCAGTCCCTGCCGACTCCGACTCCCGGACCGGACGAGGTGCTGATCGCCGTGCGGGCGTGCGGGATTTGCGGGAGCGATGTCCATGGCATGGATGGCTCCACCGGCCGGCGCCGGCCGCCCATCGTCATGGGGCACGAGGCCGCCGGGGTCATCGCCGGACTCGGAGCAAACGTGACGGGTTGGCGCGCCGGGGACCGCGTGACGTTCGATTCAACGATCTCCTGCGGTCATTGCCCGCACTGCCGGCGGGGCGAGGTCAATCTCTGCGATCATCGTCGGGTGCTCGGCGTCTCCTGCGAGGAGTACCGGCAGGCGGGCGCGTTCGCCGACTACGTGGTCGTGCCGGCGCGCATCCTCTACCGGCTGCCGGACGCGCTCTCCTTCGAGGAGGCCGCCTTGATCGAGCCCTTCACCATCGCCTTCCATGCCGTCCGGCGCCACCCGGTGCGGCTGAACGACAGCGCCCTCATCATCGGCTGCGGCATGATCGGGCTGGCGCTGCTCCAAACGACCCGGCTCGCCGGCTTTGGACGTATCGTCGCGGTGGACACCGCCTCCGACCGGCTGCGTCAGGCGAAGGAGCTCGGCGCCGACGACATCGTCAACTCGGCCGAGGGCGACGTCCTCGCCACGCTGCTCCGTCTGACCGAGGGGCGGGGATTCGACCACGTCTTCGAGGCCGTCGGCATCGCCCCGACGGTCGACCTCGCCGTGCGCGCCGCGCGCAAGGGGGGCGCCGTCACCCTGGTCGGCAATGTCACCCCGAGTGTGCCGATGCCGCTGCAGCTGGTGGTGACGCGGGAGCTTTCGCTCGCCGGCTCGTGCGCCTCGGCCGGTGAATACCCGGCCTGCCTCGACTTGATGGCGCGCGGCGCGCTCTCGGCCAAGCCGCTGCTCAGCGCGGTGGCTCCGCTGCGCGAGGGAGCTTCCTGGTTCGACCGGCTCTACCAGCGGGAACCAGGCCTGCTCAAGGTCATCCTCGCCCCCGACGCCCAGCCGGCATAAGTCGTCCTCCACCCCGCTTTATGAACGCCTCCTCATCCCTTTTCCCCGTCTTCCGTCCGTGTCTCGTCCTCGGTCTGCTGCTGCTCGGTCTCACCGGACTGCGCGCCCAGGAGGCTCCGCAGGGAGCCGCGATCCCCGACAAGGACAGCGAGGTGCACCCGCCAGACGCAGTCATCAGCGGCACCGCCCAACCTCCCGCCTCCTCCATGGCCTGGTGGTACCGCACGCCCGCCACCAAGTTCTGGGAAGGGGTGCCGATCGCGACCGGGCGGTTCGGCGCCATGCTCTATGGGCGCGTCCGCGACGAAATCATCCCGTTCAACGACGAGACGCTCTGGACCGGGCAGCCCTACAATGCAGTCAATCCCAAGGCCTTGTCCTCGCTTCCAGAGATTCGCCGGCTGATCGCCGAGGAAAAGTTCGGCGAGGCCGCCGAACTCGCCACTCATCTGATCAGTCATCCGGTGCCAGTCGTGCAGACGTATCAGGCGATGGGACGCCTGCACCTGCGCTTCGACGGTCACGAGGCGGTGCAGGACTACCGACGGGAGCTGGACATGGACTCCGCCATCGCCCGCGTGGTCTATCGCATCGGCGACGCCCGCTTCACCCGCGAGGCCTTCGCCAGCTACCCGGATCAAGTCGTGGTCGTGCGTCTGACCTGCGACCGGCCGGGCCAGCTGACCTTCAACACCCTCCTGAGCAGCCTCCATGCGTCCGCCGTCACCCGCACCCTCGGGGCGGACACCCTGCTGATCGAGGGCGGCGTCTCCGAACCCAACCCGGAAATCCCCAGCCGGATGCGCTGGCAGGGCCGCCTCCGCGTCCTCGCCGAGGGCGGCACCGTGCGCGCCGTCCGCGACGGCCAGAACCTCGCCCTGCGCGTCGAAAAGGCGGACTCCGTCACCCTCATCCTCGCCGGCGCCACCAACTATGTGAACTGGAACGACCTCACGGCCGATCCCGACGCCCGCTGCGCGGACTACCTGCGCGGCGCCACCGCCCGCTCCTTCGGCACCCTGCGCGACCGGCACCTCGCCGACTACCAGCCGCTGTTCCGCGCCTGCCGGCTGGACCTGGGGAGAACCCCGGAGGCCAATGACGACACCACGACCCGCATGGACCGCATCCGCGCCGGGGCCGCCGATCCTCACTACACAGCTCAGTATTTTCAATACGGTCGCTACCTGCTCATCGCCGACTCCCGTCCCGGCACGATGGCGTTCAACAACCACAACATCTGGCTCGATGACCTCAAGGGCCGCTGGCGCGGCCGCTGGACCCTCAACATCAACATCCAGGAGTGCTACTGGCCCGCGGAAACCACCGGCCTGCAAAGCACGGTCGAATCCCTGCTCAGCTTCATCCAGGACCTCGCCGCCAGCGGCGCCCGCACCGCCCGGGGCGTGTACGGCGCCCGCGGCTGGACGGCGCACCACGGCACCGACGTCTGGATGAACACGGCCATGACCGACCGGGTCTTCCACGGCATGGCACCGATGATGGGGGTCTGGCTGACGCAGCACCTCTGGGAGCACTACCTGTTCGATCCGAATCCCGACTACCTGCGCCGGATCTATCCGCTGCTCAAGGGGGCGTCGGAATTCGCCCTCGACATGCTGGTCGAGGAGCCCACGCACAAGTGGCTGGTCCCCTCGCCTTCCGGTTCGCCCGAGAATGGCTTCGTCCTCGTGAACGGCCGCGCGCTGCTGCACGACGGCAAACCCAAGCCACCGGAGGGCGTGCGGAACTCGATCACCATGGGGGTCGCCATGGACAACCAGCTGCTGCGCGATGTCTTCACCCAGACCCTGCTGGCCGCGACCGAACTCGGCGTCGACGCGCCTCTGCAGTCTGAGCTGCGCGCCGCCCTGCCGCGTCTTGCCCCGCACCAGGTGCGCGCCGACGGCACATTGATGGAGTGGCTCAAACCCTGGAAGGAATTCGATCCGAAGCACCGGCATGTGTCCCACCTCTACGCGTTCTACCCGAGCAACCAGATCACCCGCCGCGGCACCCCGGCACTGGCGGAGGCCGTGCGCAAATCACTGGTCATCCGGGATGATCCCGCCGGCTGGACGGGCGCGTGGCGGGTCAACCTGCAGGCGCGTCTCGGCGAGGCGGAGGAGTGCTACCGCGTACTCCGTCACTTGCAGACCAGCATCAGCAAACATCCGGCTCCGGAGGACAGCGACCGGGTGCCTTCGATGGAAGGCAACCAGGCGATCCAAGGCATCACCGCCGGGATCGTGGAAATGCTGCTGCAGTCCCACGCCGGCGAAATCGAGCTGCTTCCGGCCCTGCCCAAGGCCTGGCCGCGCGGCTCCATCCAGGGCCTGCGGGCCCGGGGTGGATACGGCGTCGACCTGGCTTGGTCCGGGGGCCGGCTCGCGTCCGCCACGCTGCGCGCCTCGCGCGACGGCACCTGCCGGCTGCGCACGGCTCAACTGGTCACCCTCACGCACGACGGTCGTCCGGTCGCCCTGCGCACGATCGAGCCGGGCGTTGTTGAATTCACCACCACCGCCGGCGCCGTCTATGCGGTGACTCCCCAATCCTGACCCGCCAAGTCCATGACCCGATTCACCCGTCCCCTGCTCGCCGTCCTCACCGCCGGCGCCACGCTCGCCGCCGCCACGGTGCTGACGGCTGGTCCCGATCGCGAAAAGACCCTGCGTCTGCCGGAGAGCGTGCGCAAGGGCAACGCCTCCTATGTGGAGGAGGTGCCGGACGCCGACTACCGGCACGCCTCGGAGGCGGCGCACCAGGCCTTCCGCGACATGAAGTACGGGGTGCGCATCCACTGGGGTCTGTATTCACTGCTCCCCCATGCCCGCGAATCTTGGACCTTCCTGGAGCTGCCGGACGAGGAGCGACAGAAATGGCTGGAATCGTACCGCTCATGGAACCCACAGGGCTTCAACGCCACCGCATGGATGCAGTTCTTTCAGCGCGCGGGCTTCGAGTGTTTCGCCATCACCACCAAACACCACGAGGGGTTCTCGCTCTGGGACACCAAGACCCGGGTCAAGCAGCGGCCCAACTTCAGCGTGCCGGGCAAACCGACGATCGAGAACTGCGACGTGGCCTTCAGCGTGATGGAGACCCCGTTCAAACGGGACATCATCCGTGAGCTGACCGACGCCGCTCGCCTGCACGATATCAAGATCAACCTCTATTTCTCGCACACCGACTGGTACGACGTCGCCTTCCGGCCCCACGGCCGCCATCCGATCCAGAATGTCAGCTCCGGGAGCATCAAATCGCTGGAGGAACGCCAGAAGCGTCCGGCCGTGCTCTTTCCCGATCCGACACCCGAGGAGATCGACCACATGGTCATGCGGCACCGCGAACAGCTGCGCGAACTCATGACCCGGTACGGCAAGATCGACATGCTCTGCCTCGACATCCTGCTGGGCGAAAAGACGTGGCCGCGGATCAAGGAAACGATCAAGGAGGTCCGCCGGCTGCAGCCTGACGTCATGATCCGCAACCGCGGCATCGGCAACTACGGCGACTACTACACGCCCGAGCGCGTGGTGCCGGGTGACAAGGCGGCGACGGCGCTGCCCTGGATGGTGATTTATCCGCTCGGACGGAATTTTTCCTGGGAAGGCGAGGCGAAGGAACACAAGGGTGCAAAGTGGGTGGTCGACAACCTCGTCGAGTCCGTGGCCAAGGGAGGCAACTTCATGGTCGGGATCGGACCGAATGGGAACGGCACCTTCCATCCCGAGGCCATCCGGCAGCTCGAAGAGGTCGGAGCCTGGCTCAAGATCAATGGCGAGGGGATCTGGGGCACTCACGAGCGCCCCGGCGATGGCTGGCGGGAGGGCGACGCGGTGCGCTTCACCGCGGGCAACGATGGCCGTCACGTGTACGTCCACTTGCTCACGCGCCCCGCCGGCCCGGTCAAGCTCACCACCGTACGCGCCCGCCCGGGTTCCACCCTCCGCCTACTCGGTCACGCCGCGCCGCTGACGTGGAGCGAGAGCGGCGGCACCCTGACGATCGATTTCCCCGCCGACGCCCCCCCCGCCCTCGCCTACGTGCTCAAAATCGAGCTCCCACGCTGAGCGCCGGGGCTGTCGCCACCCTTCAGGCTGCCCCTAACAAACGCCGCGCACGTTCTCCAAGCGTTTTCCCTCCGCTGATCGCACGCTCCAGCTCAATCGCCTCCGGGTGGAGGGCGTCGCTCCGTCGACGCCAGGGGACGGTCCCCGAAACACCACGCCCGACCGTGTGGAAGTACGCGACGCGCAACCGGCGCCGACGGAGCGGCGCCCTCCAAGGGAGAACCCTGCGGGTGACCCGTTGTACGCGAACTAGCTGAGGCCGCGTGTTTTCAAGCAGCAGCAGATGATCCTCGTAAATAGGGTCCGGGTGGAGGGCGTCGCTCCGTCGACGCCGGGGGAAGGTCCCTGCACCACTATGCCGGACCGATTTGGTTTCCGCGACGCGCAACCGCCCCCCTTTCAACGGACGGCCCGTCGCCGCAGATAGTCCGCCGGCCTACTTCCCCGGCGCGACCCACTCTGGATTCGGGGTCGCGGCGTACACGCGGAGGCGGCGGACCTCGTGCGGGCTCAGGCCCGTCGCGAGCCAGAGGGAATTCTTGATCAATCCAAAACTCGGCCAGCGGCCCGTCACCGTGACGCCGTTACACGTCGTCCATACGCGGTCGCCCACGATCTCGAGGCGCAGGGAATACCACGTGTCCGGGGCGAACTCGGTCATCTGGCGCGCGACCTGCGTCACGTGTCCCGACCATTTGTCGTGCTCCAGCACGAGCCCCACCGCCCGCGACTTGTAATCCTGATTGGCCCACACCGAAGCGGCGTAGGCCCGGGGATGCAGCTCCGTGTTCGTCGGCGACACCCGGCAGGCGGCCCACTGACCGGGCGCGCCGCGGCGATAGCGAAAATCGAGCTCGATCACGCAGTCACCAAAGACCCCTTCAAACACCAGCACCGGCTGGTGTCCGGGCGTCTCCGTGCTTTCCACCCCTTCCGCTGTCCGCTTCCAGAGGCCGTGGGCGACACGCACCTTCCAGCCCGGGGCCGCATCGAGACGCTCCTTGGTGTACGTCTCATACTGACGGAAATCCTCCTCCAGCAGCAGCGCGCCCTTGCGGGCCAGCTGCGCCGAAGCGGACACGGCGGCACACACCGCGACAAAGACACCCCCGATGCGCACGAGCGCCGGCAGGAAACAAGGAAGGATCTTCATGGCTTCGTCTCCGCCTTCTGCGCCCCGTCCGGATTCCGTTCCGCGGCATAAACGCGGAGATTGCGCAGGTCATGTGGGCTCTGGCCGGTTGCGAGCCAGATCGTGGTCTTCGGAATTCCAAACACGTCATGCGTGCCGGTCGCCCGGATGCCATTACACTCCGCCACGGCCTGGTTTCCCACCAATTCGAGCCGCAGGGTGTACCAGGTGTCGGGCACGTAGTCGGCCTTCTTGTACGCCACCCGCGTGATCGGACCGTCCCAGACGTCGTTCTCAATCAGGAACCCCCGGCCGCGGGACTTGAAGTCGACATTCGCCCAGACCGATGCCGCATAACCGCGGGGAAACAGGACGGGGTTGGTCGCGGAAACACGGCAGGCGGCCCACTGACCGGGCACCGCTTGAAACCGGAAGTCGACCTCGATGATCACGTCGTTGAACTCGCCCTCATACACGAGCACGGGGCTGTGACCCTTCTCCCAGGTGCTGCGCACGCCGTCCGGCGTGCGCGACCAAAGACCGTGCGCCACCCGCACCTGCCAGCCCGGCTGCACGGGCAGGCGCTCCTTGGTGTAGGTGGCATGGCGCTGGAAATCCTCCTGCAGCAGCAGGGCGCCGCGACGCGCCAGCTGGGCCCACGCGTCCACCGGCAGCAGCGACGCGAGGGCAACGAGGGCGCAGAAGGCAGTCTTCATGATGCCCAGCCTCAGAAGTCCATCGTCACCGACAGGTCGTATTGGGGCGGCATGACATACGAGTAGCGGTAGACATTCGCGCCGCTCGACAAGGTCGTGAAGCTGGTCTTGCGGATGTCGCCATTCTCCAGGTCGGTCAAGTTCTTCACCCCGGCGCGCACCCGCACCCGGTGACCAAAGATCTTCTGGTCGCGCATCACGTACGCGCTGACCAGGTGCGTGCCGCCGCCGACGAGCTCCTGGCCGTTGTTGATGCCGAAGAGGTAGTCGTCGCGCCACGAACCATTCGCCCCCATGCGCACGCCCTTGAGCGGAGCCCAGCTGTTGCGGGAGAAGGCGTAGTCGACGATCCAGCTCGCGGACCACTCGGCCGCGCGCGCCCCAGTCGGACGGTTCGGCAGGTCGAGGGTGTCGAGCAGGTTCTTCGCTTCGTTGAGCAGCGCGGGGCTCTCGTTGCCGCGCGAAACGGCGGACTGGTAGTAAGCCCGGAAGTTGGCGAGATCCGGGGTTCCGGCCACCTTGGCCCGCGCCACGGTGAACCGCAGCTGGAGGCCCGGCAGCGGGCGGACCATGAGGGTCAGGTCGGCTCCTTTCGAACTCTCCGTCGAGGCGTAGTTGCGCGAGGCGCTGTTCGTGCCGTCGGCGGCGTACTTGTAGGCGGGGTCGCCCGGCAGGATGTTGTTCGGGTTCATCAGATCCTCCAGGTCGTCGCGGGAAACATCGAGCACGTTGTTCCAGCTGAGCACGACATTCTCGCGATCAATCTCGAAGACACCGACGGACACATTGGCCCGGCCTTCCCAGAAATCGCCCTTCACGCCGACCTCCTTGCTCTTGCCCTTGATCGGGTCGAACCGGATGCGATCAAAGGTGAGCGCGTCCTGGAAGCGGAACGACTCGCCGTAGGCCGCGTAGACATTGAGGTCCTTGGAGACCGCGAAGGTCAGACCGCCGCTGAGCGTGGTATTGGCGGCGCGCTGGCCGAAATTCTGCAGGTAGTCGCCCGGCGCGGCATCGCGGCGGTTCGGCGGGAAGATCTCCTCGCGGTACTTGCCTTCGACGCGCGTGCCCTGGTACTCCCACAGCCGGTTGAAGTCGCGACGCACTCCGAGGAGCGACTGCAGTCGTCCCTTGAAGTAGCGACCGGTCATCGAGCCGGAGAAGGCCGCCGCCTGCCGCCAGCTCGTGCCCGTGGTGGAACCGCCCCCCGCCGCGAACAGCCGCAGCGGCTGCATGTCGACCGTGCTCGTGACGGGCAGCGCCGCCGGCTTCATGCGCTCAAACAACGCGCGCGAATAGAACTGCGGATCGTCGAGGTACACCCGGAGCCGTCCGCGGTCATTGTTGATGTCGACCGAGGTTCGCGTGCCATTGTTGACCGGGGCGACGTTGAAATACTGCCAGCGGACGTTCTCCTGCTGGTCCTCGAGGTATTCACCGGAAACGACGATGAGCTGCTGCATCCACTTCCAGCGGTCAAAGTTGTAGACCGCGGTGAAGCGGAAGGCATCGGTCTCCGTACCAAACCGCTTCTGGTCGAGCGTGGTGTCGATGTAGGGCCGGCCGTTGACGTCGACGCTGATGGTATTGCTGAAGAAATTGTCGGTGCGCTCGGCCTGCTGGTTTTGATGATTGTAGGCCAGCTCAAAGGCGACCGGACCAACGCGCTGCTCAATCACGATCGTGTGGGTGTCAAACGGCCGCGCCTGCCGGTCAAACGAACCGCGGATGTTGTACTCCTTCGGCAGTCCATTGAGGCGCTTTGTGCCGACGGCCTGTCCGGCGGCATTGCGCATGATGACGTCGAAGTACCCCCCTTCGAGCAGGGACGGCGAACCGCCGCCCGGGTTGTTGCCGGAGGCGCGGTCGGCGGCGGGCAGGGTGCTCTGGATGATCCACTGGTTATCTGAGGTAAAGTAGGTGCCGGCGGAGGAGAACGCCCGGCTGCGGGCCGAGGTCTCGCGCACAAAGACACCGGCGAACCCGCGGGCGTTTTCAAAGTCACCGATCTCGCCTTCAAGACGGATCTGCGTGTTCTTGAACGGCTGCCAGGTGATCGTGGCGTGCGCCCCCTCCAGACCGTAGGTCGAGGCGTCCTGGAACGTGCGGTCCTCGCGTTTCACCGCATTGACGCGAAAAGCGAGGTTGTCGCGCAGCTTGCGGTTCACATCCAGCTGCAAGCGGTAGGCCTCCTCGGAGTTGTACTGCGCATACACCCGTCCAAAGTTCCGCATCTGCGCGCGCTTCGTGAAGACCGCGCCCTGGCCGCCCGGCTCGACTTCGCCGAAGATGAGCGAGTTGGAGCCCTTGCCGAAGTCGATGCGCTCGACGTTGTAGGTGTCGGACGGCGCGTACCACCGGAAGTAGTTGCGGCTGACATTGCCGCGCTGGCTGAGTCCGCGGAAGGCGATCACGTCCTGCTGCCCGTCGTTCTCCATCACACCGGGGGCGAAGACGCCGGCCACAAAACTCATGACCTCGTCGGCGGTGCCGAGGTTGAGATCCTCCATGAAGTCGGAGGTGATGGCGTCAATCGACACCGGCACGTCCTTCAACGCCTGCTTCGTGCGGGTGGCGGACAGGGTGTCGTTGGCCGACCAACCCGATTGGGCGGTGACGGCGAACGGTGAGAGCTGGACGATCTCCTCGCTTGTCTCGGCGGACTTGGTCAAATCGGCACCGGGAGTCGGTGCAAGCTGCCCGGAGGCGGGCGCGGCGAGGAGGAGCAGGGCCAGGGCGGCTGCTCCCGCAAGTGTGGTGGCAGGGTATTTCATGACAGACAAAAGCATGACAGAAGTCAGGGCCGGGTATGGCGCCGCTCAAAAGCTGAAGGTATTCGTCCAGACCCAGGTGCGGGGCTCCGAGGTGTAGCGTGCGGTGCGGGCTTCGCCGGTGTTTTCATTCGGCAGCACCGAGATGTCGTAGGTATTGAACAGATTGTTCACGTTGACCTGGGTGGTCCACTCCATGCGCTTCGCGAACTTGCGCCGGTACGAGATCACCGCGTTGACGCGGATGGAGTCATCCAGCGCAAACATGCGCCGCTCCGTCCCGCTGGCCACCCCCGCCGCATTGCGCAGAACCTGCGTATAGGCATAGGTGCGGTCGCCCGCCCGGTAAAGGGCCGTGCCACCGATGGTCAGTCCGCGCAGAAAGCCCGAGCTCACGCGGTAGCTGTTGGACAGGTTCGCCGAGTACTGCGCGTAGCCGGAGGTCGGCTCACCCTGCTGCGCGACGACGAGGGAACCCTTGTTCCCGTTCGGATCGGTGAAATTGAGCTGGTGCGCGCTGATCGGCAGCCCATTGCGGCCCGTGCCCACCGTGGCTCCGGCGGCGTTGCTGGTGTTCAGCCGCAGGGCCGCGGCATTCGTGATGCGGCCGCTATCCGGATCGAGCACGGCAAAGTAGGGGCTCGACGCGTTGTTCATCATCGCAACCGTCAGCTGGGTGCGCGGCGCGTTCGCGTTGTTCTGCTGCGAAGGATCGACGGCGACCAGCAGCGGGGTGCCATCCGAATACGTGACTCCACCCCGGCCGTCCGTGTTGAACTCATCATTGTAGAAGATCGGATACGTCTTGTTCTCGCCCACGGTTCCATCGGTGTACGACAGCGTGAACCGCGAATCCCAGTTCTTCGTCGGCTTGGCCGTGAGAATGAGCTCGGCGCCTTTCGACGCCCGGGTGACATTGATCCAGTTCTGCGTCGGCTGGCGTTCGCCATTGATGCCCGGCGGATTGATGTCCTGGCGGACATCGGTCGGGATCGAGACCTGTTCGTCCTCGGAGTCGACCGAGTAAACACTCAACGAGCCGGAGAACCAGCCCGACGGTGGCGTAAACTTCACCCCCAGCTCGTGGCCGAGGCTCTTGGACGTGCGGGTGACTTCGCCATCCGGGCCAAACTGCACGATGTCCGGCGGATTGTAGGCGTTGGAGTAGCCGTAGTACGGACGAAGCCAGTCGTTCAGCTTGAAGTTGACGCCCACGTTCATCGAAGCGGGACTGTTGATCGAGCGCTTGGAGTCGGCGCGTTCGTAGCGCTTGTTCTCCACATTACTCACCCGGTAGCCAAGCAGCGACGTGAAGCGGTCGTCGAACCAGTCCGTCGTGAAGGCCCCGAAGTAGGAATCGGTGTAGTTGTACTGGTCCCAGAACGATCCGGTGCCCCGGGCGCCGAGCGGATTGTTCGGCGCCGGCGGCACCTGGTCGAGGAAGATGCGTTCAGCCAGCACATACGTGGCGGTGCCACCCGCGGCGACGGGAACCGTGAGCGACGAGGCCCGTCGCGGAAACGGCAGCGTGGTCTGCGGACCGTCGGTCAGGGCGAACCACTGCACCGGGATGATGGTGCGCCCGATGTTGTTGTTGTTGATCAGCGCCTGGTTGACCACGATGTTGCCGCTCGCGTCGGCGAGAAAGTAGGTCTGCTGACGGCGGCGGTTGTAGACCGTCTCGTACTGCGTGCCCACGACCGCCTGGGTCCGCGCCCGACCGTTGAAGAGCTCAAACTCCGTGGCAAAGTTGGCCCGATAGCCGCGGCGCGTGAAACTCTCGTGCGTATTGGCCGGCGTGAAGCCGATCGCATAGGCGTTGTGCGGGTTGTTGTTGCGCAGGGGTGCGGTGAGATTGGTGAAGTCATTGGTCTCCGCCCGGTCCATCGAGCTGAGGTCATACATGGCCGCGAGCTCCAGCGTGCCCCACCGCCCGAACTTGTGCTCCACCGAGCCCTCATAACGGATGTTGTCACGATCCTGTCCGAAGTAGGCGCCGCGGAAGCTGTCGACATTGTCCCAGTTCAGAACGCCACCCATGATGTCACCCGCCGTGCCCTGGGCGACGAGCAGGCGGAGCCGCTGGCCGTTGCGCGGGTCGGCGGGTGTGGTGACACCGCCGGCGGTGCGGGCCGGGGCGTTCAGCGTGATGCCCGTGCTCGAATTGATCGTATCCGATTTCTTCATCGACGCTTCGAAGCGCACCGTCGTATCCCGGGTCGCGAGCAGCGCGATCTGGCCGTAGTAACCCTCGGACCGGGTGGCGAGCAGGAAGCGGGAGTACTTCTGGTCCTCGTTCATCGCGGCGAGCCGGACAGCGAAGCGCCGGTTGCCCCAGCCATAGTCGAGCACCCCGCGGATGGAACCATTGTCGTCGGTGCGAAACTGGGCGCGAGCCAGGTTGGAATTGAACCGGGCGCGCTTCGTGATCGAGTTCGTCACCCCGCCGCCGCCGACCCCGCCGTTGAGCAGCGATTGAGGTCCCCGCACCACGTCGACCCGCTCCACCGCAAAGGTGTCGTCAATGCCACCGGCGCCGAAGGAATTCACCCGCATCTGGCCGGAATCGAGTCCGCGAATCTTGATGTTCACGTTGGCGGCCTTGTCGCCCGGCCGGTTGGCCTCGGCCGACCCCGACGGGTTGGCGCCGCCGACACCGGTGCCGGTGCCATACTCGATCACCATCTCCTCGATCGAGAGCGCGGCAATGTCCTCCATGAACCGCTCGGTGAAGACATCCGCCGTCACCGGCAGCTTCGCCAGCTCAGCCCGGAAACGCGTCACCGAATTCGTGTTCAACGCCGTGTAGCTGTCGCTGCCGTCCGAGATCACCGTGAACGGGCTCAGCTCAACCAGCTCCTCGGTGCGTCCCCGCGGATCGGTCGAAACCGGCGCAGGCGCAGGCGCGGGCGCGGGAGCCACGGTTTGCGCGGCCAGCGGGCTTAGACAGAGGCATGCGGCGGCCAGGCGGGACGCCAAGGCAGCCAGGGAGGCAGGGAAGCGGAAAGGCCGGGTGGAAGTAGGGTTGGGGGTCATGGTCGGGGCGGGGTCAGTCTCTGGATCGGGGTGTCAGGCGCAGGGCAGGACCTCCAACCCGGGCACCGGCTCCAGGAAGCCGCTGCCCCAGGGGAAAAGGCGGGGGTGATGCTCAGTGCGATAGGTACACCGATATATATGTGAATATTCCCGGCAAGCTTTTTTTGACCTCCCCGGTTCGCGGTGACAGGCTGCGTCGATCAACCGCCACGCAGGTTTTGCCACCGACAGCGGGGCCCGGGGGTGCCGGGTGCGACCGGTGCCTGAATTCTCCTTGACCGACCCGCCTTAAACTATATCGGTCTGTATATCAGATGCTAAAAACCCCTTTGCTTCACCCCGAGATCCTGCGCGCCCTCGCGAGTGCCGGCCATGGCTCGCGCGTTCTGATTTCCGACGGAAACTACCCGCTCAGCACGGCCACTCCCGCCACCGCGGCCCGGGTGTACCTTAATTTGCGGCCCGGCTGCCTGACGGTGACCGAGGTGCTGGCGACGCTCGCCACGGTGCTGCCCATCGAGTCGGCGCTCGGCATGCAGACCCGAGACGGCCGCGAGGCACCCATCCATCGTGAGATCGCGGAGCTGCTGGGTTCCGCGGTGCCCTTTGTGCTCAAGCCGCGCATGGACTTTTACGGGGAGGCGCGCAGCGCCGACACCGCGCTGGCCATCGCCACGGGAGAACAGCGGCGTTTTGCCAATGTACTTCTGACGATCGGGGTGGTGCGTCTGCCGGACGATCAAAGCTGAGCGTCCCATGCAATCGAGCACGTCGATCCTGCCGCAGCGACCCTGCGGGCGAAGTGGCCTGAGCCTGCCGGTCCTCGGGCTCGGCACCTGGTCGTTTGGCGGCGGGAATTATTGGGGGCCCCAGGATCAGGGCGATGTCAACGCGGTCGTGGAGCACGCGCTCGACCAGGGCATCACCTACTTCGACACGGCGGAGATGTACAACGCCGGCGCGAGCGAAACCTCGCTCGGTCTGGCGCTCCGGGGCCGGCGGGACCGCGCCGTCATCGGCAGCAAGATCAGTCCCGGGCACACCCGCCCCGCCACCTTGCGGCTGCGCTGCGAGGCCAGTCTGCGCCGGCTCGGCACCGAGTGGATCGATCTCTACATGGTCCACTGGCCGATCCACGCGGGCTCGATCCGGCACTTCACGGACGATGCCGACCTGATCGCCAACCCGCCCTCCGTCGCGGAGGCCTTCCTGACGCTTTCCGCCCTGCAGAAGGAGGGCAAGATCCGCTACATCGGTGTCAGCAATTTTGGACCGCGGCAGATGGCGGAGGTGCGCGACCTCGGCGTGCCCATCGCCGTGAACGAGCTGCCCTACAATCTGCTCATGCGCGGCATCGAGACGGACATTGTGCCGTACTGCCGGCTGCACGGAATCGGTATCCTAGGATACATGACGCTGATGCAGGGGGTGCTCGCAGGCGACTTCGAGTCGTTCGACGCGCTCCCGCCGATGCGGACCCGGACCCGGCACTTCTCTTCGCAACGCAGCGCGTCGCGTCACGGCGAAAACGGCTTTGAGCCGGAGACCTGGAGCGCCCTCGAGGGCATCCGCCAGATCGCCCGGGAGGAGGGAATTCCGCTCGCCGACCTGGCCATCGCCTGGGCTCTGAGCAATCCCGACATTTCCTGCGTGCTCGCCGGCTGCCGTACGCTCACCCAGCTCGAAGAGAATACGCGCGCCGTGCATCGTCGCCTGGAGCCCGGGGTGTTGCGACGGCTGAATGCGGCGACCGAAGAGGTGCGCCGCCTGCTTGGCCCGAACCCTGACTACTACCAGGGCCTGGCCGACACCCGCTCGTGGTGAGCGGCGGTTTGTCCCCGTCCGCGTCTCCCTTTCGTTCGTCCCCCACCCCATGCCCCCTCCCTCCCTGACCGCACCGGCTCCCGAACCGGAGCCGCTCCGCCTGCGCTGGGTGATGATTGGTTTCGCCTTCTCAGCCACGGTCCTGAACTACCTCGACCGGCAGGTACTCTCGTTTGTGAAGGCCTCGCCCGAGTTTCAGCAGGCGGTGCCCGTCTCGGACGAACTCTTCGGCATCCTCAATGCCTGCTTCATGGGCGCCTATGCCCTCGCGAATGGACTTTCCGGACCGTTCATCGACCGCGTGGGCACAAAAATTGGCTACGCGGTCTGCATGGTCTGGTGGTCGCTGGCCGGCATCGCCCACGTCTTTGCCCGCGGGCCGATCTCGCTCGGCGCCTGCCGCGTGTTCCTGGGCCTGGGCGAAGCCGGGAACTGGCCTGCAGCGGCCAAGCTGGTGGGTGAATGGTTTCCCACGCGCGAACGGGCCCTCGCCTCCGGCATCTTCAACAGCGGTGCCTCCATCGGCGCCATCCTCTCACCGCTGCTCATTGTCTGGATGGTCTCCTCCTGGGGCTGGCAGAGCGCCTTCGTCGTCATGGGCGCCCTGGGCCTGGTCTGGACGGTGGGCTGGTGGCTGGCCTACCGCCACCCACCGCAATCCGCCGCCGAACAGCGCGCACCGCGGGTGCCGGCCGGCCAGCTGATCCGGACGCGGTTCGTTGCGGTGTTCACGCTGTCGAAGTTCTTCATGGACCCGGTCTGGTACTTCATCGCCTTCTGGTTCCCCTCCTTCCTGAGCAAGGTGCATGGCGTCGCCTTCACGATGAAGGACATGGGCTGGAAATCGATGATCCCGTTCATCGCCGCCGCCGTTGGCAATGTCGCCGGAGGCGCGCTCACGGGTCTGCTCATCCGCTCCGGCATGGAAGTCAACCGGGCACGCAAAACCGGGGTCACGGTATTCGCTTTTTTGATGCTCAGCATGATCCCGGCGATCGTCACCTCGCACGCCGGCCTGGCCATCGGACTGGTCTCCCTCGCCGCCTTTGGCTACGCGGGCTACACCGCCAACACGCTGGCCTTCCCGGCCGAGGTCTTTCCGAAGAAGGCCGTCGCCTCGGTCTGGGGCCTCGCCAGCGTCGGCTCGGGACTGGGCGGCATGCTCTTCAGCTACCTGTCGGGGTTCCTGGTCGAGCGCTTCGGCTACACTCCCGTCTTCATCGGCTACGGCATCATGCCCATCATCGCCGTGACGCTCGTCCTTTTCGGTCTCGGCCCGTTGCGCCCGCACCCGCGCTTTTCCCCCACCGCGTAAATGCATCCGCTCCGCCTCCTCGTGCTGCTCGGACTCGTCCCGAGCCTGGGTTCACTCGCACGCGCCCAACAGTGGCGCACCGGCAAAGTCGCCGAGATTTTCTCCCAACACTGCGCCAGCTGCCACGGTCCGGCCATGCAGGGGGGCTCCGCCCCGTCGTTGCTGGACGATGTCTGGGCCCATGGCGGCGATGACGAAAGTCTCGTGCGCAGCATTCGTGACGGCTACCCGCAAAACAACATGCCGTCCTGGGGCATGCTGTTCACCGAGAAGGAAATTCGCGCCCTCGTGAACTACCTCCACGAGGTGCGGACCAAATACCGCTACGACCAGAAGCCGTTTGCCGCACCGGAGGAATCGCTCTCGGTTCAAAGCAAACACCACGCCTACCAGCTCAACACCTGGATCGCGGGGCTGAGCGAACCGTGGTCGCTGACGTTCCTGCCCGGCCCGGGTGAACGCGCCATCGTCACCGAAAAGCGGGGCCAGGCCTTCCTGATTGAGCAGGGCCGCCGCATCGAGCCAGCCTTGCTCGGTCTGCCCGAACGGATCGAGAGCGGCGGACAGGGCGGGCTGTACGACATCGTCCCGCATCCGCGTTTCCTCGAAAACGGCTGGCTCTACTACGCCTTCGCCGAGCTGCGGACCGAAGGCAGCATGACACAGGTCCGGCGCTCGCGGCTGCGCGACGGCGCCTTCGTCGACACGGAGATCGTCTTCCAGGCTCGTCCGGACCACGCGATCAGCGGCGGGCGCGCCCACTACGGCGGGCGCATCGCGTTCGACCGGAGCGGCTATCTCTATTTCTCCATCGGCGAACGCGGGCAGCGGGACCACGCCCAGGATCTCACCCGGCCCAACGGCAAGATCCATCGGCTCCATGACGACGGTCGCATCCCCGCCGACAACCCGTTCGTCGGCCACGCAGGCGCTGTCACCAGCATCTGGAGCTACGGCCACCGCAATCCGCAGGGACTGGCGGTCGATCCGCGCACGGGCGACCTCTTCGATCTCGAACATGGTCCGCGCGGGGGTGACGAACTCAACTGGGTGTTGCGCGGCCGCAACTACGGCTGGCCGGTCATCACCTACGGCATCGAATACAATGGCTCACCCATCGCCGAGTCGACCCACCAGGAGGGAATGGAACAGCCGGTGACCTATTGGACGCCGTCCCTCGGCGTGTGCGGACTCAACTTCTACTCCGGTGACCTCTTTCCTCGATGGAAACACCACCTCTTCTTCGCCTCACTTTCCGGCGAGGAACTGCGGCGACTGGAGCTGAAAGAGGGCCGGGTCGTGGACCAGGAGGTTCTCTTCAAGGGCATTGGCCGCCTCCGCCACGTCATCGGCGGCCCCGACGGCGCGCTGTACGCCCTCCTGCCGACACGGATCGTCCGGATCACCCCCGCTCCCGAAGCCGTCACCGTCGCCGCCAAGGCCCCCGCGCTCCCTCCCAAACCCCAGTAGGTCCAGCCTGCCACCGGCGGAGGTGGGGAAGCGCCGAACGCGGAACGTGGAAGGACCGAGACGATTGTTGGTTCAGAATCTCTGAACTTTCGCACTTCAATCTTCGCCCTTCACGCTTCACCGCTCCGCGGTGCTAGGCGTGTCCACAAGGAGCTGGCCCTACATCGAAGTGTCGGTCAGGAGCTGATCTTCAGCTTCACCTCTCCCTCCGGCGTGAGCGGCGGCTGCTCCGGGAGGCGGACGCCGTTGACTTCCACGTCCTGCAACCGCAGGCCCTCGGTGAATTTCAGCCAGAATGGCGCTTTGGCTTTATGGATACGGACCCGTTCCAGGCGGACGTTCTCAATCGGGGCCGCCGCCACCCCTTCCGAGTAGATCCCGTAAGCGACCGCCTCGTCACAACTCAGGTCGGTCAGGTGAAAATCCCGGAAGCGGGGCGGCGCATTTCCACCGCGGTATCCGTGGTAGCCCGTTTCAAAGCGCACCAAACCCTCCCGCACCTTCTTCGCGTGCAGGCGCCGGGCATAGATCCGCTCCACCTGCCCGCCGCGATCAAGGTTGCCCTTGAAGTAGAACGCCGAGGCCACCGACTCGAGCTGGCAGTCTTCGACGAAGACATTGCGCACACCGCCCGACATCTCACTGCCAATGCAGAGCCCGCTGTGACGCGAACCCATGGTGACGTTGCGAATGACGATGTTCTCCGACGGCCGCCCGACGGTCCAGCCGTCCCGGTCGCGCCCTGACTTGATCGCGATCGCGTCATCGCCGGTGCGAAAGACACAGTTCTCGATGAGCACATCCGAACACGAGTCCGGGTCGCAGCCATCGTTGTTCCCGTTGTGGCTGTCCACCGTCACGCCCCGCACGGTGACGTTCCGGCAGAGCACAGGGTGAATGACCCAGAACGGCGAATCGATCACCCGGACGTCCTCGATTAACACGTCGGTGCATTCCAGGAACTGGATCATGCTCGGCCGCATCCACTTTCCCTCGCCAAACACGCGTTGCTCCACCGGCACGCCGTCCGCGCCCATCTGCCGCAGCGTGCCCGAACCGCCCCGGGCCGGGGAGTTGCGCATGATGGTGAGGGTGTCGCGGCCATTGCCGTCAATCGTGCCTTGGCCGGTCAACGCCACGTTCTTCGCTCCACGCACATAGATCCGTGGCGAGTGTCCCATCAGCAGGGTGCCCTCGAACCGCGTCAGCACCACCGGCAGGTAACGCTCGGGCAGCAGGCCAAACTGCACCGTGGCACCGGCGGCGACATGAAAGTTGACGTTGCTCGCGAGGTGAATCGGACCGTCGCAGAAGTACACCCCGCCCGCGGGCACGACCACCCGCCCCCCACCGGCCTGGGTGCAGGCCGCGATCGCCTTGGCAAACGCCTCCCGACAATCCGTGCGGGCATCGGCCACGGCGCCGTAGGCGGTCACCACGAAGTCGCGGTCAGGAAAGGTGGGCGGGACAATCCGACGGAGAATCTCGTCGCGCAGCGCCCATGGGTCTGCAGCGGGCTCAGCTCGGGCCGTGCTCAAGGCCAAAGCGACCAGGATGACCAGCGTTGGTAACAGCATGAATCGTACCGCGGTGGCAGGGAACGAGGGAGGCATGGAAGGTGGGGGACTTCGGTGGCGATTGCGGAGCGAGGAAGCGGACCGGAACTCAGGACAGGAACTGCAGTTTCAACCCATCGGCACCCTCGCCCACGGCTTGCGATGGGAACGTGACGCGGAGGCGGCGGCAAGGGAGAGAGCGGTGAAGCGGAGACGTGAGTTGATGTCGGATACGCTCGGGATCAGGGTTGCTGCAGGTCGATGCGCAGGGCGACGGCATGACGCGTGGGCGCGGCGGCGGCGGGCAGGCGGACCCGCAGGCCTGCGGCGGACGGAGTGAAGTCGATCGGGCCGGGATGGCCGAGGAGGGTGACGCCCTTGACGCGCCCACCCTCACCCCCGGAGGCAAGGGAGGCTATTGCGACTTCCGCACCAGGACCCGGCCAGCCGAGCAGCAGGGCGTAAAGGGTGTCGCCCCGGCGGGTGAAGCGGATGTCGCGCGCGTCAAACCGGGTGTTCTTTTCATTGAAGTGTCCGCCCGCCACCACGCCCGGTCCCTCGCCAAACACCCGCCAGGGTCGTGTGGCATGGATCGCCTCGGCGTTCACCGCAAACCAGGCGGTCAGTTCGTCCAGGATCTCCGAGGCTTTCGGCTCGAGGGTGCCGTCGGCGTACTGGGTAAGGTTGAGCAAGAGGTTGCCGTTCTTGCTCACGACGTCGCAGAGCAGGTGTATGACCTCGGACGCCGTCTTGTAGCGGTAGTCGGCGCTCGTGAACCAGTCGGCCACGGTGGTGTCGCATTGCCACGGCTCCGGATGAATCGCGGTCATCGTGCCGCGCTCCAGATTCTCCACGGCGGTGCCGTCGACGAACTCCCCATGGGTACCGCCGTCCCGGCGTTTGACGGTGTAAACCACCTCCTGCCGGCCGCCGTGCCGCTGCAGACCGGCGTTGTAGTAGTGCGCCATCAGCTCCCGGCCATAGCGACCGAAGGGCACGCCGCCGTCGGTGAAGAGCACATCGGGCTGGTGCGAGTCGAGCAGATCGAGGATGCGGCGCTGCCACTCGGCCATCCACCACTCGGGCGCATGCTTCGGATACTGGAACCCGGTGTCGTCATGCGGCGGGAAATACAAGTCCGCGTACCGCGGGTCGGCCCCGTCGTAGGGAACACCGGCCAGCGGTCCGGTCCGGTCGGCGCCTTTGTTGGTGTTAAACCAGTTGTAGGCGCGCTCGAGGTGCTCGCTGACCCCGAAGCGCAGGCCGTGACGGCGGGCCGCCGCCGCCCACAGGCCGACAATGTCCTTCTGCGGGCCGACCCGGACCGAGTTCCAGGCGTGGTGCTTCGAGTTCCAGAGGTCGAAATTGTCGTGATGCACCGCCAGCGCCACAAAGTACTTCGCCCCGGCCCGGACATAACGCGCCATCAGCGCGTCCGGGTCGAAGCGTTCCGCCTTCCACAGCGGAAGCAGGTCCTTGTAGCCGAATTTGGAGGGATGACCGTAGTGCGCGACGTGCCAGCGGTAGGCTTTCTCGCCCTCGATGTACATTTTGCGCGCGTACCAGTCCCCCTGCCCCGGCACCGACTGGGGACCCCAGTGCGACCAGATCCCGAACTTCGCGTCGCGAAACCACGTCGGGCACTCATACCGCCGCAACGACTCCCAGTCCGGCGTGAAGGGCCCCTCCGGCCCGGCCGCCGCCGCCCGCGCCCCGGCGCTCGCTTGGAAAAGACCCAGACCGACCACGGCCAGGGTGAAGAAGAAGCACGGAAACCAGAGCGCGATCGTTTTCATCGGGGAGAGGACGGAGTCTTACCGGGGCGACAGCGTGGGGAGGCCAACCTTGGCTTGCACGAGGAGCGAAGTCCAGCACTATACCGGTGTGCATATCGCGTTACTCCATGACCCGACCCTAGCGCCGCCCGCCCAACTCGGGTCTGGGCGTCCCGGCGTCGGGCGTTCGCTCGAACCTAATTCCGCCGCCGACCCTGCTTTCTCGCGTCCACGCTTGGCGAATCCCCGGTCTTCCTCACGCTCCCTTCCCTTCGTCTCCATGTTGTTCCCCCGCACGCTCCTCGCTCTCACCGCCCTTGGTGTGTCCTGCCTCTCGGCGGTCGCCGCCCCCGTCAGCCGGCTGGCGCAACCCGGGCCCGATGGGAAACTGGTTTACGCCGCCACCTCGCCGGACGGCGACAGGCTGCTGGACTTTTCCCACTGCGGTTATGGAGGAGGCGGGGTTGAGCTGCCCGTGGCGGCGGTGAAGGTGCGGCTGGCGCCCGCCGCGCAGGGTGACGACACCGCGCGTATTCAAGCCGCCCTCGACGAGGTGGCACGGCTGCCGCGCGGAGCGGACGGTCTGCGGGGAGCCGTGCTGCTGGCCCGTGGAACCTATCGTCTCTCCGGCACCTTGACCCTCGCCGTCAGCGGCGTGGTCCTGCGCGGTGAGGGCCGGTCCCCGGATGGCACCGTCTTGATCGCCAGCGGCAAGGAGCGCCGGAACCTGATCGAGGTCAAAGGCACCGGCGCCGCCCGGCCGATCGACGGTCGCCGCCATCGGATCACCGACGCCCGGGTTCCGGTCGGAGCGCGCTCGTTCCAGCTCGACCGCACGGACGGACTGAAGGTCGGTGACACCCTTTTTGTACGCCGGGTCGGCAACGCCGCCTGGATCTCCTTCATCAAGATGGACGTGATCCCGGCACGCCCAGGTCCGAAGAACACCACCCGGCAATGGTCTCCGTTCGATCTGCTGTTCGACCGGGTCATCACCGGGATCGACGGCAAGCGGGTGACGGTTGACGCCCCCATCGCTTGCGCGATCGAGGAACGTTGGGGTGGAGGTGACGTGCAGGTGTACGCCGATCCCGGCCGGGTGGAACAGGTGGGCGTTGAACACCTGCGCGGCGTGTCCGAGTTTGACCGCAGCATCAAGGCCAACCACCGGGACTCGCCCGGTTACTTTGCGGATGAGGACCATGCCATGTACTTGGTGAACTTTGATCACGCCAGGAACTGCTGGGCCCGCGATCTCACCGCCGTCCATTTTTATCACGGCCCCGCCAAGGTCGAAACCGGCGCCAAGTGGATCACGGTCCAGGACAGTGCCAGCCTCGAACCCGTATCCAAAATCGAAGGCGGCCGGCGTTATCCCTTCGCGATCAACGGTCAGCTCAGCCTCGTGCTGCGCTGTGATTCGCAAGGCGCCCGCCATGCCTACGTGGTCGGCAGCCGCGTGCCCGGTCCGAATGCTTTCGTCGACGGCCGGTCGACCGAGGAGTTCGGCACGAGCGAACCCCACCACCGCTGGTCGGTAGGCGGACTCTACGACAATATCCACTCCGACATCTCCTTCCAGGACCGCCAGTGGATGGGCAGCGGCCACGGGTGGTCGGGAGCCAACTACGTCGCCTGGAATACGCGCGGCACCCTCGTCTGCCAGAAACCGCCGGGCGCACAGAATTTTGCCATCGGCCACGTCGGAGAAAAGGCCCCCGGCGCCCATCCGCGGGAGGACGGCCACTGGGAGTCGCACGGCACCCCGGTCAAACCGCAAAGCCTGTACTTCCAGCAACTGAGCGACCGGCTGGGACGCTCCGTGGCCCCCGGAATCCGCCCGTTATAGTCTCCGCGACACGCCCCCGGCGCCGACGGAGCGGCGCCCTCCATCTGAGAATCCTGCCGCTGCCCGTTGGAGGTGGCCTCGCTGAGGCCGCGCGTTTTCAAAAATCCGCCCGCCACCCTCATCGATTGGGCTCCGCTGGAGGGCGTCGCTCCGTCGACGCCGGGGGACGACCCCCGCACCCCCGCGCCCGTCCGCCTCGGTACACGCGACGCGCCACCGGCGCCGACAGAGCGGCGCCCTCCATCTGAGAATCCTGCCGCTGCCCGTTGGAGGTGGTCTCGCTGAGGCCGCGCGTTTTCAAAAATCCGCCCGCCACCCTCATCGATTGGGCTCGGCTGGAGGGCGTCGCTCCGTCGACGCCGGAGAACGACCCCCGCACCCCCGCGCCCGTCCGTCTTGGCACACGCGACGCGCCACCAGCGCCGACAGAGCGGAGCCCTCCATCTGAGAACCCTACGGCCGCCCGTTGGAGGTGGCCTCGCTGAGGCCGCGCGTTTTCAAACGTCCGCCCGCCACCCTCATCGATTGGGCTCCGCTGGAGGGCGTCGCTCCGTCGACGCCGGAGAACGACCCCCGCACCCCCGCGCCCGTCCGTCTTGGCACACGCGACGCGCCACCCGCGAACAAGCGTCACCTCTTCGACGTCAGGCGTGGCCGCGAGGGCCAGCCCTACCATGGGAGGACGCACCCGCTGCGCACCGCTCCGCCTACGGCCAGAAACGCTCCGCCACGGCCGCCCACGACGGCGCGTCGTGGGCTCCGGGCAGCAGCGCGAGGCAGTCATAAAGGTCGGCCATGGGATGCAGGAGCGTGTAGGCCATCAGCTTCGGTCTGAGCGTATCCATCGTTTCACCCTCCCAGCCATACGCACCGAGGAAACGGCGGACCACGGCACCGTCACCCGGCTCCAACAACACGGTCGGCGCCGTGAAGTCGAACGAGGCCTCGCCGACCACGGCATTGCCAAAATCAAAGAGCCCGCTGACGCGCCAGGCTCCGTCGCGTGCCTCGACCAGCACGTTCTCGGGCGCAAGGTCGCCATGCAGCAGCACGGGCCGGCGGGGAACGCGATCGAGCGCTACCGACTCCACGTAGGCGGAGAAACTCTCGCGCAGTCGGGGCGAGAGCCGGGCGACATCGCGGCGGCGGGTCCACGCCTGCCGGCGTCGGACGTGCCAGTCGGGCCAATGCACACCGGCGGGACGAAAGTCTCCCACCGGAATCGCATGCAGCGCGGCCAGGTGGGTCCCCAGTTCGATCGTCACCGCCTCACGATCCCGCAGTCCGAGCTCCGCCCAGCACCGGGAAAGCGGGCGGCCCGGCAACCGGGTGCTGACGAAATACGCCCACCCGTCAAGCTCGCCCGATGCCACCAGTCTCGGCAGGGGCACGTCCGACCGGCGTGTCAGCCATTCGAGGGTCTCCATCTCCGCCCGCGCGGGGGCCGCCGCGAAAAACGGCACGAGCTTCACCACCCAGCGCCCCTGCACATCGAAGACCGGATTCTCGCCGTCGGCAAAGGCGTCAATCGGATTCGCCGGCAGTCCGTGACGGCCCAGGATCTCCCGCAGCCCGGGCAACCAGGCCGGCAGATCCTCAAAGGGCAGCGTGTCATAGTCCTCCCGGGAAGCGAGCAAGGGCAGCAGCGTGGCCATGGTGCCCGCCACTGAACCCGCACCCGCGCCCACCCGTCAACGCTAGGAGCGCGCGTCGGTTGCCGCGCCTCCGTGGTCGGCGGGGTCACCGGCCCATCAGCGTTAACGTTGAGAAACAACGCGGCGAAGACCACCGCGGTGAGCGTAGGATCGATGGAGGGCGTCGCTCCGTCGACGCCGGTTGCGCGTTGCGTTGACCAAGAGCGTAAGTACGCAGGGTTGCGGGGTTCGTCCCCCGGCGTCGACGGAGCGACGCCCTCCACCCGAGGCGATCCTGCCTTTTGCTGGTCGGACAGAAGGATCCGCCTCACCGCCCCGACCCTCGCCTAGATCCGCAGGAACACCTTTTTCCGATACAGCGCTCCGCACAACGCGACACAGAGCACCACGCTGGTGACCGCAAGCACGAGTCCGCCCAATCCCGTCCAGGCCGCATTCAGGGCGGTCGCCACCTCGCCACCGACGAAAAACGAGGACACCGCGCGAAAATCCACCACCCGGCTGACGAAATAAATGAGCAGCGCATTGCTTCCCACCCAGACAAATGGCGTGGCCCACCCGCGCCAGCCGCGAACGTCGATCAGGCCGTGAAACAGGGCCAGCAGCAGGAAGCTCCAGCCACCGGTCACCAGCACATACGAGGAGGTCCAGATGCGCTTGCAGATGGGAAACTGCAGGCCCCAGAGGTGCCCGAGCGCGAGCAGGACCGCGCCCGCCACCACGAGCCAGCGCAAGCGCCCGGCCGCGCTGCGATTTTCGTCGCGCAGAACGCGCGCGGCAGCCAGTCCAAGCAGGGCGGAAACGAGCGCGGGCAGGGTGCTGAGCAGGCCCTCGGGATCATAGTCGCCGTACCAGACTTTGCCGGGCAGCCAGTGTGCATCCACCCAGTTGGCCAGGTTGCGTCCGCGCGCATAGTCTCCCGCCCCCACCCCGGGCACGGGCACAAAGGTCAGGAGCGCCCAGTATCCAACCAGCAACGTCGCACCCACCGCCACGATCGTGCGCGGGCGGCACCAGAGGTGGAGCAACGCGGCCGCGACGTACCCCGCCGCGAGGCGCTGCAGGACCCCGACCCAGCGGATCTGATCCCACCCGTGCGAAATGCCTCCATAGTAGAGCACCCCCAGGGTGTACATGATCAGGCCGCGCACGAGTACGCGGCGCAACGCCGCGGAGCGTCCTTCCCGCTCGACAATGCGGTCGAGCGAGAGCGGCACGGCCACGCCGACGATGAAAAGAAACAGGGGAAAGATCAGATCGTAGAACGTCAGCCCTTCCCACGCGGTGTGCCCAAGTTGAACCCCCAGCCACGCCGAAACCGCCCCGCCGTCCAAGCCGCGGAAGGCATCGGCGAGGGCATCCGCCCCGACGATCCAGACCATCGTGAACCCGCGCAGGGCATCGACGGAAACCAGTCGTGGCGGCGCCGGCGGCGGGACGGAAGCGGGGGCATTCGGTGCGTTCATCGGGAAAACTCGGCCTCAATCTCCTCGAGGGTGCGTCCTTTCGTCTCCGGCAGCCAGAACGCCGCCACGAGGAAGTAACCCACCGAACACACGGCCCACGCGGCAAACATGACCGCATAGCCGTGGTGCTTCACCACCGGGAGGAATACCGCCGCGATCGCCGTGGAGATGCCTTGGTTGAGCAGCAGGCCCACGCCCATGCCGAGGGAACGAATCCGGGTGGGCATGAGCTCCGACAGCGCAAGCCAGACACACACGCCGGGGCCCGTCGAAAAGCCGGCCATGAAGAGCATCAGGCAGCCGGTCACCAGCACCGCGGCGAGACCGCCGGCCGGCATCGCCCCGGTCTGCAGCCGCCAGAAGACGACGGCCCCCACCCCCAGCGCCACCGCAATGCCAGCGGTGCCAAGTTTGAGCAGCGCCTTCCGGCCGATCCGATCCACGAGGAGCAGGCCCAGGAGCGTGAAGACGACATTCACCGCGGTCACCCACGTGGCCCGGGCCGCCGCCTCCGTCGCACCGAGTCCCGACTCCTTCAGGATCACCACGAGGTACTGCAGGATCGAGTTGATGCCCGTCGCCTGGGTCAGCCCCAGCACCGCGCAGGTCAGCAGAAACGGAGAAAGGTAGCGTCGCTGCCACAGGCTGCCGGAGGGCGCCGGTCCGGTCTCGGCGGACGCCGGGGCGAGGGACGCCCGCATCGCCGCAAACTCCCGCTCCGCCTCGTCCCGGTCGCGCGAACGTTCCAGCGCCGTTCGTGTATCCGCCTCTCGGCCACGGCGGAGGAGCCAGCGCGGCGACTCCGTCACGAGCAGCGAGCCCGCCAGAAACACCACCCCGGGCCAGGCCGCCGTGAGGAACATCGCCCGCCATGCCTCATCCTGCGCCGCCCGGAGCGCCGCCGCGGCCGTGTCCGTCGGCAACCCCTCCACCCCGGCGGTGTAGTGGCGGCCCACCGCCATGGACACCAGGATGCCGATCGTGAGCAGGAGCTGGAAACTCGCCGTGCCCCGGCCGCGGATCGTCGCCGGCAGCGTCTCCGCGAGGTAGAGCGGGATGACAAACGCCATCATGCCCGCGCTCAGGCCCTGCAGGGTGCGCCCGGCCAGCAGCGGAGCAAACCCCTGCGCCAGGACAATCATCGCCACGCTGATCAGAAAGACCACCGCCGAGGCCACCATCAGCCGCTTGCGGCCCAGCACGTCCGCGAGCACTCCCGCCACAAGGGACGACGCCGTGCCGCCCGCCAGCACGGCCGCCACCACCAGGGACTCCTGCGTCGCCGTCAGCTGGATGGTCTTGTTCAGGTAAAGCAGCGCCGCCCCGATGATGCCGATGTCGTATCCATAAACAAAGCCACCCATGCCGGCGATGCCGAGCAGGAGCGTGCGAAAAACCGGGGGCGACATGGCGGGGGGTGGGTGGGGGCCGCGGGGCGGTGGCCCGGCGGAGCGACCCCGCCGGGCAGGTTCGGTGGACCGCTCTCCGGCGGGCGGAAAACGGGTTAGGTTGGAAGGCCGTCCGCCGAGGGCCAGCCCAAAAGCGCACCCGCAACCCTTCACCCGCCAATGTCTTGCCCGACTGGAGGAGCGTTAAGCGACCTGCCGGACACCGTGGCGGCAGTCCCGAGGGAGGCGGATCCGCCCGCTCGTCTCTGCCCGGCCGGCGCGAAGCTTGCAGGCGGGCGGGCAGCGGGATTCGCTTGAGCACCCGCCCGCCCCGCACCGGCGCCCCCCGCCGCCAACCCCCGCGCCCGCCATGATCCCGTCTCGGTCATTCGCCGCCTTGCTCGCCCTCCTCGTCACCCTCGCATCGACGTCCGGTCGGGGCCAAGGGCTCGCACCCGCCCGGGGTCTCGAACCGTTTCCGCAGTTCCTGGTCCCGGGGCAGGACGCAGCCATGTCCGCGCTCAATCGCATGCATCGCCTGCACTATCCCCCGGTGTGGCTGGACTACCCGCACAAGGATCCTCAGGCCGGTCTGTGTACGCTTTGGGACGAGTGGCTCACCGGGCCCTGTCTGTGGGCCGATCTGGGATCCTTTCTGGTCTGTGACGGCAAGGTCTCCATCACCCAGCGTCTGAGAAATTCCTTTCTCAACAAGATCATCGACGTCGAGGGTTACGTCGCGACGCACCAGCACGAAGGCATTGGCCACGTCCTGGGCTGGCCCTTCCCCTACTGGATCAACAACCCGGGCGCGTGGGGCGTCCACTTCTCCGCCCGCGGAACGGTTTCCGCCGTACTCACCAAGGGCGCACCCGTCACCGTCCAACCGGAGGGCTGGACGCTCGCCGGCGTGGAAGCGCGGGGGACGGATCCCGAGGGCTGGCGGCTGCGGCTGACGGCGCCGGACGCCAGCCTCACCACCGCCCCGATCTCGTTCGAGGCCTTTCAGGCGCCGTTCATTCAGATCCGCTGGTCGGCAAAGAACCTCGGCTCCGCCCAGCCGTTTCTGGAGTGGGATACTCCGGAACAACCCGGCTTCACCGCCGAACGCCGCATGGTCCTGCCCGCGGCAGCCCTGCAGGAGGGCGAGGCGGGTTGTGTCATGGTCCCGCTTCATCGTCACCCGGCCTGGCGGGGCCGCATCTCGCGCCTCCGTCTGCGCTTCGCCAACGACACGCCCGGCGCGGAGGTGCTGCTGCAGGCGATCTTCACGCAGTACGACACGCGTCATAACATCAACAACTTCGACTTCATCCGGGGTTGCATCGACTTTTTCCTCTGGACCGGAGACGTCGATTTTCTGCGTCAGGCCCTGCCCAGGATCCGGCTCGCCCTGCGCTACGCCCAGGCGGAATTCAAGACCCGCGAGAACCTCTGCGTGCTGACGTCGTGGGTGGGTCACGACGGTCGCTCCGGCATCGAGCGCGCGGCCGACGGCTCGGCGGTCATGAAACCGGGCGTCGGCATCGGCAACAACTACTGGGACCTCCTGCCCTTTGGTCACAAGGACAGCTACGCCACCATCCGCTACTACGACACCCTCGTGCGTCTCGCCGCGTTGGAGCGGGACATCGACCGTCATCCGGAATGGGCCCTGCCGGCCGGCGAGGGACGTTTCAACCCCGACGACCTCGAGCGTCACGCCGCCGCGGTCAAGGCCGAGGGCAACCGCCTGTTCTGGAGCGAGGAGACGGGCCGCTTCGTCGCCGGGCCCGACATCGACGGCCGGCGCACGGACTACGGATTTACGTTCCTCAACACCGACGCTATTCACTACGGCTTCGCCACCGACGCCCACGCCCGCCGGATCATGGACTGGATCGGAGGCCGGCGTATCGTGGAGGGAGATACTTCGACAGGTGCCGACATCTACCACTTCCGCTTCGGTCCACGCTCCACCACGCGCCGCAACACGGACTACTACTTCTGGCGCTGGTCCAAGGCCGCCAGCATCCCTTTCGGAGGCCAGGTGCAGGACGGCGGCGCCGTGCTCGGCTGGTCGTACATGGACCTCATGGCGCGGCTCCGCGTCGACGGGCCGGACAATGCGTGGCAGCGGCTGAGCGAAATCACCCGCTGGTTCGACGACGTGCAGGCTGGCGGCGGCTACCGCGAGTACTACCGCAAACTTGGGGCCCAGCTGCAGGGGGACGGTGCGGCCGGCGGGCTCGGGCTGGATCGCGAATTTTTTGAATCCCTGCTCGTGCCCCAGGTCATGCTCCGGGGCTTCCTCGGATTCTCGCCCATCGCAAAGGGCTGCCGCATTGAGCCCCGCCTGCCGTCTTCGTTTCCCTCTCTCACCATCGAAGGCATCCGCATCCAGGGCCTCACCCTGTCGGTGACCGCATCCGCCGACACCCTCGTCGTCCGCAAACGCTCCGGCACAACCTACTCCCCGTTTGTGATCGAAGCCCCCGGCTACCGCCCGATCCCCCCGGTCGATTGGTCCACGACCAACGAAATCACACTCACCCGCTGAAGCCGTTTCCAAAGCAGCCCGCGGAGCCCTTCAGACAAGGCTTCCTGCTGGCTCGAGGTGGCCTCACCGAGGCCGCGGTGTCTTCCCGCGCCACCCACCGCACTCGACCGGCGCGCATGCCACCAGAAAAGTGTCATCCCGCGGATGACACTTCTCGCTCCGCGCGAGCGGGAATCGACCCCGCGCTTTTGTGTCTGGCTTAGAGTCGCGATGCTATTCCCTGCGGCCTCAGCGAGGCCGCCTACATCGGAAGGTTTCATGCAGGTTGGAGGTGGCCTCGCCGAGGCCGCGGTCTTTCTCCGTCCCCCCGCCGTACTGGAGGGCGCCGCTCCGTTGGCGACGGTTGCGCGGCGCTGTCCCTCCCGAGTCCAAGGTGTCCCTCCGCCTCAAGGACCACAAACCAGCGCCCGACCTCAGCGTCCGTCCCCGCGGCGCCGACGGAGCGGCGCCCTCCACCGAAACAGACCCGCGGCTTCTTCCGCAGCACGGGTTTCCTCTCGTTTCCCAGCACGACAACCGCCGGCCTCACGGGCGCTACGCCACCTGGAAAGTGTCATCCGGCGGATGACACTTCTCGCTCCGCGCGAGCGGGAATCGACCCCGCCCTTTTGTGTCTGGCTTAGGGTTGCGATGCCATTCCCTACGGCCTCAGCGAGGCCGCCTCCATCGGAAGGTTTCATGCAGGTTGGAGGTGGCCTCGCCGAGGCGGCGGTCTTTCTCCGTCCCCCCGCCGTACTGGAGGGCGCCGCTCCGTCGGCGACGGTTGCGCGGCGCTGTCCCTCCCGAGTCCAAGGTGTCCCTCCGCCTCAAGGACCACAAACCGGCGCTCGACCTCAGCGTCCGTCCCCGCGGCGCCGACGGAGCGGCGCCCTCCACCGAAACAGACCCGCAGCTTCTTCCGCAGCACGGGTTTCCTCTCGTTTCCCAGCGCGACAACCGCCGACCTCACGGGCCCCACGCAACTTGGAGAGTGTCATCCGGCGGATGACACTTGTTGTTCGGCGCGAGCGGGGGAGTGTTTTCCATTTGACTAAACTAAATAGTCAACTAATCGTACGGACATGGGAAGGACCTCGGACGCCGATGAGCGATTGAAGGACGCCGCCCTCGCACTGATGTGGGAGGAGAGCTACGGCTCCGTCACGATCGACAACATCTGCAGCCGGGCCGAGGTCAAAAAGGGCAGTTTCTACTACTTCTTCGATTCAAAGGCCGATCTGGCGGTCGCCGCCTTGGAGAAGATGTGGGAAACCGAATGGAAACCGAACCTGGATCGAATCTTCTCATCTTCCGTCGAACCCCTGACCCGTCTGACCACTTATCTGGAAACGGTCTACCAGTCCCAGGCCGAATCTAAAGCACGATTGGGTAAAGTGTTAGGATGCCCACTCTGCTCCGTCGGCTGTGAGGTCAGCACCCAGGAAGTGGATGTCAGCGCCAAGGTCCGGCTGATCCTCGCCCGCAAGCGGCGCTACTACGAATCCGTCATTCGCGATGCTCTGGCCGAAGGCTCGATCGAACCCTGCGACCCGGCTCACAAAGCCGACGCTCTGGTCGGGCTGATCCAAGGGATCGTGACTCAAGCGAGGATCATGAACGACGCGGAAATCCTCCGCGACCTGCCCTCCATGAGCCTGGAGCTCCTTCGGGCCAAACAACCCGCCGCCGCCCAACCGGTCCCTTGACGTCCGACCGGGGCCACTCCGCGCAGACCCTCCTGCGCGCTTTTTTGGAACCTTTTCTTAACTAACTAGTCAACTACTTGGAACCCTTCACCTCTCCTCTCCGACGGTACGCCGTCTCCCCACGCCCTTTTCCCATGAACACCACTGACACCCATACTCCCTCCGTCACCCGCGCGTCGTTCTCGACCCAGGTCCTCGCCGCTTCGCACGTCCAGCCCGTGCTCGTCGACTTCTGGGCCGCCTGGTGCGGGCCGTGCAAGGCGATGAACGGCCCTCTGCACGAGATCGCCACCGAGCGCGCCGGACGCCTGGCCGTCGTCAAGGTCGACGTCGATGCCGAGCCCGAGCTCGCGGCGGACCTTCATATCCGATCGATCCCTACGCTCGTGCTGTTTCGCGATGGCCGGGTGGTCGACACCCTGGTCGGTCTCCGCCCGAAGGCGGACCTTCTGAGTCACATCGATTCCGTCCTCGGCGCCGCGTCGGCCGGGGTTCTCGCCTGATCGTTCGTTCTCCCGATTCCACATCCATCTCAACCCGCCGGAGGCGGCTCGGCGGCATCCCTGCCCGCCTCGTCTCCGGCCCCTCTTTTCTCCGTCCACACCTCATCCTTCGTTCATCATGAAGTCACAAAAGCTCGCGGGTAAAACCGCCCTCGTCACCGGCGCCTCCAAGGGCATCGGCGCCTCCATCGCCAAGCACCTCGCCGCGGCCGGTGCATCCGTCGTCGTCAACTACGCTTCGAGCCAAGCCGGAGCGGACCGGGTGGTCGCCGAGATCACCGCCGACGGCGGCAAGGCGGTTGCCCTGCAGGGCGATGTCTCCAATCCCGCCGACATCGTGCGTCTCCTCGCCGGTACGAAAGCCGCCTTTGGCGGCGTCGATATCCTGGTCAATAATGCCGGGGTCTACGAATTCGCCGCCTTGGAAGCGATCACGGCGGAGCACTTCCATCGGCAATTCAACCTCAATGTGCTCGGTCTGCTTCTGACCACGCAGGAGGCGGTCAAGCACTTCCCGGCCAGCGGTGGCAGCATCATCAACATCAGCTCGATTGTATCCAGGATCGCCCCGCCCGGGGCCTCGGTCTACAGCGCGACCAAGGGCGCCGTCGATTCCATCACGCGCTCGCTGTCAAAGGAACTCGGGAGCCGCAAGATCCGCGTCAACGCCATCAATCCGGGCATGATCGAGACCGAGGGCACCCACACGTCGGGCATCACCACGGGCGACTTCCGCAAACAGATCGAGTCACAAACGCCGCTTGGCCGGATCGGGCAGCCGCTGGACATCGCTCCCGCCGCGGTCTTTCTCGCCTCGGACGACTCGTCCTGGTTGAGCGGGGAAACGCTGTTCATCTCCGGGGGGCTGAACTGATTCTCCGCACCCGACGAGGAGCCTGCGATTGAACCCAGGATCGACCGCCTTGCTTCCAGTGGAGGGCGTCCCGATGTAGGCGGCCTCGTTGAGGCCGCCTACATCGGATGGTTTCGTGCAAGGTTGGAGGTGGCCTCGCCGAGGCCGCGGTGTTTCATCGAACCTCCGCCGTCGTGGTGCAAACGCCTCTCTGCGGCCTCCTGGCCCGCATCCAGATTCACTCCCCCCCTTGAATTCACGGCCCCGGATGCCGTAATTCCACCACAGGCCACCACACGCTTCTCACCCGCCATGCCCACGTTCCCATCCCTGCTCCCCCCGGCTTGCCGGCGCCTCACTCGGATACGGATGTACGCAACTGCGCTACGACCCCTGAACCGGGCCGCGGCGCAAGTCAGATCGGATCTGGGAGAATGCTCCACCTTCAGCTCCCCCGGAAGGGGCTCCACCTAACCGAACGCGATCGCGTCGGACCGGTTTGGCCCGCTTCCACCGGAGGCGGGCTTTTTGCTGCCCTCCGCCCGTCGGCCGTCTCGTTCTTTTCCCTTTGCGGGTCCTTCGTTCAAACGGGGCCCGCGCAACGGCCGAAGCTCTTCGGAGCAAGGCCCCTCAGACAGAAAGGACAACGCCATGATCGCTGTTGCCCTCGTGCTCGCGTGGAGTGCGGTCGTTGGTCTCGTGTTGATCGCACGAGTCAGCTACGCCCGCCGTCCACCCGCTCGATGAATCAGTAAACAAACCCGGCCCGGAGCTCGTCTCCGGGCCGGATCATCGTCTTTCATCCTTCTCCGTCCCAACCCATTTTTTTCACACCCATGTCCATGGAAATCAAAGCACGCGACTTGATCGCCGCCGGCTGGCACGAAGGACGCCGCCTGGGCCCCGCCCTGCGACGCGCCCGCGACCTCGAGGCCTCGGGACTCTCCCGCCCCGAGGTGCTCGTCGCCCTGGAGCTCGAGTTTCCCAAGCAACTCGCCGTCATCCTGCCGCGCCACGAACCCGCCCCGCTCGCCGAGGCGATCGAGGCGGATACGCCGGAGGAGGCCACCAATCTCGCCGCGGCCCGCCAGCGCATGCAGGAACTGCTGCGCATTCCGGTCGTGAAGCGCGGGGTGATCATGCCCGACGCGTGTCCGTCCGGAGGTGCGCGCGCAACCATCCCGGTGGGCGGCGCAATCGAGGTCGAAAATGCCATCCTGCCGGGGGCGCACTCGGCCGACATCTGCTGCTCGATGTTCGCCACCTTCTTCCCCGCCAACCATCCGGTCGGGGAAATGATGGATCACCTGCAGAAGACGACGCACTTCGGCGCCGGAGGACGCCCGCGCGGCAACCAGTGGTCGTCCGCGGTGCTGGACCAGCCGGTCTGGGACAACCCGTTCCTCTCCGGCCTGCGCAGCCGCGCCCAGGAGTTTCTCGGTACGCAGGGCGATGGCAACCACTTCGCCTACCTCGGACGTATCCAGTTCACCGAGCCTCAGCGCGCCGCTCTCGAGGCGGCCGGCTACGGCGAGCTGTCCGACTGGATTGTGCGCCGCGACGGGGATTTCAACGTGCTCGTGACGCATCACGGATCGCGCGGTCTCGGCGCCGACCTCTACAAGCGCGGCCAGAAGGCGGCGCGTCATTGGTGCGACGAAAACGCGAAGGACATCCCCGACGCCGCCGTCTGGCTGCCCGGCGATTCACCAGAGGGACGTGACTACTGGGAAGCGCTGCAGTACATCGGCCGCTGGACCCGCGAGAACCACGCGTTGATCCACGAGGCCTTGCTGCGCCGTCTGGGACAGCGCGCCCTCGTGCAGATTGGCAACGAGCACAACTTCGTCTGGAAACGCGGCGACACCTACCTGCATGGCAAGGGCGCGACGCCCGCCTGGCAGGATGCGCAGGGCCGGCCGCTGCTCGGATTGATTCCTCTCAACATGGCGCGGGAGATCCTGCTCGTCCTCGGTGCGAACAACGATGACTACCTGTCCTTCTGTCCCCACGGAGCGGGCCGCAATCTCTCTCGCACCGCCATGCTCGCGCCGTACAAGGACGCGGACGGCGAGCTCGATCCCGCCCGGGTGCAACAGGTGCTGGCCGGCAGCACGACCGGGCTCGACATTCGCTGGCACGGCGGCACGCCCGATCTCTCCGAGTCACCCCTCGCCTACAAGGACGCCACCAAGGTCAAGGCGCAGATCGACCGCTTCGGTCTCGCCCGGGTCGTGGGGGAAATCCAGCCGCGCGGCTGCATCATGGCGGGGGAGGCGGCCGAGCCGGCGTGGATGCGGGTGCGTCGTGAGAAACGCGCCCGTCACAAAGCCGATCGCCGCGAGGGATCGGTGGAGATCAGCGAACCCTGAGTCGGCACCTGGCGCGGGCCCGCCCGGCCTACGCCAGGATGCCGCGCACGACACTCGCGGGCTCGACTCCGGTCAGGCGTTGTTCGAGGCCCTGTTTCTTCACGGTGAACTTGAGGTGGTCGATGCCGAGGCAGTGGAGCAAGGTGGCATTGACGTCATGAAGGCTGACCGGATCGCGCACGATGTTGTAGGAGAAGTCGTCGGTCTCGCCATAGACCACTCCGCCCTTCACGCCACCACCCGCGAGCCAGATGCTGAAGCAGCGCGGGTGGTGGTCGCGGCCGTAGTTGGTCGCCGTGAGCGTACCCTGGCTGTAGACGGTGCGGCCAAATTCGCCGGCCCAGATGACCAGCGTGTCCTTGAGCAGCCCGCGCTGCTTGAGGTCGGTGATGAGGGCGTAGCAGCCGCGATCCGTGTCCAGACACTGGATGCGGTGATCGCCGGGCAGGTTTCCGTGCTGGTCCCAGCCGCGATGCAGGATCTGCACGACCCTGACATCGCGCTCGGCCAGCCGGCGGGCGAGCAGGCAGCTGGCGGCAAAGGATCCCGGCTCGCGCACGTCCGGCCCGTAGAGGTCGAGGGTCGCGGCACTTTCGTTGCTGAAGTTCGTCAGCTCGGGCACGCTGGTCTGCATGCGAAACGCCATCTCGTACTGGGCAATGCGGGTCAGCGTCTCCGGGTCGCCATGACGGGCATGCGCGAGTCCGTTGAACTTGTTCAGAGAGTCCAGCATCGCCCGGCGGGAGCCGGCATCGACGCCATGGGGGTTGTCGAGGAACAGGACGGGGTCGCCTTGCGCGCGCAGGGTCACGCCGGTGTGCGAGGTCGGCAGGAAACCGCTGCTCCACATGCGGGTGAACAGCGCCTGCGCCGAAACCTTCGGGGAGAACCGGGGGGTGAGCACGACAAAGGCCGGCAGGTCGTTGTTCTCACTCCCGAGCCCGTAGGAAAGCCAGGACCCGATGCTGGCCTTGCCCGGAATCTCGCTGCCGGTCATGAGGAAGGTGCAGGCCGGATCGTGGTTGATGGCGTTGGTGTGCACGCTGCGCACAATCGCGAGGTCGTCGACCACCTTGGCCGTCCAGGGCAGGAGATCGCTGACCCACGCGCCGCTCTGACCGTGCCGGGCGAAACTGAAGACCGACGGCGCGACGGGGAACCGTGTCTGCCCGCTGGTCATGGTGGTGATGCGCTGGCCCTGGCGGATGGAATCCGGCAGATCGACATCAAAGTGCCCGCTCAAGCCGGGCTTGTAATCAAACGTGTCGAGCTGCGAAGGCCCGCCGTTCATGTGCAGATAAATGATGCGCTTCGCCGTCGGGGCAAAGTGGGGCAAACCCGCCAGCGCGGGGTGGACCCGCGAGCCGGGGGCAGCACCGGGCGCCGCGCCCGCCGCGCCGAGGCGGGGTGCGAGCCAGTTGAGGGCCACGCCGCCGAGGGCAAGCCCGGCGCCGCTGAAAAACTGGCGGCGGGTGAGGTGATTCAACGCTTCGTGGAGGGGGTTCATGGGCGGCCTCAGTTGCGGGAGAGCGTTTCGTCGAGGTTGAACAGTAAATTGGCGACCAGGGTCCACGCGGCCACTTCGACCGGGGGCAGATCCTCGCGCGGCTTCGACTCGCCATTGGTCAGCACGCGTTTCGCCTCCTCGGGGGCCTGCGCGAAGCGGGCGCGATGGGTCTGGAGCGACTCTCGCAGGAGCGTCCGCTCCGCCGCGACCGGGGTGCGCGCCGTGACCGTGCGGAAGGCCCGGTCCAGCCGTTCCTGGTCCGTGCCGGGCTGCCCCAGCACGCGCTCGGCAAACGCACGCGCGGCCTCCACGTGCTGTACGTCGTTCATCAGGGCCAGCGCCTGGAGCGGCGTATTGGAACGGTTGCGACCGACGCAGAAGGTCTCGCGCGCCGGCGCATCAAACGTCGAGAGCGCCGGCGCGGGCGCCGTGCGCTTGACCATGGTGTAGAGCGTGCGTCGGTAGAGCGCGTCGCCCTTGTCCTGGACATAGGTCTTGGTATTGCTGCCGCCGAACGCCACTGGCTCCCAGATGTTCACGGGCTGGTAGGGACGCACCGGAGGTCCGCCGATCTCGGGCCGGAGCAGGCCGCCGAGCGCCAGCACCTGGTCGCGTAGCACCTCGGCGTCGAGCCGGGGCCGGGAGCCGCGGGCGAGCAGTCGGTTCGCGGGATCAAGCTCGAGCAGGGATGGGGACACCGACGAATCCTGCCGGTAGGCGCGCGAGGTCACGAGCAGGCGGACGAGTCGCTTCACGTCCCACCCTGTCCGGATGAAGTCCGTCGCGAGCCAGTCGAGCAGCTCGGGGTGCGACGGCAGCGCGCCCTGGGTGCCGAAATCACCCGGGGTCGTCACCAGCCCCGCGCCGAAGAGCTGCGCCCAGAATCGATTGACCGTCACGCGCGCGGTCAGCGGGTGATCGGGACGCACCAGCCAGCGGGCAAACTCGAGCCGCGTGACCGGACGGCCGCCGTTGTCCACCGGGGGCAGGAACGCCGGCACCGCGGCGGTCACGAGGTCGCCGGGCTTGTCATACTGTCCGCGCACCAGGATGTGCGCCGGACGGGGTTCGGGCAGTTCACGCGCGATGGGCGACACCGGTCGCGTCATTTCAAAGTTCACCTGTTCCGCCAGCAGGCGCCGGGCGGCGTGCACCTCGGGTTCCAGCGCCGCGCGCAAGGGGGCGTAGATGTAGTTGCGATGCCAGGTTCCCATCCACGCCAGCTCCTCCTTGGTCTGCTGGGTGCGGGAGAGGCCGGCGAGGAAGTTGACGTCGTGACGCAGCGGCACGCCCTTGATCGAGCGGGCGCCGTTCTCCATCTGGCGTATCCAAGCCTCCTTGGTCAGCAGGGGGTCCTCGGACGCCTGCGGGCTGGTGCAGACGGCGCCTACGCGGTCATACCACGCCGCGCCACCGCTCTGGGCGATACGGAGGCCGGTGTAGGCCTTGCCTTCGTCCACCCCGGAGTCGCAGGCCGTGAGCTCCAGCCGCACGTAGGTTCCCGCCGCCGGCAGCGGTCCCTGAAGCATGGCGCTGTCCGCCACCTCGGGGCCAAACGCGGTGGCGTCGCCCCAGATCGCGCGCCGGGTTTTCTCTTCGCTCATGAACTCCAGGCTGATCGCCCGCGGCGGGTTCTCCGGATCCAGGCGTACATGCACAAAGGCACGCGCCTCGGTCCGCACCAGCAGATTGACGTCGCCCGCGGTGAACGCAAAGGGTCGCACCGCGGTGCCTTCGAGGCGGAGCGCGCGGCTGCCGCCGGCCACGGGTACGTCGGGTCCCTGTTTCCATTCGCCCGCCGTGGGCGGAGGCAGAAACGCCGCGGGCACGGGCAGGTCGGAGTCCTCCCCCCAGATCACTTCGTAGGTGATGGGGACGCGTTCGTACTTCGGCGGAGCGAGTTCGCCGGCGACGAGCACGTCGGCCCGGGCGGTGACGGCGACCTCGAGCGGCTTGATCGCCTGGACGAGCTCGTCGATCCGGCGCTGTTCGGCGGCGTCGCGGCCGATGACCGCGACCGGGCCGGACACCTGGACATTGCCGTCCCAGACCCGGTCCGCCAGACCCTTGAAGATCGCGCCCATGGAATAGTACTCGCGCTGGCTGAGCGGGTCGAATTTGTGATCGTGACACGACGCACAATTGGCCGTGAGTCCGAGCCAGACCGCCGCGGTGGTATCCACCCGGTCCGCCGTGGTGCGCATTTCCGCCTCTGCCTCGATCGCGCCGGCTTCCGCGGTGGTGATCTGATTGCGGTTGTAACCCGTGGCGACGAGCTGGTCGACGCTGGGGTTCGGCAGCAGATCGCCCGCCAGCTGCTCCACCGTGAAGCGGTCGAAGGGCAGGTTGCGGTTGAAGGCCCCGACGACCCAGTCCCGGTAAGGCCAGATGTTGCGGGCGTTGTCGAGGTGCATGCCGTGGGTGTCGGCATACCGCACCGCATCGAGCCAGAACCGCCCGGCATGTTCCCCATAGTGAGGCGAGGCAAGCAGGCGGTCCACCACCCATTCGTAGGCCTGGGGCGAACGATCCCCGAGAAAGGCGTCTATCTCGGCCAGGGTGGGCGGCAATCCCGTCAAGTCCAGCGTCACCCGACGGATGAGGACCTCGCGGGAGGCTTCGGGCGCGAAGGCGAGCCCGGCGTCAGCCAGTTTCCGTCCGAGAAAGCGATCAACCGGATGCGGCCCGGCCCGGCGGGCCTTCGGCGCCGCGGCCAGCGGTTCGTCCGGCACGGCGGGCACCGCCAGAGGCTCGAAGGCCCAGTGACGCTGATAGACCCCGCCCTGCTCGATCCAGCGGCGGATCAGGTCCCGCTGCGACGGGGACAGGGGCTGCTTGTGCGACTCCGGCGGCGGCATGACTTCGTCGTCATACTTGCTGATAATGCGCTGCCAGAGTTCGGACTGGGAGAGGTCGCCCGGCACCAGGGCCCGCACCCCATCGATCGCGGCCGTCGCGCCTTCCGGGGTGTCGAGCCGGCGGTCGCCCTTGCGATGGGCAGTATCCGTTCCGTGACAACTGAAACAGTTGTCCGCCAGAATCGGACGGATATCCTCGTTGAAGGAAACAGGCCGGGCCGCCAGTGCGACCGCGCTCAGGGGCAGGAAGAGGAGCAGGCGGGGGTTCAGCATGATGGACGGCGAAGGTGACGCCCCGGCGAAAAGACAAGCCGACTCCATGGTTCGGAGCCGATCCCGCGCCTGCGGGATAGCCGGCCCACGATTGACGCAGAGACGCAAGAGCGGGGAGCCAGTCGGTTCATGGTCGTCGAAGGTGCACGTCCCGGGGAAAAGGACAGCGCTAGCTTCGACCCACTCCCCGCCACGGGACAAGCCGGTTCGCCAAGGAATTTTCTTGATTATTCACGACCCGGACCCGGTGCACCGTCGCCAAAAACCACACTTCGCCCCGTTGTAGGTGGCCTCGCCGAGGCCGCGACGGGACCACCCGGTCCCGCCTCCGTCGCCCGCTTTCTGCGAGCGACGCCCATCCCTGCGGGGTCCGCGACCCCACCTCCAACCGATCCCCACCTCCCGTTGTAGGCGGCCTCGCCGAGGCCGCGCCCGCGTGTCCACTCAAACCGGACGCAGACGCGCCTTGTTGATTGAGAGTGGGTTCGAATGGAGGGCGTCGCTCCGTCGACGCCGGTTGCGCGTGGCGATCCCTTCCCGGTCCAAGACGTCGTTACGTTTCCAGGGCCAATGTGAACGATGAACCGCAGCGGGACCGCAGTGCGCATCCCCACGGCGCCGACGGAGCGGCGCCCTCCAGGAGAGAACCCTGCAGGTGCGTTGGGCGCGTCGCGCTTGGCGACGGAGCCGCGCCGTTCAAGAGAGAACCCTTCGTGTGCCCTGTTGGAGGTGGCCTCGCTGAGGCCGCGACGGGACCCTCGGTCCCGCCTCCTGCCTCCGTCGCCTGGTCTTCGGTTGCCACACCCTTCCCCGCCGTCGCACACCCATCCGAACCGCACCACCCCACCCCACCCCATTCACCGCACCCACGTCCCAGGCAGAAGCTGCAGCCGCAGGAGTTCCTGCACGGCCAAGGCCGCCACCCGGGAGGCTCCATACTCGGAAAAGTGTGTGTCGTCCTTGACCCCGTCCGGCCAGCGTGGCTGCTCGCCAGGGCCGAAATGCAAGTGGAGGCGTTTGGACCCCTCAACGCCGTGGGCGCGCTCGAGATCGGCAGTGAGGCGGTTCAATTCGAGCAAGGGCACCGCTTCCTCGGTCGCCACGGCCCGCAGCGCCGGGGGATAGTCGCCATGCGTATCGATCAGCTCGCCGGTGGCGCTCCAGCGCCGGCGCGCCACCGGGGTGGCGAGCAACGGTTTCGCTCCACGGTCGCGTGCCTCGCGCACAAAGCGTCGGAGGTTGTCCTGATACGCCCCGCGCGCCGCCGCATAGACGGCCGGCTTGTCCGCCTTTTCGTCGTTATGCCCGAATTGGATGATGAGCCAGTCGCCCGGTTGCAGCGCCGCGAGGACCGTGGCCCAGCGGCCTTCGTCAATGAAACTCTTGGTGCTGCGCCCATTCATCGCATAGTTGATCACCCGCACGTCCTCGCTGAGCCAGCGCGGCAACGCCTGCCCCCACCCGGTCTCGGGGTTGGGCGGGGTCTTGGGTTTGTCCGCCATGGTGGAGTCTCCGATGAGGTGCAGCGCCGGGCCCGCGCAGGCGGAAACCGCGAGGAACCCCCACGTCACCAGAGTCATCCACCGTTTTCGCCATGAGCTCATGACTTAGGTTGGCAGGGGAACGTCCCGCCGCGCAATCCTCGTGTCGGGTCAAAGAGCCACCGCCCGGCGCTGATCCGCTCCGGTCCGTCGTCCCGGGACATCCCCGGCCGGCGACCCGGGATGTTCCCGCCCTTGAGTGAGGCCCGGCGGTCGTCTACGGTCCCCCAACGATGCCTTCCGCCTCCCGGTCGCTCTCTGCGGCAGACCCAGCGCTCCCCCCGCCCTTCTCGCTCCGCCTCACGCACGACCGCGCGATCAATTACGCTTTTCAACAAAACGCCCTGCCGGTCATTCAGGATCTGCTCCTGCGCAACGAGGGTGCGCCGCAGCGGTCGCTCGTCCTGCGCATCACCACCGAACCGGCCTTCGCGGCCCCGCTCGACCTCGCGCTGCCGGCCCTCGAACCCGGCGGAGAGTTCCGCGCCGGTCCGTTGGAGCTGACGTTGCTGCCCGATGTGCTGGGATCCCTGACGGAGACGGTGTCCGGCTGGCTGCGGCTGTCTGTGCTTGAGGAGGGCGTGGAGCTGTACACGCAACGGGAGCCGGTCTCGCTGCTCGCCGTGAACACCTGGTGTGGACTCGCTTCGCTGCCGGAAATTCTCGCCGCCTTCGTCCTGCCGAACGACCCGGCGGTGACCTCTCTCCTCGGGCGGGCGGCGGAGCTGCTGCGCGCCGCCACGGGCCAGACCGTGCTCAACGGCTACCAGGACCGGAACCGGCAACGCGCCTGGGAGCAGGTGGCCGCCATCTACCGGGCCTTGGGCGAGCTGGGTATCCACTATCTCAATCCTGCACCCGGGTTCGCCTCGGACGGCCAGCGCGTCTCCTCGCCCACCCGGCTGGTGGCCGATCGTCTGGGCAACTGTCTTGACCTCGCCCTGCTCTGCGCCGCGTGCTGCGAACGCGCCGGTCTCCATCCCTGGGTGCTGCTGCACGAGGGTCATGCCTATGCGGGATGCTGGCTGGAGGATCGCTCGCTCGCCGAACCCTGCACCGACGACCTCCAGCACGTGCGAAAGCTGGAGAGCGAATCTCTGATCACCGTCTTCGAGGCGACCGCCCTGACCCACGCCGATCCGGGCACGCTGCGCGACGCCGAACGCGCCGCCCGGGGGCACCTGCAGACCACCTTGCCGTTCCGCCTCGGTCTCGATGTCCATCGCGCCCGCAGCGCCCGGATCCGGCCCCTCCCGCTTCCGGGGCAGCCCTCCACGCCTGAACCGGACGGGGTCCCGACGCCGGAACAGGTCAGCGACATCGGCACGCGCACCTTCATCGCCCCCGATAGTCCCGACTCCCCGCCCGCCGGCGCCGCCCCGGCCGCCCCGCGGCTCGACCAGTGGAAAAGCCGGCTGCTCGACCTGAGCCGGCGCAACCGGCTGCTCAATTTCAAGGAAACCAAAACCACCGTCCGGCTGCTCGCCACCGACCTGGAGCACGTCGAGGACCCGCTCGCCGCCGCCCGCGAACTCTCGCTCCTGCCGCGGCCGCGGCTGATGGGCGGGGACGATCCTCGCGACGCCTCCACGCTGGCCCGGCAGCAGCGGGTCGACGCCCTCGGCGAACACCTGCGCGATGAACTGGCACAGGGACGCCTGCACACCGCGCTGGACGAAACCGAGCACGCCCGGCGCCTGACCGAACTCTTCCGCGCCGCTCGCAACGCCCTCGAGGAAAATGGCTCCAACACGCTCTTCGTCGCCATCGGCATCCTCGAGTGGCGCGAGACCGAACACGCCGACCGTGTGTTCCGCGCCCCGCTGCTGCTGCTGCCGGTGGAATTGCGGCGTCGCTCGGTGCTGGACGGGTTCTCGCTGCGTCGGATCGACGAGGACACCCGCCTGAATGTCACGCTGGTCGAGATGCTCCGGCAGCAGTTTCACAAGGAGATCCCCGGCCTCGACCCGCTGCCCGAGGACGACGCCGGGGTCAAAGTCGCCGTGGTGCTCCAGCGGGTGCGCGACGCCGTGCGCGACCTTGCCGGCTGGGAGGTGAAGGAGGAACTCTGGCTGGGCCAGTTTTCCTTCACCAAATTTCTGCTCTGGAAGGACCTCGCCGACCGCCTGGAGGATCTGACCCGGAACCGCATTGTCCGCCACCTCGTGCACGAGGCGGGCGTGCCCTACCCCAACCCGCCGGAGGACATCCGGGCCGCGCAGTTGGATGACCACTACCATCCGCGCGACGTGTTCTGCCCGCGCAGCGCCGACTCGTCCCAGCTCGCGGCGGTCATGGCCGCCGCCGCCGGCCACGACTTTGTGCTCGAGGGTCCGCCCGGCACCGGAAAGTCGCAGACCATCACCAACATCATCGCCCACTGCCTCGCCCACGGCAAACGCGTACTCTTCGTGGCGGAGAAGCGGGCCGCCCTCGACGTGGTCCACCGCCGGCTACGGGAGGAGGGACTCGAGCCGTTCTGTCTCCAACTGCACTCCAACAAGACGGGCAAGGCCGACGTGCTCGCCCAATTCGAGCTCAGCCTGAAGGAGGTCGCGAGCGCCCAGCCCGCCGACTGGGCCCGCCGGGCGGAGGAACTCGCGCAGCTGCGCGCCGCCCTCAACCACCCTCCGCGCGCCCTGCACCGGCGTCACCCGTCGGGACTCAGCGCGTATGACTGTCTCGACTACTTGCTGCCTCGGCAGGACGAGCCGACGGTGCGCCTGACCGAGACGGCGGCGCTGCTCGAGACGCCGGCCGAGGCGCTGGAGCACCTGCGCCGGGTGGTCCGGCTGGCCCAGGAACGTTCGCGTCCACTCCTGCCGCTCGCCGGCCATGCGCTCGCCTGGCTCGGTTGCCAAGAATGGTCGCCCGCCTGGGCGGAGCGCAGCCTTGAACGTCTGCGCCAGCTCGGAGCCCGGGTCCCGGCCGCCGCGGCGGCCGCGCTTGACCTACACAGCTGGCTGGGTCGAAAGGCCGGACCCTCCAACCGCGCGGACCTCGTGCATCTCGCCGCGCTCGCCGAGCTTCTGCCCACCAAGGTGGTCGCCGGGCCCGGCCTCGTCACTCAACCGTGGTCCACCGTCGCTCCGCAGCTCGACCGTTGGTGCGCACTCGGCCAGGAGCGGGCCGGACTGCGGGAGCAACTCGCGGGCTACGACGAGCCCCGCCTGCTCGCGCTGGACCTCGATGGATTGCAGGCCCGCCACGACTCCGCCCGCGAGGCCTGGGCGCCGGTGCGATGGTGGCGCCTGCGCGGGGTGCGCCAGCAACTCGGCCTGAGTCGGACCGATTCCCGCGCGCCGGCCGCGGAGTCCCTGGTGCAGGTGCTGCCGGCCGCCCGCCGCCTTCGGCAGATCAACGCCGTGTTTGCCGCGGACGCCGCCGTGGGCCCGTCGATCCTCGGACCGGCGTGGAACCAGGGGGAACCGGATCCCACGGCTCTCGTTTCCGTGCGGCAATGGGGCGAACACCTGCAGCTCGGCCTGGTTGCAGCGGCGGGCGACGACCTCGCGTGGCTCGCCCACCTCCGCTCCCTGCTCGGAGCCCTGCTCGCCGAGGGGCCAGCCGCCTCGGGACCGGACACGGCGATCGGACGGCGCTGGACCGGATTTCGCGAGGCCTGGACCGCCTTCGATCACACGCTCAGCGACGTCACCGCCGACCTTCAGCTGCGGCGTGCTGCGCTCGACGCCGAAGTGGATCACCTGCCGGCGGTCGCCGGGCTGGTCACCCGCGTAAGCTCCGCCTGGCCGAAGATCCGCGAGTGGTGCTCGTGGCAGAAGATCCGCCACGAGGCCTGCGCGCTGGGCGCCGGGCCGGTGATCGAGCGACGGGAAGAGGCGGGCGGCGAGGCCTTGGATCTGCCTGCACTCTTCGAACGCAGTTTTCGTCGCGCCTTGCTCTTCGCCAGCCTGGAGGACGAGCCCGTGCTGCGCGAGTTCTTCGGACGGGAGCACGAGGAGCGCATCGAGCGTTTCCGCGAGCTCGACGAGCGCATGGCGGTCCTGACGCGCGCCGTGATCCGCAGCCGGCTGGCCGCGGCCGTGCCGGGAGAGGGCTCCCCCGACACCGGGCCCAAGGCGGAAATCGGCCTGCTGCGCAAGGAGATCGGCAAACGCATGCGTCACCTCCCGGTGCGGCAACTGCTCGCCCGCATCCCCCACCTGCTGCCCCGGCTCAAACCCTGCGTGCTGATGAGCCCGCTTTCGGTCGCCCAGTATTTGGAGATCAATCACGAGCTCTTCGACGTCGTCATCTTCGACGAGGCCTCCCAGATCCCGGTTTGGGACGCGGTCGGGGCGATCGCGCGCGGACGGCAGTTGATCGTGGTGGGCGACCCCAAGCAGCTTCCGCCGACGCAGTTTTTCACCACCCAGGGGGAGACCGAGGAGGACGACCGCGGACCGGAGGAATACCAGGACCTCGAGAGCATCCTCGACGAGCTCCTCAGTCACCAGCTCCGCCACAAGCGTCTGCAATGGCACTACCGCAGCCGTCACGAAGGGCTGATCGCGTTCAGCAACCGCCAGTACTATGAAAACGACCTACTGACCTTCCCCTCCGCCGCCACCGGTGGCGGCGGGGTGCGGTTTCATCACCTGCCGGATGCGCGTTATGACAAAGGTAATACGCGCACCAACCGGCTCGAGGCCCAGGCGTTGGTGCAGACGCTGGTCGGTCGCCTCACGCAGGCCGAAGGGCCCAGGCGGTCCTTCGGCGTGGTGACGTTCAGCCAGGCACAGCAGGAGCTCGTGGAGAACCTGCTCGACGAAGAACGCCGGCGGCGCCCGGAGATCGAGGTGCATTTCGGCGACGATCCACCGGTCGAAGGCGAACCCGTCTTCGTCAAAAACCTCGAGAACGTCCAGGGTGATGAGCGCGACGTGATCCTGTTCTCCATCGGTTACGGCCCGGACGAGCACGGCAAGGTCTCGATGAACTTCGGACCCCTCAACCGCGACGGCGGGGAGCGCCGGCTCAATGTCGCCATCACCCGCGCCAAGCATGAGGTGCTCGTTTTCAGCGGCCTGCGCGGCGACCAGATCGACCTCAGCCGCACCCGGGCGCGCGGTGTGCGCGATTTGAAGCACTTCCTCGATTACGCCGAACGCGGCCCCTCCGCCCTCGCCGTGCCGGGTGGCACCGTCCTCTCTGGTTCTGCGCCGGAGTCAGAATTCGAGCGCCTGGTCACCGACCGCCTCCGCGCCGCCGGATATGAGGTGCAAACGCAGGTCGGATGCTCGGGCTACCGCATCGATCTCGCCGTCGTCGACCCCGCCACCCCTGGGCGCTACCTGCTCGGGGTGGAGTGGGACGGCCCGACCTACCACCGCGCCGCCACCGCACGCGACCGCGACAAACTTCGGCAACTCGTCCTTGAGGGACTCGGCTGGAGACTGCATCGCATCTGGGTCACCGACTGGTGGCACCAACCCGAGGAGGAGTGCAGACGCCTGCTCGATCACCTGACCCAGCTGCAAACCCCCGTCTCCAGCACCTCCCACCCTTCCGGTCGGAGTTCCTCCAAACAGACCCCGTCCTAGCTCCCGAACGATTGCGCAGGGATGACACCCCCGGAGCTGTGCGCGCAGTCGCAAGGGACAGGTCAATTTCGTCCACGCGGACGATAACCCCACCGCGCCCGCGTGCCCACCAGGGACAGGTCAAACACATCCCCAACTAGGGACAGGTCGATTTGAGCGCCATGAGAGACAGGTCGCTTGCGTACCACATAGGGGACAGGTCGATTTCGTCCCGATAAGGGACAGGTCGATTTCGTCCCGATAAGGGACAGGTCAATCGCGTGCACACGCACGGCACTGGCAATTGCCGGAAACTCCCCGGAAATCGAGGCCATCTGGCACCATCGGTGCTGTACCGTGGGCCGGTCCTCGTGGTCGACTGGTCTTCATGCGCTCTCTCACGTTCGTCTTCATCCTTCTGGCCGTGGCGGTCCATGGCGCCACCGCCGTGCGGCCGGTGGTCGATCTGATTCTGACCAACGCCCACGTGGTGACCCTCAACGACCAGCGTGAACAGTTCGTTCCCGGATGCGTTGTCATCCGGGGTTCCACCTTGGTCGCCGTGGGTCCGGCCGCCCTGGCCGACGGTTACACCGCCCACCGGACCATCGATGTGGGGGGCGACCTCGTCATGCCTGGCATGGTCAACACACACACACACGCGCCGATGACTGTGTTTCGCGGCCTCGGCGATGATGTGCCGGACCGGCTGCGTCGCTTCATCTTCCCGCTCGAAAAAGCGCTGGTGAACCGCGACCTCGTGCGCTGGGGCGGGCTGCACGGCATGATCGAGATGATCGAGGGCGGCGTCACCACGATGGCGAACATGTACTATTTCGAAAACGAAGTCGGCCGCGCCGCCCGTCAGATCGGCCTGCGCGCGATCGTCGGCCAGACCGTTGTGAACTTCCCCGCCCCGGACAGTCCCGAACCCTACGGCGGCATCGCCCTGGCCCGGCAGTTGGTGGCGGAGTTCAAGGACGACCCGCTCGTCACCGCCGCCTTCGCCCCGCACGCCCCGTACACCGTCGACGCCGCGCACCTGCGCGACATCGCCCGTCTCTCCGCCGAGCTCAACGCCCCGGTCATGATCCACCTGGCGGAAATGACCGAGGAAATGACGTCGATCCGGCGCGACCACGCCATGACGCCGATCGAGTACCTCGACTCGCTCGGTCTGCTCAACCGGAGGCTGATCGCCGCCCACTGTATCTTCGTTACGGACACCGACATCAGTCTGTTGAAGGAACGCGACGTCGGAGTCGCCCACGCCATGGTCGCCAACATCAAATCGGCCAAGGGCGTCGCCCCGGCGCTGAAGATGTTCAACCAGGGCCTGCGGATCGGGCTGGCCACGGACGGCCCGATGAGCGGCAACACACTCGATATCATCGGGCAGCTCGGCTACGTCGCCAAGGTCCACAAGCTGGACAACAAGGATCGCAATGTCATGCCAGCCCTCCACGTGGTGGAAATGGCCACGCGCGGCGGCGCCCGCGCCCTGCACCTGGAAGACCGCATCGGCTCGCTCGAGCCCGGCAAGCTGGCGGACCTGATCGTGATCGACACCAGCGGCACCCACCTGACGCCGCTCTACGATGTCTACTCCGCGCTCGTGTACGCCGCCAATCCCCGCGACGTCCGCACGACCATCATCCACGGCCGGATCGTCATGGAGGACCGGCGGCTCCTCACGGTCGACGCCGCCGAGGTCAAGGCCCGCGTGCGTGCGCTCGCCCGGACGATCAGCGACTCGGTCGCCGCCGGGATCAAGTAACCGCTTTTCCACGACGAGCCAACCCCGCCTTCGCACTCCACCCTCTTTTTTCGCATGACCCAACACACCTTGCTCCTGCTCCTCGGTTGCGCCGCGCTCTCCGCGCCCGCCGCCGCCCAACCCGCCGCGCCGGCCGCCTCCGCCGTGTCCTCGGCACCGACCACGCTGGAGGCCTTCACGGTCACCGGCACCAACCTGCGCATGGGCGAATCCGCCGGCGCCGCCAACCTGCGCGTGCTGACGTCCTCGGAGATCGAAGCTTCCGGCCAGACCAATCTGGCCAATCTGCTCCGCAAGATCCCGGAGATCGGCGCCCAGGGCTTTGCGGAAAACCGGGTGAACACGTCCTCGCCGGGCTCCGCCGCCATTTCGCTGCGCGGACTCGGGGTCAATTCCACCCTCATCCTGCTCAATGGGCGTCGCATCACGCTGTCCCCGCTCGGACAGGGCGGCAGCGCCGCCGGGCTGGGCACGGAGCAGTTCGTCGACGTGAACATGATTCCGGTCGCCGCCCTCTCTCGCATCGAGGTGCTGAAGGACGGCGCCTCCGCGGTCTACGGGGCCGACGCCGTCGCCGGCGTGGTCAATCTGATCCTGAAGAAGGATTTCGAGGGCACGGCCCTGACCGTCACGGCGGGCGACTTCACCGGCGGCATCACCGCTCCTACGGTGCGCGGCTCGCTCGTCGCGGGATTCAAACAAGACGCCACCTCGGTCTCCGTGATCTTCGACTGGCTGAAGCGCGACAGTTTCCGGTTCTCCGAGTTTCCCCAGCCCGTGAAGCGTCAGTTGCTGCTCGCCAGCAATACGCCGGGTTCCTATGTCGTGCCGGTCGGCGCCACGGATCCGATCACGGGCCTGGTCATCCCCGCCGGCGCGGCCGCCGCCGCCCGCACGTTCACCGTCGATCGTGCCTCCACCGGCCCGAACGCCACGTTCACGCGGCAGCTGCAGTCGCAGAACACCTTCGACGCCAACGCCGCCATCCGCCCGCAAACCGACACCGAGCGCCGCGGTCTGGTCGCGCTCGCTCGTCACGAATTCTCCTCGCGTCTCGCCGCCTTCGCCGAATTCGGCTGGCAGCACAACGAGAACCTCGAGGCACTCTCCCCCGCGCCCATCTCGACGCTCAACACCATCACCCTGCCCGCGAACAATCCGTTCAATCCGTTCGGGGTCGCCGTGGTGTCGAATGCGACGCAGACGATGTTCTTCCGCTTCCTCGAACTCGGCGACCGTCTCACCACCACGACCAATGAAATGAAACGCGTGGTCGGTGGACTCGATGGCCAGCTCGGCGGCGACTGGACCTGGGACGCCGCGGTGACCTGGAACGAACAGACCTCGCACCTCGATCATCAGAACTTTCCGGGCCAGAACGCCGTCAACGCCGCGCTCGCCGACACCAACCGCGCCACCGCCCTGAACCTGTTCGCCAACGGCACGACGATCCGCAACAACCCCGCCACGCTCGCGGGTCTGGAAGGCGGGGTGACCCGCGATGCGAAGACCGAGATCACCGCCGCCGACGTGCGCGCGCGCGGTTCGGTGCTCCAGCTGCCGGCCGGCCCGGTCTCCGTCGCCGCCGGCGCACAGTGGCGCGAAGAAACCTTCAGCGACGTGCGCACCCAGATCCAGCTGCTCAACCAGGGCGCACCCGTGGCCCCGGCCCGCGGCTCGCGTCGTGTCACCGCCGCCTACCTCGAGGGTTCGGTGCCCCTGACCGCCGCCGCGCAAAAGATTCCGGGCCTGCACGCCCTCGAACTCAACCTCGCCGCGCGCGTCGAATCCTTCTCCGACCAGGGAGTCGACGACACCGTCGTGCCGCGCGCCGGGTTGCGTTGGCAGCCCGTGCCCGATCAACTCACGCTGCGCGCCTCCTGGGGCCGCGGCTTCCGCGCGCCCGCGCTGGCCGAGCTCTACCTGCCGCAGTCCGTCGCCATCTCCTTCAACCTGCCGGATCCGTTGCGCTTCGGCAAACCCGGCGCCAACGCCAACGACAGCGGCACCGGTCAGCGCCAGATCCGCGCCGGCGGCAACCCGCTGCTGGCGCCGGAGGAGTCGGAGTCGACGAACGTCGGCCTGCTCTTCGAACCACGCCAGATCAAGGGACTCTCGCTCAGCGTCGACTTCTATGACATCGAGGTGACCGACCGTATCGGAACTGCGGCGACACCCGCGATCATCCTCGCCAATCCCCTGCTCTTCCCGGGCGCGGTCATCCGCGCCGACCCCACCGCTTCCGACTTGGCGAACAACCTGCCCGGTGAGCTCCGCGAAATCCGCACCGTGCTCGGCAACTATGGCTCCACCCGGGCCAAGGGCGTCGACTTCGCCGCAGAGTACCGGTTCAGCACCACCCGCTTCGGCCGTTTCACCACGCGGGCGGTGGCCAGCCTCATCAATTCCCAGACGCTGCGCACGCGCCCCGACCTGGCCCAGGTGGAAACGGTCGGCCTCTACGAAATCCCGCGCTGGCGGGGTGACGCCTCGATCCTCTGGACCGGGGAAAAGGCCTCGGCCGGCGTGAACGTCAACTACATCGGCGGCTTCCAGGACACCTCCCCGAGCCTGCTCTTCGTCAAGCCCCAGTTCACCACCGACGTCCAGTTCAGCCACGCTCTGCCCTGGGGCCTGCGCGGCACCCTCGGCGTGAACAATGTCTTCGACCGTCTGCCCCCCGCCACCAGCTTCTCCACCGGCTACGCCGAGCGCACGAGCAACCTCCTGCCGCGCTGGGCCTACTTGTCCGTGGAGAAGAAGTTCTGAGTCCACCGACTCCCGGGCGGACGACGGGGTCCCGCGCCCGTTCGGGAGTTTTCCCCTGGCGGCTTGCGCCGGCAACCGGGGCTGCCAGGGTAAGGGTCCCCACTGCGATGCCCCACCTTCGCCTGTCCGTCTCCACGGCGGCGCGCCTGACGAGCGCCGCCCTCTTCACGCTCCTCGCCCTGCCGGCCGCCAGCCTGCCCGCCGCGGCCGCCGCGGCCGCCGCCAGCCACACCCACCGCACGCTGCCGCCGGAGGTCCAAGCCGCGGAGGTGGTGCCGGGAGGTCTGGTGCCGGGCGACACGGTGCCGAACTTCCGTCTCGTCGATCACACCGGCCGGGCCCACGAACTCTACTACGAGGCCACGCGCCGCGTCATCGTGCTGGTCTTCATCGATCCGGCGGACCGGGGGGCGCTCCGGCAGGCCCGCGCACTCCGTCGCCTGCGCGACCGGTTCCCGGCATCCTCGGTCGCCGTGTGGTTGGTCGCCCCCGGCCAGCGGGTCGATCGTATCAGCCTCGCCGCCACGCAAACCGCCTATGTCCTGTCCGATGTGCCCGCGTTGCACGACGGCGCCCAGCTGGTGACCACGGAGCTCGGTGCCTCCTTTGTCGGTGAAACCTTTGTGCTCGACGCGCCTTCCTGGACCCTCGCCTACCGCGGTCCGCTCGACGATGCGGATCCGGCCAATCTCCTCGACACCCCGCGCCAGGCCCTGGCCGAGGAGGCGGTCGCCAGTCGCCTTGCCCGCACGCCTGTCGCCGCGCCCCGACCCGCCTTCCGGGAGGGATCCGTCCGTCTCGATCTGCCGCCCCCGCCGCCCATCGACTACGCCAGTCAGATCGCCCCCATCGTCCAACAACGGTGCGTCAGCTGCCACGCTCCCGGTGGCATCGCCCCGCGTGCGTTCACCCGCTACGAGGACCTCGCCGACCGTCCTGGCAATCTCCGCCAGGCATTGCTCGAGCAGCGCATGCCGCCTTGGGACGCCGATGCGCGGTTCGACGCGTTCTCTCCCAACGCCGGTCTGGCCCCCGACGAGGCCGCCCGCCTGCTGGCTTGGGTGAGAGCCGGATCGCCCCGCGGCACCGCCCCGGACCCGATCGCCGCGCAGCCGCCGCCGCCGGTGCCCGACTGGCCGCTGGGCCCGCCCGACTCCATCCTGAACGCGCCGCTCCAGACTCTCCCGGCCACCGGGCAGGTCGCCTACCGCTACCTGCCCGTGCTCGCTCCCCAATCGCGCTGGTTGAAAGCCATCGTCGTCCGACCGGGCAACCGGAGCGTGGTGCACCACGCCCTTCTCTTCAACGGACTGGAAGGCCTGATCGCGTCGAGTGGTGGACTGGGCGGCAACTTCGCCGGCTACGTGCCGGGCATCGAACCTCGCTTCTTTCCCGAAGGCACCGGCAAGCGGGTCGCGGCCGGGGATCTCTTTGTCTTGCAGATGCACTACGTGACCACCGGCAAGGTGGAAACCGACCGCACCCAGATCGGACTCTACTACCATCCCGTCAACCAGCCTCCGGCCCGCGAGCTGAAGACCCTCGCCGCCGGGGCCACGACCTTTGTCATCCCGCCTGGCGCGCCGGAGGTCCCGGTCGAAGGCACGTTTCGCGTCGAGCGCGACTCCCTGCTCTACGAACTCAATCCACATCTCCACTACCGAGGCCGGTACGTCGGCTATGAAGCCCTCTATCCGGACGGCCGGATCGAGACGCTGCTCAATGTGCCGACCTACGATTTCGACTGGCAGCGGGACTATCGATTCGCCCTGCCGAAACACCTGCCGGCGGGCACGACGCTGCGGGTCAAGGGCGCCTGGGACAATTCCCCGGAGAATCTGAACAACCCCAATCCCCTCGCCACGGTGCGCTGGGGCGAACAGACCGACGACGAGATGTTCATCGGCTACCTGACGCTTTCCGACGCGCCGGCCGCCGCCGCGCCCAACGCCGCCGCACCCGCCTGGCCCGGAGCGCAACTGGCTCATGGATACGAGGGCCTGCCGCTGACCGCGCGTCTCTCCGCCCAGGGTGCCGCCGTGCGCTACCGGGTCGACCGGCTGCCCGCCGGGCTGGCGCTTGACCCGGGCTCGGGTCTGATCTCCGGCACCCCCCTCGCGGCGGGGCGCACTCGCCTCATGGCCGTGGCGGAGAATGACGTGGGCGCCGTCTCCATTCCGCTCGATGTGGTCATTCTCCCCCGGCCGAATGCCCCGGTCATCCTGAAACAGCCGGCGAGCCAGCGCGGCCGGCTCGGCGGCACCGCCCTCTTTTCCGCCGAGGTCGCCGCCGGACCCGGCACCACGTACCAATGGTACAAGGGCGGTTCCGACTATTGCGCCGCCGAGGGGCCCAGCCTGGCGTTGTCCAATCTGACCCTGACTCACGCCGGCACCTACCGCCTGGTCGTTAGCAACGCCGCGGGCACAGTCACCTCGGAAACGGTCACCCTCTCCCTCGATCCTCCCGCCCTGATCAACCTGTCCACCCGCTCCACGCTCGCGCTCGGGCAGCGGCTCATCGCAGGCCTGACCCTGACCGGCGCCGCCCCCAAACGCGTGCTCCTGCGCGCGGTCGGCCCGGCTCTGGCCACGTTTGGCGTGCCCGACGCCATGGTGGATCCCGAACTTGCCGTGTTTGATTCCGCGGGTCGGCAGATTCTCGCCAACAACGACCAGGGCGACCTGCCCGCTTCGTTCAACCTAGCGACGGTGACGGCAGGTGCCGGTGCGTTCGCTCTTCCCCCCGCGGGGCGGGACGCCGCCATGGCGGCCACGCTGCCTCCGGGCAGCTACACCCTGCATCTGACCAGCCGCGACGGCCGGGCCGGGACCGCGCTTGCGGAAGTCTATGAGGCCGACCTCGGGGGCACCGAGGTGAGCAACCTCTCGTGCCGTCTCCGCCTCACCGCCACCGCACCCACCCTGATCACGGGCTTTGTGGTCGGCGGCGAAACCGCCCGGCCGATCCTGATTCGCGCCGCCGGCCCCGCCCTGGCCGCCTTCGGAGTACCCGGGGTGCTCGCCCGCCCGCGGCTTTCCGTGTACCGCAGCGACGGCACGCGGGTGATTCAGGTGTCCGGCTGGACGGACACGCCGGAGCTCCGCTCTGCCGTGGCCGCCACGGGCGCCTTCGGGTTCGCCACCGGCAGCGCCGACGCCGCCACAGTGCTCACGCTCGCGCCCGGAGGCTACACGGTGCACGTCGAGGGCGGCGAGGGCGAGACCCTGGTCGAAGTGTACCGGGTGCCTTGACGGGTGCGTGCGGGCGCCCACCCCCACGAGGGAGTTGCCGGAGTGCCTCCGCGCAGCGAGATTCGGACATGCCGGTCACCGGCAGCCTCCTCATGCCCAAGCCCGCCTTTCCCGATCACTTTTCCAGCGTGGCGCGCCGCTACGCCGACTACCGTCCGCGCTATCCGGAGGCGCTCTTTGGTCACCTCGCCACCTTGGTGCCGCCCGAGTCGGCCGTGTGGGATTGCGCCACGGGCAGCGGCCAGGCCGCGGTAGGCCTCGGCGGCCGTTTTGCGCGGGTGACGGCCACCGACGCAAGCCCCGAACAGATTGCCTCGGCCGAACCGCACCCCAACGTCACCTACCGCGTCGCCCTCGCCGAAGAGTCCGGCCTGCCCGATGCTTCCGTGGGATTGGTCACCGTGGCGCAGGCCTTGCACTGGTTTGATCTTCCACGGTTTTACGCCGAGGTGAAACGCGTGCTGGTGCCGTCGGGTGTGCTCGCCGTCTGGTGTTATGGCATCACGGAAGTCGAAGACCCCCGGCTGAATGCCATGGTGCACACCTTCTATGCCGAGACCCTCGGCCCCTACTGGCCGCCGTCCCGCCTGCTCGTCGAGCAAGGGTACCGCACCCTGCCGTTTCCCTTCACCGAGCTCCCCACCCCGACCTTCCGCATGGAGGTGCCATGGACCCTCGCCCAGCTGCTCGGCTACCTCGGCACCTGGTCCGCCGCAACGCGCTACCAGAAGGCCACCGGCGAAAACCCGATCGAACCACTCGCCCGCGAGCTCTCCCGGGAATGGGGCGACGTCACCCAGCCCCGCCTCATTTCCTGGCCCGTCGCCCTGCGCCTGGGGCATTGCTAATCGGATACAAGCGGGAGATGGGTCGGAGAAGCGACACCGCATTGTCTGAATCGGAGGGTTGACATTTCTTCAACAGAGCGTCCCTTGGCGGCAAGCAATCATGAAGTTGCACCCGCAATCACTCCGTTTCCATGGCTGGACCATGGATCAGACCGTCACACCGGGGATCCCCGGTGTCGTGAGCTGACGCGTTTTCCTGCGGGATCTTCCCCGGGTTCGCGGAGCTCAGCGAACACCGGAATATCAGGCGGGTCGGGACTCCAGACAGAGCTCCTCGCCTGCGTCTAGCGCCGATCACGCGGCGTCACCTTGTCCTTAATACTGCCCGTTCGCGCTCCGCGCGCGAGGGCCCATGGCGTATGCCCATTCCTCTCATGCTCACTCTGACCGCTCCCCCTTTCGTCCGCCTGGTTCCTGCGTCGGCCGGCGTCATTCTCACTACCGTAACTCGGAGGCACCAGCCATGAAACGGCTCACTCTCGGTCGCACTGGCCTTCACGTCACCGATCTCTGTTTCGGAACGCTCAACTTTGGCTGGACCGTCAACGAAACCCAGGCCTTCGCACTCCTCGATCACTACCATGCCGCGGGCGGAAACTTCCTGCACGCGTCCGCGTTCAGCACCCGCGGCAATCCCTCGCCTGCAATGGTCGAAAGCAGCGAGTCGTTCGTCGGCCACTGGTGGCGAGACCGCCTCGTGCCGCGTGAGGAGCTAACCCTTTCGACACGCCTGGTGCTCCATCCCTGGCAACTCCAGGGGGCCACACCGCTTGACACGACGCTCCGGATGCGCTGCGAGACGGCGCTGCGACGGATGCGCACCTCCCACCTCGATCTCGTTCTGATCGAATGGAACCACGCGCTCGATCCCATCGATGACGCGCTGGAATCCCTCACACGCCTTCGGCGGGCGGGGCTCGTGCGCCACTTCGGCGCGGCCAACTTCTCCGCCTGGCGGCTGGTGCAGGCCCTGCATCGCGCCCTGCAGCGAGGCACGGATCGGTTCGACGTGCAGCAGATCGACCTGTCTCTCCTGTCCGAACGCAGCGCGCTCGACCAGGTCGAGGCAGGTCAGTCCTACAACATCGGCCTGCTCGCACGAGGCCCGCTGGCAGGCGGGAGGCTGGCCCACCCAGCGGTCACGCCGCGTGGTCTCGCCGACCGGTCAGGCGGGGGATTCACACCCGCCCAGATCGCCCTCGCCTGGGTGATGGCACGGGGCGCGGTGCCCATCCTCGGCGTCCGCACCTCCGAGCATCTCGAGGAACTGCTCCAGGCTTCACGCCTGACCGCGGACGGCATTCTCACCTCCACCTCTCTTCCCACACACGCCCACTCCCTCGTCTGAAACTCGACTTCCTTCCTATGAATCCAAAAATCATTTACGTCTCCCGCGACGACCTCGCAAGCCTGCGCCTGCTGCTAGCCGCCATGCGCGCACCCCATTCCATCTCTGCCCCGCTGCGATCCGAGCTCGATCGCGCGGTCGTGCTTCCCGAACTGCCCCCCACCGTCGTCGGCCTGCATTCCACGGTCGAAATTGTCGACCTCGAGACCGGGGAGACCGACCGGTACACGCTCACCCTCCCCGAACAGGCAGACGCTGCCCAGGGCCGGCTGTCTATCCTCGCGCCCCTCGGCACCGCCCTCCTCGGTTACGCCGAAGGCGACACCCTCGAGTGGCGCATGCCTGGAGGCCTCCGCCGCCTGCGCCTGCAAACGGTTCGACCCGCGGGACAGTCGGCAGCACACAGGAAGGACCCTTCGTTCGTGGAGACTCAAGCCGCAACCGGCTGAAATTCCACGTCCCCTCTTCTTGCGTCGGACTATCGCGAAGCCCGCGGAGTACATCCGAACAAAGCGACCGGTCCGATCCATTGAGCTTGCGTGTGTTCCAGGTGTTCTATTACCCATAGTACACCTTGCTTCCATTTCGCATCGACTTTCACAGCGGCGAGCCTGTCTACGAACAGGTCATCTATGCCGCGAAGAAGGCGATCCTGTCCGGAGTCTTGTCTCCGGGTGAGCGCTTTCCTTCCGTGCGGAGCCTGAGTCAGGAGCTCAAAATCAATCCCAACACGGCGCACAAGGTGGTGGCGGCGCTAACCGCTGAAGGACTGCTGGCCGTGCACCCGGGCGTGGGCACGGTGGTTGCGCCAAGCGTCCCGGGTTCAGCCGAAGATCGAGCTCAAGTGCTTGTGCAGGACACGGAACGTCTCGTCGTGGAAGCCAGCCGCCTCGGGCTGACCGAAGAACAGCTACTCAACGCCGTGCGCAAACACTGGCGCAAACTCAATCCATCCCCATGAATGCCATCGAATGCGACGGACTGACGCGACACTTCGGCAACATACGTGCTGTCGAAAAGCTGACGCTGCAGGTGCCCGCAGGAAGCATTTTCGCCCTGCTCGGATCCAACGGCGCTGGAAAAACCACGCTGCTCAAGCTGATTCTCAACCTACTCAGACCTTCTTCCGGGCAGGCCCGTGTGCTCGGCGGCGATTCCGCTAAGCTCCGCGCTGACAACTTTCAGCGGATTGGTTATGTGGCAGAGGATGTCATCCATCCCGACTGGATGAATCTCTCCTCGTTCCTCGGCTACCATCGATCCCTGTATCGAAGCTGGGACTCCAAGCTGGAATCGCAGCTGCGGGACAAATTCAACCTTCCGGAGGGCATTGCCATAAAGCGATTTTCGCGCGGCATGCGCATGAAAGCCATCCTGCTCTCGACGTTGTGCTTCCGTCCTGAGCTGCTCGTTCTGGACGAACCCTTCAGCGGTCTGGACCCTCAGGTCCGCGATGATCTCATCGAGGGGATCCTCGAACTGACGGCGGCAGACTCACCGTGTACGGTGGTGATTTCGTCCCACGATATTGCAGAAATTGAGCGACTGGCGGACTGGGTCGGAATCCTCGCCCACGGACGGATCGTCCTCGCCGAAGCTTTGACCGAACTTCAATTCCGCTTCCGTCGGATCGAGGTGGTCGGTCCGGATGTCCGTCAGCAGATGCCTGACCCCGCGCCCGCGGGATGGATTCGCGCGGAGGCAACAACCCCAACCTTGATCCAGTTTATTCATACACAATTCAACACCAACACGGAAGCAGAACTCCGTTCAATGTTCGTCAATGCCCGCATCCAATCCAGCCAGCTGTCACTCCGGGATATCTTTCTGGCCACTTCGAAATCCTCGACGTCCACCGATGGACTTCTGACATGAGCTCATTCCTGGCTGTTTTGAAAAAGGACCTGGGGCGCAACTGGCTCCTCATGCTGGCAACGACCCTGATTTGGGTGGTGTGCCTGGCCATGGCCCTGTTCTACGAAGCGAACCCTGAGCAGCCCTTGCGCATTTCGCTGCTAACGGTGGGCATCATTGCAAGGGTTGTCCTCGTCGTGGTGGTTGCTGTCGTCGTGGTACAAACCGACCTCATCATGGACGATCGGGCCGCGTGGCGCACCCGACCGATTGGCCGCACAACACTCCTACTCTCCAAGGTGGTCGCACTGACCCTGGGTCTGGTCGCGCCATCGATCTTGCTGGACACACTCGCCCGCTTGCTCCTCAGCACGAGCCTTGTTGAAGCACTCGTCGCCAGCGCTGCGACGGGTATGCTCCTCCTGGCAGCGCTCCTGTTCGTGGCGTTGATTTCGGCCCTGACTCGTTCGCTGACGCAGTTCGTTCTTCTGACCTGCGCCATCGGAGTGATCCTGACCGTTGCGGCATTTTCCACCTCGGGAATCAACACCCCCAACATGAAGGTCCAGATCGATGGCGTCGCCATCCCGCTGCGTAACGTTCTGAACTCCAATAACCCCGATCAGGTTTCACCAACGACCACCTGGGTAGTCTCCACGATCTGCATCCTTCTCGCCGGCAGTTTCTCCCTGGTCGTCACCTACCTTACAGGCAGGCGGATTGTCGCCTTTGCGGCAGGCATCGTAACCTACACAATCGCTGTGATGGCGCCGGGCTTCTGGCACCTGAACCTAAGCCCAGAAGTAAGCCAAGCTCCATCGGTGGCGCCCTCACCTTCGTCCACCAGGGTGACAAGCGCCGGGAAAGCACTGTCCCAGCTGTCGGCGATTCGCTCGGCCTCGATCGTCAACTACACTCTTCGCGTCGATGGCCTGACAGCGGGTTGGACGATGGACTGGCATAGCGCCGCAATGAGAATCCAGGGTTCAAACAACCAAACCATCTTGGGCTCCGCGTTCGGCTCCGGGCACGGCCTTCGGGCTGCCGCATCCGCCGCGGCACGAACAATCCTGAATCGCGAAGACCGGACATCCGTTCTGATTCCGGGAGCACTCTCCCTGCCGCTCTCCGACCTTGAGTCACTCCGCGGAAGCACCGCACGAATCGAAGGTTCGATCAGAGTCATGCCCCGCTTTTACCAGGTAGTGCACACGCTCCCCCTGAGTCCGGGCACACAACGGGAAAAGAGCGGAAATCGATGGAGAGTCGTCACGACGAAGCGGTTTCCGATAGGGCGGAATTCGACGGATATGCAGCTTTGGAGTGTAACCGTAGACGCCATTATCGGCACCAACCCCACATCACGTCCGGAGGAGTTCCAAATGGTATTAGTCAACGAACCTCGGCAGGAAATGGCTCTGCCGTCTCTCCATCTCAAGAGCACTTCTCTCGAGACGGGAGTGCTACGAATTCAAAGGACCGAAGTTGCATTTGCTCGCGACTATCGTGTTTTCCCAGACTTGTACGGCGGAGTACGACACGAACTCGACGAGGAGTGGATGAAAGGTGCCACGCTGATAATCCTCTCCTCATCTCCCGGCCCCGCTTTTACCGTCCCGTTGCGAGACGACGAGGCGACGTTCGCCTCGCTGCCCGCGCATTAAGGAAACCTCAAACCGTGGTGCGAGAAGATCGAGGCTGAGATCGAGACGCGCCTCGCACCTGGGGACGCGCATGTGAACCAGCACCAGAGCGTACATTCCTCACAATGCGCGTTTCCGTGCCATCGATTCTCGGTTTGGATGGAGGATCTTGCGCGGGCGATTGCAGAACGTGGGCCATGAAACGCTCACCGCAGGCGGGACCGAGGGTCCCGTCGCGGCCTCAGCGAGGCCACCTCCAACGGGAATCGACAGAGGGCTCTGTCATGGTCGGAGGCGTGGGAGGTCCAGCGGCGTTTCCGTGATTCGACCGATCGGATCCCGACTCGCCTCCTTTGGCTGAGCGAAACGAGGTCCGGGGGCGGAGGCGCCTTGTTGGCTGGATCGTGCCTTTGCTGAGCATTGCCAACACGAAGCCAGAGCCCCCAGACCTCGTTTCGCGGCTTCGCGCCTCCGCGTGAGAACTGCCGTCGCCTTCGCCGCTCCGCGTGAACCGCCCTGCCCCTACCTCGCCGACGGCGGCACTTTTGTGCCCGTCAACGTCGGGAGCTCGGTGGAGCCGAAGGCGACATTGTTTCGTGCCTGCACGGTGATTTGGTCGTCGGCAAAGGTCAGACGATAGGTCACGTGGAACGGCGTCTCGTAGGCGCAGACCTTGACCACACACGTGGTGTCACTTTCCCATCCATACGTACCCGCCATCGGCTCCTCGGCCCGGGGCGCAAGCACGCCCGCGGCCACCTCGCCGCGTCCGCGCTGCCACTGGCCGTGCCCGCTGGTCAGGGTAGTGGTCTTGCCGCGTTCCTTGATCGTGAGGGTCAACCGTTTCGCCGTCGGATCAAGGTGGACGGCCAACGTCTCCCATCCCAGCGGGTTCGCCGCCAAGGCGTAGCTGCCGTTGGCCACGACGGCCGCTCCGGGGGCGGGGGCTCCGGGCGCGGGTGCGACCGTGAGGGTCGCCAGGCGACGGCGGAGCGTCTCCAGGGCCGCGCGGTCCTCGGGTCGCGTACCGGACTGCAGCGCGGGCAAAAATTTGTCCCACAGGACGTCGAGCACCCGGCCCATCTTGCCCGTACCGGATGTGATCGCCACGACGGTGTCCTGGGCCGGCATCACGATGGAAAACTGGCCGAATGCACCGTCGCCGCGATAGGCTCCGTGACGGCAGCGCCAAAACTGAAAACCGTAGCCTTGGTCCCACTCGCTGTCCGGATTGCTCCCGTTCGATACCTGCCGCGAGGTTGCCAGCGCCACCCACTCCGGGGTGAGAAGCGTCTTCCCTTCCCATCGCCCGCCCTGCAGGTAGAGCTGACCGAACTTCGCAATATCCTCGGTGCGCACCCGGAGACCATAACCACCGAGGGAAATGCCCTGGAAATTCGTGTCCCACACAGGTCGTTCAATGCCGAGCGGTTCAAAGAGACGCGGTCGCAGGTAGTCGGCCACGGTCTGACCGGTGACTTTCTGGACCAGCGCGGACAGCATGAAGGTCGCAGCGGTGTTGTATTTGAAGTGCGTACCGGGCTTGTGCGGCACCGGCATGGCCAGAAACGACCGCACCGAGACCTGGTCGGGTGACGTGGGCGGCTCATCCTGATGTCCGGTGCTCATCGTCAGCAGGTCGCGCACCCGCATCGACTGGAGGTGTTCGCTGGGCGCGGGCGGGGCGTCACTCGGAAAATGTGACATCACGCGGTCATCGATGCTCAGTTTGCCCTCCGCCACGGCCAGGCCGACAGCGGTCGAGGTGAAACTCTTGCTCAAGGAGAACAGCACATGGTTGTGCTCGGGCCCATACGGCGTCCACCAGCCTTCGGCGATGACCTGCCCGTGGCGCACGATCATCAGGCTGTGCATGCTGTCGATCTCCCGGTCCAGCGCCTCCACCAGCGCCAGCACCGCCGCCGAGGAAACGCCCTGGGCCTCTGGAGTGCTGCGCGGCAGGGGACCGGCCGCCATCAGGAATGTCTGGGAGGCTAGCCAGAGCAGGGAAACCGTGAGCCAACGGCGAGCGCCGCGAGGAGAGGAGCACATAAAGGGAGGTTGTAGATTGTCACGCCGACCGGGCGGTGTCGCGCCGAATATCCGCCGTCCCGGCGTGCTCGCGCCGGTCAGGCACGGACGCCGCCTGCCGTCCTCCGGGCTTCACCGATCTCCAAATCGAAGCGAGCGGAGCATGCTCTCCAGATCTTCCACCTGCCAGCGCAGGTCGCCGGCGCGCTGCGAGGACTGCGATTCGGAGGCCTGCGCTTCGTGCCGGAGATGGTCGATCCGGGCGCTGAGGAACGCCTCCACATCGCGCGAGCGGCGGTGCAGGACTCCGTCCTTTTTCGGGGGCGGCGCGGTGCGGTCGCTCACCGCCGCCACCACGGCCCAGAGGTCGGACTCGGTCATGGGCTCTTCGCGCTTGTGAATGCGCGAACCGACCAAGGTGCAGCTCTCGTCATCCTCCAGCGTGAGGGTCAGGGTCTGCGGCCGGATCTCCTCCGTTACGACATAGTCTCCCACCATCCGCCCGCGCAAGCCGGGGGCGGACTGCACCGTTTCCGGAATGGGATGCTCAACCACCCAAACCCACACTTCGTCGCCGACAAACCCGTCCGGGTAAAAATATTCGCGCACACAGCGCAGCTCCAGTTGACCGTCGGCAACTGTGACCTGCTGGACCTCGCCCTGGAAGCAACCGTGCATGGCCTCGCCCGGCACCGTAGTGAACGCGCCTGCCCCGTGCAATCCCGGTCGCAGGCGGGAGGTCGCCGGGTAACGGCTGTCAGGTTCTCCTGACACCCGGCGGGTGCCCGCCACGCCATCCGCGGGGTCGGCGACCCCACCTCCAACGGAAGGGCTCTTCCCCTGTTGGAGCTGGCCTCGCTGAGGCCGGGACGGGACCCCAGTCCCGCCTCATCCATCCGTTTTGAAATCGCGACGCCATCCCCCGCGGGGTCGGCGACCCCACCTCCAACGGAAGGGCTCCTCCCCTGTTGGAGCTGGCCTCGCTGAGGCCGGGACGGGACCCCGGTCCCGCCTCATCCATCCGTTTTGGAATCGCGACGCCATCCCCCGCGGGGTCGGCGACCCCGCCTACATCGGAAAGGGGACCGCTGGCCCGGGTGTCAGGAATTCTGCGGGTTACCGGTTGCCGGCATTCCCCGGACCTGCCATGACGCAGGCCGCTTCCTATGACGACCCGCCGTACCTTCCTTGCCCTGGGCCTCGTGGCCGCCGCCCTCGGCTGCCCCTGCCTCACCCCGCACCTGCATGCCGCCGCACCCGAGACGCGCGTCTTCGAGCTGCGCACCTACACTGCCCATCCCGGAAAGTTCGAGGACGTCCTCGCCCGCTTCCGGAACCACACCACGCGGCTGTTCGAAAAGCATGGCATGACGAATGTCGGCTACTGGGTGCCGACCGACGCAGCCAACGGCGCCGGCGAAAAGCTGATCTATCTGCTCGCCCATGCGAGTCGGGAGGCGGCCGCCGCTTCCTGGAAGGCCTTTAGCAGCGATCCGGTCTGGAAAGAGGTGCGCACGGCCAGCGAGGTGAACGGCAAGATCGTGGCGAAGGTGGAGTCGGTGTTCCTCGCGGCCACGGACTATTCCCCCGCGGTGAAAGCCTCGGCCGCCACGCCCGCCCGGGTGTTCGAGCTGCGCACCTACACCACCCCGGTCGGTGGTATCGCCGCACTGGATGCACGGTTCCGCGATCACACACTGGCGCTGTTCCAGCGTCACGGCATGACCAACCTCTGTTACTTTCATCCGGTCGACGCCGACAAGGGCGCGGGTCGGACCCTGATCTACCTGCTCGCCCACGCCAGCCGCGAGGCCGCGGCCGCTTCGTTCGCCGCCTTCCGCGCCGACCCGGCCTGGGTCGCGGCGAAGGCGGACTCGGAAAAACGCGCCGGCGGCGGACTCACCGTGCCAGGGCCCGACGGTGTTCGCTCCGTCTTTCTCGCACCCACCGACTTCTCCGCCACGCGTTGAGCGGCGGAGTGTCATCCCGCCGATGACACTCCAGTCCGGACCGCAGGGTGCGTTCAAAACGTCTGCGTCGCACCCAGCGTCAAAGCGGTGCGGCGAAACGCACGCCCGGGCATGCCCGCGAGGCCGTTCCAGCCTTCGTGGCGCAACAGGTCGAGGTTCACGCGCACGCGGCGCGTGAGGTTGATCCGTGCGCCAAAGGTCGCCGCCGCGTGCCAGTCGTCGCGCCAGGCGGGGAAGTAGTCCGCCTCCTGCGCGCGGCACCCCAGGCTGAGCCCGAGTACCGGATGCGGTGTCCAGGTGGCGGTGACCTCGAAACTTAAGTCGCGGTAGGCGGACTTGCCCGTGCTGGAGAGAAAGGTCCACTGGGTCGCCTTCGCCGTCAGGCCGGCCGAACGCCCGAGGGGCAGTGCACCCGACGCCTCAAACCAAAGGGACGTCACCCGACGGTCGGTCATGATCACCGGATCGATCGCGCCGGTGAACCGGCGAACATCGGGACCCGCCGCCAGCGAGAGGCTGCGACCGTTTTGCAGCGGCGCTTCCCACGCCAACAGCAGGCGATGATAGCGGTTGGAGTATTCGAAGCCGCCTCCCGGCAGAGGAATAGTCGCCTGACGCTGCCGGCCCGCCCGAAGCCCCAGGCTCCAGCCGGTATCCAAGCGGCGGCCTACATCGAGGCCAAGCTGGGCGTCGCTCCGGTCCGTCAACGCCACACAGCCGCTCTGCACACCCGTGCGGTAGTCATAGTCCAGCACGGCCACGGTCGCGCGGGCAAATCCAAGCGCCGGCTCGTGCACCAGCGCATGCGCCTTCACCCGGTGCTGCCACTGGGCACGACGTTCGCGCCACAGGGCGAGCCCGTTCGCGTTCACCCCGGCGGTCGAAGCAGGGAGATCCTTGCTGCCGTCGACCAAGACACTGGAGGCGTCGAAGCCCGCGCGCCAGGCCTCCCTTTTCACCGCCTGCCCCAACGCGAGTCGGTGCAGTCGGACGTTTTCCTCCGGGAGACCATCGAACACCATCTGTTCCCCGGCATAAGACAGCCGGCCCTGTGGCAGTCGCAGGGACAAGTTGACCGCACCACTCAAGGTCAGCGCATCATAGTCGCCCAGCGCCTCAGAGGAACCCGCACCCGACGCCCGCGGATTCGAGTCATAACCGACCCTGGCCACGAACGCGCCCTCCCACCGCGCCGGTTCCGCGGCAACACAGGTCAGGGAAAGCGCAAGGAAGAGGAAACAGGAGCGTCTCATGGGAGGAGTCGGGCGCAGCGATGGGATCTCTTCAGGGCCCAGGGTGGATCGGGAGAGTCGTTTGGGGATCGATGGCATGGGACGGGCAGTCGCCGGACAAGGCGGCGGCCAAGGCAGCAAACGGCTCAAAATCGCACTTCCTGCGTAGTGACCAAAAAGTGACGTGTTCTTCCCAACAAATGCGCAACCCGGGGCGTCCCCGAGGCAGACCACCTGCATCTGAGCGTGCGCAAACCGCTTGCCTGCAGCGGAAACCGGATGACGCCGGCGGCAGGGAGCGCGGACTCTGCACGGCACACTTTGCACCGAACTCCAATCGCCGACGACGCCGGCCCGAAAGGCCGTTTACCTAGGTAAACGACGGAGTTGCGGTACTCGGATCGAATCAAAAGCAGAGGTCGTGGCAATGCGTCCGGTTGAACGGTGCGGGCCGCTGCGCGCGTGCGGCGGGGACCACACGTGGGAGCGAGACGAAACGCTGCAACTTGTGCGCAACGTGCCAGGATTTTTGATCGCGCCGCTCAGGGTGCGCCTGACTGCGTTTGATGGAATTCCGGCGTGTCCGATAGGGAGACCATGACGTTGAACATCAGCACCCGTTCCATCCCTTTTCGGCTCCGGCTTCTGGTCGGTCTCGCCATGACCATCACCGCCCTCATCGGAGGCTCCGCCTATTTCGCCCTCTCGCGAGCCGAGAGCCTCGCCGAGAAACAGTTGGGCGAGAGGCTGCTGCTGGGCGAGAAAGCCCGGCTGGAGCTTTCATCGCGCATGCTCGCCGACTCGCTGGCCACCACCCTGTCCCGGCTGGAGGGCCACGAGGCGCAGATCGCGGCCCTGCGCGAACGGGTCTCGGGGTTGCGCTACGAGTCAGATCAATCTGGATACTTCTTTGTCTATGAAGGCACCGTCTGCCAGGTCATGGGGCCGAATCCCGCCTTGGAGGAAAAGGACCTGGCCGACCGGGTGGATTCCAACGGCGTGCACTTTATCCGTGAACTCGCCGCGCAGGCGCGCCAGGGCGGCGGGTTCGTCAACTATGTCTTCCCCAAACCCGGCACGACGGAGCAGCCCAAGTTGTCCTTTGCCGTCATGATTCCCAAAACAACCTTCTGGATCGGAACCGGCGTCTACATTGATCACCTCGCCCGTCTGCAGGCCGAAGGCACCGAAAGCATGCGCGCCGCGGTCCGGCCCGTCGTGCGCGGCGCCGGCATCGGCGGGGCGCTTGCGCTGCTGGTGCTCGCCGGCGCCTCGCTCGCACTGGAACGCGGGATCAGCCGTCCGTTGCGGGGAGTCAAGGAGGCGCTCGCCACCAGTGCGCATCAGACCACCGAAGCCTCATCCCAGGTCGCCAATGCCAGCCAGTCTCTCGCCGCCGGCGCGAGCCAGCAGGCCGCATCGATCGAGGAGACGTCGGCCTCGTTGGAGGAAATGCGCAGCATGACCCGGAACAGCTCCGAACACGCAGCGTCGGCCAAGAAAACCGCCGCCGCGGCGCGTGAAGCGGCCGAACTGGGCACCTCCCAGATGTCGCGCATGGCGGTGGCCATGGGCGAGATCAAGGAGTCGAGCTCGGAGATCGCCAAGATCATCAAGACAATCGACGAAATCGCTTTTCAAACCAACCTGCTCGCCCTCAACGCCGCCGTCGAAGCCGCCCGCGCCGGCGAGTCCGGCGCCGGCTTCGCCGTGGTCGCCGACGAGGTGCGAAGTCTCGCCCAGCGGAGCGCCAGCGCGTCCCACGAAACCGCGGCCAAGATCGCGAAGGCCATGGAACGCAGCCAGCTGGGCGTGGAATTGTCCCGCTCCGTCGGCGACAGTCTGTCCACAATCCTGCAGCGCAGCCGCGAGGTCGACTCGCTGGTCGGCGAAATCGCCACCGCCGCGGTGGAACAGAACCAGGGCATCCAGCAGATCGCCACCGCCGTCAGCCAGATGGACGCGGTGGTGCAGAAAAATGCGGCCGGCGCGGAGGAGACCGCCGGGGCGGCCGAGGAACTCAGCGCCCAATCGATCGAGCTGCAGGACGTGGTCCACCAGCTCGACGTCCTCGTCGACGGCCGGCGGTCCGCCCCGCGCGCCAACGACGACGCTGTCCGCCTCCCGCCCGCGGAGAAGTGTCATCCCGCCGATGACACTCCAGTCCGGGGTTCTTCCCGGGCGCGGCGGGGGAGTGTGGCTTTGGCCGGGTGATGCGGTCGCGCGGGGTGGCTGCAGGGTGGAAGGAATCCTGTGTAACCTCTTGCGGAGATTCCGGGTTTGATCCGGAGTAGGGCTGTCCGGGTTCGACACCCGGCCGGACCCCTCCCCGCATGCACACCACCTCCCCGTCCCTGGAATCTCCGCCGGTGTCAGGGTCCGTCAGCCCGCTGTCCGGCGGCTGGGCGGACCTCCGCCACGCCCTCCGCCGTCTGGGCAAAACGCGGGGGTTCACCGCCGTCACGCTGCTCACGCTAGCGCTCTGCATCGGAGCCAACACCGCGATCTTCTCGATGGTGTACGCGTTGCTGCTCAAGCCGATGCCCTTTCCCCAGCCGGAGCGCATCGTTGAAATCTACAACACCTTCGTCAAAGCCGGGCTGAACAAGGCGCCAAGCAATGTGGTCCAGTACCTCGACTACCAGCAGAACGCCAAGTCCTACGACCAGCTTGGGCTCTGGACCCTCGGGCAGGGTCTGTTGGGCGAGGACGGCGCGCAGGAACGCATCTTCGGTGCGCGCGCGACCGCGGACCTGTTCGAACTGCTGGGGCTGAAACCGGTGGTCGGCGCCTTCTTCACCGCCGAAAACAGCCGGCCGGCCGCGGACAAGGTCGTGGTGCTGGCGCAGTCCTTCTGGCAGACCCAGTACCAGGAGGACCCCGGCGTGGTGGGAAAAACGATACGCATTGACGGCGAGTTGCTCACGATTGTCGGCGTGGCCCCGCGCGCCCTCGAGGCCTTCAATGCCCGGGTGCGGTACGTGCGTCCGATCTCCTGGTTGCCGGAGAACGTGAACCCGGCCGCGCGCTATGCGCTCGGCCTGCAGTTGTTCGGCCGGCTGAAAACCGGGGTGCCAGTCGAAACAGCGCTGGCGGAGGCGAAGACGCTTGAGCGGCGCTTCTACGACGCGGCACCGCCGCCGTCCCGCGATTTCGTCGAGCGTTCGGGTCACCAGGTGGCCCTTGGGGGAGTGCAGGCGGAGCGGGTCAAGCCGCTGCAGTCCGCCCTCTACCTGCTGCAGGGTGGCGTGGCCTGCGTGCTGCTGATCGGCTGTGTCAATGTCGCCAACCTGCTGCTCGCGCGCGCCAACGGACGGCAGTCGGAAATCGCGATCCGTTTCGCCCTCGGGGCCACGCGCTGGGCGATCGCGCGGCAGTTGCTGGTCGAGAGTCTGCTCGTCACCGGCCTGGGCGCCGTGCTTGGACTCGGCCTGGCCTGGGGCGCTCTGCGGGCGATCAACCGGGCGGTCACGCAACTCATGCCGGACCTGCAACCGTTCACGCTCGATGGCCGCATGCTGGCTTTCACGGTCGCAGTCGCGGGCTGCGTTGGTCTCTTCATCGGTCTGCTGCCGGTGATCCACATCCTGCGGGCCAACTTGATGGCCCTGATCCACGGCCAGTCGCGCGGCTCCTCGGGCGGGGTCGGCGTGCGCACGGTGAGCAGTGTCCTGATTGTGGGCCAGGTGGCGTTTGCCCTCATTCTGCTGACCGGGGCGGGATTGCTCATCCGCAGCTTTGCCAATGCGGTGGCGGTCCGGCCGGGATTCGATCCGGCTGGGATTGTCACAGGTCGCATCGCCCTGCCGGCCGCCCTGCGCAGCTCGGACGAAGTCGGCCGCGCGCTGCAGGAGCGGGTCATCAGCACCCTGTCGGAGATTCCTGGCGTGGAGTCGGTGGGCCTTTCCCTCGCCACCCCGTTTCAGGGTTCGCTGCCGATCAACGCGCTCAGCCTGGCCGAAGATCCGCTTCCGCCCGGCTCCCCCCAGCCCAGCGCGTACCGGGTGTTGGTGTCGCCGGGTTATGCCGAAACGCTGCGCCTGAACCTGCTGGAGGGACGGTTTTTCACCCCGGCCGACGCGGCTTCGGGACGACAGGTCTACATCATCGACGAAACCTTCGCGAAGAAGTACTTCCCCGGACGCTCCGCCATCGGCGGGCGGTTCACGTTCGGCCAGCCACCGGCGAAGGACGCTGACTGGCCCACGGTCATTGGCGTGGTGCGCAAGGTTCCCCACAACGGGGTCGAGGACCGCAGCGGCCTGCCGTTCATCTATCAGCCGATCTTTGCGCGCGCCGGAGGGCTGACGTTCTTCGTCCGCACGCCGCGCCCCGCCGCCGAAATCCTGCCGCTCATCCGCGCCAAGTTGAAAACGATCGATCCGGCCATCCCCCTCTTCGACACCGGCTCGCTGCAGTCCTTCATCGACGCCTCTTATCGTCAGCGGCAGGCGATCATGCTGCTGCTCGGCTGTTTCGCCCTGCTCGCGCTGTTTCTCTCCGCCATCGGCATCTACGGCGTGCTGGCCTACGACGTTTCCCAGCGCACCCGCGAAATCGGCATCCGGGGAGCCATCGGCGCCACGCGGGGGCAGATCATCTCCCTCATCCTGCAACAGGGCCTCTGGAAAGCCGTGTTCGGCCTGGTCGTGGGCATGATCGGCGCCCTGCTGCTCAGCCGTTCCCTGTCGACGCTGCTCTTCGACGTAAAGCCGACCGACCCGTTCGCCTATGCGTCGGTCGCCCTGCTCCTGCTCTCCGTCGCCGCGCTCGCGAGCTACCTGCCCGCGCGCCGCGCCGCCCGGATTGATCCGATGGTGGCGCTGCGCGACGAGTGAGCGCCGGACGGCGCGGCGGCGGTCGATTTGCGGCGTGCCGGTGCGATCAACCGCCCGGTTCAGATGGAGCCGCGTCGGGCTCGTTTCCGGCCTACTGTCGATGAACCTTACACATCGGCGACGCCCGCTCAGCTCGACTTGCGATCGGCGAAACATAATTTACTAGCAAAGAGCAGCTTGCGTCATCCAAGAAACTTGCAGGGCAATTGGTGTAGTGCCTGCTAACACTACACGACCGCAGGGCGATGGTCGTCCTGCCCACCTTAGTCCCACTATGATCACCTCCCTCATCTCGACGCTTGCCAGCGTCAACCCCGTGCCTGTCCCCGATTCCGGTTCCACGGGCATGCTCCTCGGTGCAGCCGCCATCGGTGCGGGGCTTCTCGCCCGGTACTTCAAGAACCGGAAGTCCTGACCTCGCGCGACTGCGTAGAGTCATTGCCGACCCAGGCTGCCCGTCAGCCTGGGTCTTTTTGTGTCCAGAGGGGAGCGCGGGCGAGAAGGCGACCAGGCACATGCTCGCCGGCTGGAGTGTCAGCCAATCCTCCCCGTTTGTCGGTGGACTTTACAGACAGACGTGTCCGACGTCGTGCACCCGCGTGCAGAAAATCGCTTCAAGTCGTTTCTGCCTCGGGCTCTTGCATCAAAGTTTGCTCACTCGAATAAGCTGGCTTGAGCCATGCTGCAACGAGGTGCAGCGGCAACGACGACCGTTTCCGCGCATCCACCCCCTACTGCTTCCCCTCATGATTTCTGCCTTTTCCGCCATCCTTGCTTCGGCCCCCCCCATACCCGTACCCGACTCCGGAGCCACCGGCGTACTGCTCGGCACCGCGGTCATCAGCGTCGGCCTGCTCGCGCGGTTCCTCAAGAACCGCAAATCCTGAGTTTCTCCCTTTCTTTGTGCAGTTTGCCGCCCAGGCCTTCGGGCCTGGGTGTTTTTTTGTCCCTCGACGGACGGCAGTTCGAGCGGGAGGCCCGTTCCGTTGGAGCTGGCCTCGCTGAGGCCGGGACGGGACCTTCATTCCCGCCTCCTTCCGTTCGCTCCGTGTACGCGACGCCAATCCCCGCGGGGTCGGCGACCCCACCTCCAACGGAATCACTCGCTCCGTTGGAGCTGGCCTCGCTGAGGCCGGGACGGGACCTTCGGTCCCGCCTCCTTCCGTTCGTTTTGCTC
>JAEUGY010000082.1 GCA_016794625.1 Opitutaceae bacterium
CGACGTTTCGTACAGTGCTCTTGCCTTGGAAACGCGCCCTTCTAGGGTTCGCTCCACGTTCGTGCCGCAGCGCCCCGACCGTGGGCGAACGCACCCCCTTTTCCCCATGACCATCCTTGGCGCAGGCACGCAACAAAACACCTACGATGCCATTGTCATCGGCTCCGGTATCAGCGGTGGCTGGGCCGCAAAAGAGCTGTGTGAGAAGGGCCTGAAGACCCTCGTGCTCGAGCGCGGCCGGGATGTGAAGCATGGCGATTATCCCACGGCGATGAAGGAGAGCTGGGAGTTCGAAGGGCGGACGAAGCTCCCCCCGTCGGAACTGGCCAAACAGGAGAAACAGGCGCGCACGGGCTACACGACGCATCCCGCGTCGGCGCACTGGTTTGTCAACGACCTCGAAAACCCCTACAGCGAGACCAAACGCTTCGACTGGATGCGAGGCTACCATGTCGGCGGCCGGTCGCTTCTCTGGGGCCGGCAGTCCTACCGGCTGGGTGATCTCGACTTCGAGGCGAATGCGAAGGAGGGCATCGCGGTCGACTGGCCGCTGCGTTATGCCGACATTTCGCCGTGGTACGACTACGTGGAGCGTTTTGCCGGGATCAGCGGCACGCGGGACGGCCTGCCGCACCTGCCGGACGGCGAGTTTCTCCCGCCGATGGAGATGAATTGCCTGGAGCAGCACGTGCGCAGTCGCATCGCCGAGTCGTTTGGCGGGCGGCCGATGATCATCGGCCGGGTCGCCAACCTGACCGTGCCCCATCTGGGACGGGGGAACTGTCAGTATCGGAATCGCTGTATCCGTGGTTGTCCCTACGGAGCCTACTTCAGCTCCAATTCCTCCACGCTGCCGGCCGCCGCCGCCACGGGCAATCTCACGCTGCGGCCGTTCTCGATCGTGCACCAGCTGATCTACGACAAAGAGCGCAAGCGGGCGACCGGGGTGCGCATCATCGACGCCGAGACGCACCAGGTGGTCGAGTACTTTGCAAAGGTCATCTTCTGCTGCGCCTCCGCCGTCGCCTCGACGGCCATCCTGCTGAACTCGACGTCCGACCGTTTTCCGAACGGGTTCGGCAACGACAGCGGAGAGCTCGGGCACAATCTGATGGACCATCACTTCAAGGTCGGCGCCGCCGGTCTCTATGATGGATTCGCCGATCGCTACTACAAGGGGCAGCGGGCGAATGGCATCTACGTTCCTCGTTTCCGCAATCTCGACAAGAAAACCGCGCGCAAGGACTACCTGCGTGGTTTCGGCTACCAGGGCAGCGCGGCCCGGACCGACTGGTCGCGCAGCATTGCCGAGCTCAATCTGTTCGGCGCCTCGCTCAAGGCCGACCTGATCGCCCCGGGGCCCTGGCGCTTCGGCATGGGCGCCTGGGGCGAGTGCCTGCCGTACCACTCAAACCGTCTCCACCTGAACACCGCGCTGCGCGACAAGTGGGGCCAGCCGACCGTCACGTTCGACTGCGAATGGAAGGAGAACGAATACGCCATGCGCAAGGACATGAAGGCCTCGGCGGTGGAGATGCTTGAGGCGGCCGGATTGAAGGACGTGACTCCGTTCGACGACCCGCTCGCGCCCGGATTGTGTATCCATGAGATGGGAACCGCCCGGATGGGGCGCGACCCGGCGACCTCGGTCCTGAACGGCTTCAACCAGGTGCACGCCTCGCCCAATGTGTTTGTCACGGACGGGGCCTGCATGACTTCCTCGTCCTGCGTCAATCCGTCCCTCACGTACATGGCGCTGACCGCACGGGCCTGCGACCATGCCGTGAGCGAATTGAAGAAACAAAACCTGTGACCCGGACACCGCCCCCCGCCGCCATGAACGCCCTTTCCGATCCCGTCGACCCCGGCCTGCTCAGCCGTCGCGAAGCGCTCCGCCGGGCCGCCCTGCTGCTGGGCGCCGCGCTCACGCCCTCCCTTTTCACCGGCGCCCTCGGGGCCCAGCCGGCCGCGGCGGGAGCCGCCGGTCGCGGTCTGACCCCATCGCAGCTGGAGCTGGTGACCGCACTGGCCGACCGTATTCTGCCGCGCACGGACACACCGGGCGCAAGCGATGTCGGGGTTCCCGCCTTCATCAATCTCATGGTGGCGGGTTATCTGAGCGAAGCGGAGCGCGCCGTCTTTTTGGCGGGCGTGGCCGACCTCAATGCGACCAGCCGTCGTCTCCATCAGGCGGACTACGCCCGGCTCTCCCCGGCCCAGCAGGACGCCCTGCTGCGCCAGCTGGCCACGGCATCCGCCGGCAGCAAAGGCACGTTTCTCCACCTCGTGCGCGAGGCGACGATTGTGGGTTACTTCACCTCCGAGACCGTGGGCAAGACCGTCACCCACTATGATCCGGTTCCGGGTCGCTTCGACGCCTGCGTGCCGATATCCGAAGTCGGCAACGTAGCCTGGACCCGCTGACCCTCACGGCTCCCAGGCCGGAGCGACCCCGGCCTGGGGTCACGTCGAGCCCGGACGTGGACTCAAGCTGATCGTGCTCCACTCCTGGCGCCGATGGTAGAACGGTTCGGACAAGGCCGCGGTGGCGGAGAGGACAGGTTCGCCCGGATGTTCGCAGTCGTAGCGGCAGACCGTGCCGAGGAACGTGCGGGCCGGAGTCAGCGGCAGAGGACCGAAGCGGGCGGCCGGCAGGAGGACGCGGGTGGACCAATAGCCCGGGCCGAGATGGGTCGAGCTCTGCACCCAGTCCGCCTGGGGCAGCAGGAAGGATTCCAGCGGGTCGACGCCGGAGCGCAGTCGCTCGATGCCGTGGGCATCGAAACGCAGCTGCAGGCGCTGATTTTCCGGGGTGATGTGCAGCTCGAAGTAGTGGTCGGCGCCCATTTCCTGGACGAAGACTTCGCAGACATCGCCGAGTTCCCAGGTCCGCTCGTTCAGACGCCGGGCGCGGTTGGCGGCGCGCCCGGTGAGAAAAACCGCCTCCCAGCAGAACTGGGTGGCCTCCCAGCTGACTCGCGCCCAGCCGGACTGGAATCCAGTCTCGGGACCCTCACTGCGCCACGACTGGCCGAGTCGCATCCACGACTCGTCGATGCGGGCGGGCGAGAGCTGCGACAGCGGTGGCAGGGGGCCGGCGAGCGCCGGAGCGGTCCACACCGTGCGGAGGGCGGAGGGGGCGGGTGCAGTCACGACGGGTGAAGCAGTGAAAGGACGGCCGTGGGCTCACGGCCAAACTGGCCGACGGTGAGGCCGGAACGGCCAAGCAGGCGGGTCATGAAGAAACGGGGACGGAGGCTTACCAGACGGTCCACCCGCCATCGACGACCAGCGAATGGCCGGTGACGAACGACGCGCTGTCAGTCAGCAGGAAGAGGGTCGGCCCGACAATCTCCCGGTTGAAACCGATGCGACGCAGCGCGGTCTTCCGGTTGAGGTCCTCGATGAACGAGGGATAGGTCGCCTGCACCGAGGGATTTGGGAACGGCCCTGGTGTCACGCAATTGAACCGCACCCCGGATGGCCCGTAGTGGACGGCCAGGTACCGCGACATCTGAAGCAGGGCGGCCTTGGCCGCCCCATAGTCGATCGGATTGACGGTCATTGGCGGGTGGTAGATGCGCGGGTCCGGCGCGACCAGACCGTACATGCTGGCGAAGAGGACCACGCTCCCGTGGCCCCGCTGCTTCATCCGTTCGCCGAGCAGACGGCAGAAGACAAACGTCGGGGTGAGCGATTGATCGAAGGTGCGCTGGAATTCGTCGGCGGGCAGGTCCTCCAGGGACTTGCCCCGCGACGAGGCGGTGGCCAGATGAACGACCCCGTCTGGCAATCCATGCTCGCTCACCAGTGCATCCACCGCAGCGGGCAAACCGGCCGGATCGTTGACATCCAGCGTGAGGGGCACGGTCCGCTTCAGGCCCTGATCGCGGACGAAGGCCTCGGCCTTGCCGGCGAGATCGAAACAGAGCACCTTGGCGCACTGCTGATCGAGTTCGATCGTGATGGCGGAGCCCAGATAACCGGCTCCGCCGGTCACCCAGATGGTTTTTCCTTCGAGAGAATGCCAGGGTTTCATCGTTGGTTCAAAGTTGGTTTCAACGCACAGGGTGGGGAGAGGGCCTCAGCCGCCGCCGGTTGTGACCCCTGTGGGCCCAACCTGGGACTGGAAGCTGTTCAAGGCTTGGTGGCAGATTCGGATTTCCGAAACTGGAAGGAGTAAAGATCGGCGTCGCGCAGGACGACCCGGAGACGGATGGGAATGCCCTGCAGCTTCTGCAGACTCGTGCCCCAGCGCGGGTTGGCGGTCCATGCGACCACGTGGTCGATCCGGTCGCCCCACAGCGGGGGAAAGGTTTCCAATTCGTAGCCGGGGATCGGGTGGCCTCGCTCGTCCTGCAGTTCCAGCCGGAGTGATCCGGCCGCGGAGGTCTCGAAATTCAGGACCAGGGTGTCGCCCTGGTAGCGGAACGGCTTGGTGACGAACTCACCTCCGGAGTAGCCGGCGTTGACCGAGACCATGCCATCGAGCCGGAGGACGCCCCGCCGCAGGTGCGCGGTTTCCTGACGGTAGTTTTGGCTGAAATACAGAGAAAGTTCGTCGGGCGCGGTCTGCAGCAGTCCGGCGGCGATGTAGTTGTTTCGATCCGTCCAGTTTTTGGGGTCACGGCCCGGACGGAGGAAAGCCTCGAGGAAGCGACGGTCCCAGTGCACGCCGTCGCGACTCGACATGAAGACGGCGTCGTTGATGCCGGCATTCATGCCCTGTCCCGGCAGGGTGCGGTGCGGCTCGTACCGATTGGGGAAACCGACGTAGAGATGAGGAGCCCGCGCGTAGGGTCGCGCGGCATTGGTGTAGAGCTGCTCCATCGGAACATCGCCGTAGTCGAACCACGCGATGGACTCCGCCGGCCAGCTCGCGAAGTCCTTGGATTCGGCGAACTTCGTCCAGCGCGTGCCGCCCTTTTGCGCCCGGTAGAAGGTGACGTAGCTGCCCCGCCGTTGATCCCAGAACGAGACATTCTGCGAGTCGAACGCGTTGGAGGTTTCGTCGGGAATGATCGAACGGTCGCCCAGTTTCGTCCACCGCAGACCGTCCGGCGAGGTGAAACCGATCAGTGCGTACTGCTTGCGACCCGGGATGATGCCGGCGGCCGTGGCTTTGTAGCGTTCGGATGGCGGCGTGGCGGGGTTGGTGTCGAGGAACGGCGCGAAGGCGAGTGCTTCCTGCCCCATCCACATGATGTTGTTGTCCTTGGACCCGCGGAACTCGACCAGCCCCAGATTGGGGCGCGTCCAGTTCACGCCGTCCCGGCTCTCGGCGTAACACACCGTCATCGGTGTCTGGTCCGTGTGCCGGTCGTTCCCCAGCGGGTTGTTGGCGCTACCCCGGTAGTAAAGCCGGAAGAGCCCGTTGTCCTCCAGCACGGTGAAGAACCCGCAGGTGGGTCCCTCCCAGGGCTTGTCGAAGACCAGCACCTTTTCGGCTCGCACGGGGGAGTGGAGCTTCAGCCGGGCGCCGTCCATGCGATCAATCAAGGCGTCATCGACGAACAGTTCGAGCCGCGAACCGATGTCGACCGGCGGCGCAGGCGCGGCGGTGGCGGCCGCGAGCGGGGCGAGAGTCGCCAGGGTGGCGAAGAGAAGCGCGACGCCGGACGCGCGGCCCCGCGTTGCCGCGGCCGGAGAGGACAACATACGAGTGGACAGTCCGGTTTTCATCGGGCGGGGAGGAGGGAGGACGTGACGGGACTACTTTGCGGTGTAGCCGCCGTCGACCACCAGATTGGCGCCCGTCACATAAGCGGCGGCGTCGCTCAGCAGGAACACGACCGGCCCGCCCAGTTCGCGGGCGTCGGCCATGCGGCCCAGCATCGTCATCTTGGCGTAGCGCTCCAGGAAGGCGGGAGCCTGTGGTTTCGAGGGATTGTAGATGCCGCCCGGCGAGACCACGTTCACCCGCACCCCGTGCGCTCCGTAGTAGGAGGCCAGATACTTGGTGACATTGATCATGCCGCCCTTGTGAAAGAAGTAGTCGGGCGCGGACGTCATCGACGTGCCCTCGTAGAGGAACGGATTCATGCCGACCATGCCGTACATCGAGGCGATGTTGACGATGCTGCCGGACTTCCGCTCCGCCATGGCGTTGCCGAAGGTGCGCACCGTGGCGATGAAGCCGGTGGCGTTGGCGTCCATTGACGCCTTCCAGGCCGAGAGATCATCGTTCAAGGTGCGCATCGGACGCGCGGCGGAGTTGTAGACCAGCCCGTCGACCCGGCCGTACTGCGCGAGTACGCGGTCGCGCAGGGCGAGCAGGGACGGTTCGGATTGCGGGTCCGCCTCCTCCGGATGGACATCGGCGCCGGCCGCGCGCTCCCGGGCGACAATCTCGTCGAGCGAGGAACGGTTGCGCGACGCGATGACCACCGTGGCCCCGGCGGCGCCCAGCGCGCTGATCAGCGAAGGTCCGAGCAGGCCGGTGCCGCCGAACTGGATGACGATCTTGCCCTTGAGCGTGAGCGGAAGCGGAGTTTGATCAGACATAAGGCGAGCGCGCAGCCGGTTTGAGGGGAGTGGGCAGGGCGGAGATGTGGCCCTGCACCAGGTCGAGTCGGGCGCGGACATACTGGGTCAAGCCGACCACGTCGGCGCCGATACCAATCACGCGATAACCTTCCTCCACCAGTTCCGGAAACGGGGCGATGAGGCCGGCGGTCATGGCGAACTTCCCGTATTTCTTGCAGGCGGCGGCGACTCGCTTGCGCGCGGCGACCACCTCGGGAGCGTCCAGCTGACCGACCTTGCCGATGCGGTGGCTGAAGTCGCCCGGTCCGAAAAGGATGCCGTTGAAGCCGGGCACCGAGCAGATTTTTTCCACCTGCTCGAGCGCCTCGGGCGACTCGATCTGCAGGATGACAATGCGTTCTTCGTTGGAGTGGCGCAGGTACTCCTCCATCGGCACCAGGCAGAACTGGCCGTCAATGTTGCCACCGTCGAGGGCGCGCTTGCCCATGGGATGGAAACGGACCCACTCCACAATCTGCCGGGCTTCCTGCTCGCTCGCGACGTGGGGCACGATGATCCCCGTGGCGTCGGCCTCGAACGGACGAATATAGTCGCTGTAGCTGCCGCGCCCGACTCGCACGAGGGTGTCGATGTTGTGCACGCGCGCCGCGCGGATCTGGTTTTCCAGACCGATCCAGTCGTTCGCCACGTGTTCGGTGCACAGCCAGACTGCATCGGCGCCGCTCAGGCCGGCGATTTCGGTGACGCGGGGGTCGGATAGGTTGATCTTCAGAACGGTCGGCAATTGACCTTCGCGAAGCAGTTTCAGCACACGACTGGAGCGGAGTTTCATAAAAAAGGAGGGCGTGGGGGGCTCAGCGGGTCAGGATGTCGGCCACAGCGATTTCGCGGCCGCCTTGTTCGCGGCTGCGGATGCCGCCGATCACGAGCTTCATCAACTCGACCGTCTCGGCAAAGGGGAAGGGCCGGATGCCCGAGCGCAGGTAGTCAATGAAGGCCTGCATCTGGGCCTTGAACGCAAAATAGGTGTCGCCCGAGGTGAGCTGAACCTTGCCGATGGTTCCGCACAGCTGCAGCAGGCCGAAGCCGCCGTACATGTCCGAGGAGGCCACCACCACGGCGTCGGCCCCCTTGCGGTGCGTCAGGTGGACAATGTTGCGCTGCGCCGTGCCGGTGTTGCGCACGGTGAGGAAGCCCGGACCGAGGATCGGGTAAATGCTCTCCAGCGCGTGGATACCGTAGGTCTCCCAGCTCTTCGGGGTGGTGATGCTGACAAAACGAAGATCGCCCAGTTCCCGCGTGGAGAGCCGATAGGGCAGAAATTCCTTCGCGTAGCGCATGCTGCTCGACGACATGATGGCCTTGCCCGACTCGACCCAGGAGATGAACGTCTTCAGATCGGCCTCGTTGTCGGTCAGGGGCTTGTCGATGAAGACGGGGATGCCCGCCTCGACGAAGGGCCGGGCGCGGGCCACGTGTTCGCCGCCGATGTCTGTCGCGATGACAACGGCGTCGACCTGTCCGATCACATCCGTCGCCTTCTCCACGACGTGCGGAATGAGCGAGCACTTGGCGACGTGCTCGGCGGTGAAGCCGCCGTCACCCACGCAGTGAATGTGGGTCACCCGGGCGCCGCGGATGGTGAGGGTCTCCGCCGGTTCCTTGTTCAGGTAGACAGGGATGCCCGCGAACGGACACTCCTTGGTCATGGCCTCCCGATCGTAGCCGTTGAACAGAGCGCTCCAGGAATAAGGATGACCATTGCCCGGCGTGGAGCCCAGCATGGCGAGACGAATCGAGTCGGGATTTGGAACCAGAGACATGAAGGAACGAAAGTCGGATTATTCGACGTTGATGGTCAGTTTGCCGGTCCGATACTGGCTTTCCCAGACTTGGAGCACATCGGCCGTATAGGTGTCCAAATCGCGGGTTTCGCCGACCTGTTTGAGCAGTTCGGGCAACCAACGTTTGCCGAAACGCACATGCTGGGTTTCGTCGGCGATGTCGTAGCGCACAAACTGCTCGCTCAACGCATCCCCCGACTGTTGATGCGCCTCGACCCTCCGGTGACGGTAGGGGAAGGCGTGCACCTCGTTCCCCATGGTCAGCATGCAATATTGCATCACCGGTGGAAACTGGCACCGCCACCGGAAAATCTGCAGGTACTGGGGCGAGTCGAACGGGTTCATGCCATGCGCCCGCATCCATTCGTAACCCATCAGACAGTGGCGCACCTCGTCGTACAGATGGCGGGCGCTGTCGAATTGAAACTCCCAAGGCATGCTGGTGAAGCCACAGAGCACGATGGCGACCGTTTCGGCGGCGAGCATCTCCGTGGAGTAGCGCTCGAACTCCTCGATCGTGTGCTCCCGGTAGTCGTCTTCCGGGGGCATCGTCTGCAGATCGGAACCTCGCTGGGTGAAACGGGCGTCGCGTCCCGCTTCGCACGGCAGCTTAAACTCCACGCGGCAGGCGGGGGCGGAGGGCGCGGTGCGACGCTTCTCCAAACCCGAGGCGCCGCCGGCGGCGGCGAGCAAACCCGTGATGTAGGTTCGCCAGGCGCGGGTGCGGGCCGTGATTTTGCCCGCGGCCGCCGCTTGGTCGAGCAGCGGCTGAATCCGCTGCAGCAAGGCGCGCAGATCGACCAGGGCGTGCTGGATCGCGTAGACACTCGGCTGGTCACTGTTCGGGAACGTCGCGGTTTCGTGGGACGCGAGGGCCTGGATCAGGCTTGGCACCACCACCCCGTACAGGCCGGTCGCCAGGGCAAATTCGTCGGGTGCGTGCCGGAGTTCCGTCATCAGGGTGACGAGCGCGGAATCCTCGGGCTTTTGAAAGGCGGGTGACTGGATTTCACGCAGGCGCAGGTAGAAGGCGTTGACGTGCAGGGCCGACTCCCAGAGCGATCGCCCGATTTCGCACTTCAACTCGAAGGTTTCCGCCTTCGGCAGCCAGCCGGCCAGCAGGTGCAGGCTCTCGTGTTCAATAAAGCGATACCGATTGAGCAGCCGCCGGTTGACGTCGATGGACAAGGCCGGCGGCGCTTTCCGGGCCGGTGTGGCGGAGCGTTTGACCGAAGCACTCCGACGGCCGGAGGTGGCGCGGCGCGAGGGAGTTCGGGTGGCGGAACGCGAGGAGGCTTTCATGGACGCGATCGGTGAAGGGTGGTTCGGACCCGTTCAGAATTGGAAGTCGGAGCAGCGGGTGCGCACCCCCTGATCGGTGGAGGCGAGGGCGGCGAGATTGAACCGCAAGGTCTGCGCCCCGGCCTCAAGACTGCAGAGTTCGGCGGGTTTGCCTTCGATCAGATCGAGGAAGCGCCCGGCCTGGATGATGAAGGGGCCGTCCCGGTCCGCGGGCGGCAGTTCCGTCCAGGTCCAGTCCGGATCCCCCAGCCGCATCACGCCCCACCGGCGTCGGTGCAGCTCGATCTTCACGCTGCCCTTGGCCGTGTTGAATTGATAGGTGGACTCGTTCGGCGCCTGGAACTGGTTGATCGTATAGTTGACCAGTACATCCCCATGGCGGGCACAGAGATTGACGGTGTCCTCGACCGTGACATCGGGGAGCACCTGATGACTGCTGTCGCAGAAAATCGTGTCCGTCGGACCCAGGATGCTCTCCATCCAGTTGGCCGTGTGCGTCAGCGCGTCCTGAATCGCACCCCCGCCCATCTTGCGATCCCGATAGTAGGTCTTTGAATAGTGCGCGGCGTGGGCGGGCCGACCGGCGGGAAAATACTGACCGCTCGTGGTCGTGACATGCTTGATGGGTCCCAGGTCGCCGTGGCGCAGGAAGTCGCGCGCCTGAGAGAGCAGGGGATAGACGTGCAGCACGTAGGCGACCGCCGCCTTCTTGCCCGACGCCACATGGGCCTGCATCAGCTCCCCGATTCCTTCGGTGGATTGCGACAACGGCTTTTCAATCAAGACGTGCGCTCCCGCGCGCAAGGCGCGGATCGCCATCGGGACGTGGAGGTGGGCGGGAGTGCAGATGACGACCGCGTCGAACGCACCGGTTACCAACGCCTGTTCCCAGTTCGAAACGGTGGGTACACCGTAGGTTTTCGCCATGGTTTCGAGCAACGCCGGGCTGGCATCGCAGGCGGTGGGACGGGCGCGACCCGTCTTTTGAAAGCAACGAAGGTGACGCTCTCCAATACTGCCACAACCAATTATCAGAACAGAGTGCATAGAAGACGTTTAGCGATAGTTTCCCCTGGGGCTGGAGTATCGTCTGGCCGGCGGGTTCGTACCGAGCGGATGAACCAACACCACAGAGAACGAGCAATGTATACGTGAGTATTTGATAGCGGTGAACAGGCTGTCAACAACCATGTCACATCCCTGGGCCAGAACGACCGATGTGGGGCCCCGTGCCCCGGGAGGTCGCCCGGGTGGGGATCTCGCGCGTGCGGCACAGGCCGCGACCGAAGTTTGGACCCGCATGGGGGTTGGAGGATCGGCCGCAAGTTCCTGCAGCTGGAAAGACAGCCGTGGGGTGTGGCGGGAAATTAGGCGCAGTCAAGCCCGGGCCGAAGCGACCTGCTGGTTTGCCGGCGCCCGATCCGGGGTGTCACGGGGGCACGGCCAGTTTTCGGTTGACGTTGTTGTACGGCAGTATCGGACTGTATACAGGATTCGGAACCGATCTTCTGACCGAACCCCATAAACACCAATGAATCGCATCAAGCGTCCGGTCGCGTTTTCGCGACGTGAAATAGCTGCGTGTGCGGCCTTCCTCGCCGCCTCTGTCCCAGGGTTCTCTCAAGCCGTGCCGCCCGCGAAACCAGCGGCGGCGGGGACCCCTGAAGTCGTGGAGCTCTCGCCCTTCGTCGTCAAAGAGGAGACCAAGGATGGTTACCAGGCCCAGCAGACGCTGGTCGGGAGTCGCGCTTCCAAGAACGTACTCGATATTCCCGCGGCCATTTCGATCATCAATGCGGAACAGATCAAGGACCTGAATGCGGTCGAAGTCAGTCAGGTGCTCGCGGTCGGCGTCAGCGGGGTGACGCGCAATCAGACAATCAACGACGATGTCAATATCCGCGGTTTCCGCACCTCCACGTCACTGCGCAACGGCGTGACCAAGTCGTCGTTCAAGCGGAATCCGATGTTCGATGTGGAACGCATCGAAGTCCTGAAAGGCCCGGGTGCGCTGGTCCTCGGCAATAACAGCTTTCTTGGCGGCGCGGTGAACTTCGTCTCGATGCGGCCGACGGCGACGCCTACCGCCCGTCTGCAAACGACCTTCTCCGATCACAACTACATCCGGTTCAGCGGCAATGTTTCGGGCCCGCTGGTCAAGACGGAGGACTTCAAGCTGAATTACCGGGTGACGCTGGGCGCCCTGACCGGCGACCGACCCAAGGAGATTGAGAACAAGAATGACCAGAAGTTCATCGGAGGCGGCCTCGCGATGTACTTCGGAAGCAACATCAGCGTCACGGTCAACGGCTATTACTTCAAGGACGACGGCTACTTCTACTGGAATGACTTCCTCGATGTTTCCGGTCCGGTGCCCACGCTCAAGTCACTCGCGAACGCCAAGTTGAATCAGTATTCAACCGAGAGTTACTCGGTGGGCCGTTCGCAGGATGCCTTCTGGACCAACAGCGACAGCTTCATCGATGTCACGGTGCTGGCCAAGCTGACGGACAATGGCAACATCCGCGCCTACTACTTCGGCAGCAATCTGGTCGATCGCCGTCGGCACGTCCGCGGCATCACCATGGGCCTCGATAACTTCACGCTGGCCCGGCAGGATATTCCGCTGGCCGGCGACAATGTGACGCACAACGCACAGCTCGACTACCTGCACAAGCTCACCCTGGATTATTTCACGTTGGACACCACTGTGGGTGTCGACGGTTCGACGTCTGAATCGAGGACGGGACAGTCCGTCAACAACCTGCCCGCGCTCGATATCCGCAGCCAGGCGTTCCCCAACGATCCGACCTACTTCAGCACGCCCAAGCCGGGCGCGGGCCTGCCGAATCTCCAGGACACGGGTTCAAAGCCGACGACCTTCTCCTACTACTTCCAGGAGAACCTGTCGCTGCTCAAGGACCGCCTGATCCTCGTGGGCGGACTGCGCTGGTTCAGCCCCGGTGGCACCAACCAGAACTTTGTCACGAATGTGGTCACGAATCGCCCGGACAAGACGTTCAAGACGCACAAGTACGGTGCGGTGATCAAGGTTCTGCCGGGTGTTTCGATTTATTACACGGACGCGCAGAACATCTTTCCCCAGGTCGGCTTCACGGACCGCTTTGCGGCGAACGACGGTCTCGGCGCCCCCCTCTCGAACCAGCAGGGCAAGCTCACCGAGTACGGAATCAAGTTCAATCATGAGCTCTCGCAGGAAGTGAGCCTCTACGGCTCCGTGGTCCACTTCGACATGTCGCTGACCAACGTCCGCACCTTCGGCGACCTCGGAAACGGCGTGCAGGGCATCATTCAGTCGGCCCAGGACAAGGGCAAGGGCTGGGAGTTCGACTACGGCATGCGGCTCAACGGCAAGGATGGTCACGCCGATCTCGTGGCGACGTATTTCGATGGCGACTCGGCCATCGCGGCCGACCCGACGGTCCAGGCGGTGGACTTCGTGCCGCGCAAGTACAGCCTGCTGGCGAAGTATGCGTGGACCAACGGTACGCTGAAGGGATTGACCTTGGGCGGCAGCGTGATGGACCAGACCGGAAAACGGAATGGCAATTACCTGATCGACTTCCCCCGCGTGGTGAACGTGTTCGCCGGATACCGTTTGAACAAGAGCTGGGAGTTCCAGCTCAATCTCGATAACCTGACGGATGAGCGCTACATCGTCGCCATCGCCGCGACGGGGCTGGTGCAAACCGCCGAGCCTCTGCAGGCGCGCCTGGGTGTGACCTACGTCTGGTAATCCTCTCCTCATCCCTGCAGACCTCCGGTGGCCACCGGAGGTCTGTCGGCGATGGGTGAGCGCGCGCGGATCGGGCCGGTGGACCATGGCAAGAGCTGGTCCGGCCGCTCAGCTTCGGGACCTCGGTCCCCGTTGGTTGGTTCTCGGATCGGACGTGGTGACCAACGCTCTGGTCCCCGCCGTCGTCCGCTGTCACCTTTACCCCTTGCCCTGGATGTCCGCATGAAACGGTTTTCTCCGCCCCCGTTCCCCCTCCTGACGGTTTGCAGTCTGTTTCTGACGGTCGCGCTGCTGGCCGGCTCGGGCCTGGGCCGGGCCGCGGAGGGGACGCGGCCGTCCCTCGCGTCACTCGATCAGCTGCCCACGCTGGCGGAGCGCATCGGACGGATCGAGCAGTTCATGCATGAGCGCTATTACGATGCCGACGGCCTTATGTACTCGCATTGGAACTGGCGCGAGGAACGGCCCTTCGTGCCCGCGGATTTCCAGGCCACCGACTCAACCATGATGGGGCCGGAGCCTCATGCCTGGATGAGCTACGAGAACAGCTCGTTCATCTCCGGCCTCTTTCTCGCCGCGCAGTGTTTCCGGTATCAAGTCACCCGTGACCCCGTGGCGCTGGACTATGCCCAGCGCGCGTTCCACTCGCTCGATGTCAACTATCGCCTGACCGAGCACCATGATCCCTCCCAGCTTGGACCGAATCAGCGGGCCGGCATTGTCGACTCGACTCCAGCGGCGCGGACGCCGCAGAACGGGTTCTTCTGCAAACCCTACTACGGCCAGGCCACGGATCACACGAGTACGGAGCAGCACTTCGGACCGCTGTTCGGACTTTACCACTACTTCAAGATTGCTCCCCCGGCGACGAAACTGCGCATCAAGCAGATGTTCAGTGAGGTGTCCCGCCGCTGGCGCACAGCCTACCGGATCAACTTCTTCGGCGAAGTCTGGAATCTGGAGGAGTCTTATCCCCGTGCACAGCGGCACATGTTCACCTGGGCGGTGATGCACCGGCTTGCGTATGAGATCACAGGCGAGCCCGAGTGCCTGGAGGAATTCAAGCGACTCGACGCCCTGTACGGCGCGGTGCCGACCCCGCGGGAGACTTCGATCGGCCTGGGTCGTCCGCGTTACATCAGCACGGAGGACCGGTCGTTCCACGTTCAGATCGTGATGGGCGCCGAACTGCTCGCGCAACTGGAGCCGGCCCAGCGCGACCGCTACCTGCGGGGCATGCGCGGCTGGTGGGACTATTCCCTGATTGGCCAGCGGGACGACCTGGCGAGCTACTATTTCATCCGGGTGGACGCCCTGACCGGCGCGTGGGAAAAGCTGCCGACATCGATCAAGCCCCGCGCGCACTGGCGCTCATCGTACATGATGCAGAATGCAACCCTGCCCATCTGCTGGCTGGGCACCCGGGAAAGGCAGGGCCTCACCAGCGCCATCCTGATCCGAAACGGCGCCGGAGAGCCGGAGGCGCCCCAGCGGCGGCTGCGGGCCGTATTTGCCTCGGTGACCAAGGATCATCTCCGCTGGTTCACCGATCCCGATGGCGTGATGCCCAAGGAACTACGCTGGATGCTCAATGTGCTGCAGGGCGACTCGCTCGCGTTCCACTCCTTGGGCTACTGGTATGCCCGCGCCCACGGGATCGAACTCTGATCCTGGTTGGGACGTCGCCCTCGCCCCCCGCTTCCTCATGCAAACGAAACCCACCCCCCCCTCCCGCGGCTCCCGCAGCCGGCTCCTGGGCTTGATCGCGCTGGCCGGAGCGCTCGCCGTCCCTCCCGCCCGTTCCGCCCCGCCGGCCGCGCCGGCCCCCGCCCTTATCCTCGGCTCCCGGTTGGAACTGATGGTCGACGATTACCTCATCGATCGCATGCAGGGGGTTCATCTGCAGCAGCAGACTCCGCGTTCCATGGGCACGGTCATGGTGTTCGATCGACCCTGGGAAGGGGTCACGAGCGGCTACACCTCGGTCTTCAAGGACGGGGATCGCTACCGGATGTACTATCGCGGCAGCAGCGACCCGGGTTACACCATCAAGGCGACCGTGCGGCCCGACGAAATTCCGGTTCCGACGCATCCCCAATTCACCTGCTATGCCGAAAGCAGCGATGGCATCACCTGGACCCGGCCCAACCTGGGTCTGTATGAGTTCAACGGATCGAAGGACAACAACATCATCTGGATCGATCGCGGCTCGCACAACTTCGCCCCGTTCAAGGACGAGAACCCGGCGGCGCCGGCGGATCAGCGGTACAAGGCCGTGGCGAGCAGCAACTATGACGGCGACAAGCGCAAACCGATCCTGATCGCCTTCGTTTCAGCCGACGGCGTGCGCTGGCGCAAACTCCGCGACGAGCCGATCATCACGGACGGCGCCTTCGACTCGCTCAACCTCGTGTTCTGGGACGTCCCGCGGCAGGAGTATGTCGCCATCTACCGCGACTTCATCCACGGCGTCCGCTCCATCAAGTGCGCACGCTCCAAGGATTTTCTCACCTGGACGACCGGCGCGTGGGCCGATTTTGGCGACGCCCCTCCGACCAACCTGTACACCAACGCCACCACGCCCTATTACCGCGCGCCGCATCTGTACCTCGCGCTGCCCCGGCGTTTCATGCCGTGGAAGACCTATTTCCCGGAGATGGCGAACAGCAGCCCGGGCTCGTCCGATGTCGTGTTCATGAGTTCCCGGGACGGAGTACGCTGGAATCGGTTCGAGGAGGCCTTCCTGCGCCCCGGACTGCACGAGCGCAACTGGGCGCACCGGGCCAACACTCCGGCGGCCGGTCTGCTCGTGACCGGTCCGGAGGAGATCTCCTTCTACGTCGAACGCGACTATACGTTTCCCAGCAATCGCCTCGAACGCCTGACCGTGCGCACCGATGGTTTTGTGTCCGCGCATGCCGGGTATCCGGGCGGTGAGCTCGTGACCAAGCCCTTCACCTTCACCGGTTCCTCCCTCGTCCTGAACTATTCGACCTCGGCGAGCGGCAGCATCCGCGTCGAGATCCAGAACAGCGACGGCCATCCGTTGCCCGGGTTCCTGCTGGAAGAGTCGCCCCTCCTGTACGGCGACAAGATCGCCGAGGCGGTGGACTGGAAGCATCCCCAGGGCCGCACGGATCGTTCACCGCTCTCGCGGCTGGTGGGCAAGCCGATCCGTCTCCGCTTTGTGATGCGGGACGCGGACCTGTTCTCCCTCCAGTTCAAGTAGGTCCGGCCGGCTGGCGCCGGCCCCGCCCGCCCGGGGCCGGACGTCAGCCGCAATAGACCTTCAGTCGCGCCAGCAGACGATCGACCTCCGCCTCCGTGTTGAAAAAGTGAAGACAGACGCGCAGGTCGCGCGGCTGGCTGACCGGAGAGACGAGGATGCGATCCTGCTGGCGCAGACGGTCATAGAGCTCGGTCGCCTTGAATCCCGCAGGCATCCGCAGCACCACGATCCCATTGCGTTGGGCGGGGTCCGCCGGAGAAATCAATTCGAGCCCTTTCTGACCCCGGATCGCCTCGCTGGCATAGGCTGAGAGGTGGTCCATGCGGGCTCGCACCCGAGGCCAGCCGAGCTGGCCCAGCCACTGCAGGGCGGTGTGCCAGCCTCCCAAGCCCGCGAGGAATCGGGTCGCGAATTCAAACCGGCGCGCATCGGGCTGCCACTCGAAGTGACCCTCCTCGTCCATCGACGACTGTGCGCCGGACCCGGTCCAGGACACGGCGGTGGCCGCCAGTACATCCTCCCGCACCAGCAAGGCGCCCGTGCCTTTGGGGCCGAGCATCCACTTGTGACCGCACAGACTGTAGTAGTCGCAACCCAGCGCATGGAAGTCGACCGGCACATTGCCCGGCCCTTGGGCGCCGTCGAGCAGCAGGGGCACGCCTCGTTCCCGCAGCGCCCTGGACAGGGCGACGGCCGGCAGCACCTGGCCGCTGCCCCGGGACACGTGGCTGATGGCCACCAACCGGGTGCGCAGCGTGAGCCGTTGGAGGACGGCGTCGACCGTGTCCTCCGGGCGATCGACCGGCGCCATCTTCATGACCACTCCGAACCGACGCTGCAACGTGTAGACCGGCAGCAGCAGGGCCGGGTGCTCCTGGTTGCCAATGATGATCTCATCGCCCGCTTTCCAGTCGATGGACCACAGCACCGTGTTGATCCCTCCCGTGGTATTGGCGGTCATCGCCACTTCCGACGGTTTGGCGCCCACGGTTTCGGCGAGCAACCGGCGGCAGGCGGACTCTGCGTCCTTCAGTTGGCCGATGTTCTCCGGATGGGCCGGACATTGGTTCTGGAGGTCCAGCAAGGCCTTCGTCCGCTCCATCACGCGGTGCGGGCTCGGTCCGAAGGCTCCGGTCTGAAAATAGTCGGTACCGGCCAGCGCCGGGATCTCGGCCCGGGCCGCTTCCAGCCAGTCGGTGGATGCAGCCGGCGCGGCCGGCGCCGCGGCGAAGGTCGAGGCAGGTTTGGTCAATCCAAGGAGACCGGACGCCACGGTGGCCTTGAGGAACGTTCGACGATCAGCGGGGGAGGACATGAGAGGAAACGAGTAGGGCGGAGAAACGGGTCGACGCCGTCAGGAGGTGGGCAGTGGCGTGAAACCCATCAGCCGCGCCACGTTGCCACCCATCACCAAGGCGAGATCAGCGGGGGAAAAGACGTCCACACGGTGTTTTTCGAGGTAGTCACGCGACTGGCGGTAGGTGCAGAAGCGGTTCTGAAACGGCTGGTCCGACCCCCACAGCAGCCGGCTGGGTCCCAGGTGGGTGACCATGGCTTCGAGGACCGGGCGGCATTCGCGGTAGGGATACTCGAACCGATCTCCGATCCGATAGGGAAATCCCACCTCCAGGCTGAGCGCCGTATCGTGAAACGGCGCCCAGAACCCCGGCGGCACGACCAGACGATCGCCTTCGATGAAGTCGCGCCAGGGGTATCCATGAGTGACACTGGCCCGCAGGGTGGGGTGGCGGTCCAGCAGCCGGCGCAGCTCCCAGACTTCGTCGACGAATCCCTGGCGTGGATCCGCGACACCGGGTCGCGCGCCGAGGGTGAAGAAGACGGGCACGCCCAGGGTGACCACCGCGTCCCAGAACGGACGCCAGCTCGGTTCGTTGAAACTCCGCGACCGGGTTTGCTGGTAGGCGTAGGCCGGGATGATCTTGAGCGCGTGCAGCCGGTGTTCCTGAATCGCGGCCACCGCCTGAGCGATCGCCCGGTCAGGGTTTTCCGGAACCCAGGCTTCGTCGATGGGCGCCATCGCGCGCAAACGCTCCGGGTAGGCGGCCACGCATGCGGCCAGGTAGGCGGTGTCCTTGGTCAGCGTGGCATCGGCGTGGATGAGAGCGGCGTCGACGCCCGCGTGGTCCATCTCCGCAATCAGCGCGTCGGGTCCGAACTCCAGGACGTTGGGAGGAAGCTGTTGTTTCGTGTAGTCCTCGCCTGCGACCGTCCAGATGAGCCGCTGACACTTCCGGTCCACTCGAAAGTTTCGATTCCGCGCCAGACGCCACGGGTCCTCCGGCGTCGGGTCGAGCAACAGGTGGGAGTCCCCTGGCTGCCGGTCCCGGACCCGAAAGGCCGGTTGATGGTGCAGCGCATATTGGCGCTGCCAGAGGTCGAGGTGTGCTGCGCCCGAGGCGTGCCCAGCGGCGGAATCGGGTGCCGTGAAACAATAGACATGGCTGTCGACGATCATAACAGGTCACGAAGGGAGAGAGCGTGGTCGATCGAGAGCCAATTTCGGGGATGCCGCTTGACAGGAAAAAACCGTCATACGTATGTATACGCGAGTAAACAACAAAGATGAGACGCTGGTTGGGCGCGACCGTGCCCCAGGTGGCGTCGTTGGTTTTTCCTCCGAAACCCGCACCTCCGTCCGAATCGCTCCAGATCCGCCGGACCGTGCACCTGATCCAGGACTCGCATGCTTTTCAGCGACATTCCGGCCATTGACAGCCACGCCCACTATGGACGGTACGTGCACGCCGACCCCCTCATCACTGCGTTCTCGAGCGGGGAGGCCGACCTGGTGGTGCGGCGGGCGCGTGCGTGTGGGATTCGCTGGACCGTGGCATCGCCGCTCGCCGGATTGCTGCCCCGGGGCCGGACCGTGGATGTTTGCGCGGCCAACGAAATCGCCTTCCGCGAAATCCCCAAGGTGCCGGGCCTGCTTCAGTACGTGATCGTCAATCCGCTGCAGCCCGACACGTATGATCAGGCGAGAACGATGCTGCGGTCGCCTTGGTGTGTGGGAATCAAGATTCATCCGGAGGAGCATGCGTACCGGATCGCGGATCATGGAGACGCCCTGTTTTCGTTCTTTGAGGAGACGGGCGCGCCGGTCATGACCCACAGCGGGTGTCCCAACAGCCTGCCCGCCGACTTTGTGCCCTTTGCGGACCGCCACCCGGGAGCACGGGTGATGCTGGCCCACCTCGGCAACGGGGCGGGGGACAAGGGACGCGTCGATCTTCAGGTGCGCGCCCTCCAGGCTGCCAAACACGGCAATCTCTGGGTTGATACCTCGAGCGCACGCAGCATTTTGCCCGGACTGGTGGAGTGGGGGGTCAAGGAACTGGGGGCGGAGCGCCTCCTCTTTGGCAGCGACACGCCCTTGTATGATGTAGCGATGCAGCGGACCCGCATTGAAACGGCGGAGATCCCGGACGCCGCGAAGCGTCTCATCCTCCGCGACAATGCCATCGCCTTCTTCCGTCTGGAGCGACTTCCCTCCGACCCCACCTCCGCCTGGGCCTGAACCTATTCCTCCTGCCTGCTTCCACCCACCACGATACCCGATCCCATGAGTTCGAAGACCAAAACCGCCAAGATCACTCCTCTTTCCCGCGCGACGCTGAAAGGCGTCTGGTGCGCCCTGATTGTGCCCTGGACGGCCCGCGACGAGGTCGACGGCCGCCGCCTGATCAAGGAAGTCCGGGGTTACGGCGGCACTGGCGTGAACGGCGTCTACACCGGTGGCACGACCGGGGAGTTTTATGCGCAGGATGACGCCAGTTTCGAGAAGATCACCCAGATTGTCTGTGCCGAAGCGCATGCGATCGGCCTGCCGGTGCAGATTGGTGTGTCCGCCCTGAGCACGCGCACCGTCCGGCGCCGGATCCGCGTCGCGCTCCGCGCCAAGGCCGATGCGTTGCAGATCGCGCTGCCGTTCTGGCTCGAGCTGAAGGATGACGAGGTCAAGCGCTTCGTGAGCGAGGTGGTGGAGGAAGCAGGCAAGACGCCGATCGTGCTCTATCTCACCGGTCGCTCCAAGCGGAAGATCGTGCCGGAGTTCCTCGGCGCACTGGCGCGTGAGTTTCCGACCTTTATCGGAACCAAGGATACAGGGCTGGATGTGGCTGCCCTGCAGGCGGCGCTCAAGGAGGCGCCGGATCTGGCCATCTTTGGCGGAGAAGATTTTTTTGAGAAGATCCCCGCGGGTGGAAAAGGCGGCTACTGTTCGATCACCGGCTTCAATGCCGCCAAGGTGGTCGAGCTCTACACGCTGTGCGCCGCCGGCCGGATGGACGAGGCGAAACCGCTGGCGGACGCGTTGCGGCGCTATCTGCACGAGGCGCTGATCCCCATGGTGAAGAACGAGGGCTTGTGGGACTCGGCCGTGGACCGGGTCCAGCGCGTGGCCGGGGGCGGCGTGGTCGGACTCCGCTGTCAGTCGCCCTATCGGAGTGCGACGGAAGCCCACGTCAAGCGGGTGATCGCGTGGTGTCGCAAAAACGCACCCGAACTGCTGCCACCGCACCTGGCCTGACCTCGGCGCCCTTCGTTTTCTCCCCCTCGTTCGAACCGCTCATGTCACGATTTCTCCTGGCACTCTCCTCCCGCCGGCCCGAGGCGGGCTGGAGGGCGCACACCCGTCCGCGTCGCAGCATTTGGCGTGGGGTCGCGGGGGCGCTGCTGCTCGCGGCGAGTGCCTGCGGGTCGGCGGCCGCCGCCGCGACGGATGCCTTGACCTTGGGGGCCTACACCGGCCAGCGGCTCACCTTGCTTGCGATCGACGACGAGGCGCTTCCGTTGCGGGGCGAGCTTTGCCTCTACCTGTCCAAACCGCAGGTCCGGGCCAAACCGGTGCTGACGCCCAGTCGTGGCAATCCCCAGGCCACCGACGGGGTCGCGACGCACTTTTACGGCTCGGTGCTGCGTGACGGTGGAAAGTTCCGCATGTGGTACTACGGCGTGGGCTGGGCGGGGGTGCCGACGGAAAAGGATTTGGATACGAAGAAATTGAAGGAAGGGCCGGTGTGTTATGCGGAAAGTATGGACGGCCTGCACTGGACCAAGCCGGTGCTTGGTCAGGTGGTGCACGGCGGAGGGAGCAACAACAATGCGATCGCGCTGCCCGACACGGAGACGCAGGGGGCCTTTGTGCTGCGTGACGACCAGGATCCGGACCCGAAGCGGCGCTACAAGATGGTCTACGAGAACCGTCATGTGAGCCTTCAGTTCATGTCGGTGCGCACCGCCACCAGTCCTGATGGCATCACGTGGACGCCCGGTCCGAACTCACCGATCAACTCTGGTCTGGAGCCGTCTGCGTTCTATCAGCATGGCGGTCTTTTCTACATCAACGCCCAATACACGCGCGCAGCGAGCGAAGGGGGCCACCGGGCGGGCCGGCAGGGGTACGTCTGGGTGTCGCCGGATTTCAATACCTGGTTGCAGGAGGCGGGGGAGTCGTTTCTTCTGCCGGAGTCCCCGGATCCGAATGAGCGTGGGCTGGACCGTCCGGGCCTCCAGGTGCATCTGGGTGTGGGCGCCTTCAGCCAGGGCAATGTACTGGTCGGACTTTACAGCCAGTGGAACAGCCAGCCGCGGCCCGGGGACCGATTTGGCCGGGGCACCACGACGGGCGATTTTGGCCTCGTGGTCTCAAGCGATGGCCAGCATTTCCGCGAACCCGTGAAGGGACATGTGTACCTGTCGCGGAGCGCGTCCCCGGCCGCCGTCACCCCCGGGGTGAGGCATCAAATGATTTTGCAGCAGTCGGGCAATGGCATCCTCAACGTCGGAAACGAGACCTGGATCTATCACGGTCGCTGGGTAAACCCGGAAAATCTGGAGCACTACCATGCCGAAATCGCGCTCGCCACACTGCCGCGCGACCGGTGGGGCGCCCTCGGACTTTATCCCCGGGCAAAGGAAGGCACGGTCTGGAGCGCCCCGGTCACGATCGGCCGCGCCGGTGCGCGTGTCACCCTCAACGCCGAGGGCGTGCGCGGCCTGAGCGTGGAAATCGCCGATGCGAATTTCCGTCTGCTGCCGCAGTACTCCGGCGAGCAGTCCGGTCGCACGACCGCCGCGGACGGCCTCGATTGCGCCGTCACCTGGCCACAGGGCAGCCTCGACTCCCTCGTCGGCCGCAGCGTCCGGTTTCGGGTGCGGCTGCAGCGCGGCGAGGACATCGATCCAAGACTCTTTGCGTTGTATGTAAGTGGTGAATAACCCCGGCCCGGCCCGGGCCCTCCCCATGATGACCCTGCTCCGACCCTGCGCCCAAGGAATCCACCGGATGCTGGCCGCCGCCGGCCTGCTCGCCTCGTCCGCCGTGGGCGTGGGGGCGCCCTCCCTGGGACGCGACTTCTATTTCCCCTCCACCGGCGTGCGGGTCGAGGGCGAGGCGCTCCTCCTGGCCATCGACGACCACTTACTGCCCCTGCGCGATCAGGTGGTGGAGCACCTGTCCAAGCCGGCCGTCCGCCGGGAGCCCGTGCTCGCTCCGAGCAAGGACGACCCGCTGGCGCCGGACCAGGTGGCGGCGCATTTTTATGGCGCGGTGATCCAGGACCAGGGCCGGTATCGGATGTGGTACTATTCGGTGGGCATGAAACAACCCGGTGACGCGCGGCGCGCCGACCTGAAGAACCTGTCGCAGGGACCGGTCTGTTACGCGGAGAGTGAGGACGGCCTCACGTGGACCAAGCCCCGGCTCGGGCAGGTGGAGTTCAAAGGCAGCCGGCAGAACAACGCGATCGCGCTGCCCGACACCCTGGTCGAAGGCGTGCACGTGGTGAAGGATGACGCCGAACCGGATCCCCGCCGGCGCTACAAGATGGTCTACAACGGCCACAATGGAAAGACGTGGGTCTTCCGCACCGCCACCAGCGCCGATGGACTCCACTGGCAGGCGGCGCCGGAGTTCGCCATCGATCAGTTCCTCGAGACCGCGTCGCTGTTCAAGTTCAATGATTTCTGGTTTGTCCACGGCCAACGACTCACCTTCAGCGAGGGCGGACATCGTGGCGGCCGGCAGGGCCGGGCGGTCATGTCCCCTAACTTCGATCGCTGGCTGCCGGGCGACACCCGGGCCTTTTTACTGCCCGAGCCGCCAAACCCCGAGGACCGCGGGCAGACGAAGCCCTACGATCAGGTCCACCTGGGCGTCGGCGCGGCCAGTTTCGGCAGTGTCTGCGTCGGTTTCTATGGCCTCTGGCACAACGCCCCGGGCGATGAAAGTTCGCAGAAGCAGTGGGGCTGGTTCGGTTATGGCAAGATCTCCTGCGACCTCGGCCTGGTGATCAGCAACGACGGCATGCACTTCCGGGAACCGGTCAAAGGCCATGTTTACCTCTCGCGCTTCGATGCCCCGGCGACTCCGGTGCCCGGCAAGGACTACCCGACCATCCTCGCCCAGTCGGGCAACGGCATTCTCAACGTGGGGGATGAGACGCGCATCTATTTCGGCCGGTGGTTGAACGCCGACTACGGCATGGGGTACACCGGAGAGGTCGGCCTGGCCGTGTTGCCGCGGGACCGCTGGGGCGCGGTGGGACTGCATCCGCTCCCGCAGAACGCCGGAGCCGGCTTCGGGGGCCGCCCGAGGACGCCGACCGGTGAAGCGCCGCAGCGGGGCTTTGTCTGGTCCGCCCCGGTGCGACTACCCGCCCAGGGCTGCCGGGTCCTGCTCAACGCTGATCACGCGGCCAGCCTGAGTGTCGAACTTTCCGATGAACGCTTTGAGCTGTTGCCCGATTACTCCGGGGCAAAGAGCGGACGCACGACTCAGGCCGGTGGACTCGACTGCGCCGTCACCTGGACCACCGCGGATCTGGCGGCGCTAGGCGGCCGCACCGTGCGTTTCAAGATCAACCTCGAGCGAACCGGCGATCAGGACCCGCGCCTGTACGCAGTGACGCTCCGTTCCCTTTGAGCCGGACCTCCGGCCTGCGTCCGACCGAACCGACCTTGTTTTTCCCCATGCGACGATTCCAGCCCCTTCTTGCCTTCCTGCTTGTGGCCGGTGGTCCTTTCTTGGCGGTGCCCGCCCACGGGGCCGAGTTCGATCTGGCGGTTGACGCCGTGGTGCTGCGCCCCGGCGAACGACAGCTGTTCCTGGATGACTTTCTGCTCGGCGACGTCAACGCCCTCACCCGAGTCACGCATTCGCCGCGCAAATACGAGGGCAATCCGGTGGTGCGCGCCGACCTGCCGACGGACGGTGTGGCCATCCAGCTGCGCGATGCGCCGGTCTGGGACGAGCGCGAGCAGGTGTGGAAGCTTTGGTACATGCGTTTCGGCGATGACGGCAACGGAGCCGGAGGCTCGGGCTACGCGCGATCCAAGGACGGTTTGGTTTGGGAAAAACCCATGCTCGGGCTGGTGGAAAGTCGGGGCAACCGGCAGAACAACCTCATCCTGGTGCAGGGCGACCCGGCGGCCTTCACCCAGCATGTCATCCTGGATCCGGAAGCCCCGCCCGAGCGTCGCTACAAGGGCATGATCGGACCCCGCGGACGCCAGCCGATCGTTTCGGCGGACGGTTTTACGTTCACCCGCCTGCCGGTGCCGGCCATTCCGAGCCAGGACGAATCCCATCTGAACTGGGATCCGGTCACCCGCCAGTACCTGCTCACGGTCAAACACGCCGGGCCATTCGGCCGCTCGGTTTACCTCACGCTGAGTCCGGACTTTGAACACTGGACCAAGCCTGAGCTCATTTATCACGCCGACTCCCAGGATCAGATCCTCGGCGCGGCGTATCTGAGCGAGGTGCAGTCGAACCCGCGGCTCTGGCGGCCGACGATCAACCAGCCGGACGAATACAATGTCGAGATCTACAACATGGCGGTGTTCCGCTACGAGGGACTCTACATCGGACTGCCGAACTATTTTGAATCGAGTGGTCGGATACCGCCGCCGCGGGGCAACCAGGACGGCATCAACTCACCAAAACTTGCCTGCAGCCGGGATTTGCGCTCGTGGACGCGGATCGGTGACCGGGCCCACTTCATTCCCATCTCCGAACAGGGCCCTGGCGTGCTCGATACGGGCCAGATCATGGCGTCCTCCCATCCGATCCGCCGGGGTGATGAACTCTGGTTCTATTATTCGGGCATCGATGTGCGTCACCGTCCCAACATGGCCCGCGTGATCGATGAGTATCGGGGCGCCATCTACCTGGCGAAGCTCCGGGTCGATGGGTTTGTGTCACTCCGCGCCGCGGAGAAACCTGGTTATGTCGACACCCGGCCGGTGCTGGTGGAAGGCCGGCGCCTGTTCGTCAATGCCACCGCGAAGGGCGCGCTGCGCGTCGAGGTGACTCGTCCCGATGGCCGCGCCGTCCTGCCGGGCTGGAGCGCGGGCCAGTGCATACCCGTCACCGGTGACCACCTGCGGGCGGAGGTGGTCTGGCCCGACCGCGATCTCGCCGAGCTGAAGGGTCAACGCGTCCGGCTTCGCTTCCATCTTCAGGACGCGGATCTTTACTCCTTCTGGTTGGAACCCTGAGTGACCAGACCAGACCGGGCCGGCCGCTCGATGCGCCGGGGTTGCCGGCTCGCTGACTTTGAACTCCCTACCACCTTCTCACGTCAGCGATCCGAAGATCGAGCGCCGCAACGGCAATCTCTTCATCCTGACGCAGCTGCTCACGTACTTTTCCGCCCCGGTCCTGTATGTGGGGGTGGTGCAGGCGGCGTTCTGCGACCGCCTCGGTGCCAGTGCGACGGTCGCGAACCTGCCGAACTCGACGTACCTGCTCGGCGCGATCGTACCGATTTTCTGTGCCTGGCTATTTCCGGCCCGATCGGAGCAGCGAATCGTGCAAGTCGGCTACACGGTCGTGGCGACGTCGCTCCTTCTCGTGTGTGCGGTGGTGTTTTTGCCGGCTCCCAACGCGTTGCGCATCGGTGTGGTGATCGGGCAGGGGCTGCTGCTCGGCGTGATGAACAGCACGATCAGCATCTACCTGATGAAGTGCCTGGCGCGAGGCACCTCGGAGCAAGGGCGGGCGCGCGCCCTCAAGTATGCCTTCGGTTTTGGTCCGGTGGCGGCGGTGCTTGGATCCCTGTTCGCGCAGCTTCTGCTGGCGGGAAAGATCGAGGGAGTCCGCTACCCGGTGAACTTTGGCATCCTCTATCTCGTGGCGTTGCCGTGCATGGCGGCCTGCGCCCTGGCCGTCCGACGTTTTCGACTGGTGGACGTGCCGGACGAGACAACGCCTTCGTTGGTCGACTTTGTGCGCCGCAGTCTGGGTGCGTTTGTGGAGGACCGCCGTCTGGTCATCACCTGGATTTCCTACCTCCTCTGGTACTGCGCACTGGGCGGAATGACCAATCTGTCCCTGTACACCCGGGAGGCGGTGGGGCGAACACCACTCGAGCTGGCGGGCGTGATCATGGCGCTTCGTTTTGGCTGCAAGTCCATCGCCGGCTTCGGAATCGGCTCGGTGGCGGCCCGCTTCGGAGCCCGTTACGCCATGATCTGCACCGTGGTGTTCGTCGGGCTGGGCATGGCCTGGCCCCTGATTTCGACCGGCTATGGTTACCTCGGGGCGTTCGGCCTGATGGGGGCGGGGGAGTTGGGCGGCATCTTTTTCATCAACTACGTCGTTTCCATTTCCCAACCCGCGCTCGCCACCCGCAATCTGGCGCTTCTCTCCTTGGTGGCGCCGGTCAGCAGCTTCGTGCCGGCCTTGCACGGAAGCCTGACCGATGCTTTTGGCTTCAACGCCAGTTTCCTGTTTGGTTCGCTGGCGGCCGGGGTCGCGCTGACCTTGCTGCTGGTTTCCGGCCGCGGCACACCGGCCAAGGTTGCGTCCTGAGGGCCAGAGGTTCGAGCGTCCGCCTCACGCGTCGGCCGGGGACGTTTCCGGGGATTGCGCATGGGGGGACAGTGTGTTATTCCGCGGAACAATGAAGAGTGTGAACACCGATGTCGCCTATGACTATATTCGAAAGAAGATTCTGACCGGGGAGTTCCCTCCCGGTAAGGCGCTCATGACCGAAGTGTTGGCCGCGGAAATCGGGGTCAGTCGGACCCCGGTGCGGGACGCACTCCGCAAGCTGGAAACGGATGGCTTGGTCTCAATTCAGGCACATCTCGGTGCCAGTGTTAAGAAGATGCAGATCAAGGAATTCAGCGAGATGTGTGACCTCCGTCTGGCGTTGGAGAGCCATGCGGCCGGACTGGCGGCCCGGAATCGAAATGAGGGCGATTTGCAGGAGATACGCTTTGCGCTCGAAGCGATGCGGCGGCTGACCGAAGCCGTCATTGCGGCGGAAACCGAACAGCCGCTGCTCGGGGAGTTGGCGCGGGAAGATGCGCGCTTCCACATCGCCGTCATGTCGGCGGCGAAAAACGACCTGATGAAGAAGGAGATCCTGCGTCTCCACCTGATCAACCGCGTCTTGACCGTGCCGCTGGTTCCTGGGGCCCTGCCGACGCAGAAGGCGGAGGTGGACCTGCGACGGCGCGAAGTGCTGGAGAAGCACAATGACATCTTTGAGGCGATTGCCCGGGGAGATCCGGGCGCCGCGAAGCGCGAGATGGAGTTCCATTTGCAGGAAATGATCGATCACAACCTCCGGCTCCTCACCCGGGCCGAGAGTGGCGTGCTGGCGCGGGACCTTTCTCCGGAAGAACTGGCCTACGGCTCGTAAAGGCCCGGATGCGGAGGGCGCCGCAACGTTTTGGAAATTGGCAGTTGTCTAACGTGTATACGGAAGTATGTTTTTTCCGTCATGAAGAGCGTAAACACCGATGTCGCTTACGAGTACGTTCGGAAGAAGATTTTGAGCGGTGA
>JAEUGY010000019.1 GCA_016794625.1 Opitutaceae bacterium
TTTTAGCGGGCGTTGATACCGCCCAAGAGCGAGAGCAGGGGGAGGAAGAAGGACAGGGCGATGGCACCAACGACCGTGGCGAGCAGCCCGAGGATCGTCGGCTCGAGGAAAGTGAGGGCCGTGGCGAGGCGATCCCGCGCGCGGCGGGTCGCGTAGTCTTCGATGTGGTGGAGAGCCGTTCCCAATTGACCGGTGGTCTCCCCGGCACGGAGCGCAGGAACGACAAATGAGGGGAATGCGTGATTCTTGGGCAGCGCCTGATGCAACGGTTTTCCCATCGCGACCGCGTTCCTCGCATGACGTAGTTGATCAGCCAACACCGAATGTCCGGTCAACTCAGCTCCGGTCTTGAGTGCGTCCAATAGGGGAACACCGGCGTCGTGGAGCAGGCGGCAGTGGGCGGAAAAGCGAGCAGTTGCGAGCAACCGTACGGTCTCGCCCAAAATCGGAACGTGCATGAACAGCCGGTCGCGCACGGCGCGCAGTTTTTCGGAGCGGGCCGCTCCGACCAGTCCCAGAAAACCAACGACCCCACCGGCGAGCAGCACCGGCCATGCACCCCGGACCCATGTGCTCGCGTCGATCAGGACGATGGTGAGGAGCGGCAGTTTGAGCGAAAGCGACGTGAACACCTCCGAAAACTGCGGCACCACCCCACCCAGGAGAAATGCGATCAGGCCCGTGGTCGCGCTGAGGACAAGCAGAGGATAGATCAGGGCCCGGCGCGTGGTTCGCCGAAGTTCTTCCACGCCGGTCAGGTGCACGGCCAGAGCCCGCAACGCTTCCGGCAATTGAGCGGAGGCTTCCCCGGCGGCAATGACCGCCGCGAGGTGCGGCGGAAACTGTCGGTGGAAGTACCGGCAAGCTTCATGAATCGGCCTTCCTTGGGCAACGTGGCCGTGGATGTGGTCCAGAAGGATTCGCAGATTTCCCGGCGGGGTATCCTCGGCCAACTGGGCGAGGGCCACATCAGCGGTCACACCGGCCCGCACCTGCAATTCGAACTGATGGAGGAACGGCACAAATTCTCCCGGAGGTATCGTCAATCCGGCGTGACGACGGTTGGGCTTGAGTTGCCGTACGGACACCGGCCAGACCGCCTTGGAGCGCAGCAGCAGCAGGACCTGCTCGGTGCTCGTGGCTTCGAACCGTCCGCTCCGGCGTCGGCCCGCGGCATCAATGTAGGTGGCGGCGAAAGCACTCATAGGGCGAAACGCACGCGCGCGGGCGTGGGGTTGACCGGCAAGCGGATCAATTGGTCATCGAGTCGCAGCAGCACGGATTCGGGTTCGATCCGCACGACCGCAAAGGACTCGATCTGCTCGCCGACCTGAAACGTGCGTTCGTTGATCAGCGCGCAGGGCACGTCGCCGCCAATGATGCCGTGCACGTTGAGGGTCACCTCGCGGACCGCTTCGGCGGGCAGGTGGCGAACTGCGAACGGATTGACGTCGTCGCCTGTCCCCGCGGCCACCGCCGTCAGGTCAATCAATCCGTCGGCGTTGGGTACTCGGGCCTGTTCCGACCCCCGGACCAGTCCTTTCCTTTCGAAGACCTGAGCGGGTGGCGGGGCCTTGGGTTCAGGAACTGGGACTGCCCCGGTCTCGGCCTTCGCTAATGCTTCGGACGGGGCCGGAGCCAGGACCTCCAGCTCGGGTTCGACAGCGGTGGCCGCGAGGTTCCACCGGGACTCCAATTCGACCCGGTGTACCGTGTGCGATTCATGCCGGATCCGGTCATTGTCAGGGTCGATCCGCGCCCCAACGGTGTACTGGCGGAGGAGGGTGGGCTGTCGGGGCGCGGCAATGTGATCGGTCGACGGTTCGACCAGCGGGAGATCGGCCAACGGGAGCGGGTGAGTCTGGCAGCCCGCCAAGAGTCCGGTGGTGGTCAAAAGGAGCAATGTTCTCATGGGAGGGGTGTGGGTGGTTCGGACGCATTCCGGTCGCGCGGAGGCGCGATCGGTTCGGTGAGGTAGAGGTAGAAAAGTTTTCCGGCGGGGATCCGCAGGTAGAAGCCGTCACGTTGGATCGTGTCCTTGAGGTGCTGGGCATACTCGCGAAGGACGGAACTCGTCCCGGCGAGCGCCGCATTCTTGCCGGTCGCAAGCGCGACGGAGGATTCACCCAAAAGCCCGACCCCCGAACGGGTTTCCTGCAGCGCGAGGGTCGCGGTCGAGAGAAAGGTCGACGCGAAGAGCTTGAGCTCGCGCCAGTCGTCGGTGCGGACCAGTAGCCCGCGCAGTCCCGCGGAGCCATCATGGTCTCCCCAACGTCCTGTCTGCGGGTCGCCTTCCCGATCAAGCGCAAGTCCTTCGACCCGCAGTTCGACGCTGGCCTGCCGCTGCGGCACCCGCCAGACCAGTCGCCATATGCCCTGGGCCGCGAGACGCTCGCGGACGCGATCCACCGAAGCCCGTCCGTGCACCTCCGCTCCCGCCGGCACAATGAGAACGCCATTGTGCCAGACATCTTCGGTCACGAGCCCTATGATCGGCGTGTCGATTCGGGAGGACTCGAGGGTGACGACGGTTTCACAGGGAATCAGCCGGCCGTACGGCGCGCTCGGGAACGGACTCTTTCTTGAGGCTCCCGCCACGACCGACAACGGCAGTACTTTGGGTCTCTCCGGAACGATCACCGGCACGGGCATCGGCGGGGGCGTCACCGACGAGGTCGGCTCCACCTTGGCGACGGGACGCTGAAAGATTTTTGGCAGCGCCGCCGGCGAGATCGTTTCCGACTTCTTGGGTTCAGGTTTCACTTGAGAGCGCCGCCAGGCCACGCCTCCGATCACGAGGGCGGCAATCAATCCGACCACGATGCCCTGGCCGGTTGGGCTGAGGAAGAAGGAGGGGCTCAGCTTCATTCCAGCACAGGCACGTTCACGGTGAAGGTATTCTTGAGCGACAGGGCGGCGACCGAGCCGTCCGGATGGCCGACGATCGCGAGATAGACAATGGCCGCGCGCCCGGCGGGAAGCAGTCCGGTGCCATCGGTTATCGCGGCCGGAAATCGCGTTTCGCCCACCTGGACCACCAATCGCGCCGGAGTATAGCGGACCGCCAGAGGCGTCCGGTTCCCCAGCTTCAACCGAAACACCAGTGCATCCTCATCCCCAAAGCGCCAGACCTCGTCCACCGTGACTTCGATCACTCCGGACCGGTGAGTGGACTTGGGCGCGCTGCGTTCGACCTGCTGAACCACCCCCGGGTACTGTTCGGCCAGGAGGGCGAAATGGCGCGCGCGGTCGAGCAGGCTGATCAACCGTTCCGTCGAAAGTCGCGGCTTGGTCTCGGCGACCAGCGTGTTTGCAGGATCATGAAAGGTGACCGTGCGATCGACTTCACCCGCCGCGGTGAACGCGAGTGCGTAGACCCGGTCTTGGTAGACCACGTTGACGGCGGCCGTTGCACCTAGCTTCAGCGCTCGAACCGAGAAGAACGGAGCACCAGGCTGATGGGAAATCAGGACCGACGGTGCATCCTCGGGCTGTCCGGAAACTCCCGCGCCATCGAGGGCCGTCAAAGCGCCCGGGAAGAGAATCGTGGTCGGAGCGTCCGTTCCTACCGACACGGTGTAGACCGCGCGATCGTCGAGTGGATACCGCTTGATGGGACTGGCCTGAACCAGTCCTGCACCGAAACCAAGCATCAGAATGAGAGATCGTAGTTCCATACAGCGAGGGGGAAGCGACCGTTGGTCGCGAGGTTGGGGTTGCGCGCGAAAGTGAACCGCGCGGTGAAAGGAAGCGCTTCACCAAACGTTTGCTGCCCGAGGGCTCCGGTTCGCAGCAACTGTCCCTCGGTTTGCACGAGGATCAGTTTGTCCCGGGTTTCGAGGACAGTGACCTTGGTCACCTCGACCTTTTGATGCAGGTGCTTTTGCGCAAACTCCTCCTGCCCTTTGGCCGCCTCCGCTCTAGCCTGAGCGAGCGCTTCCGACAGAAAGAGTTTTTCCAACAGCTCCGGATGATCGAAACCCGCTGGATTGCGTTGGAACAAAGCAAGGCAAGCGAGCAGCGCCTGCTGTTCGTGGAGTTTTGAGGCCTCCTCAAAGGCAAGGAGCGGACTGACATGATAGGTCCCGCTGGGATCGAGCACGATCACCTGTTCCCGCGTCCGATGCGCCCGCAGCAGGAGGTACGGCTGGACTGCCGCCAAAACCACCGCGCCGACCGCAACCAGGAACCAGATCCGCGCCGCCATCGCCGCATTCACAAACAGGTCGAGGGGATGCCACGGACGCTTCGGACGCTGACTCAGATTGAGCCGCGTCGCTGGCGTTGGGGTTTCACGAAGCGTGGTCATGGTTAGAGGGTGGTATAGGGCGTGGGCAGTTTGCCGTAGTTCAGGGCACCGCGTGCGCGCAGGTCGCCCGTCGGGTCGGGGGAACGCGGGCCGGACGTGGCTGGAGAAGCCGGCGGAGCCGATGGTGGGGGTGGCGGGGTTCGATCCGCGGCCGTGGCAATGGCGGACGCACCGCCGGTCTTGGTCATCTTGATCAGCTGGGTGAGCTGATGAACCGTATAGAGTTTCTGCAGTCCGGGTCCTCCTGCCGCGTTCAGTGGCGTGCCGGAGCAGATCAGGCTCTGCATGAGGAAAGGGGTACCGATCGTTCCCAGGATGATCCAGAGCGCGGCGAGCAGTCCGCCCAGGAGGCTGGCAAAGGAAGCCGCGTCCACATCCGTCGGGGTCAAGCCAAACGCCCCGGCGACATTCTGGGCGAAGGACGTCAGCAGGTGATAGCCGACCAATTCAGTGACCGCGAAACCGACCGGCCACGCCAGAACCGCGAGGGTCTGCTGCAAGTACCGCGAGCCCAGCGACGTGAGCGAGGGTACCAGCATCAACGAAAGCGCGATCGGCAGAAACAGGTAACACAACAGCTTGAGCAGGTACTGCAGGAGGAGGAACGGGAGCTGGAGGAGGCTACCCACGAGGATGACCAGTTTGGCTGCGGCCCAGAGGACCGCCTTGTAAAGCGACTCCCCTAACCGGCGCAGGCTGAATTCCGTTTCCGTGTCGGTGACCGTCTTGCGCATCTGAGCAGCCACCTTCATCGGGTGCTCCGTGTATCCCGTATTCACGACATCGGCGATCTGGAGAAACGAGCGCTCGGCAAAACTGAACCAGGTCGGGAGGGTCGCGATCAATCCCACGATCAGGATCGCCCGCACCAGCGGCCGGGTCAGACTCTCCGAGTCGTTTCTTGCGCGGTTCACCTGAAGGATCAATCCGGCGACCGCGATAAAGAAGACCACCACCCGGAGAATGTCCGTCAGCGAGACAATGGAGTCCCGCAAGCCTGGAGCAAAGTTGTCCATCAGTTCTGGGGGGCTCGGACTTTCACGAGCTGCTCCTCTGTCATCAGGCGATCGAGCGCCGGATCCCGCTTCCGCGGCGGTGACTGCCAGTCGCGCTCCGATTTAAGCGAGATGGAATCCTGCCACGTATCCACTGCGCGCGATCCTTGTGCCGGAAAGGGCGTTTTTCCTGCAGACCGACGACCGCAACGGAGGAGGAGCGCAGTGATTGCGCCGACCGACAGGAGGACAATGAGTGTGGCAATCAAGGTTTTCATGGGCGGGAGTAGGAGTCTGGGGTGATCCGAACGGACTGTTGCCAGGCGTCGACGGCACCGAGCGTCTGACGCTCGTCCGCGATCTGCTTTTCCAATAGATCCTGCCGCTCCTTGGCGGCCTGATTCTCGTTTTGAACCTGCAACGCCTGCAGCTTGTCGAATTCGTCGCGTCGCTGGGCGGCGAGCACCGCCAACTGACCGTTTAGTGCGGCGATCTGACCATTCAGTTTATCGACTTCCGCCTGCGTCGTGGCCGATTTGAGGGCGGCCAGGGTTGCCGCGAGATCACGTTGCAGTCGTTCCGACCGTGTCTGGGTCTGTTCAAACACCTGGCCCGCACTCTCGGCTTGTGCGTCCACGGCCGCGTAGCGCCGATAGGCCACCGACTGCCGGTTGAACGGTTGATTGAGGACGGTCTTGTCCTCCAGCGCCCGATAGATGCCCTCGGCCGTCCGGCGGAGTGAGAAGATCGCGTTGGACAGCCGCTGGATGGCTTCGAGGTTTTGGCCATACTGCCGGGCGAGCTCATCCGCGCCGAGGTTGTCCAGGATGACGCGAACGCCGGCCGCAGTCGGGTCGCCTAGTACCTGACGAATCCGGCGTTGTTCGGCCAACTGTTGTTCGAGTTGCCGGATCTGCTGGTTGAGGCGTTCGAGCTGTTGTGCCCACTGTCGCAGGACTTCGAGGTGGTTGGCGTGTTGAGCGGACTCGATGCCGAGGTTGACGATGTGGTTCGCCGGATCGAACACCATCCACTGACCAAACGCCGCCGGAGCGAGGACAAGGAAGAGGAGAAATCGCTTCATGGGGTACGGGGTAGGGTGAGGATGCGGGTGGTGGGAAGGCGGATCACACCGGCCTCGGTGCGTTCAGGAGTTCGGAGCACGAGGTGCTCGACTGGCGCGGGAGGAGGGGGGCGATGGCTTGCCTGCAGCGCCCAATAGCGGGCGCGTGCCCCTTGCGAATCCGCTGTGACCGACTCGCGATGGACTGCGGTCGGCGTGGCGCATCCGGCCAAGAGGAGCGAAAGAAGGAGGACACTAAGGAGTTTCATAGGCCTGAATGTGCCTTACTGTACCGCACTGCGGCGGCTGGGTCGTGGGTGAGAAGTAACAAAGCGACGAATACTTGGCCTTGTCCGGAAGCTGCTCCGGCAGTGGGTACTGTTGGATGACATCCAGCGCGGTTTCCGGCAGCCCGAGGTCGCTCGCCAAGTCCGTCAGGTCGCTCCGGTCGGACTGGCGCATCAGGAGGAACTGTTTGGCGTTACCAATCACCGCCGGCCGGACCCGCGAGTGTTTGAACCGTGCGTACTGTTGAACAATGCTGACTGCCCAGCAGTTGAATTTGCGCAGTTGGGCGTAACTCTCGGCGACAATTTGTTCGCCGCCTGGAATATCCAAGAACCTTGCCACCTCCTCGAAGATGATCCGCTTCCGCTGTGCCCGGGGCAGAGCGAGGATGTGCTGCCGCGCGAATCCGGAAATGAGCAACCCCGCCGCCGCCTTGAGTTCCACCGCCTGCTCCGGCACGAATCCCAACTCGAAGTGCGCGACCGAACGCTGCAGCGAGACACTGGTGGTACCATCGAACAGCCGGCCGTACATGCCATCGAGACTCCAGGTACGCAGGAGCGTGGCCAACCGGTCGATCTCCTCTTTCGGATGCTCCGGAAACCGGGCAAAGGCGAGCAGGTCGACCAAGGCGCCATGTGTCGGGTAGTCCGTTGGCGAAAACGCCGAGCAGGCGGTCTGCACGACCAAACGTTCCGTGGTCGGATCCTGCGCAAAGTGGGTGAGTTCTGCCTCAGACAAGGACGCCTGCAGGCTCAGCGCCTGATCATCGTTCACCGCGATTCGGTCACGAAAGTCAGCGAAGGCCTCCAACGGTGACGTCCCGATGGGCATTCTTTCTTTCCAGCGATGTACCGCGCACGCCAGCCGTTGATTGGCCTGCGTTTTCTCCGGATTCCGGCGTGCCCAGTCCGCAAACGCGTCGCGGTAAAGCTGTTGGACGTACTGGGTCAACTGGGCGGAACGAAGAGCACGTTCCTCCTCACGTTCGGGCATCCCCACCATGCGCGAGAGCAGCGCGACCGCACTCGCGAGGTGGAGCTGGGACAGGGGCAATCCCACGGTATCAAGGTAGTTGATCGTCAGAGCCGAATCCGGGTGAACAATGATCGGTGTTTCACCCATGCGTTCGGTGAAAGGCTTGTAGGACAGTCCCTCCTCCAGAATGACCGTGTAGTGAAAATATCCCGCGGTCTGCAGCAAGAGGTCATGCATTGCGGCGGACTTGCCGGATCCGGTCATGCCGACGAGAACGGCATGTTGCGGGGATCCACCGACCTGCGTCGTCACTCCGACGAGATTGCCGTGGCTCCCATCGTAGAGCGCTTCCGCCTGGTCCAAGGCTCCGGTGAACGTAGCCGAAAAAGGCAGCAGGTCGGCGAGGTAGGAATCTTCCGCGTACTTGTTGCGGTGCCGATACGATGAATGGGTCCACCCCGGCCAGGACGCAAAGAACAGCTTTTTGGCCGTCGTTGGGAGCGAACATTCAAAGTACTGGGCACCCTCCATGGCGTGGATAGCGGCCTGCATGGCTGCGACCTTCTCCCGCAGCGCCTCGCGTGAGGGGGCCCACAAGCGGATCAGGTAGGTGACCTCGAACGGGCGGACAAATCCACCGGCGAGGTTTTCAATTTTCCGTTCCTTTTTTCGCAGTGCGACCGCGAGCGAATGCCGGCCCTGATCAGCGTACTCCCCGGAAATTCGTTCGATTGCCCGTTCTTCCCGGCGGATTTCCGTTCGCGATGGCAGCGGCGTCACATTGACTGTGATACCGTAATCGAGGAACGGCAGTCCCGACAGATGAGTCACGATGCCCGGCCGTGTCCGCTGCGGCCAACGATCCAGCGTGAGCATCGCGAAGTAGTGGCCGTCCATAAAGAACCCGCCATCCGGTTGCCCGATCCCATCGCTCAGCCAGGTCTGCTCCTGCAGGGTCAGTTCCGGCGAAAATCCGTTTTCCGGTCGATCCTCGCTGTGCCGGGCCAGCGAGGGATTGAGAAAGTTCCGCAGCATCCGAAAGTGCTGCTGGTCGTCCATCGCCTCGATCGAGGCTTCGCCCTGGAAGATCGACCGCAGCATTCCCGCAAAGTCCTCAAACTGGGCGGTGAGTTCGCTCGCCAGAGCCGCATAGCGTGTCCTCAACCCCGCCGCCGCCCGCAGATTGCCGGAGTACCGGGTGATCTCGATCGACAAATAGACTGCCAGCTTCTCCCGACGCAGTCCCCGCGACTGCATCCGCTCCTGATACCGCACGAACCGCTCATTGCGCACCTGGCGTACGACCGGATGGGTCATTCCCTGAGTGGCATGATGGTAACGTTGCAGTTCAGACCGATAGTCGCAGTCGCAGAACCACTGGACCTGCAGGCGCCGGCCTTCCGTGACCAATGCCAACAGCCCGCGGATTTGGTCCTGGAACGCATTGAGCCGTGCAAAACTCGCGCCCCGCACGTCGGGTGGGATCACCCAGAAGCCTTTGGCAGCCGTTGCACCGGTTTCGAGTCCGCCGAATAGTAGAAGGCCGTCGAGGAAGATTCCATTGGGCGCCTGATCATGGGGTTTCATTCTGCAATTCCCTCCTGGTTGCCCGGCGCTTTGCCAAAGTGTGCCCCGCCCGCGAGGTGATCAAGGTAGTCGCGATCATAGCCCGCCGGTTTGCCTTGCCGGAGGAACACCGCCCAACCCAAGACCGCGAGGACCGGACCCGCCGTGATCAACCCGGCAACTGTCCAAGGCACCTGAAACAGGTAACCCAGCAGGGTGAAGGTGGCCAGTGAGCCCAGCACCGTGAGGAGGACCGGCAGGTAGAGGTTTCCGTCGAGTCCAAAGACCCGTCCGGCGGAATCGTCGGCCGCATTGGTGTCGGTCTGCCTCAGTTCCGTCATGGGAGTCAGAACCGGGGGGTGATGATCGCGCCGTCCAAGCCAAAGATAGAGAACAGGGCGCCCATGATGACCCCCGCCGCCGCAATGATGATCCCGGCCACGATTCCGGCTTTACCGTCCGGGTCGCCTTTGCCGATCGCACTGGCCCCCGACCAGATTTTGAGCACTCCCCAGAAAAACCCGAACATGAAGAGGACTGCGAGCGACAGACCGAAACCGTCTTTAAGCTGTTGGGTCTGAGCGAGATGTACGTGGACGAAACTTTTCACTAGCGAGTGAGACAAGAAGTGGTTCATTGATGCAAAGCAATAGCAGTGCGTTATTGCTTGTCAACTGCAATACGCAAAGTATTTTCAAAAACATGCATCTTCACTCTGAAAAATTCCCTGAAGTCAGACTGCAAAAACGACCGGCGAACGGGCGAAAACCCAACATGCGATTGCTTGCGTCTCAGGAAACGGCGGCCCCCCGGGGGACGGCATTGCGTCCATTTTTCGAGTTGCCCTCGAAGAGACTCACTCTGCCTCGGAGATTGCTGGCTCTCGCCAGGTTCCAAAAACCCGGCGCAGGTGCTGAAACCAGCGCCGGCACCTCGGTGGTGGCTGTCCCTGAGCGCGTCCTTAAGAGAACTGTCCCGAGTGTCCCGAACCTGCGTACCCAAACTAGTAATACATTGAGATACGCGTTCGGGATTCATGCCAGAAAATCCTCGTGGCCAGGAAATCAAGGTTCTTCCTCGCCGCATTCCTGACCGCCACTTCGGAAAAAGCGGCCACCCATCAAAACCAGCACCCATGAAAGACCGTCTCACCCACCTCCAAGGACTGGAGCCATTTCTGCGCGCGCATCTGCGAGGGCAGGATCCTGTTGTTGCCCGGGCCGCCGCGGTGTTTCTCCGCGGGGAACTCGGACTTGCGCGTGGTGACCGTCCGCGCGGCGCCTTTCTTGCGGTGGGCCCCACGGGCACGGGTAAGACGGAGCTCGTGCTCTTGGCCGCCCGATACCTTTTTGGCGAGGACCGGGTTCGTAGGATTGATTTATCGGAATTTCAACGAATCGACGCCGTCGAGCGACTCCTCGGCGCCGATCCCAGCGACTCAGGTGTCCTCGGCCGGCTCAATTGGGGCCCAAGTCCCCGCGTCTGGCTCTTTGATGAACTGGAGAAAGCTCATCCGAAAGCCTTCGACTTGTTCATCCAGATCCTTGAACCGGGATCGGTCACACTGGCCACCGGCGAAAAGGTCTCGTTTCAGAATGACTACCTCGCGTTCACCTCGAATCTCGGCTCGGCCGAGGCCGTGCGCATGGCCCGCTCGAATGGCGCCAGTGTTGAGCAGGCCGTACTGCGCCGGGTAGGGGAGACTCTTCGTCCGGAACTCGTCGGTCGGATCCCGGATAGACTTGTCTTCTCAAAACTGTCGGACGCGGTTCAACGCGAAATCGCCGAATTGCACCTGGCGAACGAACTCACCCGATTGCGCAACGCCGGTTTCGACCTGGAGGTCTCTACCAGTGCTCTGGAATTTCTGATTCGGGAGGGATTTCATCCACACTTGGGAGCCCGCAGCCTCCGCCAAACAATCGAACGCCACGTGCAGGATGCTGTAGTCCAGGTTCTGTTTTCCTGCGGCGCCCGCAGAGGTTGTCTGGTGGCAGATGTGACCCACTCGAAACTGCGTCTTGAAGTCCGATGATTTGAATGGGGTGTGACGGCACGCTCGTGGCGGCGAGGACCACGCTCGAAGCGTGCCTCGGACATGGGAGGTACACTCGACCGCCAGATTGCCAGTATCCAGCCCTAGGATCGCGTCATCTCATCCCTGTCCTGCTCATGGCCGCGGTGAAGACTGGCTGGTGTGAGCGCACCTTCCCGAAGTCTCCTCAATTCACGACGCGACGTGTCTCCGTCGAGCCCAGGGCGGGGCAAGCCGTTCGGAAACGAGGGAAAGTTTGACCAGGGGGTCTCCCCATAAATGTCCACCCTCACTACCCATAGATGTCCAGGGTGGGGTGGACACCTATGTCCACCAGTAATAGAGTCCATCAACCAAGAAGATCACCCAAGTGAGATGAAGGAAGTCGGATAGACGAAGCGCTCCGAAAGCCTTGGGCTTGAACGAAAGACAACTCTGGCCATCACATTTGACCAGATGAGCGCACCCCAGTCTGAGTCCAAGTTCAGCTTCGAAAAACGGTGGCACCCTGAACTGAAGCGATTCGGGCACGTCCAGGTCAGCACCTTCTTCCTCGAACATTACCATCACCTTCAACCGTACCCGCTGACGTACGAAGAGGCCATGTTCATCATTCATCTGATGCAGTACAAGTGGGGTGCCGACGCTCCGTTCCCCGCCTACGCGACTCTGGCCGAACGCATGCACATCTCGGTCAAGACCGCCCGGCGTCTGGCAGCCAGCATCCAGCGGAAAAAGTACCTCGTACGCAAATTTCGCACCGGCCAAACCAACGTATTTGAATTCGGCGCACTGATGGAGGCCCTCGCCTCGGCCGCCCGGAATCCGGACATACTCAAGAAATCGCCACTCAGCAAGAAGGCAGCGTCCGGGAAATAGCCTTCGCTTCGCAGCGCACACGTTGATCGCGGCCAGATCGGCCGCCCTGGCCACTGCCTTGTCCCCTTTTCAACCCGTCAAAACCATGAATCCTACCGACAATATCGAACTCGCCCTCACCGCCATCCGCCATCACTTCGGCGCTGGCTCGATTCAACGCCTCGGCTCGAACGAGGCCCTCGCCGTCGAAACCCTGTCCACCGGCTCACTCGCCCTGGATGTGGCCCTCGGCGCCGGCGGCCTTCCGCTGGGCCGCATCGTTGAAATCTACGGCCCGGAATCATCCGGCAAGACCACCTTCTGCCTCTCGGTCCTCGCCGAGGCGCAGCGCCGCGGCGGCGTCGGTGCCATCATTGACGTTGAGCATGCGCTCGATCCCGCCTGGGCACGCCGATGCGGGGTGCGCACGGAAGACCTCTTGGTCTCACAACCGGACTGCGGCGAGGACGCCCTCACCGTCGCGGAACTCCTGATCCGCTCCGGTGGCGTGGATGTCGTGGTGGTCGACAGTGTCGCCGCCCTGGTTCCGAAAGCCGAACTCGACGGTCAGATGGGCGACGCTACCGTCGGCTCGCAGGCTCGCCTCATGAGCCAAGCGATGCGCCGACTCACGGCTGCAATCAGCAAAACCAAATGCATCCTCCTCTTTACGAATCAAATCCGTGAGCGGATCGGCGTGATGTTCGGCAGCCCGGAAACGACGCCCGGCGGTCGGGCCCTCAAGTTCTTCGCCTCGATCCGCCTCGATATCCGTCGCAAGGACCCCATCAAAACCAGCAATGGCACGGTCCTTGGCAATCGCACGAAGGTCAAAGTCGTGAAGAACAAAATCGCCGCGCCTTTTGCCGAGTGTGAATTCGACATCCTGTTCGCCGAAGGCATTTCGCACACCGGGACCCTCATTGATCTCGGCCTGGAGCACCAAGTTTTGGAGAAACGCGGCGCCTTCATCGCTTGGAACAATGAGATGCTGGGTCATGGCCGCGAGGCAGCGAAAAATCGACTGCGCGACGAGCCCGAGTTGGCGCAAAAACTCGATCTCGATCTGCGGGAGCGCCTGCTCCTGCCGCGGCTCACCTCTGAACTTTCGCCCGAGTCCAAACCGGGCACCTCCACGGTCAGCTCCACCCCGACGGAGGCCGCAGCGTGATGAGCGGTGGTGGACAATCGTCAATCACTGAATCTGCACCGTTATACCCAAATGGAGGATACCATGTCGATCGTTCAAACCCGCGCGCCGCTGTGGAACAAGTCAACCGCGCGCTTCCTCGGCGAGGCCCAGAAATCGAGCCCCGCTGCGCTCGAAGTTGTCCACACTCCTGTTGCTCGGCGACCCGATCAAAAGGTGCTCTCCCAGCTTGGACTCAAGGTGCCACCCTCCGATCCCGCATTACTGGGTGAATACCTGATCGCCGATGACGCCGCCGATGCGGCCATCGATGCCGACGAATTCTCCCGGGGAGTCCGGCGCGCCCTGCGCCTCAGCCTGGCGTTCTCGGCCGGCCTGCACCGCCAAGCACAAACTCCGTGGAAGGTGTGGGTCGAAACGAACTTCAAAGTGGGTTATGCCTGTTTCCACCGCTACCACGTGGCCGCGGAACTCCAGGTCGGCCTCCTGTCCCGGGGGCTGCCGCCTCTCACAAACGAGCACCAGAGCCGGAGCATTGCGCCCTTCCGCCGCCACGAAAAGTTCTGGGAAACGCTCGCGACCTTCAAAGCCGTGCTCCCGCCCGGCGCCGAACTCAAGACCCGACTTCGCACCGCTCTAGGAGTCGAGGCACCCGCAGCCGAAGCCACGCCCCGGATCAAATTGCACCGCATCCTGAACCGCCTGGTCACAGCCCTGCCCACGCACGACGACGATCCTTCGGTCATCGAGGCAATCGCACTGGTGCGCCGCGCCATGGCCATTCTCGAACAAGGATCCACATGAACCGAGTGCCCCTCCGTCGCATCTCTGCCCGCCGCCTCGAGGAAACCTCGATTTACCGCTATCGCCGGATCCGATTCCTTCGGGCGCACCCTTACTGCCAGGTGTGGCTCGCAGAGCAGGGCATCGCGGAGACGGACGCGCTTCGCCAGCATGGCCGGGTGCAGCTGAATGGTGTCCAGGTCAGCGTTCCGCTCTCGACTGAAATCCACCACGTGAACAAGCGCCGCGGCGCAGACCTCCTCGATTCCCGCTTCTGGCTCGCCGTTTCCAGCCAGGCTCATCGCCAAATTGAAACGAACAAAGCGTGGGCACGCGCCCAAGGCTACCTCCGTGATTTCTAGCCGTCATGAGATTCTTAGCTCCCTGCCGTTCCCGTCAGCGTACCCAGGACATCGCCGCCCTCGCCGAACACCTCGCACTCAGCCGGTTCTCCTGCGCACCCATCGATCCGGAAAGAATCGCCGCCGAGGAAGGCATCACGATGTGCTACGCGTCGTTTCCTCAACCCTTCGACGGACTCCTCCTCCACGAACACCATAGATTCACATTGGTCTGCAACACCCGGTGCCATCCCCGCGGTAGTCCCCGCAGCCGCTACACTGTCGCCCACGAACTCGGGCACTTCTTTCTTCCCTCCCATCGAGACGCCCTCGTTGCCGGAAGCCTCGCCGCGAGGCTTCCTCGCCAAGGGCCCTGGAGCAACCGCATCACAGAGTCGGACGCGGACTGCTTCGCCGCCAATCTCCTGATGCCCGCCGCGCTCTTTTCCCGCCTCGCGGCCACCCTCCCTGGAACAACGCCGCAAAAAATCCATACCCTCGCCAAAACCTTCGAAACCTCGATCAGCACGACCGCTTACCGCCTGATCGAACTCGACCTCCTCGGCGTCCCTTCGGCTGCCATTCTGTGGGATCCTCTGGGGCTCCCCGCCGGCCGACGGGTTTCACCCTTCACCGCTGTCATGGGCCCCGACTACCTGATGCTCACCTCCCGTCCACCTCATTCCTCCGCAACCGCCCGCATGATCGAACACCTGCGCACCGGCGAGGATCACTCCCAATCCCACCTCATGGACTGGTTCACCGGTTTGTCCGGCTACGAATCCGGGCACCAAACCCTCGTCCGCGAAGAGGTCATGTCCCTCGGGGATCACGGCTGGCTGACCCTCATTGCACCCGCCGACGCTCCCTGATCCGTCTCCCTTGACGCCCTGAATCTGTCAGACAATCTGATTCTCATGGAAACAACCCTCACCGACTTCCAGCGGAATTTCAGCGCCGCCCGCGCCGCCGCAGATCGGGGCGAAACGATCAAGGTCAAATCCGGCTCCACCACCTATGTCTTCGCCCGGACGAGCAACCAGCCCGTCCGCCCTTTTGCCGACCTGGAGCCCCTTTTTGGCGTCGTCCGCCGCCCGCAGCGCACCGAGTCCCCCCATGAGACCATCCGCCATCGCCTCAAGACGCGTCGTAGTGGTTGATTCCGGCCCGCTCGTCGCTGCGATCGACGCGGGTGATCCCCACCACCGCTGGGCCCGGGCGACCCTGCCGAAACTGACCGGGCGCCTGCTCACCTGCGAAGCCGTCGCCTCGGAGGCGGCACATCTCCTCGACAATGATCCCACCGCCCTGAGATCGCTGCACGGGTTCCTCCAGCGCATGGACATCGTGCCCATCCTGCGCGACGAACTCGACGCGGTGTTTGCCCGACTCACCCGTTTTGCTCCCCGGATGGACTTGGCAGACGGTTGTCTGGTCGCCCTCGCCGCACGCGACACCGACGCCGTCGTGCTCACGACGGATACACGGGATTTTTCGACCTACCGGATCCCCTTTGCCTCCCCCGAAGGGCTGTTTGCGGAAACGGAGTGACCGGCCGCGGCTTCACCGACTTGCCCGGCGACGAACCGGAGCAACCGATTGCTGTCAGGAAATGCCGACATGTTCCTGGGCGACCACGACGGCTGATCATCATTGCACCCACCGAGGCTTCCTAATCCGTCTCCGCTGGCGCCCTAACTCTGGCAGACACGCTGTGTTCCACGGAAACAACCCTCACAGGGTGATGGCGCGCTGCGGTCTGCTGCTCGATCCTTCGACATGCCGACCTGTGGACGCACCGTCTCCCGTGCGTTTTGGGACCGGCAATCATTGGCTTCATTTCTTCTGCCCAGCGTTCATATGCGTCATTGGGTCACCCTAGTCGCCCCCAACCTCCTATTCTGGAACGACATCGACTGACCAGGACCTAACTAGGAAATATCGCTATACCTGATAAATCGCAATTATCTTGTTTACCGATAAAACATCTTTATCTGTTTAATCGATAAAATGGAATATCCGATCAAAACTCCTCATCACCTGGGAGCCGTGCTGAAAGGTTTCCGACGCGAGCGTAAACTCACCCAGGCCATTCTTGGTGCAAAGGTGGGGCTTCCCCAAAACGCCGTCTCAGAAATCGAGACTTCGCCGGACCGCAGCAGCCTCGCACGCGTCTTCAAACTACTCGCGGCCCTGGACCTCGATCTGGTGGTGAGGGCCCGGCCATCCTCGGGCAAACGCTCTGATTGGTAGTCTCATGGGCCGCGCAAAAAAGTCACGTTCGATGACGCTCTGGATGAACGGGGAGCGGGTCGGCTACTGGCGCCTGCCCGCGGCCGGACGCCAGGAATTCCTCTACGCTGAATCTTGGTTAGGATCTTCGTCCGCCCGCCCCATCTCACTCTCTCTTCCCCTCCGGCCCTCTCACGCCCCCTATCGTCAGCACGTCGAATCGTTCTTCGATAATCTCCTGCCAGACAATCGGCAAATCCGCGAACGCATCCAGCGACGGTTTCAGACCGCTTCCCTCGCTCCGTTCGATCTGCTGCAAGAAGTCGGCCGCGACTGTGTGGGAGCCCTGCAGCTCCTTCCTGAAGGTGAACCGCCTCCCGATGTGCGTCGGATCACCGGTGAAGTTCTCACCCCAACACGAGTGGAACAGGTTCTGGCCGGCGCGATCGGCTCCTCCATGGGACAAGAGGAGAACGAAGACGCCTTCCGTCTCTCGCTGGCCGGTGCCCAGGAAAAGACCGCCCTGCTCTGGCACAAAGGGCAGTGGCACCGTCCAACGGGAACCACCCCCACGACGCACATTCTCAAGCTTCCCATCGGGATCAGCCCGCTCGGCATCGACCTGAGTACATCCGTGGAGAACGAGTGGCTCTGCGCACAGATTGTCAGGGCCTACGGGATCGAAGTGGCCGCCTGCCGGATGGAAACCTTCGGGGCGTTCAAGACGCTCGTTGTCGAACGATTTGACCGCCGACTCTCCCCTGATCGCACCTGGTGGATGCGGCTGCCACAGGAAGATTTCTGCCAGGCAACAGGCACACCACCCGCCCTCAGATACGAAAACGAAGGCGGACCGGGCATCCAGAAAATCATGGACCTGCTGCTCGGCTCGGAGCAGTCCACTTCAGATCGACATGATTTCATTCGTACCCAACTGGTGTTCTGGCTCCTCGCGGGCATCGACGGCCACGCCAAGAATTTCAGTGTGTTCCTTCTGCCCGGAGGCGGATTCCGCCTGACCCCCCGTTACGATGTCCTTTCCGCCCACCCGATGCTCGGACACGGTCGCGGCCGGTTGTCACCCGAAAAGATCACCATGGCGATGGCCCTTGAAGGCAAGAATCGCCACTACCGCTGGAGCGGCATCCGACTACGCCACTGGCTGGATACAGCCAAGCGCTGCGGTGTGCCAAAAATGGAGACCCTCATCCGTGACGTCATTGACCAGACCCCCGTTGTTCTGGCAGGCGTGCGCAAGAACATCCCGTCGCCATTCCCCGGGGAAGTCGCGGATGCCGTGCTCCGTGGAGTGCAGGCCGCAGCGAAGCAGCTCGGAGAGGAAATCTCAGCGTTTTCTTCGAGTGGACCGTAGGTCTCGGAGGTCAACGCCTGCCGGTTACCATCGAAATTGTAGGGTAAGAAGAGCAACGAGAGGACGTTCTGTCGGAAGTCTTCGCTGCACCGCTGAGCGCTCGACAGCGCCATAAATTTGCCCCTACGGTCCATTTCCTTGTGATCGCATTTGTTCATTCGCTACGGACTTGGGCGACTCTCGCCCTCCTCGGAGTCATGGTCGCTCCTGCAGCCGCTCAGATCGATATCGTCGTGGGCCAGTCGCGCGAGGACTTCAAAACCCGCTACCGCGAGACCTATCGGATCAGTCGTGAGCTGAGCATCTCCGAGGTGGAACGACTGAAGGACTTTCTCCGGCGCCCCCCAGCGGCCGAGCAGCTCTCGGAGAGCGAACTCGCGACACTCAAGAACAACGTGGCTGACGTCTTGATTTCTCAGTCAGTGCTGCCCGAGAGGCTCTTCCGTTCGTTCATCACGATGTATGGCACGTCCGATCTGGGAGAGATATGGCGCGGATACATTGTTCAGAAGATGCCCGAGTTGTGCCTCCGGCTGACCAATGCAGACGAACGATCGGAGGGGGTAAGGTTTCTATGGGACCGGGCGGGCGAGGAAGAGGGGCCCTTTCTGGCCGAAGCTGTTCTTGGCCTTGATCGGTTGCATGCCAAGAGACCCGAACTGGTCTCAGCAGAGCGGATGAGTCAGAACTGTGCCGCCTGGGTCGCCTCTCCAGCTCGCAAGGCGGCAGCACGCCGGATTGTCCTGCAGGTCTTGGTGAACTACGACGCCCCCACGGCCCGTCGACTGGCACTGCAGTTTCTGGCGAAAGAGTCGGACATCCTGCTCAAAGCGTCAGCTTTGGCCACGCTTGGCCTCATTGGCAATGCGAGTGATCGCCCGGCAGTGGAGGCCTTTCGCACCCACCCGGACATGAGACTGAGCGAAGCCGCTTCCGCCGCGTTGAAGCGACTTGGAGGCTGAGGCATGCTCCGATTTCTCGCACTCGGAATTTCCCTCGGACTGCTGTCCGTCCGCGGAGCCGTCACGTGGTCGACCGATCAGGTCGAATTGCGCGCAACCTCCCTGGATCCGAAGGTGACGGCAACCTACCGGTTCAAGAATTCGGGCCTTGTTGCAGAACGCGTGGCTCGCGTGGATGGGGGATGTTCCTGCACCGTGCCCAAAGGGGTGGGCGCCCTGGTGGCCCCGGGCGAGTCCGGTGTGGTGGAAATCGACTTTCTGATTGGTGATCGTACGGGCTTGCAGGAGCGGGTCATTACGGTGGTCACCGAAGGAGCAACGGAAGCAGTGCACCGCCTCAATCTCTCCCTTCGGATTCAGGAGGTGCTCACCGTCCGACCAAGATTGCTTCTGTGGACGAAGGGAGAAGCGCCAACATCGAAGCGAACGGAAATCACCGTCTCCGACGGTTTCGAAATCGAATTCGACGCACCCGTGGTGGTGGGCGGCGGATTTACCGCGGTGCTGGAGCGTTCGCAGGGGAGTTCCACGCGCGTCTTGGTGGTGACTCCAGACTCTCTGGCTTCGGTACAAAATTCCGAGATCAAGCTGACGGCCCGGCACGCGGGCCGTGAAAAGACGCTGGTCGTCTTTTCCCTCGTACGTTAATCGTGATGGTCTCGCGGTTGATCGGACTCTTGTTGAAGGAGAAAACCCGGATCCTGGCCCTCGTGGCCGTATCGTTTGCCTGCGCAGGCGTTCAGGGTATGAGACTCAGCCGGAACGAAAAAACCTGGGACTTGGTGGAGTTTCGAATTTCGCCTCTGGAAGCTTCGCAAATTCCGGCCGAAAGGCGGCTGATCGTCGATGTCAGTCCCACCGGCCCGTCTGGCGGAGCGCACGCCGCGAGTCGATTGTCAGAGGATGATTGGGACGGGCAAGTACGCGGGCTCCTCGAGCAATGGAGTCCAGCCTCGTCAATGATCCTTATTTCCAGCGCCAGCGCTCCGGACGCTGGGATTCGCATGCGGGAACGCCTGATCCGAGACTTGCAGATTCCGAACGTGTATGTGCTCGATGGAGGTTGGGAAGCATGGAACGAAAACCTTTCGCGACGATAGTCGGCTCGATCCCACGCCTGACGGTCACGGCGATGTTCGCCTTCGCCGGCGTTGCGAAGATCGCGGACCCGGGGACATTCCAACTGGCCCTCGAGAACTACCAGCTGGTGTCTCGTCCCTACACCTACGGAATCGCTCTGGTCCTTCCTTTTCTTGAAGTCGTGGTCGCCGTTGCCCTGCTCACCTCGCGTTTCCGTCTGGCCGCATGGTTGCTTGTTGTACCGATCAGTCTGGGTTTTCTCGTTTTTCTCGGATCGGCTTCGTTCCGGGGTCTTGATATCTCCTGCGGCTGTTTCGGCACCGGCGCTCAAGGTATTGGACTGATCGATTGGTTGCGAGCCGGAGGAACCCTTGCGGTCGCCTTGTTCGCCGTCTTGACCGCGCTGAAATCGAGCTTGGACGGGCAGGGGAGGTGATGGGCCAGGTCCGCTCGGTCCCCACGTCCGAGCCGTTGAGCCACACTTTGCAAACCGTGCGACCATTGCCTCCCCTTGAGGAGTTTGAACAACCAAAGCTCGAATTGACCACAAGGCCCACCGCCGCGTTAAAGGTGATCCGTATCCGCAAACGCTCTCCAGGTTTCCCCGTTTACTGACCCAAAGTCTGCGTATCCGAACGGGAGCGTGACGAAGTTGCAAATGGCTCCGTTAGTGTAAGCGAATCGCGTCAAGCCATTTGGATTTTGGAATGCGCAAGTACCGGCAGGGCAGCCGAATGTGACTTTTGGAACGTAAGCGTTTTTCAGAATCCACCAAATGGCACGAGTTTGTTGGTCTTATTTCATCTTGTTTTCGCGTATTAGTTGGAATGATTGGCACTAGCTAATTGTTGGAAACGATAGATTTAGACAGTAGATTGGACGAATAAAGAGGCCCTTGGAATCAAACCACTTGATTCAAGCAAGTAGCAGTTTACCCCAACGGCCGTGAATTTTCACCTGCGCGTCGCATCTAGTTGGCTGTCGTTGTTGGGTTACTTCCTCCTGGCCGTCGCAACGTCCCATGCTCAGAGCACGCCGACGTCGGGGGCGATTGCGGCGGGAACCTCTCACAGTCTCGGTTTGCGGGCAGATGGTACGGTGTGGGCGTGGGGACTGAATACCAATGGGCAGCTCGGAGACAGCTCCACCACGAATCGAGAAGCTCCGGTGGCCGTTTCAGCCTTGACCGGTGTGGCCGCAGTGTCGGCGGGTGCATCCCACTCCCTGGCGTTGAAAACCGATGGAACCGTGCGCGCCTGGGGACTGAACACCAACGGGCGGCTCGGAGACGGAACCACCACGCAAAGGACCAGTCCGGTTGCTGTCTCCACGATTACTGGCATCACGGCGGTCGCTGCCGGGGGAAGCCACAGTCTCGCGCTCAAGTCGGACGGCACCGTCTGGGCCTGGGGATTGAACACCAACGGACAATTGGGAGACGGGAGCACGACCCAGCGAACCAGCCCGGTGCAAATCGCCTCGTTCACGGGAGTGATAGCGATCGCCGCAGGCACATCGCACAGTTTGGCCCTCAAGTCAGATGGAACGGTGTGGGCGTGGGGATTGAACACCAACGGACGTCTGGGCGATGGAACCACCACGCAGCGCACGTCTCCGGTCCAGGTTTCGACGATCACAAGCATCACGGCCATTGCGGCCGGGGGTTCGCACAGCATGGCCCTCAAATCGGACGGCACTGTGTGGAACTGGGGTCTTAATTCGAATGGGCAACTGGGAGACGGCACGACCACGCAACGAACCAGTCCGGTCCAGATTGGCTCCTTTGGTTCGGTTGCCTCGATTGGAGCGGGCAACACCCACAGTCTCGCCGTGAAAAGCGACGGAACCACGTGGTCCTGGGGTCTCAATTCGAACAGCCAGCTCGGCGACGGCACGACGACGCAGCGCACGGCACCCGTGCAAGTGCCTTCGCTCACCATCGGCCTCAAGGTCGCCGCAGGTGGAACGCACTCGCTCGTCCTGACGACCTCCGGGACGGTAGTGGCGCTGGGAAATGATGCGAGCGGACAGCTGGGCGATGGTGTCGCGACCAACCTGCGCCCGAAGTTGATTCAGTCGGGGACCTTCATCGACGTTCTGAAAGTGGCGGCAGGAACGTCGCACACGGTTGCCCTGCGCGAAGGTGGGACCGTCTGGACATGGGGTCTGAACACAAACGGGCAACTTGGCGATGGTTCGACGACGCTGCGTGTGCTGCCGGTCCAAGTCACCACCCTGACGACCGTCACTGCGGTGGCGGCGGGAGCCTCACACAGTCTGGCCGCCAAAGCCGATGGCACCGCCTGGGCTTGGGGCCTCAATACGAATGGACAGTTGGGCGACAACTCCACCACGCAGAGAACCTCGCCGGTCCAGGTGTCCACGTTGACGGGAACGACCGCGGTTGCCGCCGGCGGGTCCCACAGCCTTGCCCTCAAATCCGACGGCACCGTCCGTAGCTGGGGGCTCAATACTAATGGCCAATTGGGAGATGCCTCGACCACCCAGCGGCTCGTACCGGTCTCCGTCGCGACCCTCACCGGAATCACGGCGGTGGCCGCGGGCGGATCCCACAGTCTCGCCCTCAAGTCCGACGGTACCGTGTGGTCCTGGGGCCTCAACACCAATGGCCAATTGGGAGATGCCTCGACCACCCAGCGCACCTCGCCCGTGCAAGTCAGCACCGTGACCGGGATCGTGGCGATTTCTGCGGGTACCTCCCACAGCATGGCCCTGAAATCCGATGGGACCGTGTGGGTCTGGGGTCTGAACACCAACGGCAGGCTGGGGGATGGAACCACCACGCAGCGCAACTCGCCGGTGCAACTTGCTTCGTTCACCGGCGTCAGCGGCATCGCCGCCGGCGGTTCGCACACCCTCGCGGTCAAAACGGACGGGACGGCCCGTGGTTGGGGATTGAACACGAGCGGGCAGATTGGAGATGGAACCTTCACCCAGCGCACTTCGCCGGTGAGTGTGAGTGTACTCACGGGAGCCAATGCCGTGGCCGCAGGCGGCACCCACAGCCTCGCTGTCCTGACGAACAAGACGCTCCGTGTGTGGGGCAATCATGCCTCCGGACAGCTGGGCGCACCAACCATCTTCCGCAGTGCCAGTGCCATTGCCCTTAAAAGCACCGCCGCCGACACCGACCTGGACGGTCTGCCCGATACCTGGGAGACCAGCTCCTTTGGCAACCTCTCTCAATCGGGGAGCGCGGACACCGACGGGGACGGTCTGACCCACGTGCAGGAGTATGTTCGAGGGACCAACCCGACGCTGCCGGATGTCGACGGTGACTTCCTGACCGATCCGGTGGACTCGTATCCTGCAGACTACTTCAACAACACCGCCCCGACCCTGACGATTGTCGGCGGAAACAACCAGACGACTCCCGCGGGACAATTCAATCCGGTTCCCTTTGACGTCGCTGTCTGGAACACGGCCGGAACCGTTCCCCTCATCAATGCCCCCATCACGTTCGATGTGATTTCAGGAGGCGGCAATCTGGCGACGACCAACGTCGGATCGCCCCCGCTCGTCAGCACTCTGCCCCTGGTCACCGACCAGGACGGCACCGCTCAGGCCTTCTACAAGCAGCCGGCAACCTCGGGCGTCACCAGTTCGGTTCGTGCCACGGCCGGAGTCACCCAGATCCTCCTCTCGTCGTCCTCCTCCTCCGCGGACCAGTCTCCGCCCTCAACGCCAACCAACCTGTCCGCCTCGTCGATCACCGTAACGAGTCTGCTCCTCAGTTGGACGGCTTCCACCGACAATGTCGCGGTGACGAGTTACGACGTGTATCGGGACGGCGTCCTTGCTGGCACCACGGCAACGCCCTCGATCAGCCTCTCCTCCCTGTCTCCGGCCACGACCTACGCATGGTCGGTCAAGGCGAAAGACGCGGCGAACAACGTATCGACCGCAAGTGCCGTGCTCCTCGCCACCACGCTGAGTGACACGGCAGCCCCCTCGGTCCCCAGCGGTCTCGCCTCGTCCAGCATCGGCCTCACCTCGTTCACCCTCACCTGGACCGCTTCGACGGACAATGTGAGCGTATCCGGCTACGACATCTTCAAGAACGGAGTCTTGGTCGGCACCTCCTCAACCCCCTCGCTCGCGGTGAGCGGCTTGCTGCCCGGAACGGCCTATACGATGACCGTAAAGTCCCGCGACGCGGTGCCGAACGCCTCGTCCGCGAGTTCAGGGCTGCTCGTGACCACCACGGCGGATACCACGGCTCCCTCGGTTCCGACGGGTCTCGCCCAGACCGCGGCCACGCCCACCACCCTCACGCTGAGCTGGACGGCATCGACCGACAACCTCGCCGTCGCCTCCTACGAGATCTTTAGGGATGGCGTCCTGGCGGGGACCGTCTCCGGCACCAGCATGGTGATCACGGGCCTCAAAAGCGCCACCCGTTACGCCATGACAGTGAAGGCGCGGGACACCGTCGGAAACCTCTCCGCCGCCAGTTCCACACTCGCCGCATTGACCGCATTGGAAGGCCCTCCTCTGTCCACGCCCGGTCTGAAGCTCTGGCTGCAGGCCAGCACCCTGGCCCCGGGCACACTCACGTCATGGACGGACCAAAGCGGTTTGGGCAACCACGCGACGCAAACCAATGCCAGCTGGAAACCGGACGTGATGACAGGGCAGCTGAACGGTCGCTCCGCCGTTCGTTTCGACGGGACCAATGACTCGCTGAACGTGCCGAACATTCTCGGATCGGCGACCGCGGGTGAAGCCTTTGTGGTGCTCAAAACCTCGGGGTTGGCACCCGCAGTCAACCACGGGTTCTGGCGGATGGGCACCGAGTTCTGGGGAGCGGCCTATACCCTGAGCAACGGATGGGTGCTGGACGAATTCGGCAGTGACACGCGTCGCGAAATCAAGGTTTTGCCCGTGGCCGCCACTTCCTACCACCTTTACAACGTATCCTCGCAGGCAGGGGAGTGGGTGGCCCGTTTCAACGGCTTGGTGGGATACTCCGACCAAGTGAACACGGTGGGATTCCGCAGCGATCCCAGTCTGGGCCGCAGCGAAGCAGACTACTTCACCGGCGACATGACCGAAGTCGTGATCTTCAACCGGGTGCTCACCCCGGACGAGCGTCAATCGATCGGAGAATATCTGACTCAAAAGTATGCCCTTCCCACCGTTCCGATCCCGGCAAAACCGTCGGTGCGAATCTACCCGGTATCAGGGACTCAGGTTGACCTGGGCTGGAGCCACTCCGTTACGACCGCAGGCGTCCTTGCACTGATCGAGCGCAAAACGCCCACCAGCGAGTACCAATCCGTGGCGCAAGCAAGAGACCTCCTCTCGTGGACCGATACCTCTCTCACGCCCGGCGCAACCTACAGCTACCGGATTAAGCTCCGCACCTATGCGGGCGATTCCGAGTGGTCGGATCCGGTCACGATCACCACCCCCGTCAGCATTCAATCTCCACCCAGCGACGGGCTCAAACTGTGGGTGCGTCCCACCGTCGGCGCAGCCGCCGAAGGCGCGCTCTCCCTCTGGAAAGACCAGAGCGGCCTCAACAACCACCTCATCCAGAACGACGCCAATCATGATCCCACCCTCGTCAACAACCAGCTGAACGGATTTCCCATTGTTCGTTTTGCGGGCAGTGATTTCCTCTACGTTCCGAACCTGCTGGGCGGTTCAACCGCAGGAGAGATCTTCGCCGTTCTCAAGCGTGCTCCCATTGCGCCCGATACGTTCAATACGCTCTGGTCCTTTGGCTTCGGCTACGGCTCGGGCTACTACAACAGCGACTTTTATGAGGACTTCGGAACGAATGAGGTGAACTTCCATGCCGGATCGGCCGTGGTCGACCAGTTTCACGTGCGCAACGTGGTGATGTCCGCGGGGGTGCTGCAGGAGCGCTTGAATGGGTTTCTGCATTGGGAACGTTCCGGTGCGACCGTCGACTTTCGAACCAATCCGGACATTGGAGCCGGCTTTCATGGGGACATTGCTGAGGTTCTGATCTACAACCGCGCCCTTTCGGCCGTGGAACGCGAGAGCGTCGGCATCTACCTCGCGAACCGGTACTCCCTTTCGACGATTCCGATTCCAGCGAAACCCGTACTCTCGGTCTTCCCGAATTCCGCAACCCATGTGGACCTGGCGTGGACCTCGACCGCCACCACCGCGGGCACGGTTTCCACCATCGAACGCATGACGGGCACCGGCGGTTTTGTTGCGGTTGCCGATGTCGTCGATACCCTGGCTTGGTCGGATACGACCCTCTCCGCCGGCACCAACTACACCTACCGGGTCACCGTCCGCACCTACGGCGGCAAATCATCGACCAGTGATCCGGTGGCCGTCACCACCTCAACCACCGTGGCAAGCCCACCCAAATCAGGGATGAGGCTTTGGCTCCGATCGACAGTAGGGACACAATCCGCAGGACCGCTCACGGTGTGGTACGATCAAAGCGGCCTCAACAACCACTTCTTCCAAACCAATGCGGCGTATCGGGCCACCACGGTCTTCGACCAAGTCGGCGGCCGGCCGGTCGTCCGCTTTGCCGGCGAGACCTCCCTCAATGGCCCGGATCTGATGGCGGGAACAAGCGCGGGAGAAATCATCGCAGTCCTCAAGAAGTCGCCGGTGGCGCCCGACACCTTTAACTCAATCTGGCAATTCGGCACGGGTTTCGGCTCCGGCTACTACAACGCCGACGCCTACGAAGACTTCGGGGCGAGTGAATCGACGTTCCACGTTGGCTCCACGCTCGCCGACTCGTTCCATGTGCGTTCGGTTTCAGCCGGTGACGGAGAGCTGGCCGAATTTCTCAATGGAATCCAGACCTGGCAGCGAACCGGGGTCACACCCGCCTTCCGGAATGATCCGAGCATCGGTGGGGGTTTCCACGGCGACATCGCAGAGCTCTTGATTTACTCCCGACGACTGACCCCGACGGAACGGGAGCAAATCGGAACCTACCTCGCCACGAAGTACCCGATTTCCAGTATTCCCGTACCCGCAGCCCCCGTCCTCACGGCTTCTCCGGTGGCTGGCGATCGGGTCGACTTGTCCTGGACCGGACTCGTAACCACCGCGACCACGACTGCACTCATCGAGCGCAAAGTAGGCTCGGGCGACTTTGCTCTCGTGTCCCAGCTCAGCAACCAGTCGAGTTGGTCAGACTCGGGGCTCGTCAGCGGAACCACCTACACCTATCGGGTCCGTCTCCGCACGTACACCGGCGTCTCACCCTACAGCAATGCGCTGAGTGTGACCACCTCGGCCTCCCTGCTCTCGCCACCGGGAAGCGGACTCCGACTCTGGTTGCGTCCGACCGTGGGCACCCAAGGCGCAGGCCCGTTGTCCTCGTGGAGCGACCAGAGCGGAAGGAACAACCCGATTGTGCAGGACAATCCGGACTTCCGGCCAACCCTCGTCACCGGTCAGCTGGGCGGATTGCCCGTCGTAAGGTTTGACGGCATCGACGATGTGCTGCCTCTGCCCGACGTGATGGCGGGAGCGACCTCCGGGGAGATCCTAGCAGTTGTCAAAAAAGGCACCGTGCCGGCCGATACCTTCAACACCCTTTGGGGTTTTGGCTTTGGATACGGGTCAGGTTACTACAATGCCGACGCCTACGAGGACTTCGGCACCAACGAGGTCAACTTCCATGTCGGGTCCTCGGTTTCCAACAACTACCACATCCACAACGTCTCCATCGCAGCGAACGGAGACCTGGCCGTACGCTTGAATGGCACGATTCTCTGGCAGCGAACCGGAGCCGCCGTGACCTTCCGGACGGATCCGACTCTGGGCGGAGGGTTCAACGGAGATCTGGTCGAAATCCTGATCTATGACCGGGTGCTTTCGAGTGCAGAACGGTCCGCGATTCAGGACTATCTGAACGGACGTTACATCACCTCCGACTCGGTGGCACCGTCGACCCCGGGCGGCCTGGCAGTTTCGAGCCAGTCGGCGTCCTCCTTCACCCTCTCGTGGACCGCATCCACCGACAACGTCGGCGTTGTGGCCTATGACGTCTTCAAGGATGGGTCATTCCACGCCTCCAGCACCGGTTCACCGTTGGTCATCGCAGGGCTCGTCCCTTCGACTTCGTATTCCATGACCGTAAAGGCTCGTGATGCCGCCGGAAACGTCTCCTCGCCGAGCAGCGCAACCCCGGGAACAACAACCGCGGATACCCTCACCCCGAGTGTACCCCAGGCCCTGACCGAGGCATTTGTCGGTTCCACGGAAGCGACCGTTCGCTGGTCCCCCTCCACCGACAACGTCGGTGTGACGGGCTACGAGGTCTACCAGGATGGTGTTTTGCTGGGTACCTCCGCCACGCCCGCAAGAACCTTCACGGGTCTTTCTCCCGGCTCGGTCTACGTCATCACCGTCAGGGCAAGAGACGCCGCAGGAAACGTCTCGAATCCCAGTACACCGTTCAACCTTCGCCCCGTGGTGGACATCGTGCCTCCGAGCACGCCCACCGGCCTTTCGACCGCCTCTATTTCAGGCACCTCCTTCAGCCTGTCGTGGACGAGCTCGAACGACAATGTTGGAGTCGTCGGCTACGAAGTGCTCACCGGTGGAAACCTCGTGGAGCAGGTCCCAGGGAATTCAATTGCCGTTTCCGGCCTGGTCCCGGGAGCAACGTATCGGATGTCGGTGGTGGCCATCGACAGTGCAGGCAACCGGTCCGCCGCCAGTGGACTGGTGGAAGTGACCACCTCCGCGGATACAACGGTGCCAAGCACGCCTGCATCCGTGGCCGTGTCCGCGATCAGCCGGGTGGGCGCGACGGTCTCCTGGGCTGCATCGACCGACAATGTCGCAGTGACCGGTTATGAGGTTTACCGCGATGCAACGTTGGCGGGTTCCGCAACCACTCCCTCATTTGAACTCACCGGGCTCAATTCCGGGACCAGCTATGCGATTACGGTAAAGGCCATCGACTCCAGCGGCAATCGGTCCCTGGCCAGCTCGGCCGTGGTCTGCACCACGCTGATTGACGGCGTTCCCGCCTCCCTCCCGGGACTCAGGCTTTGGTTGCGGGGGTCAACTCTGGCGCCCGGCTCGATCACAGAGTGGGTGGACCAAAGTGGCAAAGGCATGAACGCGACCCAGGCGACCTCCGGGTTCCGCCCGAGTGCGGTCGCGTCTCAGATCAATGGACACACCGTGGTGCGCTTTGACGGTGGGGACGACCGGCTCAACCTCTCCAACGTCATGTTGGGGACCCAGGCAGGCGAGATCTACGCCGTTCTCCGCAAGGGCACGGTTCCTCCGAATTCGTTCAGTCTCCCCTGGAGTTTTGGCTTGGGCTACGGCACCGGCTACTACAACGCAGACGCCCTCGAGGATTTTGGCACCACGGACGTCAACTTTCACCCCGATAGTCCGGTTTCGAACAACTACCATCTGCACAACACCTCCACGGCTGCGGGTTCCATCATCAAGCGCCTGAATGGCCTGATCATATGGCAGCGCACCGGGGCTCCCATCGCCTTCTCCGACGCCCCCATACTTGGACAGGCCTTTGCCGGGGACATTGCCGAACTCATGGTCTTCGACCGGGTGTTGAGCGCAAATGAACGGGAAACCCTCGGTTCCTACCTGACCCAGCGCTACGCCCTCACCGATGTCCTGGTACCCGCAGCTCCCCAACTGCAGATCGCCGGAGTGGCAGCCAACCACGTGGATCTTTGGTGGAATCCGCCCGCGGGAACATCCGGTACCGTCACGACTATCGAGCGTAAAGTGGGAGCGGGATCCTTTACCGTGGTGGGAGAAATTGAGAATGCGTCCGCCTGGTCGGACCTGACCACGAGTGCTGGAACGGCCTACACCTATCGAATCCGCACTCGAACCTATGCGGGAACGTCCTCGTTCAGTAACGAGGCCATCAATACACCGGACGCAGTCGCAGCGCCCACCTCGACCGGGCGCCGACTTTGGCTTCGTTCAACGGCCGGGACCCGGGGCGTGGGGCCGATCGCAGCCTGGCAGGACCAAAGCGGCCTGGGCAATGACGCGATTCAATCCACCCCGGGAATGCGTCCGACGCTCGTGGCCGCGCAGGTGGGCGGCCAGCCCGTCATCAGGTTTGATGGCATCGATGATCGCCTCGTCCTGCCCTCGGTCATGGCGGGATCCACCGCGGGAGAAATCATCGCCCTCGTAAAGAAAGCAACCGTCCCCCTCAACACCTTCAATACCCTGTGGGACTTCGGCCTGGGAACCGGCTACTACAATTCAGATCGCTATGAAGGATTCGGAACCACCGAAACGAACTTCCATCCGGATTCTCCCATTTCCCAGGACTATCACCTCCAAAGCACCTCCCTGTCAGCCACGGGTGACTTGATCGTGCGATTGAATGGTGCGGTGCATTGGCAGCGGTCCGGTGCAGCCGTCTCGTTCCGCAGTGATCCCACCCTGGGCGCGGGCTTCAAGGGCGACATCGTCGAACTTCTAGTCTACGATCGCGTCCTCTCTCCCTCGGAACGCGACGCCGCCCACCTCTATCTGACCTCAAGGTACTCAGGGGTTGATGCGGTGGTCCCTTCGACCCCCACGGGACTGGCGGCATCCGCCATCGGAGCCTCCTCCTTCACCCTCTCCTGGAACGCATCCACGGACAATGTCTCGGTCCTGGACTACGAAGTACTCAAGGATGGGATCCCCTACGGAGTCGCGACCACCCCGTCCCTAGCCATTTCCGGTCTCAGCCCTTCGACCGGCTATTCAATGACCGTTCGCGCAAGGGACAGTGCCCGGAATCTCTCCTCCCTGAGCTCCCCCCTCGTGGTGACCACCACGGGCGATACCACCGCACCGAGTGCCCCGACCGGTTTGCTCGAATCCGCCATCGGCCCAAGCTCGTTCATCCTCAGCTGGACGGCGGCGACCGACAATGTCGCCGTGACGGGGTACGAAGTCTTCCGGGATGGGGCTTCGATCGGCACCACCACCAACCTCACCCTGCCCATCACCGGGCTCGCGACCGGGACGGCTTACTCCATGACGGTGAAGGCCCGCGACGCCGCGAACAACGTCTCTGCCAGTAGTGCGGCAAAGCTCGTCACCACGACCTCCGACACCACCCCTCCAAGCGTTCCGGGCGGGCTTGCCTCTTCATCCATCACTCTGACGTCCTTCACACTCTCCTGGTCAGCCTCCAGCGACAATGTCGCGGTGGCAGGGTACGAAGTCTACCGGGATGGCACCCTGGTAGGCCAGACGGCATCGCTCTCACTGAGCCTGTCGGGACTCGTCCCTGGAACCGCCTACAGCATGACGGTCAAGGCCAAGGACACATCGCAGAACCTTTCCACCGCCAGCACCGCTTTGGGCGTTTCCACCACGGGAGACTCCGTGGCCCCTTCTGTTCCATCTGCACTGGCTGCCTCCTCAGTCACTCGAACTTCGCTGAATCTCTCCTGGACCGGCTCCACCGACAACGTGGGCGTGAGTGGCTACGACATCTACAAGGATGGCGTCCTCCTCACTTCCGCAACCTCCACAACCCACGCCATCACCGGGCTGCTGGCCAATACCTCCTACAGCTTTACCATCCGGGCACGCGATGCCGCGGGAAACACCTCGGCTGCCAGCACCGCGCTTGTCGTCCTGACAAACCTCGACGGGCCACCCGCCGCACTGTCCGGGCTCCGACTCTGGCTGCGTGCGGACACCACGGCGACAGGCGCCGTCGCCACCTGGAAGGACCAGAGCGGACTGGGCCACCACGCCAATCAAGGGAGTGGAACGTCTCAACCCCTGTCGGTATCCAATGTGTTGAACGGCAAGCCCGTCATTCGTTTTGACGGAACGGACGACTTCTATCCCTTGCCCAACCTCCTCAGCGGCGCCAATGCCGGAGAAATCCTGGCAGTCGTCAAGAAACAGAGCGTTCCCGCCAATACCCTGAACACCCTGTGGCACTTCGGGACCAATGCCTATGGCACCGCCTACTACAATTCGAACAAGATTGAATCGTTCGGAACTTCGGACAGCGACATGCATGCCGCCAGCGTTGCCGCCAACGACTTCCATATTCTGGGTGTTTCGATTGGTGGAGGCACCACCACCGAGCGCCACAACGGCGTCGTGACTTGGTCGCGAACTGGCGTCACGACCGCCTTCTCCCCAACCCCTCAACTGGGATGGATTTTCAAGGGAGACATCGCGGAAGTCATGGTCTTCAATCGCGTCCTCTCCGCTTCAGAACGCGAGAGCATCGGGAACTACCTTGCCTCCCGGTACGCGCTCCCCGGAATCACCGCCCCCAGTCTGCCCACCGTTGAAGCAGCGGTGGCAAGTGCAAGCTCGGTGGACGTCCGTTGGACCCAAGGCGCCCTCGCGATCGCAACAGTCGAGCGGCAAACCAATGGGGGAACGTTCGTTCCCGTGGCCGAAGTTGAAAATGCCCAATCCTGGACCGACACCTCCGTCTCAGCCGGAGTCAACTATGGCTATCGGGTCAAGGTACGGAACTACCTGGGTACGAGTGCCTACAGCACCGTGAGCACGGCAACGATTTCGACCCAGCTGCCGGTGATTCCAGACACCGGCCGGAGGTTGTGGCTGAGATCAACGTCCGGCATTGATCAAACCGGAATGGGATCGCGTTGGACCGACCAGTCGGGTTCCGCGAATCATGCGGTGCAGTCCACTCTGCCGAAAGTTCCCGCGCTCCTCTCCAATCAACTGGGTGGGTATCCCGCACTGGGCTTTGCGGGAGGACAAGTGTTGGTGCTCCCTGAATACCTACGCGACGCCTCTGCGGGAGAACTCTTTGCCCTGATGAAGTTTGATGTCCCAGGAGCCGTGAACCCTGGACCGACAGCGTGGAAGTTGAATCCGACCCACACGATGTACTATGAGTCAATGTACAATGAAGGCGGCGGCGTGACCACCCAGCGCCTCCGAGACAGCTTCGGATCCACCGCCAATCGTTTGTCGGCTCCGGTGCAGGTGCCCGTCACCAACTACTACCTGCACAATGTCGCGGCAGCTTCCTCCCACTGGAGCCTTCGACTCAATGGACTGGTTCATCTCCAGGACGCCGCCAATACCTTCGTGTCCGCCGTGGGTTACCTCGGTGCCGGGGGCCCCAACGGAGGGTACTTCAAGGGACAGATGATTGAGCTCCTGTCCTACGATCGGATGCTCACCATTGCCGAGCGCGAAGCGGTCGGAACGTACTTTGCAGTCAAGTACAGCATTCCGTCAGTATCCGTGCCTCCCAAACCCGTCTTGAGTGCTCCGACGGTGCATTATCGTGGGGTCACGCTCACCTGGACGGCACCCTCGAACCTGCATGCGGTTACGACCATTGAACGCAAACAAGGCGCCGGGGCCTATCAAGTCGTGGGCGAGGTGACCGATTCGACCTCATACCGCGACCTCACGGTCCTCGACGGTCAGAGCTACACCTACCGTGTGTCCTCACGCAGTTATGCCGGCGTCTCCCCGTGGAGCGATGAATTGACCCTAAGCACTCCGGCCCTTGTGAGCACCGGACTGAAACTCTGGTTGCGAAGTGATGACTTGGTGCCCGGTGCCGTTACGTCCTGGGTGGACCAAAGCGTGAACGGCAATCACGCCACTCAAGCCACGAGCACGCGCCGCCCACTGGCGGTTGCCTCGGCGGTGAACGGCTATTCTGCCGTGCGATTTGACGGAATCGATGATTCCCTGAGTCTGCCGAACGTGCTCGGTGGAGCGACCGCCGGAGAGATCATCGCGGTCGTCAAGGCTCGTCCTCTTCCTGCACCGAAATTCAACCGCCTGTGGTCGTTCGGTTCCGCCCTGGGATCCTCCTACTGGGCCGGGGCTCGCTACGAGGACTTCGGTACCAACCAGGATAATCTGCACCCCGGATCTCCGCTTTCCACCGAGTACCACATTGCATCGGTGTCGATTGGCGCCGGTTTGCTCTCCGAACGCGTCAATGGGCTCCTCAATTGGTCGAGAACGGGAGCGGCCGTCGCATTCCGTACTGACCCGCAGCTCGGCGGATCGCTGACCGACCTCAACACCGTCTTCAACGGCGATCTGGTCGAAGTGTTTGTCTACAACCGGGTGCTGTCTCAATCGGAGCGTGACTCCGTATCGAGCTATCTCGCAAAGAAGTTTGCTCCCGCTTCGGTGCAGATTCTGAAGACTCCGGTTCTCACCACGACCGTACGCTCGTCCACCGAGATTGCACTCCAATGGACCGACGTACCCTTGGGTAACTACGCCCTTGCCACGATTGAGCGCAGCATCGGAGCCGGCGCATTCTCCAGTTTGGTCACCCTTGAAAACGCCTCGACCCACATTGATACGGGGCTCTCCAGCAACACGGAGTACCGCTATCGGGTGAAGTACTGGGGTCTGGCGGGGGAAACCGCTTTCAGCAATGTGGCGATTGCCCGCACCCCCTCTCTACCTAGTGTAGTCAGCACCCAACCGGGCACCGCGATTGTGGATTCGAGCGGGGATTGGGTAAGTACCCCCGAGGGATTCCTCGCCCAAAGCGTCCGCGGTACGCTGAGCTACTCCCTGACTGCACCGACTTCCGGGCTCTATGCCTTTGATGTCACGGTCAAGGATGGAGTGGCGATCAATCCGCAACGGGAGTTCGATATCGATGTCGTGCTCGACGGAACCATGGTCGGGAATCTGCGCATCCGTGCGAGCGGAACCACCTCAGCCAGCGGCCGCGTGCAATTGCCCTGGATTGCGGCCGGCCCCCACACCCTCAAGCTCGTCTGGCACAATGGACGAAGCGGCTCCTTCCTCCAGGTAGTTTCGGTGGCCTTGGTACAACCGGACACCACCGATGCGAACAGCGACGGACGGCCAGATTGGATCGATCCCTACCTTTCAAGCACGTTTGTGTTCGATTCGGTTCCGGCGATTTCTCACGTGTCACCCTTCACCGTGGAGGGCAATTCCGCGCACCCCGCGTTCGTCACGCTGGAGGCCCAGCATCAAACAGCCCCGCTTTCCAGCATCACTTCAACACGAGCGCGTCATGGACTCGCTCGCCAGTTCTTTGGTGACGTCACTCTCAACGCCCTCGCTCCCACCGTCGTTACCGCCGTGGAAGCGGGTGGTCTGCGAACAGCGAGCAAACAGATCACCTGGGCGGCGATGAACCTCAAGGACTCCATGGGCACGAGCATGGTGATCCGGAAAGACGCGGCTCTCTTGGTTAAGATGTACGATGTCGCGGCCCCAACCGTGAACTACGAAATCACCGTGGAGCGACCGGGCGGTGCTTCCACGACCACGGGCGTGGCTTCCAGCCAAAATCTCCAAATCGATTTCTTCATCACCGGTGAGCACAAGATCCTTGTGAAACCGGTCGGTGGAACCGCTGAACTCGCCGCAACCATCGTGGTTCGACACACCACACTCGAACCCGCACCCACGCTTGTCTCCGGATTTAGGAGCGGGATCGGTATGCCCCTCCTCGGTGTTCCAGCTGAAGCCACAATCGAAAGCGATCCAAGTCTTGTCATCCGTGAAGAGGTCCAAAAGTTCCCACGGTACCTCGCGGTGGATTGCACGGGTCCCGCAAGAATGATTGCGCGTCTCGGCGGCCCGACTGGCCCGATCGTGGATGCGATTGGGATAGACCTCATTCGATTCTATTGGGAGGAAACCTCCGCAGTAAAAGCGGTGCATCGATTCCCAGATGGGACCATCCTCTATCGGTCACCGATCAGCATCGAAGGCACCATCCCGTCTGACTTGGCAATCCACCTCACGAGCCTGGGTGGTGTGGTGTTTCTCAATGGGCGCACCAGCATGACCATCACCGCCAGCGATTTCGACTCCATGGGGCGTTTCTCCTATTACTTCTATGCCGGGTTGGGAGGAACCACCTGTCACACTGTAGAGATCAGCACGGGATCAAGCTACTATCAGTTTTAAGGTTCAAAATGCGTCAAACCTTCCGAATCTTTGCGCTTGTTCTGATCGCTAACGTTGCAGGTTGGCTTAGGCTATCGGCAATCAACTTGCCCGGTAGTCCGGATCCGAAGCCACCACCTCCTCCACCAAAGGAAGAGACGTGTGAAGGCGGTGTACGGCTGAAGTCGCTTCGCTATCAGATTCCCTTCGGAGGGCTCCCCATGGAGCCAGGGTTGGAAAGTGGCACGCTCTACTGCCGCGAAATGGAAGCTTCGCCGGCGGTGTTCACTCCCGCAGTCATGTTCTACTTGCATCCGCTTGCCTGGGAGCTGGGCACGATTTCTAAGCCGGGCAATGTGGAGTTGGGCATCTTTACCGACAACGGATCACCGACCAAGTTCGTGATACCGCAGGGTACTCAAATCGGTTCGCCCGTTGAATCCCGCGTGGCCAGCAAACAACGGGTTGCTTTGCTGGACAGTTCGAGGGCACTCCTGACCGCGAGCGCTTCCGTTGCTCCTGCCTTTGTTCGCGTGATCGATGAAGACGGAGGCATGCTGGAGCTCGACACCACAACCAAGCGAGCGGTGCGCTATGTGGCAGCGAACGGACGAATCACGCTCCTTTCCGCACTGCCGGAATCACTCGCTCTGCGGGTGATTCGAGTCGACGAGAGCCTGCGGCAAATCAAGGCCGTACAAGGGCTCGTTGACTTCATCTCCAAAGGGGAGAACGGGTTTGAGTTGCGATTCTACACTCCGTCGGCCGTTGGGGCCTTTGACGCAGCCAAGGGCATCTACACCACCACCGGCCCCTCCTACCGCACGATCTTCTTCGAGAACCCCAATGCGGCCATCAAGCGCTACGATCGCCTCAAAATCACCGACACTTACGGCACGCGGCAGCGCATCGCGATTTTCGACTACAACGACACCTTGAAATCGTGGTCCCTTCTCCAAGGCGGAGGGAGCGACCTGAGGCGCGAGACGAAATCGAGCAATCCAGGTCCGGCCGCCGGACAAACGACCTATACGACGACCTTGCGCGATGGGGAGAACCGCCTGATTTCAACGAAAGTTGAAGTTTGGCAGGAGAATCTTCCCTGGGGACGAGAGAAGATCTCCGAGACGGTGGAACCGAATTCCCTCAACCTTCTGACCACATGGAACTACGGCTATCAGACCCCCGGCGCCCCCGGATATGGGAGATTGCAGTACACCGTCCGGCCCGACGGGTCGTGGGAGTCCTTCACCTACGACAACCACGGACGGGTGCTCACGCACTCCATGCCTTGGAAGAATTCCGACTATGCCGCAGGCACGACCAGTGCCCGACGAATCGTCCAATACGACTACACCTCACTCGACCCGGCCGATGTGGTGGAAACGACCGACCAAAGGGCGAGAACCACCACCGAATCGGTCATTCAGGTGGACGGCGATCCTTCGATTGTCACCAAACGGGATTTTTATGTCCGAAAAGTGGACGCCAATGGCCGTCTGAATGAAATCACGGAACGCGCGACCGTGAACACGGCGAACTACGCGAGCTCCTCGAATCTTCGAATTGTCCGCGTCTTCGGAACCTCGGACACCACCAAGCCGGATTACAGCGCCGTTTCGGCTGGGCGTCTGCTCTTTGAGGACAGGGAGGATGGGACACGAACATCCTACACCTACACTGAAAACCTGGCAGTTCCCGCGGAGGCCTACTCGCAAAGTGAAGTGATGGCGACCCCTGCAAACCCCGCGGGAATTGATGGGCTTTCCGAACGTACCGAGCGCGTCTTCGATATCCGCGGGAATCTGGTGATTTTGAGAAACTTTGTCCGCGCCGCAGGGAACTGGGTAGCCGCGGAGCTGCATACGTTCACGGTATCGGAACTCGATCGCACTACCGCCGACTTCCTGAATGGACGGCAGACAGCGGAGCGAACCTACGATGCAGAGTTCCTGGTCTCAGAGCGTACGGAAGACGGCGTGGAAACACGGTACACGTACGATCAACTCGGGCGGCAGGTGATGAGTACAAAGATGGGCGTGCCTTCTTTCGGTGCCTATTCCGAACAGCCCAGCGTATCCACCCTGCTTACCCGGGCTCTCGGTTCAACCGATTGTGGGTGTGATGGGGAAGTCCTCACAACGACCACCTCTGGAAGCATCACCTTGGAGAGTTTCATCCGCAAAGACTCCATTGGTCGCATGTCGCTCTCCCGCGACGAGAACGGGCTCGAAACGTCCTTCCACTATGCCTTGGGTGGGCGTCGCACCACCCGCACCGATCCTGACTTGGGGACCGAGATCTCCGAGTCCATGAAAGATGGGCGGCCCGAGTCCCTCACCGGAAGCGGAACAATCTCCCGCTACTTTCTCTATGGGGTGAATAGCGATGGAAGCCAATGGAGTGAAACGAGGACCCTCTCTGCCACAGGCGTGCGATGGGAAAAGACCACGGTGGATCTGGCGGGCCGTACCGTTGCAACCGAGCGCCCTGCGTTCGGCGGCGGTACCCTTCGGGTGTCGTTTTTCTATGACACCTTGGGCCGCACGATTCGAAATCGCACGGTGCACGTGGCCGCAGGAACCGGCACGGAAACGGCAATCGAATCCGATCAGCTCTACACCTACGATGTCATGGGGAACGTGCACCGCGCGGGACAAGACATCAACGGGAATGGCACCCTCGATCTTGCCTCGTCCGACCGGATTTCTGAAACCCAAAGAAACTTTGAATTCATCTCCGGATCGTGGTGGCGCACCACCAAACAGGTTGTCTATCCGACCACAAGTTCCGCAACGGCGGTCATTGTTGGAGAGACGCGCCAGAGATTGGATGGGCTGAGTGGGACCTTGGCTTCGGAGACTGTCAGCATCGATATTCATGGCAATCAGTCCACCGGCACTCGAAACGTGGACTATGCCGCAAAGGTGGTGACGGACTCCTCGTCCCGACCCGGTTCGACCGTGGTTGCGACACGAAAGACCTACAACGGCCTGCTGGTCGCGATGAACTCGACCGGCGTAGCCGCCGAAAACGTGATGGGGTATGACCCAGTCGGCCGGATGGTATCGAGAAAGGATCCTCGTCACGGCTCCACCTCGAAGATGACTTATTTTCCCGGAAAAAATCAGGTTGCATCGGAGACAGATGCTGCGGGCCATACCACCAGCTTTGAGTACTATCCGAACGGAGTCAGCGGTGCAGGAAAACTTCGGAGCAAGGCAAATGCGGTCGGACAAACGTCTCGGTACGCGTATGACCTATTGGATCGTCTGGTCTACACCTGGGGTACGTCCGAGTATCCGATCAGCTACACCTATGACTCATTTGGAGCGATGGCATCCTTGTCGACCTGGAGGGACACCGGTTCTGCAAACCTGAACGCCGTATCGTGGCCGTCCCTATCGGGAGCAGACATCACAAGTTGGGTGTACGATGGTGCAACGGGACTCTTGACGAGAAAACAGTACTCCACCGGTAGCGGAACGGATTATGAGTATAGTCAAGCGAACCGGCTGTTTCGGAGGATTTGGACTAGAACGGTGTCGAGCGTCCGGGTGGCAACGGAGTATGGTTACGACGCGAACACCGGCGAATTGACCTCGGTCAACTACTCGGATTCGACCCCTGACGTGACGTCCACCTATGACCGGTTGGGGCGGGTAGCCACCGTGACCGATGTCTCCGGCACGCGCACCTTCGCCTATAACGCTACCACGCTTCAACCCACGACCGAGACGTTAGCTTCCGCTTATTTCGGCTCGCGAATTCTGACGCATGTCTATCAGGGAAGCGGAGTAGGCTTGGTGCCCGGCCGCTCCGGCGGCTACAAGCTTGGCACCAGCGGCCTCCCCGGGCAGGATCTGGACGTGACGCTCGCCTTTGACACGTCAGGTCGCCTCTCCGGCGTGAACTCCGGCGCAGGTTCATTCTCCTACGGCTACGTCACCAATAGCGAACTCCTCTCCAGCCTGACCGGCCCCCAGGTTGCAACCACCTACGCCTACGAACCCAACCGGGACGTCCGCACCGAGGTGCTGAACCAAATCGGTACCACCACAATCTCCCGCTACGGCTACCGCTCCGATGGCATCGCCCGCCGCAAAGACCGGGTGAAGGAAGGAACCGCCTTTTCCGCCGGCGTGTACGACCGCTTCGCCTACAACGACCGCAACGAGGTCACCCTCACCCGGAACTACACTGGAACCAATCCAGACGGAGCCTCCGACCCAGAAACCGTCGCCCTCGCCCGCCAGTTCTCCTACGACGCGATCGGCAACCGTCTCACCAGCCAGTCAGGAACCTCCTCCGTCCGCGGCTACACGAGCAACGCCCTCAACCAATACACCGCCCTCACCAACCCCTCCACCTCGCCCGTCCATGACCTCGACGGCAACCAGACTCAGTCGGGTACAGGTTGGTACTACGAATGGGACGCCGAAAACCGCCTCGCCCTGGCCCGGGATTACGCCACGAGCCCGGTGAACGGGTCAAAAAAGCTGGAGTTCACGTACGACTACCAATCCCGGCGTATCCGGAAAATCGAGAGCTCCTACGTATCATCCGCCTGGACGGTGCTGGAGGATCGAAAGTTCATTTACGAGGGCTGGAACCTGGTGGGGGAATTCGCAACGAGCGGCTTCGCCCGCATCTGCGCCTACACCTGGGGGCTCGACCTCAGTCAGACTCATCAAGGAGCCGGCGGGGTAGGGGGACTGCTCGCCGTCACGACCGCCACGCCCTCCACGGCCACTTTCTTCGCAACCTACGACGGCAACGGTAACGTCAGCGAATATATTAGCTCCACCGGCGGAATCGAAGCTCATTTTGAGTACGATGCGTTTGGAGAGCTTTCCGCCTCTACTGGGTCGAATCTCGGGAGATTTGGCCATCGGTTCAGCTCGAAGTATTGGGATAGTGCGAGTAGTTTTTACTACTACGGCTTCAGATATTACAACCCTCAGACCGGCCGTTGGCCAAGCAGGGATCCGATTGGGGAACGTGGTGGGTTGAATCTTTACTGGATGGTCGGAAACAGTGCCCTGAATAAGATAGATCTGTTAGGCCTCGAAGAACTTCCATTGATATGGGATTCAATCGAAGTTAGGAAGCTCTCGATTGCTGATTCCGTGAAGATCAGCCTCGTGTTTCGGGAATTATATGAAAATCTTAAGGACTTGGGTCCGTTGGAGGTGATTGATATATTAAACGCGGTTACGGAAGTTAAGAGCTCCTTAGATACAATACTTAATGCCAATCGAATTGACCGTTGGCCATTGGTCTCGTCATCTATGACGAAGCACTATGGCAACGTAAAGTGTTTCGAGAGGGTAGGGTTTGTTGTTTCCGCCAAAGGACTCGAGGTGGAGCCCGATGCAGTGACTGGACATGAAGGGACGAAAATTGGCAGCGGGAAATTTATATCCCCTCTCCCCACATATTTAAGCGCGACAATAAGGAGGCGAGTCTATTTCATTTATCAATGCACGAATAGGAAAAGATACACCAGAGCTGAGTTAATGGCGATGAACTCAAGCCAGCTTGATGCGCTTGCGCGCTCTCAGGCGGAACCTAAATCGATTCGATCACAATTCGGGATGTAGTTCTTATGATTTATATAATAATTATTTGTGTTTCTGTTTTTGTACCGTCGGTTTGCGCGAAAGAATTAGATGACTTTGATTCTGTGTGGGCGGATTTCAAGAACGCGTGCATACGAGGTGATTCAGAAGCAGTGGGTCGAAGTTGCGGCGTTGATATAGTCAATTGGCTGAAAGGTAAGAAGATCGGTACTTTTCTTGGTGAGGGCTGGAAGGCTGAGAGTATTGAAGTGCGCCGGAAAATCAGAATCGTTCCATTTGGCAATTTTGAGTCCGCTGTTATGCTCATATTGGAAGTCGGCGAGGGTGGGCAAACGACACATCAAGTTATGTGGTGGTACCACCATCAAAAATGGAAAGCAGTGAATCTTCCTTTCGAAATGACGCTACTTCCACCGTCGATCAAGTATCCGACCCCCGTGATAAATGTGAAATAGGTCGATCGGAAGTGCACCGGCGCATAGGTAAGGGTCACACGGAGGTCATCCGGTTAAAAGACGTCCGGGTGACGGCCGCCACCGCGAAGTGTCTGCCAGTTCTGCAGTGGGTCCTGTGCGATTTTGCTCAATTGACGAGCTCATTGCCCGAGTTGACCGAATGCGCTCTCGGGAGTGCCGCCGTCCCGGTGGCTTAACTCGTTCGAAACCGTGAGGGCCATACGTGGGCTGGAAGCTTAACAGTGAGTGCTACGCAGAGCCGCTGATCGTAAGCTTGATAGTTGCCCTGCCGGCCCCCACCGCAAATGCGAGCGACAAAAACCCGAGAAAGCAGACCGCCCGACTCAACGCAGAATCCGATGTGATCGAGCAGTTAATTTTGACCCACCTGCGAGCAGATAAAATTGACCCACCCCCTGTGGCGTCGGTTCGCCCGGGTTTGGGTCTCCCCAGTTAAGAAACTGAGGGAGGCGTGGAGGGACGATGA